>NZ_JBWKEB010000020.1:132612-133479 GCF_056435665.1 Amycolatopsis sp. NPDC043887
GAGGGTGTGTTCGAAAAGTTTTGAACGGGAAAGGGGGGCCCGGCAAGGGGGGGTGGGGGGGGGTTTTTTGGTTCCCACCCAAAACCCCCCCCCACGACCCACCTGACCTAGTCGGCGAGCAGAGGGGAGGATTCGGTCGTGCCGAAGATCGTCGACCACGCCGAACGCCGCCGAGAGATCGCGGGCGCCCTCCTGCGCATCGTCGCGCGTGAAGGCGTCGAGGCCGTGAGCGTGCGCTCGGTCGCCATGGAAGCCGGGGTGTCCGCGGGCGCGGTGCAGAAGTACTTCTCCACCAAGGAAGATCTGTTCCGCTTCGCCCTCGACATGACCAGCGAGTTCCTGAAGCAGCGCTGGGAAACCCTCGATCAGTCCGGCGACCTGCTCGACCTGCTGCTGCGCCTGCTGGTCGAGGCGATGCCACTCGACGAGCAGCGCCGCGCGGAGGTGATCGTCATCAACGCCTTCACCGCCCGCGCCGCCGTCCGGCCGTCGTGGGCCGAGTTCATCCGCACCGGCTACGACGAGCTCGCGGAAATCACGGCCCAGTACCTCTCGAAAGCGCAGTCGGCGGGCCATGTCCGCGACGACCTCGCGGCCTCCGACCTGGCCGACGCCGTCCTCGCCCTCTCCGACGGCTTCGCGAACCGGATGCTCACGTCCACCGACCCGGCCGCCCTCCTACCTTCCCTCGAAACCTCCGTCCGCACCCTCCTAACTCCCCGCATTTAGTCCTCTGAATGCGGTAGTTGCGTGTGCAAGGACCGCATTCAGAGGACTAAGGGGTCCTAACAGAATGAGTGGGCTTTGAGTCGGCGCCAGCAGATAATGGCGCAGCCGATGGTGAGGAAGGCTTCGTGGAGGTCGTCG
>NZ_JBWKEB010000021.1:0-131718 GCF_056435665.1 Amycolatopsis sp. NPDC043887
GGGGCGTGGGGAAAAAACGTCCAGACTTTCGTTCATTGAGACCCCCCCAACCCGGCAAAATTGTTCCGGGGGGGGTAGAGGGGGTGGGGGGTGGCGATTCGGGTTCCACCCCGAATCGCCACTCACGACCAGCTGTACCCACACGTGTCCGCAGGTTCGGCTCCGACCGCACCTTTCCTGCACAGCTCACCTGAGTTCCACCTCCGCCCCGCGGTACAGCGGCCCCACCAGCAGACTCCCCCAGTTCGGCACCTGATCCGGCGTCGTGCCCATCGCCGGCGACACGAGGAGGTCGATCAGCCGCTGCTCGTCCGGCGTGTTGATCACCGAACCGCCCGCGCTCCCGCCCGAAGGCACGGTCCCGTTCGAGGGCAGGGTGCCGTCGGGATCGCGCGGCGGCGCGGGTTTCGAGGACCCGTCGTCGATGGCGCCGTCCGGCGGGTACTGCGGCCAGCGGCCCGGCGGCGGCACCTGGGGGTAGCAGCGCGGGCCGCGTTTGTCGTTGTACTTCGGCTCGTCGACGCCGGGCAGGTACTTGCCCCGGCTCGGCGTGAACTCGATGGTCACCCGGCTGACCTCGGGATGCGCGGTCCCCTTGCCGAACGCGAGTTCCGCGCGGGGCACCGATTCGGCCAGCTGCTTGAGCAGGCACGGGTACTCCGGCGCGTACTTCGCGAAGACGTCCAAGGTGGGCTGGAGGTTGGTGGTGAGGCGGATCAGGTTGTCCTGATTCACTTTCAGGAAACTCGTCAGGTCGATCGAGGCCGCGGTCACCGTCGAATACACGTCGGCGAGTCCGCGCTGGCTCTCGACCAGGGTCTTGCTCGTGGTGGTCAGGTCCGAAAGCGCGGCCAGCAGATCCGGCGCGGCCTTGTCGTAGACGGCGGCGGCGTCGGCCAGCCCGGTGATGTCGGCCTTGAGGTCGGGCAGCGACGGGTTCACCTTGCCGAGATAGCCCGAAAGCCCCGCCAGCGTCGCGCCGAGCTGCTTGCCCTGACCGTCCAAAGCGGACGCGACGGCGTTGAGCGTGCTGGCCATCTTCTCCGGCTGGACGGCCTGCAGCAGCGGCATCACGTTGCCGAGCACGGTTTCCAGCTCGATCGCGCTACTGCTGCGGTCCTGCGGGATGACGTCGCCCTCGGCGATGTGCCGCTCCGGCTTGTTCGGTATCTGCAAAGCGACATACCGTTCGCCGAACAACGTCTTGGGCAGCAGCCGCGCGGACACGTTCGACGGGATGACCGACGTCTTGTCCGGTTGCAGCGCCAGTTCCATCGTCGCGCGATCGCCGTGCGCCTGGATCGTCCGGACCTCGCCGACGACCATCCCGCGCACCTTCACGTCCGCGCCCACGCGCATCTGGTTGCCGATGCGGTCGGTCTCCAGTTTCACCAGGGTCACGGTGGTGAAGGCCTTCTGGTAGAAGGCGATGGTGGTGACGAAGAACAGCACGACCACCACGAGGAAGATCAGCCCCAGCACCTGGTGCCGGAGCCGCTGCAGCAGAGTCCTCCTGTTCACCCGGAAATCCTCACCGTCGTCGTGGCGCCCCAGATCGCGAGGCTGAGGAAGAAGTCGAGGACCGAGATCAGCACGATCGACGTCCGCACCGCGCGCCCGACCGCGACGCCGACCCCGGCGGGCCCACCGCTGGCGGTGTAGCCGTAGTAGCAGTGCGACAGGATGACGAGCACGCTGAAGATGATCACCTTGAGGAACGACCAGAGCACGTCCTCGGGCGGCAGGAACAGCGTGAAGTAGTGGTCGTAGGTGCCCGACGACTGGCCGTAGAGCCAGATCGTGATCTGCCGCGAGGCGAGGTACGACGAAAGCAGGCCGACGGCGTAGAGCGGGATGACCGCGGTGACGCCGGCGATCACCCGCGTCGTCACCAGGTACGGCAGGCTCGGCACGCCCATCACTTCGAGCGCGTCGATCTCCTCGGAGATCTTCATCGCGCCGAGTTGCGCGGTGAACCCGCAGCCGACGGTGGCCGAAAGCGCCAGCCCGGCCGAAAGCGGCGCGACCTCGCGGGTGTTGAAGTACGCCGAGATGAACCCGGTGAGCGCGGCGGTGCCGAGCTGGTTCAGCGCGGAGTAGCCCTGCAGACCGACGATGAGACCGGTGAACAGCGTCATCCCGATCATCACGCCGAGCGTCCCGCCGATCACCGCGAGCGCGCCGGTGCCGAAGCTGACCTCGGTCAGCAGGCGGAAGATCTCGCGGCCGTAGCGCCGGATCGTGCGCGGGGTCCAGGCCAGCGCGCGGAAGTAGAACGACAGCTGGCCGCCGAAGCCTTCCAGCATCGCGCCGGGACGCGCGATGATTTCGAGCGTCCGGTCCGAAACAGCGGGTTCACCTGCCATGTCACATCGCCTTCGGCGGGACGATCCGCAGGTAGATCGCGGTCAGCACGACGTTGATCAGGAACAGCAGCAGGAACGTGATGACCACGGCCTGGTTCACCGCGTCGCCGACGCCCTTCGGCCCGCCCGCCGGGTTCAGCCCGCGGAACGCCGCGACCACCCCGGCGACGAAACCGTACAGGAGCGCCTTGATCTCGCTGATCCACAGATCCGGCACCTGGGCGAGCGCGTTGAAGCTGGCGAGGTACGCGCCGGGGGTGCCGCCCTGCATGACGACGTTGAAGAAGTAGCCGCCGAGCACACCGACGACGCTGACCAAACCGTTCAGCAGCACCGAAACCACGATCGCGGCGAGTACGCGGGGCACGATCAGGCGCTGGATCGGGTTGACCCCGAGTACCTCCATCGCGTCGATCTCTTCGCGGATCTTGCGGGCGCCGATGTCGGCGCAGACCGCGCTGCCGCCCGCGCCCGCCACGAGCAGCGCGGTGATCAGCGGGCTCGCCTGCTGCACGATCGCGAGCGCGCTGGCCGCGCCGGTGAACGACTGCGCGCCGATCTGCTGCGTCAGCGAGCCCAGCTGCAACGCGATGACGGCGCCGAACGGGATCGCCACCAGCGCCGTCGGCAGGATGGTGACACTGGCGAAGAACCAGCACTGCTGGATCCATTCGCGGAACTGGAACGGGCGTTTGAAGATCGCGCGCAGGACTTCCCACGACAGGGTCGCGAGCCTGCCGACCTGTGTGAGCGCACCCGTACCGGGGACGGACACCGTCGCTCCCACAGAACCTCCCAGTCGCCTGCCCCGAGTCTTACTCCACCTGTCAACGCCCCAGTGCGTTAGCGGTGTTCACTTTGCTCTCGGCACCTCCGCGTCAGTCCATCCATGCCCCCACCACCACCCTCAACGGAGGCGCTTCGCGCCCGATCAAAATCTGAGAGCATGCGTGGCCGTGGCGCCGCCGTCCGCGACGAACTCCGCGCCCGTGCTGTACGAACTTTCGTCACTGGCCAGGAACAGCACGAGTTTCGCGATGTCCTCCGGCTGCCCGACGCGGCCGAGGGCGACCTTCTTGCCCACCCACGACATGTCGACTTTCTGCCCGCCCGCGGCGGCCGCGACCATCGGGGTGTCGATCGCGCCGGGATGGACCGAATTGACCCGGATGTTCTTCGCGCCGAGTTCGAGCGCGGCGACCTTGGTCATCCCGCGGATCGCGAACTTGCTCGCGGTGTAGGCGACGAGGAACGGCATTCCGGCGAGCCCTTCGACTGAGGACACGTTGACGATGGAGCCGCCTCCGGCCCCGGTCATCGGTTCAACGACCGAACGCATCCCGAGAAACGCGCCGATCTGGTTGACCCGGATGACGCGTTCGTAGTCGGCGAGCGTGGTCTTGCCGAGTTCCGAGAAGTGCAGGATGCCCGCGTTGTTGACCAGTACGGTCGGCGGGCCGAACTCCGAGACGGTGCGCTCGATCGCGGCGTCCCATTCGGCCTCGTCCCCGACGTCGAGATGCTGGTAGACGGCGGACTCACCGAGATCGGCGGCCAGCTTCTTGCCATCGAGGTCGTTGATGTCGGCGATCACCACGCGCGCGCCCTCGGCGACGAACAGCCGCGCGGCCGCCTCGCCCTGCCCGCGGGCGCCGCCGGTGATCAGCGCTACCTTGTGATCGAGCCTGCCCATCGTCATCCACACCTGTTCCTGTTGTTCACGGCAGCGACATGATCTCGGACGCGGAGAACATCCGCTCCGGGTCGCGGTCGGCGAAGTAGCCGCCCACGCTGGTGGCGAGTTCGTCGGCGGTCCAGGTGCCGTTGACGGTGTCGAACCGCTGTTCCACCGACGGCGGCCGCATCAGCGCGACCATCCCGCCGTAGACGAGGAACACCTGGCCGTTGACCCGATCGGCCTCGGGCGAGCAGAGGAACGACACGAACGGTGCGACGTGGTCGACCGAAAGCGGGTCGATCCCTTCCGGCGCGTCGGCTCCGAAGACCGCTTCGGTCATCGCCGTCCGGGCGCGCGGGCAGATCGCGTTGGCGCGGACGCCGTAGCGGGAAAGACCGCGTGCGGTGGAGACGGTGAGCGCGGCGATGCCCGCCTTGGCCGCGCCATAGTTCGGCTGGCCAGGGGCGCCGAGCAGGAACGACTCCGACGCGGTGTTGACCACCCGGCCGTACACCGGCGCGCCGTCCACTTTGGACTTGTCGCGCCAGTACGCCCCGGCGTTGCGCGAAAGCAGGAAATGCCCGCGAAGGTGGACCCGGAGCACGGTGTCCCATTCGTCGTCGGACATCGAGAACAGCATCCGGTCGCGCAGCACGCCCGCGTTGTTGACCAGGACGTGCAGCCCGCCGAAGTGGTCGACGGCGGCGGTGAGCAGCGCGTCCGCGGTCGCGGACTCCGACACGTCGCCGGTGACCGCGACGGCCTTGCCGCCCTCGGCCTCGATCTCGTCGGCCACCGCCCGCGCCGCGGCCGACACGTCGTTGACCACCACCGACGCTCCCGCGGCGGCCAGCGCCAGCGCCTCGGCCCGGCCGAGTCCCGCGCCGGCCCCGGTCACGATGGCCGTCCTGCCGTCCAAACTCACTCCGGGCCTCCTTGCCTCTCCGCACACATTAGAATCTGTTCTTGCTCGATGCAAGCAGCAAATAGACGGTGTTAACCACGTATGAGCAGGGCATTTTTCGGACAGCTCGCCACAGCCTGAGTAACACGTTCTACTTGATTCTGTGGAACTTCGGCCGACGCGAGGACAAGTTCCTCGTCGTCGTCGAGATCGAAGACCTCGGGCACGAAGCCGACACAGATCGCGTTCGCCTCGCAGAGCGAGCGATCGACGTCGATCTCCATATTCCCTCCTCGCCGCCATACCTGGTACAACTAGAACAGGTTCTACCCTACCGCTGCGAGCGGCCATGGCACCAGTAACGAGCACCGACGGCAGAGGTGACGGATGCGGATCGACTACACGCCGGAGCAGCGGGCGCTGGCGGCGGAACTCAGGGAGTACTTCGCCGGGCTGATGACCCCCGAACGCCGTGAAGCTCTGGCCGGTGACGGCGGCGAGTACGGCAACGGCCTGGTGTACAAGGAAATCGTCCGGGACCTCGGCGGTGCGGGCTGGCTCGCGATCGGCTGGCCCCGCGAGTACGGCGGGCAGGACCGGCCGATGCTCGATCAGCTCATCTTCACCGATGAGGCGGCCGCGGCGGGGGTGCCCGTCCCGTTCCTCACGGTGAACACCGTCGGGCCGACGATCATGCGCTACGGCACCGAAGAACAGAAGGCGTTCTACCTGCCGAAGATCGCCGCCGGCGAGCTGCACTTCGCGATCGGCTACTCCGAGCCGGGCGCGGGCACCGACCTGGCGTCACTGCGCACCCGCGCGGTCCGCGACGGCGACGACTACGTCATCAACGGCCAGAAGATGTGGACAAGCCTGATCGAGTACGCCGACTACGTCTGGCTGGCCGCCCGCACCGACCCCGACGCCCGCAGGCACAAGGGCCTGAGCATGCTGATCGTGCCGACCTCGGCCCCCGGTTTCTCCTGGACGAAGGTGCACACGGTCGCCGGTCCTGGCACGAGCGCGACCTACTACGACGACGTGCGCGTCCCGGTGACCTCCCGGGTCGCCGGGGAGAACGAGGGCTGGCCGCTCATCACGAACCAGCTCAACCACGAACGTGTCGCGCTGACCTCGGCCGCCCCGATCCAGACGTCGCTGCGCGAGGTGCGGAGCTGGGCGCAGACCACGAAACTGCCCGACGGCTCGCGCGTCATCGACCAGCCGTGGGTGCGGCTGCACCTGGCGCGGATCCACACGCACGCCGAATACCTGAAGCTGCGGAACTGGCGGATCGCCTGGGCGGCCACTAGCAGCGAGCTCGGCCCGGCGGAGGCGTCGGCGACGAAGGTCTTCGGCACGGAGTTCGCGACCGAGGCGTACCGGCTGATGATGGAGATCCTCGGCGCGGGCGCCGTCGTCCGCGAGGGCTCCCCCGGTGCCCAGCTGCGCGGCCGGATCGAACGGCTGCACCGGTCTTCGCTGATCCTCACCTTCGGCGGCGGAACCAACGAGATCCAGCGGGACATGATCGCCGCGACCGCCCTCGGCCTGCCCGTCACGCGCTAGGAGACACCCATGGACTTCACGCTCACCGAAGCGCAGCAGGATCTCGCTTCGCTCACGCGCCGGATCCTGACGGACAAGGTCACCCCCGACGTGCTGGGGCCGCACGGTTCCGGCGGCTTCGACGCTCCACTGTGGACTTCACTGGCCCAGGCCGGGGTGCTCGACGCCGCGTTGCCGCAGTCGGTCGGCGGTGGCGGATTCGGGCTGCTGGAGCAGTGTTCCGTGCTGGCCGAGATCGGCCGCGCGGTCGCGCCCGTGCCCTATCTGACGTCGGTCGTCCTGGGCGCCGCCGCCGTTGCCGAATTCGGCGACGGACGGCTCGCGGAGCGCTGGGTCGTCCCGGTCTTGCGCGGTGACCACGTCCTCGCGGTCGCGCTGCCGGACTACGGCGTGCCGTGCGGGTTCACCGCCGAGGCCGACGGCGACGGCTGGCGGCTGACCGGCGCGCAGACCGCGGTGCCGTCGGGCGCGTTCGCGCACGGGTTCCTCGTCGAAGCCGCCATCGACGGCGGCCGTCAGGTGTTCCTGCTCGACCGGGACGCCGTGACGGTCTCGCCGCAGCGGACCGTCGACCACGCCGACGCGGCACTCGTCGAGCTGTCCGGCGCGAAGGCCGCCACATCCTTGGGCGACATCGGCGAATGGCTGCGACTGCGGGGCACGGTCGGCGTCTGCGCGCAGCAGCTCGGCGTGGTCGAACGGGCGCTGGAGCTGACCGCGGCGTACGCGCGGGAGCGCAAGCAGTTCGGCCATCTCATCGGGAGTTTCCAGGCGGTGCGGCAGCGGCTCGCCGACGCCTACGTCGACGTCGAAGCCGTCCGGCTGACGTTGTGGCAGGCCGCCTGGCGGCTCAGCGAACGGTTACCGGCGGCCGAAGAGGTCGCGACGGCGAAGTTCTGGACGGCCGAGGCCGGGCATCGCGTCGCGCACACCGCCGTGCACGTCCACGGCGGGGTCGGCATCGACGTCGACCACACACTGCATCGCTACTTCGTCGCGGCGAAACGGCTCGAGTTCACCCTGGGCGGAGCGACCACGCAGCTGCGGGGCCTCGGCGACCTGCTGGCCGCGGACCCGGCATGACCCCCACGGTCACGGAACTCCTGCTCGCGCGGGCAGAGGACCGCTCGACCGGCCTGCTGTTCGAAGACCGGCGCTGGACGTGGGCCGAGCACATCCGGGCCTGCGCCGGGCACGCCGCCGCGCTCACCGCGATCCTGCGGCCCGGCGGGCACTTCGGGCTGCTGGCGGACAACGTTCCCGAGTTCTCGTTCCTGCTCGGCGGGGCGGCGCTCTCGGGACACGTGCTGGTCGGCCTGAACCCCACGCGCCGGGGCGCGGCACTGGCCCGTGACGTCGCACTGGCCGACTGCGAGGTGGTGTTCGCCGAGGAAAAGTACCTTCCGCTGCTGCCCGACGCCGGTGTGCCGGTGCTGCCGCTGAGCGAGCTGGGGCCGGCGCGAGAAGCTTTCGAGCCCGTGGCCGCGAAGCCGGAAGACCTGCTCATGCTGATCTTCACGTCCGGCACCAGCGGTGACCCGAAGGCCGTCCGGTGCACGCACGGCAAGATCGCCTACCCCGGCGAGATGCTGGCCACCAGGTTCGGTCTGTCCACACAGGACACCGTGTACGTGTCGATGCCGATGTTCCACTCCAACGCCATCATGGCGGGCTGGTCGGTCGGGCTCGCCGCTGGCGCGGGGATCGCGATGCGGCGGCGGTTCTCGGCCTCCGGTTTCCTGCCGGACATCCGGAAGTTCGGGGCGACATACGCCAACTACGTCGGCAAGCCACTGTCCTATGTGCTCACCACTCCCGAACGGGACGACGACGCCGACAACCCGCTGAAACTGGTCTACGGCAACGAAGGCGCGGAAGCCGACCTCGCCGCCTTCGGCACGCGATTCGGCTGCCACGTGGTCGACGCCTTCGGTTCGACCGAGGGCGGAGTGAACTTCGGAAGGGACGCCTCCACCCCGCCCGGTTCGCTCGGCCGCCTGCTCGACGGCGTCGCCGTCCTCGACCCGGAGACCGGAAAACCCTGTCCCCCGGCGGAGTTCGATGAAGGCGGAAGGCTACTCAACGCCGCCGAGGCGGTGGGCGAACTGGTCAACACCGGTGGCCCGGGCTTCTTCGCCGGTTACTACGGCGATCCGGCGGCCGAGGCCGAGCGGATGCGCGACGGGATGTACCACACCGGTGACCTGGCGTACCTGGACGCGGACGGCTACTGCTACTTCGCGGGACGGCTCGGCGACTGGCTGCGCGTCGACGGCGAAAACCTCGGCACCGCCCCGATCGAACGCGCGCTCCTGCGACATCCCGCCGTCAGCGAGGCCGCCGTGTACGGCGTGCCGGATCCGCGGGTGGGTGACCAGGTGATGGCCGCCCTGGTCTGCCGGTCGCCGATCGACGCCGACGAGCTCGCCGCTTTCGTTGTCGCGCAAGGCGATCTGGGACCGAAGCAGCGGCCCCGGTTCATCCGGACGCTCGCCGAACTGCCCAGGACGGCGACGCACAAGGTGCTCAAACGGGAACTGGCGGCGGAAGGTTCCCGAGCGGCGTGGGAGCTGCGCTACCCCCGCGTTTAGTCCTCTGAACGCGATAGTTCGCGCTGACAACTACCGCATTCAGAGGACTAAACGCGGCAGTGAGCCCCGGGGCTGATCCCAGGGTCGGCACCGGTGATCTTCCCGATGCCCCGGCACCCGCCCGCTGCCTACGTTCGGTGCCATGAAACGAACAACGCGCCGGATCGGCGTACTGGCGACCACTCTCGCCCTGCCCGCCGTCCTCCTCGCGCCGCCCGCGTCGGCGGCGCCCGTCCGCTTGAGCCTTCCCGCGCCGACAGGTCCGTACGCCGTCGGCAGCACCGACCTCCATCTCGTCGATCACTCCCGCCAAGACCCGTGGGTTCCCGGTGCGACAAGGGAATTGATGGTCACCGTGCGGTACCCGGCCTTGCCGAGCGGAAAGCCGAAAGCGCCGTACATGGCGCCAGGTGTCGCGAAGGTGGTGGCCGAGGGCGACGCCGTCAAGCTGGGCATGACGGCGGACCAGCTCGACTACCGCTTCCCCACCCACTCCCGGATCGGCGCGCCCGCGATCGGTGGCAAGCGGCCCGTCGTGCTGTATTCGCCCGGCGGCACCCTGTCGCGTTCGCACGGCACCACCCACCAGGAACAGCTCGCGAGCGAAGGCTACGTCGTCGTGGCCATCGACCACACCCACGAAGCGGAAGCGGTGGAGTTCCCCGGCGGCCGTGTCGAGAAGAAGGCCTTGCCGCCGTCGAGCATCGAGGTGTCGAAACGCGTGATCGACACTCGCGTCCGTGACACGCGCTTCGTCCTCGACTCGCTCGGACTGACCGAGGCCGGCATGTTCGGCCACTCCGCCGGCGGGTTCACCGCGGGCGAGACGATGGTGAGCGACCGGCGCGTCGTCGCCGGAGCGGATCTGGACGGCAGCATGGCCCACTCGCAGTCGCAGCGGATCTTCGGCCGCGTCGCCGACGAGGGACTGGACCGGCCGTTCCTGCTGATGAGCGCCGGTGACCACAGCGCCGCGTCGGACGCGTCCTGGCAGGAGTTCCTCCGCAACCAGCGTGGCTGGACCCGCGAGGTGCGGTTGCCGGACGGGGAGCATTTCAGTTTCACCGACTACCAGACGCTGTTGCCGCAACTGGGCAACGCCCCGGCCGCCTTCGTCGGCACCATCGATCCGGCGCGGAGCGTCGCCACGCAGCGCGCTCAGCTCTCGGCGTTCTTCGGCAAGACCCTGCGTCACCGAAGCAGCGCCGTGACCAAGGTGTCCTTGAGCCAGGCTTCGTAGTCGTCGTGACTCCACCCGGCCTCGGCGACGAGGCTGGTGTGGACGTCGGCGCTCATCAGGGCCACGGCGATGTCCGCGGCCCTGGGTACCACGGCGCGCCCGCTCTCTCGGACGCGGCCGACGACCATCTCGACGCCGAGCCGGTTACGCCGGGCACCTTCCGCCTGTGTCGCGGCGATGTCCGGATCGACGGCCGCACCGGAGCCGAGGATCGTGACGATGTCGCCACAGCGTTCCCGGACCTGGCGGGCGACCGTGGCCAGGAGGCCGAGCAACGCGACCGGATCCTCGGTCCGCTGCGCCTCGGCGACGAGGTCGGGGATCCCGGCCTCGTCGTCGAGGAGGTCGACGAGCCCGCCGAGGACACCGGCCTTCGAACCGAAGTGGGCGTAGATGGTCTGCGGGGACACCCCCGCTTCCTGGGCGATGAGGCGGATCGGTGTCCGCGCGTACCCGCGCTCGGCGAAGAGGCCGCGGGCCGCCGTCAGGATCGTGCGCAGCGTCAGCGCCTCACGACGGTCGCGCAACCGGACGATGCCGGGCAGGTCCGCGGGCATGTATGCTCCTCGAAAATTTGGAACGTTGTTCTAACCAATAGATCGATGTTCTGGAAAGGATAGCGATGACCACCGAGGAGATCATCACCGCGCTGGAACGCGCCTGGAACGCGGGCGACGGCGAGGCGTGGGCCGCGAACTTCGCCGAGGACGCGGATTTCGTCGACGTCCTCGGCCGCATCCAGCGCGGCCGCGCGACGATCGCACGCGAGAGCCAGAACATCTTCGACACCATCTACCGGGGCAGCACGCTGCGGATCCGCCAGGTGTCGAGCCGTCCGCTCGGCGGCGGGTTCGATCTCGTGCACACCGCCACCACGCTGACCATCCCCGCCGGTCCCCTGGCCGGGGAAGCACGGGCGGTGCAGACGAAACTCGTCCACGACGGGCGGATCGTCGCGTTCCACAACACGATCCGTGGCGATATCGCGGCGTTCACCGGCCACGACGCGGATCTCGCGGCCCGCTCGCCCCAGGAGTGGGATTCCTGACGGGGCTCAGGCAGGGGCGTTGATCGGCCGCAGCCGTCGCGGTCCCGTGTCGGGCCGGGACGGCGGCGGGCCCAGCACGATCCGCGCGTTGGCGACGAAGGCGCCGTCCGGCGAGGCGAGGATCGGGTCGAGCGTCATCGAGCGGACCTCGGGGTTGTCCTCGGCGAGCGCCGCGACGCGCAGCACGATGTCCTGGAGCGCGGCCAGATCCGCCGGTTCGTCGCCGCGGTACCCGGTCAGCAGCGGCGAAGTCCGCGGTTCGCGCAGCAGCGTGGCGGCGTCGACGTCGGTGAGCGGGACCGCACGGTAGGCCCTGTCCCCCAGCAGCGTGCTGACCAGCCCGGAGAGACCGAACGACACGAGCGTGCCGAACGACGGATCGTCCTGCAGCCCGACCACGCACGAAATGCCCTTGGGCGCCATCCGCTGGACGTAGACCTCGTCGTCATGGGAGATCTCGCGCAGATCGGCGTACGCCCGGCGTACTCCGTCCACAGAGGACAGATCGAGCCGCACGCCCGCGAGGTCCGGCCTGCCGCGCAGCCGCTCGTCGACGGCCTTGAGGGCGACCGGGAAACCCAGCTCCTCGGCCGCTTTCACCGCCTCGTCCGCGGACGAGGCGACCTGGAACGGGACCACGTCGATGCCGTAGCAGCCCAGGAGCCGGACCACGTCGTCATCGGAGAGCAGCGTCGTTTTGCCCTCCTCGGCCGCCAGCAGTTCGCTGACGATCACCTGCGCCTGCTCGGCGTGCAGGCCCACGGGCCGCACCAGGTTCCCCTGCGGCCGCTGCCGCCAGGCGGCGTAGCGCACGACTCGCGCGAGCGCGTTCACCGCACGTTCGGGGCTGGGGTAAGACGGGACCGAACCCCGCGTCGGCACCCCGTCCTCGGACAGCACGGCCAGCTCGTCCGGCACCCCCTCGACGGCGAGGAAGGTCGACACGATCGGCTTGTTCTTGTCCATCTCGACGACGACCTCCCGCAGCGCGCGGGCGTACGCGGTGCCCGGGATCGCGAGCGGCGGCACGAAGACCACGACGAGCGCGTCGGTCTCCGGCGAGTTGAGCGCCTCACGCACGGCCGCGGCGAATTCCTCCGGGCTCGCCTGCGGCCCGACGTCGACCGGATCGGCGGCCAGCCGGAGGCCGTGCGCCCGCGCGGTGTCGGCGGCGAGCAGCCCGATCGCGCTGGAGTTGCCCACGATCGCGACCCGTGGGCCGGCGGGCAGCGGCTGATGCGCGAAGACCAGCGCGGTGTCGAAGAGCTGCGCGAGCGTGTCGACACGGACGACACCCGCCTGTTCGAACAGGGCCTGGACGCTGGACTCGTCGACCTCCGCCGACGTCGCGGCGAGCTGCGGACGGACCGCGTGCCTGCCGGATTTCACCGCCACCACCGGTTTCGTCCGCGCCAGCCGCCGCGCGAGCCGCGCGAACTTACGCGGGTTGCCGAACGATTCCAGGTACAGCAGGACGAGGTCGGTCGCCGGATCGGTCTCCCAGTACTGGAGCAGGTCGTTGCCGGAGACATCGGCCCGGTTCCCCGCCGAGACGAACGTCGACAGCCCGAGACCTCGCGCCTCGGCGTCGGCGAGGATGGCGGTGCCCAGCGCGCCGGACTGGCAGAAGAACCCGGTGCGGCCGCGCGCGGGCAGACGGGGCGCGAGGGTGGCGTTGAGCCGGACCGACGCGTCGGTGTTGAGCACACCCAGGGCGTTCGGGCCGACGACCCGCATCCCGTGCGCCCTGGCCTCCCCGACCAGCCTCAGCTCGGCGTGCAGCCCGTGCGGCCCGGCCTCGGCGAACCCGCCCGAGACGATCAGGAGGGTCTTGACCCCCTTGGCCAGCGCACCGTCCAAAACGGACTCGACGGCCTCGGCGGGCACGGCGACCAGCGCGAGGTCGACGTCCTCGGGGATGTCCACGACGGACGGATAGGCACGGACGCCGCGGACGGACTTGTGCTCGGGGTTGACCGGGTAGACGGTGCCGGCGAAATCGGCGCTGAGGAGGTTGGTGAGGGCGACGTAGCCGATCTTCGTCGGATCGGTGGACGCGCCGATCACCGCGACCGACTTCGGGTGCAGCAGATTGTGCACGCTGCGCGCCTCGGCGGCCTGCTCCCGGGAACGGGCGACGGCGAGCGACTCCTCGGTCGGGTCGATGTCGAACTCCAGGTGCAGCACGCCTTCCTCGATCTCGCGGCTGACCTGGTAGCCCGCGTCGCGGAAAACGCGGACCATCGCCGCGTTCTCGGCGAGCACCTCGGCGACGAAGCGGCGAAGTCCGCATTCCGAGGCGGCGGCGGCCAGATGTTCCAGCAGGATCGACCCGAGCCCGCGGCCCTGGTGGGCGTCGTCGACGACGAACGCGACCTCGGCCGACGGCCCGTGTTCGAGCCGTTCGTACCGGCCGACCGCGACGATGTCGTCGCCCAGCAGCGCGACGAAGGCGACCCTGTCGTGGTGGTCGACGACGGAGAACCGTTCGAGGTCGCGCTGCGGGATCCGCGGATAGGCGCCGAAGTACCGGAAGTACCGGGTGCGTTCGGACAGCCTGCCGTGGAAGGCGACGAGCCCGTCGGCGTCGCTGGGGATCACCGGACGGAGATGCACCGTGCCGCCGTCGGAGAGCAGGACGTCGGCCTCCCACTCGCGCGGGTAGTCGTACGGGTCGCGTTTGGTGTCCTCACTGGCCATGTCAGTCCCTCGGATCGTCCGGATCGAGTCCGTGCAGCGGGAAGATCGCGCGGCGGGTGTCACGGATGGCGATGTCGACCGGCTCGTCCTCTCCGTCTCCCCACGGGACGAACACGGTCTCGCGGCCGTCGGACATGCCTGCCGGGAGCTCGGCTTGCGGCGCCGCCCTGGAGATCGACGCGACCCAGTTCGGCGGCAGCGCCGTCGCCGGGTCGACGTCGCGCCCGAGCACGGTGGCGAGCAGATGGGTCCAGGAGCGCGGCACCACCCGGATCAGCTGGTAACCACCGCCGCCCACGGCGAGCCAACGGCCACCGGCGTGTGCTTCGGACAGTTCGCGCAGCCGCCGGTAGATGGCGCGATGGCCGTCCACCGACAGCGAGAGGTCCGCCAGCGGGTCCTCCTCGTGCGAGTCGACGCCGCACTGGGTGACGAGGATCTGCGGCCGGAACTGTTCCAGCAGCGACGGCACCACCGCCTCGAACGCCCGCAGCCAGCCGGTGTCGCGGGTGCCGGGCGGCAGCGGGAGGTTGACCGCGGTGCCCTCGGCCCCGCCCTTGCCGATCTCCGCCGAGTACCCCGTTCCCGGCCACAACGTGAAGGGGTGCTGGTGCAGGGAAACGGTCAGCACGCGCGGATCGTCGTAGAAGGCCGTCTGCACGCCGTCGCCGTGGTGCACGTCGGTGTCGACGTAGGCGACGCGGTCGAAACCGTGGTCGAGCAGCCACGAGATCGCCACCGAACAGTCGTTGTAGACGCAGAAACCCGACGCCTTGCCCGGCATCGCGTGGTGCAGCCCGCCGGCGATGTTGACCGCCCGCGTCGCCTCACCCTCGGCGATCTTCCGCGCGGCCAGCAGCGTCGAGCCCACGACCAGCGCGGAAGCCTCGTGCATCCCGGTGAACACCGGGTTGTCCTCGGTGCCGAGCCCGTGCGCGAAGTCGGCACCGGTCATCGGCGCCTGCCGGACGGCCTCGATGTATTCGGCCAGGTGCACGCGGCACAGCTCGTCTTCGCCCGCCGGGCCGGGGACGAGCAGGTCGACCCCGTCGAGCACGCCGAGCTCGGTGGCGAGCCGGATCGTCAGTTCGAGCCGCACCGGATTGAACGGATGCTCGCCGCCGAGGTCGTAGCCCAGCAGCGAGGAGTCCCATACGACGGCCGGTGCTCGCATGGTCCGAACTCTAGTGCCCGGACGCGGCTCGTGCGTCGTTCCGGACGCCCGCGGGTCAGCCGGGCAGATCTCCGGTGGCCACCGGGCGCCCCGGATCGCGCGACCAGTGCGACCACGAACCCGCGTACAACGCCGCGGGCTCCGGGTGACCGGCGACCTCGAGCGCGAGCACGACGGACGAGGCGGTGACGCCCGATCCACAGTAGACACCGACCGGGGTCCCCGGGGTCACGCCGAGACCTTCGAACCGCTCGGCCAGTTCCGAGGCGTCGCGCCAGCGCCCGTCCTCCCCGAGATGCCCGGAGAAGGGCGCGTTGACCGCGCCGGGGATGTGCCCGGCGCGCGGGTCGATCGGCTCGGTCTCCCCCGCGTACCTCGGCCTCGCCCGCGCGTCGAAGAGCAAGCCGTCCCTGGCGAGCGTGGCCGCCTCGTCCGCCTCCAGCACCGGCATGCCGCCGGGCTTCACGACGATGTCCCCCTCCTCGGGCGAAGGGGCCTCGGCGGTGACGGGGCGCTCCTCCTCGGTCCAGGCCGCGAACCCGCCGTCCAGCACGGCGACCTCGGCGTGCCCGGCCCAGCGCAGCAGCCACCACGCCCTGGCCGCGACCGAACCGTCGGCGTCGTCGTAGACCACGACCGGATGACCGGCGCGGACCCCGGCCGCCCGCAGATGCCGCTGAAGCGTCTCCGGTTCCGGAAGCGGGTGACGGCCGCCGTCGCCCGGCTCCCCGGCGAGCGCCGTGTCGAGGTCGACGTACACCGCGCCCGGGAGATGCGCCTCACGGTAGGAATCGGCGCCGGGCGGGCCGGCGAGCCGCCAGCGGACGTCGAGCACTACGGAGCGTGCCGATTCCGGCCCGGACAGCTGCGCGGCGAGTTCGCTGGTGGTGATCATGGGGCGCATGGGCCCATCTTTCCGTGCCGCACGGCTCCCTGCCCAGCTTGGGGGACTTTTCCCGCCTCGGTGCTTGTTCTCCCCACGCCTGCGTCGCTGTCAGTGCCAGCGACTACGATGAGCAACGCGGACGAAGGGGACAGCGTGAACGATCTCATCGACACCACAGAGATGTACTTGCGTACCATCTACGAGCTCGAAGAAGAAGGTGTCGTCCCGCTGCGGGCCCGGATCGCGGAGCGGCTGCAGCAGAGCGGCCCGACCGTGAGCCAGACCGTCGCCAGGATGGAGCGCGACGGACTGGTCGTCGTCGCGGACGACAGGCATCTGCAGCTGACCGAGCACGGTCGCGAACTCGCCATCGCGGTCATGCGCAAGCACCGGCTGGCCGAGCGCCTCCTGGTCGACGTCATCGGCCTGGAGTGGGAGCACGTCCACAACGAGGCCTGCCGCTGGGAACACGTGATGAGCGAGGCCGTCGAGCGCAAGCTGGTCAAGCTGCTCGACCACCCCACCACGTCGCCCTACGGCAACCCGATCCCGGGGCTCGACAAGCTCGGCGACGGCGATCCCGCTCCACCCGCCGAAGCCGACCTCGTGCGGCTCGACGAGTTCGCCCGCATGGGCGGCGGCGAGGTCGAGATCCGCCGCATCGCCGAGCACGTCCAGCTGGACGAGACGCTGATGACGGAGCTCAAGTCGGTCGGCATCGTGCCCGGCAGCCGGGTCAAGGTCGGCAAGACGGCGCCCGGCGGCACCATCGAGGTCACCGGCGGGAGCAACACCGCGCAGGTGCCCGTGTCGGCGCTGCACGCCGTGCTGGCGCAGGCCAGGTGAGCGCCGCGTCCGACGCCGCGGAGACCTTCCTGGCCCTCCACGGCCGGGCTCCGTCCGGGGTCTGGTCCGCGCCGGGCCGGGTGAATCTGATCGGTGAGCACACCGACTACAACGACGGTTTCGTGCTGCCGTTCGCCCTGCCGCACCGGCTCGCCGCCGCGGCGACGCCGCGCGAGGACGGTGTGCTGACCGTGGCCACCCTCGGCTCGGACGGCCGGGTCCAGGAATCCGGCCCGCTGACCGTCGCCGACCTGCGGCCCGGCTCGGTCGAGGGGTGGGCCGCGTATCCGGCGGGGGTCGCGTGGGTCCTGCGTGACCAGGGCCTCGGCGCCGGCGCGGACGTGGCGATCGCGGGGAACGTGCCGTCGGGGGCGGGCTTGTCCTCCTCCCACGCGCTCGAATGCGCTGTCGCGCTCGCCCTGCTGGGGCTGGCGGGCACCATTCCGGGCACCGGCGGGGGTTCGCCGAGCCTGCACGAAGTGGCCCGCTGGGTGCAGCGTTCGGAGAACGACTTCGTCGGGGCGCCGACCGGTCTGCTCGACCAGACCGCTTCCCTGTGCTGCACGGAATCGAACGTGCTGTTCCTCGACGTCCGCTCCGGCGAGATGGAACAGGTGCCGTTCCCGCTGGAGGAATCGGGCGTCCGGATCCTGATCATGGACACCCGCACGAAGCATTCGCACGCCGAGGGCGGCTACGGCGAACGCCGCCGGGGCTGTGAGCGTGCCGCGGAACTGCTCGAGGTGAAGGCGCTGAGGGATATCAGCGTCGATGGGCTGGACGCCGCGCTCGGCAGGCTGCCGGACGACCTCGTACCGCTGGTGCGCCACGTGGTGACCGAGAACCAGCGCGTCCTCGACACCGTGGACCTGCTGCGGGCGGGCCGCATCACCGAGATCGGTCCGCACCTGGACGCCTCGCATGTGAGCATGCGCGACGACTACCGGATCTCCACCCGTGAACTCGACCTCGCCGTCGATTCGGCCCGCGAAGCCGGGGCCCTCGGCGCGCGGATGACCGGCGGCGGCTTCGGGGGTTCCGCGATCGCGCTGGTCCGCGAGTCCGATGTGGACACCGTCGGGCGAGCGGTGAAGGCCGCGTACGAAGCGGCGGATCTGCGCCACCCCAGGCTGTTCACCGCCGTGCCATCGCGTGGCGCGGGCCGCGACGAGCTCTAGCGCGGGTTCGGCCCCGCTTTGGCGTGATTCGCGTGTCCAGGCACGGGACACGCGTGCTTGGAGACGGAACACGCCGACGCCGGATTCCGTGAGCCGCACCCGCACCCCGGGGCGCGGCCGGTGCCCGGGGGCGAGGACACTGGGCCGCGACCGCATCCGCAGCAGAAAGGCGCGAACGTGACCGACGAACCGACCAAGACCCTGAAGCTGATGGTGACGGGCGGAGCCGGTTATGTGGGCAGCGTCTGCGCGGCCCGCCTCATCGAGGCCGGGCACGACGTCACCGTGGTCGACGACCTCTCCACCGGGCACGCCGACGCGGTGCACCCGGACGCCACCTTCGTCGAGGGCGACGCCGCCGAGGTCGCCCGGCGGCTGCTCGGCGACGGCTTCGACGGTGTCCTCCACTTCGCCGCCAAGTCCCTGGTCGGCGAGTCCATGACGGATCCGGCGAAGTATTGGGAAGGCAACGTCCTGACCTCGCTCCGCCTGCTCGAAGCGATGCGCGACCACGGCACGAAGCGGCTGGTGTTCTCCTCCACCGCGGCCACCTACGGCGAGCCCGAGTCCTCCCCCATCCCGGAGACGGCGCCGACCCAGCCGACCAACACCTACGGTGCGACGAAGCTGGCCATCGACCACGCGATCACCTCGTTCTCGCGCGCCCACGGCATCGCCGCCGTCAGCCTGCGCTACTTCAACGTCGCCGGCGCCTACGGCTCCTTCGGCGAGCGGCACACCACCGAAACCCATCTGATCCCCCTCGTGCTCCAGGTCGCCACCGGGGACCGCGAGCGGATCCAGATCTTCGGTGACGACTACCCGACCGCGGACGGCACCGCCATCCGCGACTACATCCACGTGGTCGACCTCGCCGACGCGCACCTGCTGGCCGTGCGCCACGCGGCCGACGGCGAACACCGCATCTACAACCTCGGCAGCGGCACCGGGTTCTCGGTGCTCGAGGTGATCGAGGCGTGCCGCCGCACCACCGGCCACGAGATCCCCGCCGCGGTGGCCCCGCGGCGGGCGGGCGACCCGTCGGTGCTGGTGGCCTCCAGCGAGCGGGCCGGTGACGAACTCGGCTGGAAGCCCGAGCGCACCGACCTCGACGGCATCGTCGCCGACGCCTGGGCGTTCACGCGGTCCCGCCAGAACGCCTGAGGCCGATCTCTTGCGTTCCTTCGGCTCGCTGCCGAAGGACCACGTCGGCGACGTCGGACGGCGGCACCATCGCGTCCAGAGCCCTGGCCAGGAGTTTCGTCAGCCCGTGCCCAGGGTCGGCTTCGCCTGCCCTGGCCAAGGCGATCCCGGCGGTCGCCAGGTCGCCCCGGACATAGGCGGCGTGCGCCTTCAGGGCGAGCGCCTCGGCCGCTTCCGGTGGCGGGATTTCGCGGGCAAGCGTGAGCCAGAGATCCTCCGCCGCGCGGGCGAGCGCTGAGTCCGCGGGGGCGGCGGTGAGCATGCAGGCGCCGCGGACCTCGACCAGGGAAAGCGCCCAGGCCAGCCGGACGGCCTGGTCGTCCGTGATCGCCGGGTCGCCGCTGTCCGCGCGGGCGAGCGCGGCGTTCACCTCGGCGATCCCGGCCTGGACGAGGTCCGGGGCCCTCCATGGTGGATCGTCCAGCCTGGTGAGGAGATCGGCGCGTCTGGCGAGCGCCTCCGGCGCGACGGGGTCGAAGAGTCGCTCGAGTTCGTCCCGGCTCGCGTGGGTGACCTGCCCGGCACCGGTGACGACCGCGGCGGCCACCGAATCGCGCGGATCCGGCAGCAGACCGCCACAGGTCCTTTCCCGGTAGCACGCCCAGCGCACCTCGGCGGCGATACGCGGTGCCCATACCGAATGCAGCAGCGGGATGCCGTACTCGGCCAGCGAGGCTTCCACGCGCCGGACGAACCGGCGGCGCGGGGGCCGTCCCGCCTTGTTCGCGGGACCGCCACCGACCACCGCGACGATGGCGCCGGTGTGGCCGGTCAGGGCGAGCCGGACCGCGAGTTCACGCGCCTGGTCTTGTTCCAGGCCCGGCGGCGGCAGGTCCACACGCATGAGGAGGCCCTGACGCTTGCGGTCCTGGTCGCGGAGGCCGAAGACGACGACGGAGTCCTCGGGGTGGAATCCGAGGAGGTACGGGATCGCGGCGAGCAGGTCCGCCGGATCCGTCAGATTGACCTTGGTCCTGCCGGTCGGAGTCGATGTGGTCATGCCCCCACCTTGCGGCGGGAATGGGGCCGCCGGGTGGGGGCACGACACATCTGTGGACAGCCGGGACCGTTGTGGACAACCGCCGCGGGACCGAGCGCGGGGACGCCGATCCTGTCGGTGGGGTGGTCTACAGTGCCCGGCCCGCGGGGTCAGCCGCAGTGTTCGAACGGGCTCTCGTAGGCGTTCGACCCGACCGAGCCGCCCCACTTGACGCAGGTCGCGGCGGCCGTCTTCTTCACCGGGCCGGCGTAGTAGGCGAAGCTGCCGGAGTCGGTCACGCGAGCGGAACCCTGGCCTTCGAGGAACGCCGACACCGGCGACGCGGTGCCGAGCGAAACCGCCTTCAGCGTGGTGACGCAGTTGGCCTTGGTCGACGCGTTGTAGAGCAGGTACGCGGTACCCGAACCGTTCGCGAGCCCCTGCGAGTCGACGACCGAGAACCCGCTGCCACACACCTCGGTGGCCTCGTACGGGTTGCCGCCGCACGAGTTCTTGCTGGTGAAGTTGGTGTGGCCGTAGTACGGCACGGCGACCCCGTTCAGCACCGCCTTCTGCGCGACCCCGTTGAGCCGCTGTTCGAAGTGCAGGTGGGGGCCGGTCACGCCGCCGGTCGCCCCGGCCGTGCCGATCTGCTTGCCGAGGCTGACGGCCTGGCCGACCGAGACGGACTGGGTCGACAGGTGCGCGTACCGGGTACGCCAGCCGCCGCCGTGGTCGATCTCGACCCAGCGCCCGTAGCTCGTGCTGCCCTCGTTGGCGACCCTGGTGACGGTGCCGCCCGCCGACGCCAGCACCGGCATCCCGGTGATCCCCGACTTCTGGAAGTCGACCGAGTTCGCCGGGCTGTGCCCGCTGAACGTCGCCGCCGTGACCGTGACGCCGCATTTGAACGGGACCTGGAAGTTCGGGGCGGCCGACGCCTGCGTCGTACCGGCGAGGGTCAGGCCGAGCGCGGGGATGACGGCGGCCGCGGCGAGCACTGCGAAACGGCGCAACCTGGACATGGAGACCTCCATCAGGTGGGGAAGCCGGACAGCCCGAAGCAAAGCCGGGGGAAATACATTTTCCGTACAAGCCCGAGGTCGGGTCGGGGTTTTCCACCCGAAACGCCGGACCCCGTCCCGTCCGGCGCCGCCATCGCGTGCCGCGAAAGCCACTTCGCAACACGCCCTCGGCCTCGGCGTCACCACGGCACATCGATGACGTAGTGAAGGCCTCCTTCCCTGCCCTCAGGGTAAGGAAGGAGGCCTTCACGGACGTCGCGGCAGAGTGAGCGCCGGACATCCGGAGCAGGCTCGCTCAGCCGAAAGCGGCTCGCAGCGCGGGTTTGCCACCCGCCACCGGCAGCACCAGCGAAGTACGGTTCAGCTCGACCGAGACACCGGCGCCCGGCTTCGGCCGGAGCGTGTAGTCGTGGTCGCTGGAGGCCACCAGGAACTCGATCTTGTGCCCGGCCGCGAGCAGGTAGTCCTTCGCGACCAGTTCCACCTCGACCTTGTAGTTCTCACCAGGGGTGATCGGGTCGGTGCGGGCGGGGTCGCGCCGGTTCTGCGGGTCGGTCCAGCCGCGGGTGATCACCTTCGCCGTCCCGTCCGGAGCGCGGTCGAGGAGCACCGCGGTCACGTTCGCGGCCGGCTTGTCGAAGGACAGCGACAGGTCGGTCTTCACGGTCCCGGAAAGCCGCACGGGCTGCTTCGCCGCGGTGGTCGAGTACAGCAGCCGGTGGCCCGACGACGCCGCGGCCGCCAGCTGTTCGATCGTCTTGCTCGCGTCGTCCGCCAGCGTCTCGACGGCGGCCTTGCCCGGAACGGGGTTGCGCGTGTCGAGCTTGCCCTTCGACGAGCCGCCGGGCCACGGGTAGAGCTTGACGTCCTGGGTGCCGGGCAGCGGCCACTCCGGCTCGTCCACCCACGACTTGTCCTCACGCTGGATGGTGGCCTTCGGCTCACGCTCGATGCCGTTGTCCACGTCGTAGAGGTAGTGCGACATCCACTTGTTCAGCGTGGCGAGCCAGACGTCGCGGCGGAGGCTGTACGGGTCGGCGTGCCCGGCCTGGTGCAGCCAGATCTTGTGCTCGACGCCGCGCGCCTTGAGCATCTCGTACCAGCGGGTGCCCTGGTCGGTCTTGACATTCCAGTCGCCGAAGCCGTGCACCACGAGCACTGAGGCCCGCACCTTGTTCACGTCGTTGCGGTAGTTCCGCGCGTCCCAGAAGCGGCTGTAGTCACCGGTCACGCGGTCCTGGTCGACCGCGATGCCGTCGATCAGCGGACGGCAGACGGCGCGATCCTGTCGCGTGTGGACGTAATCGGCGAGCACGTCCGCGTCCTCGCCCTGGAATCCGCCTGCCGCGACGACGGCGCCGTCGTTGCGGTAGTAGTCGTACCAGCTGGAGATCGCCGCGATCGGGACGATCGTCTCCAGCCCCTCGACGCCGGTGCTGGCCACGGCGTTGGGCAGCGTCCCGTTGTAGGAGACGCCCATCATGCCGGTCTTGCCGGTGCTCCAGTCCGCGACCGCGGCCTTGCCCGCCGCGTCACGCGCCGTCGCGCGGCCGTTCAGCCAGTCCACAATGGACTTCGCGCCGATGGTCTCGTTGACGTCGCCGCTACTCGGGCAGCCGGTGGACTGGCCGCTGCCGAGCGATTCGCCGTACACCACCGCGAACCCGCGGGCGGTGAAGTAGTCCTGGTAGCGCCAGCTGATCGGGGCGGCGTTCGGGCCGACGGTCTTGGTCGCGATCCGCGGGCCCGCGGGGACGCGCTTCGCGCCGGGCACGTACAGCTCGACGTCGACGTTGTGGTTCGCGACGTCGTTGCCGCCCGCGTAGTACGGGCTGGCCTGGTAGACGACCGGGACCTTCATGCCCTGCTGCGTCGCGCGGGGCCGCACCACCTCCGCGTGCACGAGGTCGTCCTTGCCGTCGCGGTCACTGTCGACCGGCGCGGTGACCCAGACGTTCTCCCGGATGACGTCCGCCGGGTCGAACACCGGCTGGGCTTGGCCGTCCTTGAAGACCGGCGTCGGCGGCGCGTCGGCTTGAGCGGGCAACGCCGTCGCCGGAAGGACCAGAACGGCGGTGAACAGGGCAGCGAGCCTGGCGACTCTCACAGGACCCCCAATGGCGGGCGGGCAAGACCCAGCTGAGGTTTCCGGCCACCCGAACAGGTGTCAAGAGACTAACGTCGGAGGCATGCCGAGCGCACTGGAAGCACCGATCGTCGCCGTCACCGTCTACCCGCACCACGCCCGGATCACCAGACGGGCTTCGGCTGTACTCGACGGCGAAACGCGCTTCGCCTTCGCGGGCCTGCCGTGGAACCTGGACGCCGACTCGGTCCGCGTCACCGGTTCCGGCCCGGCGGTCATCGCCGGGGTCGACGTCACCGTCGAACGCCATCCCGCGCCCGCGGACGCCTCCCTGCGCGCGCTGACCGAGCAGCGGCACGCCGATCAGGCGGTGGTCGACGAGGTCGCGGACGCCGTCACCGCGGAATCCGCGAAGGTCGATCTGCTGACCGGGCTGGCGACACGCAGCGGCAAGAGTTTCGCGAAGGCGCTCGCGGCGGGTACGGCGGAACCGCCCCGGGTCGCCGAAGTCACCGACGCGCTCGGCACGCAATTGGCCGAGGCGCTCGGGAAACGCCGCGAACTCGGCATCCGCCTCGCGCGGCTCCGCGACGACCTCAAGGCGCTCGACCGCGAGATCGAGGCGAAACAAGGAACGTCCGAAGTGGACAGCGCGACGGTCACGGTCGAGCTGGAGAGCCAGGAGGACGGCGCGGAAATCGGCCTCGAGCTGTCCTATGTGGTCGCGAACGCGTGCTGGGAGCCGGGTTACGACGTACGCGTCCGCGGCGAGGACGTCTCGCTGACCTGGTACGGGCGGATCACCCAGCACACCGGTGAGGACTGGCCGGAATGCGAACTGGCCCTCTCCACCGCGCGGCCGGCGAACACCGTGGAGGTGCCGGAACTCGATCCGTGGTTCCTCGACCGCGTGCGGGAGTACACGCCGTCGATGGCACGCATGGCGTACGGCGGCGCGTCGCCCGCGGGCGGCGGGATCCCGGAGTCGGTGGGCATGCCGGCCCCCGGCGCGCCCCCGATGGCGGCGCGGACCGCGTCCGTCGAACAGGGCACCACCGCGGTCACCTACCGGCCCGGCCGCCCGGTGGCGGTCCCTTCGGGAGCGCAGGGTCACCGCACGACGCTCGCGCAGCTGGAGCTGACCGCGAAACTGGGTTACGTCACCGCTCCGGTGGTGTCGCCGGAGGCGTTCCTGCGGGCGACCGTCGTCAACACCTCGCAGCACACCCTGCGGCCGGGCAAGGCGTCTGTGTTCCACGAGACGGAATTCGTCGGCACCACCCGGCTGGACGTCTGGGCGCCGGGTGAGGAACTCGAACTCGCCCTCGGCGTGGACGACCGGATCCGGATCGAGCGCGAACTCACGCACCGCACGGCGAGCAAGGCGACACTGTCCGGCGTCCGCAAGCGGGAAGCCGCCTACACCACGACGATCGTCAACCACAGCCCGCGCGAAGCCGTCGTGACCGTGTTGGACCAGGCGCCGGTCTCCCGGGACGACGCGATCACCGTCCGGGACGTGCGCACCGTGCCGGAACCGGCGGAGCGGACCGAGCTGGGTGAGTTCACCTGGCGGCTCACACTCGCTCCGGGGGCGAAGGCCGTCGTGACGCTCGGGTACCGGGTGGACGTCGCGAAGGGGGTCGAGCTGGCGGGCTGGCGGGAGTAGACGGTTCACCCGGCCACCCCGGGCGGCGGAACTCACAGCAGGCCGCGCCGGCGTGCGGCGACGACGGCGTCGCGGCGGTGGTTGACGCCGAGCTTCCGGTAGATGCCGCGAAGATGGGTCTTGACCGTGTTCACCGACACGAAGAGCGAATCGGCGATCTGCTCCGCGGTGCGCATCGACGGCAATTCGGTGAGGAGTTCGAGCTCGCGTGAGGTGAGCGATTCGACCGGGGGCGCGGGGCCGGCCGGTAGTGCCTGCAGCACGGTACCCGCGAACTCTTCGATACGCCCGAACCTCCCGGCGCCGCAAACCAGTAGTTCCCGGATGTGCTGCCCGGCGTCGTGGAAGGGCCGTAACGCCTGCTGGGGTGCCGCGAGGTCGAGTGCACGGCCGACGGCGTTGTGCGCCCGGTTCTGTTCACCGGCTTGGTCGGCGAGAACGGCTTCGAGGAGCCAGCTGTCGATCAAGGTACGCGCCACCAGAGGGCTGGTCTGGCACTCGATCACCGGCTGCAGGCGGCGGCGTGCGGCGCCGGTTCTGCCGCGGTGAATGTGCATGAGCGCGGTGAGCAGCGCGTGCTCCGCGTAGGGGGCCAGCAGGTGCCGATTCTGTTCGGTCACGTCCGCCGCCCAGGTGGGTTCTCCGACGCGAAGGGCCAGTCGTTGTTCGATCGGAGCCGTATAGGCGACGAGCCAGGGAGTGCTCGGCTGCGCCGCGAGCCGTTGCCGGTGCCCCCGCAGCGCTTCGACGACCGCGTGCGGATCGGCGGCGAGATCGAATTCGACGGCGGCGCTGAGTGTCACCGTCAGCATTTCCACGGCCGGCTCCACGGCCGCGGGCGAAAGGTGAGTCGCCAGTGCGGAGAACCGGCGGGCGCTCTCCTGGTCCAGCCTCTGATAGGCCGCCAGCCCGAGAACCGCATACAGGAAGGCGGTCCGCGCGGTCTCCTCCCAGCCGCGAGCACGGGCCAGCTCGAGGGCGGCATTGGTGTGCACCGCCAGCCCGGCGAGGTCACCCTGTACGCACGCGATGGCCGCGAGGTGGGTCCTGCACTGCAGGCTGACTGCGTCGCGCCGCTCCGGAGTGGCCATCCGCAGCGCGCGTTCCAGATCGCGGGTGGCGTTCGAGAGGCCACCCAGCCACAGAGCCGCGGTCCCGCGGGTGAGGAGGGCGAGCAGGTCGAGGTCGAAATCGCCGGAATCGCCCGCGCTCGTGGCGCGGAGTTCGGCGAGCGCTTTCTCCATGTTCCCGCCGAATCTCGCCCGATAGAGGACGGCCACGGCGTTCAACGCGCGCAGACGCCCGGAACGAAGGGGCTGCGCCGAATTGTCGACCCTGCCGAGGTATCGGTCCGCGGTCACGAGGTCATGAGAGTCGAGGGCGGCGACCGCCGCGGTGAGTGCCACCTGAGGCCGGGCCAGGATGTGCTCCGGAATCGCGCCGAGCAGCGTGTGCAATCGCGATCCTTGTCCTTTGAGGACGGTTTGCAGCCCGAACCGCTGGATGTACCGGGTGACCTGCTCTTCGTCCTGCGCGGCGACACTGTGCTCCAGCGCGGTGAGCACGTCGCCGGAGTCGGTGAACCATTCGGCCGCCGAACGGTGGAGCCTGCGGTAGGCCCGCGGGTGACGGCGAGTCAGCTCGGCACGCAGGTAGTCGCGGAGCAAGGGGTGGCAGCGGTATCGAGGACGGTCTCGGCCGTGCCGGGTGACCAGCGCGTTGGTGCGGGCGAGCGTGTGCAGAATCTGCCCGGAGTTCTCCTGCCCGGTCAGCCGGGTGGCCAGCTCGTCGGTGACGTCAGTGCACACCGAGGTGCTCAGCAGGAACTCACGGATGTACGCGGGTTGCGGGCCGAGGATCTCCCCGGACAGGTATTCGGCCAGCAGGCGGTCGTCGCCGGTGAATGCTCGAATCGTCTCGCTCGCGTCCGATGAGGCGGCCAGTGAAAGGGTGAGGAAACGCAGGCCCGCCGCCCAGCCCTCCGTCCGTTCAGAGATCTTGTCCAGATCCGCCTTCGTCAGCGCGAGGTTCTGCCTGGCGAGCAGTCTTCCGGTTTCCTGCTCGGTGAAGTTCAGCTGGTGCGCCGTGATTTCCCGCAGCCTGCCTTCCAACCGGAGCCGGGGCAGGATCAGCGGTGGCGGGAACCGGGTCGCGATGACGACCCGCACTCCGGACGGCAGGTAGCGCAAAAGCATGTTCACGTTCTTGATCGCGGCCGGTGCGGACAGCTCGTGTGCGTTGTCCAGCACCAGGATCACCGGCCGCGAGAGCCGGTCGCACATGTCGATGAAGGCGGCGATGCCTTCGTGAGCGGAAGCGTCCCGCGCCGGCGTCAGTTCGGAGACGACGTCGTCCTCGACGCTTCGGTCAAGCGCGCAGAGGATCGACGACCACAGTGAGAATACCTTGTTGTCGTTGGCGTCCAGCGAAATCCACGCTACATGTTCGTCGGTGGCGTGGTGGCGTGCTCTCCGCCCCAGCCAGCTGCCGAGCAGCACGGTCTTGCCGGATCCCGCGGGTGCGTTGATCAGCGTGACGCTGGGGGTTTGGCCGGTGGTGGCCTGATCGAGGACGTCCAGCAACCGGTCCCGCTCGAGAATGTCGCAGGCGGACGGTGGTGGTGCGAGCTTCGGCGACGGCACCACGACCGGGTCTACGTCGTGCGCGCCCGGTTCCGCACCTTCGGCAGGGGTCACCGGCCGGTGCATGACATCGCCGTGCTGGAGATGACATGCCAGACGAAGGCGAAGACCCGAGAAATCCCGGTGAAGACGAAAGCGAGACCGGAAATAACGGCGTCCACTGTCCCTGAGGACCGGCTGGCCCCCGGTTGCGCCGAAAGAACCAGAACGAATGTCATTCCCATCAGGACGAGTTTTGCTCTGGACCGAAGATGCGGCGCAGTGCTCACCGATTCACTCCCTTCGATTCCCCAGAACGGGTGAGGGGACCGATTTTGCTCACCCCAAGCGGCGGTCACCTCCTCCTTTGCGGGTGAGTCGGGACCGGTGACCGCGGCCCCTCGTCCAAAAGGGTGGCCGCCGCTAGAATCGATTTCTAGTGTTGGGTAACGAAGCCGAGGGCTCGTTTTCACCCGCCATGAAGGAGGAGCTCCGTGCCCCAAGGGCGCATTCTGGAGTCAGCGGATCGCGAAGCCTGCCCCAGCCCAAGGCTCCGCCGTCCGCATGCGGTACCGGGTAGCAGCTCCCCGTTGGCCCGCAGGAGCTGCGCGTGTCGGGGCGTCGGAGGGCGTGGCGAATGGGCCCGAGGAAACGCGGAGGCGAACTCCACCCGGTACCGCATCCGAACTTCCGGCGGTGAGACCGCCGTGCGTGCGTTGCCCGTCACCGACAAGCGAAGCGTTGGCGGGCAACGCGATTCGTTGCTGAAGAGCGATCTCGGACGGGAGTCACGGAATGACGGATGACTCGCTCACCGTGCTCCCGCTCGCGATCACCATGATGGCCGGGCCGCAGTTCGTGTCGGCGTTGATCCTGATCACGACGGCGCGCGCGGTGCCGACATCGCTCGCGTTCGTGGCGGGCGTCGCGGCGGCCGCCACGGCCGGAACCGCGCTCACGACCTGGCTCGCGGGGTTCCTGCCGCCAGATCCCCTCGTCTCCGATTCGGACGGCTCGCTCTACACGATCATCGAGTACGTACTGGTCGCGATCCTGGTGGGGGTCGCGATCTGGAACTGGACGCACCGCGAAACCGCGGACCCGCCGAAATGGCTCGGATCGCTCATGTCGGCGGGTCCCGGGCGCGGGTTCCGCACCGGATTCCTGCTCATCGCGTTCTTCCCCTCGGACGTGCTCGTCATGTGCGTGGTCGGCCTCGACATCGCCCGCAGCGGGGCGGGTTTCAGCGCGGCCATCCCGTTCCTCCTGACCACCACCCTGATCGCCGCGCTGCCGCTGCTGGCTTACCTGCTCTTCCGGCGGCGCGCGGCGCGGGTCATGCCGGACATCCGGGACTGGACGAACGCCCACGGCTGGCTGCTGAACATCCTGGCATGCCTGTTCTTCATCGTGCTCATCCTGTTCTGACGTCGGCCGGTTCCCGGCGAGGCGAACCCACCAACGCCGTGACCCAGCTGCCGGCCGGGTCGTCGACGAGCATGGCCAGCGCCAGCAGAGTCGCGGGAACCGAGAGCAACGTCCCGAGTGGCCCGAGCACCCAAGCCCAGAACACCAGCGCGACGAAGGTCGCCGTGGCGGACAACCCGACGGCGTTGCCGACGTAGCGCGGCAGGAGCAGCGACTGCATCACGAAATTGATCACCACGTAGACCACCACCACCGCCAGCATGGCCTGCCAGCCGCCGTCAAGGACCGCGAGCGTGGCAGGCGGGGCGAGGCCGAGCAGAAAGCCGATCGTCGGTTGTAGTTGGTCACGAACGACAGCAGGCCCCACAAAGCCGCGAGCGGTACCCTGAGCAAGATCAGCGCGATGACGTCCATTACCGCGACGACGAGGACGAAGGCCGTGGTCACCGCCAGGATACACCCGGACACGACGGCCGAAGTCGCGCAGCGCTTCGGCCGTCCGTGCCCGCTCACCCGCGATACGGGCGATCCGGCTGTCGATGTCCGCGGTTTCGGCGCTGAGGAACAGCAGCAATCCCAGCAGGAAGACCAGGCTCGTGGTGACACCGGTCAGATCGGCGAGCAGGGAGCCGAGATACGAAACGAGCTGCCGGGGTCGATGGACTTGAGGATGTCGCGCAACTGCGCCTGCCCGGCACCGAATTCCGCCAGCGCGTCGGCGATTTCGGCATACAGACCGGCGATCCGGTCCGCGTAGCGTGGCAGGAGCGCGGCGAGCTGGGCGACCGACACGATCATCGCTACGCAGAAGGCGATGAGTATCCCGTGAACGAACACCACGAGCGCCGCCGTCGCGGCCCAGCGAGGAAAGCCGAGGCTCCGCAACCGGCCGTGTGCGGGGCTGAGCGTGATCACGATGACGAGCGCCAGCAACGTCGGCGCCACCAGCCACGCGACCGCCTTGATTCCCGCGATACCGACCACGATCGCGGCCGCGCCGAGCAGGACGACGAGCGCTCGCGGTGTTCGAGGTGTGGGCCGGTCTGTCACCACAACCCGCGATTCGGGGCTTCGTCACCGTGGACGATGACCGCCCAGATGACCGTCACGCACAGGGCGATCACGATCGTCGACCACAGCGGATGCGCCGCGAGGAACACCAGATGGGTCAACGCGTTGCCGGCGGCGAAGAGCACCGCGATCACCCTCGCCCAGATGGCGCCCGAGACGAGGACGCCGCCGGCGATCGCCACCAGCACACCACCCACCAGATGGGCCCACGCCCAGCCGGTCAGGTCCAGGACGAGCGTGTACTCCGGACCCGCGATGTAGTAACCGCCCTGGACCAGGGCCACGATTCCCGCGATGGCGTTGAAAACGCCGAGGATGACCATGATCACGCTGGCGAAGAAGATCCACCCGGTCCAGATCGGCCGTAGCCCGGACCGGTGCTCTCCCTGGCGATGGTCGGTGAGATCGGCGTCGGCACTCCAATGCTGACTCATTTCGGCCCCGTTCCCGGTTCGTCGGCGGTCTGGAATTCCTGTTCCATCGAAAAGGTTTCGCGAAGTGCCTTCTCCTGTTCAGAGGTCAAGTTCGTGAAGAACAGCTCTGGCGTTTCCTGGCCGCTGAAGGCCTGTCGCACCTTGTCCATGACGGCGCCCGAGCTGAGCAGGAACAGGGCCGACGTGCCTTCGGTGACTTCTCCCCTGATCCGCCGGATCAGGTCGTCGTCGATGCCGTAATCCGACGCCAATCCGCCGACGGTTCCCGCGGCGGCCCCGAGCGCCGCGCCGAGCAGCGGCACGAGGAAGATCAGGCCGAAGAGCATTCCCCAGAACGCCCCGGTCAGCGCGCCGCGACCGGCCAGATTGCGCAACTGGCGGAGTTTCGGCTTGGACGCGCCTTCCGGCCACGTCACCGTCGCGGCGTCGTGTATCGAGATGAGCTGGCTTTTCGCCAGGCTCTTCAGCGTCTCCGCCGCGCGGTCCGCGCCATCGGCCGAGCGGAACATCCAGATGGTCAACGTGTCCACGTCTCACCGTCCCTTTCTGAAAGCTGGTGATACGACCACGGCCATCGCACAGTGACGACGGGAGCGCGCACATCACCTGAGACGGATGAGCGTCGTACTCCCCTCCCAGGCCGGGAACTCATCCGCCCGAGGTGATGCCCGGCTTTCCGGGAACGGTCCAGATTGGTCGAAAAGCCCGTCCGGCAAGGAGTTGCCTGTGGACCACCCATCGCTGATCGCCGACCATGGATTGATCGGGGACCTGCAGACCGCCGCGTTGGTGAGCACCGACGGCGCGATCGACTGGTTCTGCAGTCCCCGATTCGATTCTCCGAGCGTGTTCGCCAAGCTCCTGGATCCCGGCGGCGGCCACTGCCGTGTCCGTCCCGTCCAGGAGCCGTACACCTCGCGTCAGTTCTACTTTCCCGGCACCGCCGTACTGATCACCCGGTTCATGACCAAGCTGGGTACCGGCGAGGTCATCGACTTCATGCGCCCGGTGCACGCACCACACGCGACCCCCGGCCACCGGCTGATCCGGATGATCCGCTGCTTGCGCGGACACATCGAGTTCTCCGTGGACGTCGTCCCGCGATTCGACTACGGGCGCCGACCGCACACCACCACCGTCACCGATGACGGCGCGCTGTTCGACAGCGGGCTGTCCGCCTTGACCCTGCACGCGGTCCGGGAACCCGGAGACGCACAGCTGGCGCACATCCACGTCATCGAAGGCGGCGTCTACGGCTCGGTCGCCTTGGAAACCGGGCAGGTCCGCGGTTTCATGTTCGAGTCGGACGGCGGGGAGCCGCGCTCGATCCGGGTCACCGAGATCGAGAAGGTCTTCGAGGACACCGTTCGCTATTGGCGCGACTGGCTGAACCGCTCGACATACCGGGGACGCTGGCGCGAAATGGTCGAGCGATCGGCGATCACCCTCAAGCTGCTGACTTTCGCACCGACCGGGGCGATGGTCGCCGCACCGACCACGAGCTTGCCGGAGCAGATCGGCGGCGAACGGAACTGGGACTATCGCTACACCTGGGTGCGGGACGCGTCCTTGGCCGTCTCTTCGTTGCTGGCATTGGGATTCACGGATGAGGCGATCGCTTTCGCCCAGTGGCTCCGGGAACGCCATCTACGCGGCGATGGACGACTGAAGATCATGTACCGCGTGGACGGCTCATCGGACCTGCTGGAGGAGTCCTTCACGCACTGGTCCGGGTACCGCGGGTCGGTGCCGGTGCGGATCGGCAACTCCGCGTCCGATCAGCTCCAGCTCGATGTCTACGGCGAACTGCTCGACGCCGTGTACCAGGCCGATCGACGGGGTGCCAAGGTCGGGCAGGAGGGCTGGAAGGCGCTGGCAGGCCTGCTCGATTGGCTCGCGGAGAACTGGGATCAGCCGGAGGAGGGAATCTGGGAAACACGGGAAGGAAAGGCCGACTTCACCTATGGCCGGCTCATGAGCTGGGTCGCCTTCGACCGGGGCATTCGCCTCGCGACGGCAAACGGCCGTCCCTGCGCGCTCGACTCCTGGCGGCACGAGCGCGACCGCGTCTACGAACAGATCTGGGAGCACGGCTGGAATCCGCTCAAACAGGCCTTCGTCCAGCGGTACGGTTCCGACTCCCTCGACGCGTCGCTCCTTCGCATGGCCGACGTCGGTTTCATCACCCCTTCCGACCCCTGCTGGCTGGCGACCTTGACCGCCATCGAGAAGGACCTGGTCACCGATAGCCTCGTCTACCGCTACGACCCGCGCGTCTCCCCTGACGGCCTTCGAGGGAACGAGGGCACCTTCTCGCTTTGCACGTTCGGATACGTCACCGCTCTCGCCCGCGCCGGGTACCTGGAGAAGGCACGGCTGACGTTCGAGAAGATGCTGACCTACGCCAACCACGTCGGTCTGTACGCCGAGGAGATCGGCCCGACCGGCGAGCAGCTCGGCAACTTTCCGCAGGCGTTCACTCACCTCGCGCTCATCGACGCCGCGCTCACGCTCGACAGCGCCATCGGCGACGGAGCGTACCGGGAGGCGGAGCCGCCGCTGACCGCGCGGTACAGGTGACCGTGAGCGGTAAGGACGGTTCTGGTGGGCCCGCGTTCAGTCACCCACCGGCGTGCGCTCCAACCGTCCTTACCGCCCACGAGACCAAGCGCCCGGAACGACCCTCATGGCACTTGCGCGGCTCAACCCTGCGAGATGTAGGCCTCGAGATGCTCTTGGCTCTTCTCCAGTTCTTCCATCCGGGTCTTCACGACGTCGCCGATGCTCACGATGCCCGCGAGCCTGCCGTCGGCCACGACCGGGACATGCCGGATACGGCGTTCGGTCATCAGCACGGACAGCTGGTCCACCGAATCCTCGGGGCCGCAGCTGGCGACCATCTTGGTCATGATCGCGGACACCGATCCGTCGAGCAGCTGGGGCCCGCGCTCGTTGAGCCGGCGCACCACGTCCCGTTCGGAGACGATCCCGACTATCCCGCCATCGGCGTCCACGACCACCAAGGCACCGACGTTGTGCTCCGCGAGTCTTTCGAGCAGCTCGGTGACGTTCGTCTCCGGCGAGACGGTCGCGACGGCCGTCCCCTTCTTCCGCAACAGATCGGAAATCCGCATACGCGCTCCTCCCGGACAGGTGACCTGAATCACTCCAGGTTATGGCCTGAGCGCCCCGGGCGAAAGTCCGGAGAGTCCGGTTCGAGGCCCAGCCTGTCCGCGAGCGCGCCGTACGCCTCGATGATCCCCAGGCCGTACGGGTCGTCGCCGAGCGCGCCGAGTGTGTCCCGCCCCAGCCGCCACTGGGCCTTCGCGGCCTCGTGATCACCGAGTTTGCGGTGGTCCTCGGCGAGGTTCAGGTGCAGCGACGGGTAGAATCCGCGCACGGCCAGCGTCGCGTGGTACTCCTTGGCACGTTCGTCGGTGAGCGAATCGGCCGCCGCGAGAGCGCGCAGATCCCAGGCGAGTTCGTCGGCCGGGTCGTCGCACACGTCGGCCATGTAGTGCGCGAGCGCGCACCGGTGGAGCGGGTCACCGTCCTCGCCGATCCGTTCCCACAGCGCCGCGAACTTCTCGCGCGCGCCGGCGCGGTCACCGGAGATGTGCAGCTGGAGGCCGGTGTTGATCTCGGCCATCACTTCGTCGGTCATTTGACATCCGAGGCCGGGGCAGCCCAGGTGTTGCACGCCGACGTCGTCTTCCCGGAGAACCCGGCCTTCGCCCATTTCATCTGGTTACGACGGCTGCCGTGGGTGTCGCTGTCGTCGGCGCGGCCGTAATCGTCGAGGGCGGCGTTGGCCAGCGACCTGCTGATCGAACCACGACCGGCGGCGGCCGCGAGGGCGAGCGCGCCGAAACAGTTCGCCTGCAGCTCGATGCGGCGGACCAGTTCCTTGTCGGCGGGCGAGTTCTCCTCCGGCGACGACATCTTCTCCGCGGCGGCCGACAGGATCCCGCTGGAACGCTGGATGTGGTGCCCGTACTCGTGGGCCATCGTCGCGAGATGGCGGGACCGCTCGAGGCCCGCGTCGCCCAGCATCCACTGGGTCGGCGCGTAGATCGTGGTGTCGCCACCGCAGTAGTAGGCGACGGCCTCGTTCTCGCCCGGCGCCTTCCCGCAGGCGCTGGTCTCGGGCAGCGTCACCTGCACGGTCACCGGCAGCGCGGGCTCGTTCGCCTGGTCCAAGGCAGGCTTCCAGGCTTCGGCCAGGCACGACACGAACGTCTTGTAGTACGTCTCCAGTTTCGACGGCTCGCGGCTGATCGCGGGCAGCCGGCAGGTGACCGCGCCGAGCGCGACCCCGTCCGCCAGCAGCGGGTTCGTCTCGAGTTCCCGCACCTCCTTGGGCGCGGGCTTCGCGTTCCCTGCCGGCGCCTTGGCCCCTTCCGAGGTGTACACGCCGGGCACCGGGAGGGCCTGGCCGTCGACCGTCCGCGGTCCGCCCGCCATCGCCATCCCGGTGGCGGTCAGCGCGGCGACGATGAGCAGACCGACCACGGCGGCCCCCGGGTTCCGGCGAGGCGGCGAAGGCGTGAACGGTCTGGGTACCTCGTCGGTGCCGGTCATGGTGTCCCCCAATGTGCGAGTCCACAGCATACGGAGCAGAAGCGGGTCAGGCGAAGAACGGGCACCTGGTGGCGCGAGGGCCGCGGCCCCGGCGAGACTGTGGGTATGAGTGACGAGGACCCGTACCTGTGGCTGGAAGACGTGACCGGCGAAGAAGCGCTGGGCTGGGTGCGAGCCCGCAACGCCGAGGCTCTCGCGGAACTGGCGGGCGGCGACGAACGGTTCGGCGGGATCCGTGACGAGGTCCGCGAGGTCCTCGACGCCGACGACCGGATCCCGTACATCCGGCGCCGCGGCGAATACCTTTACAACTTCTGGCAGGACTCGGCCAACCCCCGGGGTCTGTGGCGCCGCACCACCCTGGAGCAGTACCGCCTCGACACGCCGGAGTGGGAACTCCTCCTCGACGTCGACGCGCTGGCCGAGGCCGAGGGCGAGAACTGGGTGTGGCAGGGCGCTGCCGTCCTCCGCCCGGGTTATGACCGCGCGCTGGTCGAACTGTCGCGGGGCGGCGCCGACGCGACGGTCGTCCGCGAGTTCGACCTCGACGAGCGCCGGTTCGTCGAAGACGGGTTCTTCGTGCCCGAGGCCAAGACCAGGATCGGCTGGATCGACCGCGACCGCGTCTACATCGGCACCGATTTCGGTCCGGGGACGCTGACCGATTCGGGCTATCCGAGGCTGGCCAAGGAATGGCGGCGCGGCACCCCGCTCGAAGAGGCGACGGTGGTCTTCGAGGGCAAGGCGGACGACGTCTCGGTGTCCGCACACCACGACCCGACCGAAGGCTGGGAGCGTGACTTCGTCTACCGGTCGATCGACTTCTATCGCACGGAAAGGTATGTCCGGACGGCCGCCGGGCTCGACCGCATCGAGGTCCCCGAAGACGCGCAGACGTCCTCGCACCGCGAGTGGCTGCTGATCCGGCTTCGCTCGGACTGGACCATCGAAGGCACGACGTACCCCTCCGGTGCTCTGCTCGCCTCCGGATTCGACGCGTTCATGGCGGGCGAGCGCTTCTTCACGACCCTGTTCACGCCGGACGCGCACACGTCCCTGGAGTACTGGGTGTGGACGCACAACCACCTGCTGCTCTCGACCCTGTCCGATGTCCGGACGGACCTGCGCGTGCTCACGCCGTCCGACGGCTGGACCTCCCGCCCGCTCGCCGGCGCCCCGGAACTGGGCACCGCGCAGATCACCGGCACCGACCCCGACGTCAGCGACGAGTACCTGCTCGATTCCAGCGGCTACACCCAGCCGTCGACGCTGAGCTACGGGCACGTCGGGGGCGACGTCGAGGTCCTCAAACGCGCTCCCGCGTTCTTCGACAGCGAGGGCATGACGGTCACGCAGTACTTCGCGACATCCGAAGACGGCACGAAGATCCCGTACTTCGTCGTACGCCCCTCCGATGCCGAGGGCGGGCCGACCCTGCTGACCGGCTACGGCGGCTTCGAGGTCTCCCTGACCCCCGGCTACAGCGGCATCATCGGCCGCGGCTGGCTCTCGCGCGGCGGCACCTACGTCGTCGCGAACATCCGCGGCGGCGGCGAATACGGGCCGGACTGGCACACCTCGGTGACGAAAGCCAAGCGGTACAAGGTGTACGAGGACTTCTCGGCCGTCGCCGCCGACCTCGTCGAGCGCGGCATCAGCGAGCCCGCGCGCCTCGGCATCCAGGGCGGCAGCAACGGCGGGCTGCTGATGGGTGTCATGCTGACGCGCTACCCGCATCTGTTCGGCGCGATCGTGAGCCAGGTGCCGCTGCTGGACATGAAGCGGTACCACAAGCTCCTCGCGGGCGCGTCGTGGATGGCCGAGTACGGCGACCCCGACGATCCGGCGGAATGGGACTTCATCGGGAGGTACTCGCCATACCAGAACGTCCGCGCTGGACGCGAGTATCCGCCGGTCCTGTTCGTCACCTCCACCAGGGACGACCGCGTCCATCCCGCGCATGCCCGTAAGATGGTCGCGCGGATGCTGGAGCAGGGACACGACGTGCGGTACCACGAGAACATCGAGGGCGGGCACGGCGCGGCGGCCGACAACGAGCAGCTGGCGTTCAAATGGGCGCTGATGCTCGAATTCCTGTGGGAGAAGCTCGCCTGACGTGTCAGGAAAGGGTCGTTCAGGACAAGAAATGTCCTGAACGACCCTTTCCTGACACTCGGCTCACTCCGCGACCTTCGCCAGCACCACCCCTCCCACGATCAGCGCCATCGCGGCGAAGCGGCCGAAGCCGACCGGATCCTTGTGGACCACGATGCCGAACACGATCGCGCCCACCGCGCCGATACCGGTGAAGACGGCATACGCGGTCCCGACCGGGAGCGAGTCCATCGCCTTCGACAGCAGGTAGACCGCGGCGACACCGAGCACGAAGCACAGCACGGTCGGCCAGAACCGGGTGAAGTTCTCCGTCGGCTTGATGCTCTGCGACCAGGCGACCTCGACGACTCCCGCCAGGAGCAGGATTCCCCAGCCCATCAGACTTCCCTTCCGGCCGAAGCCAGCTTTTCGACGCCCAGGAGCGCCTGCTCCCGCGACGCGATCCGGTCGGGGTCACGCGGGCTCAGCCGCGGGTCGACGAGAGCGTTCGTGAGCTCGGCGTTCAAGAACGTGACGTCTCGAACGTCGTAATGCCCGGCGAAGAAGTCGCGCAGGTAGCGCTCGTGATGGTCGACCGGCTCCCGCGGCGTGCCAGGCAGGTAAGTGCCGCCACGCGCTCCCGCGACCACGAAAGCCTTGCCCGCCAAGGACATCTTCGGGAACGTCACCTGGTCGATCCACAGCTTGAGCGTCGCGGGGATCGAGAAGTTGTACATCGGCGCCCCGATCAGCACGACGTCGGCGGCGAGCAGTTCGGCCAGCAGCGGCTCGATGACCGCCCAGGCCTCGCGCTGCTCCGGCGTCTTCACCACCGAGGCGTAGCCGGCCGGGTCGGTGATCCCGGCCTGGAGGAGGGCGTCGCAGATCTCGGTCCAGGCCTGGCCGATCGGTGGCACCGGGTCGGCCGCCACGTCGCGGTAGGTGTAGCCCGCGCCCGGGTTCGCGGCGCGCCAGACATCGGCGAAACGAGCACTCAGCTCGCGGGAGAACGACGCGCTGCGGGCACTGGAGTCGAGGTGGAGAAGGTGGCTCATCGGGACCTCCCGGACCAGGAAGTGGACACGGCGTCCACTTGCTTCGCCGGGTACAAGTGGACGCCGCGTCCGGATATTCCCTAGGCTGCGAACATGCCGACGGAAGATCTGCTCGCGAACGGCCCGGGACGGGAACGCTCGGACGCCGCCCGCAACCGAGCGAAGATTCTGAAGGCCGCCGAAGAGCTCTTCGCGGCGCGCCCGGCCGCGGACGTCACGATGGAGGACATCGCCCAAGCGGCCGGGGTCGGCCGGGCGACGCTGTACCGCCGCTACCCGGACCGCTCGGCGATCGCCGTCGCCCTGCTGGACGAGCACGAGCGGGAATTACAGGAGCGGCTGCTCACCGGCCCTCCTCCCTTGGGACCCGGCGCGCCGCCCGCCGAGCGGCTGGCCGCGTTCTACGCGGCGATGATCGGGCTGCTCACCCGGCACGCGCATCTCGTCCTCGGCAGCGAGGTCGGGCACTCGCGTTTCACCAGCGGGCCGTACCGGCTGTGGCGCACCCACGTCCGCCACCTCGCCGAGCAGGCGGAAGCGAAGGACCCGGACGCGCTCGCCGACATCCTGCTGGCGCCGCTCGCCGCGGACGTGTTCCTCCATCAAACGGGCGAACTCGGCCTGAGCGCGGAACGGATCACCGACGCACTGGCCGAACAGGCCCGGCGAGCGCTCGCCTGATCAGCCGGCGAGGCCGTCGACGACGAGCTTCATCACGGCCTGCCAGTGCTCGCGCTGCACGGCACGCTCTTCCGGGCCGGCGAGCCGCTCCTGATGGAAGACCACGACCGTCTTGCCCGGCCCTGCCGGACGGAGCCCCACCTGGACCGTGCTCTCGTGATCCCAGCCCTTCGGACGCCAGGTGAGGCGGATCTTCTCCTGTTCGCGGTAGCCGCGGACCTCGCCGACGGTGCCCTCGGCCGTCTCGTACGGCGCGCCCTTCTCCGGCTCCAGCCGCACGTCACCCAGCCAGGCCGCCAGGCCCGGACCCGAGATGTACTCCCAAACCTGCTCCAGCGGATACGCCACCGTCTTGGACACGCCGATCTCCCAGCCCGCGTCCTTCGTCTTGCCGATCATCACGCCTCCGCCGTAACCGTCTTACCTGGTTTCCGAAACCGACTATAGTGGTTACATGACTCCGGGAACAAGACTGCTCGTCAACGCCCAGGGTGAGCGGTACCGGTTCGATCCGGGCAGCCTCAGCCTCGAACTCATGCTGACCGGCGGCCCGGGCCCATACGAGCGCTACGAAATCGCGCACACGCCGTCCGACCTCGCCGAATGGTTCACCGGCTCCCGGCTGGCACTGACCGCTCCCCTGACCGACGTCCGGATCCGGCCCGCCGAACTCGCCGCGCTCAAGGAACTCCGGGACACGCTCTACCGCGTCGCGCCCGCCCTCGCCCGTGGCGAAGCGCCGTCGGACGACGACGTCGCCCTCCTGAACAGCGGAACCGCGGAGACTCCGAGGCCGCTCGTCGACCCGAAGACACGGCGGCTCGCCTGGGCACCGCCCGTCACCGGGAAACAACTTCTCGGTGCCGTCGCCCGCGACGCCATCGGCCTCGTCGCGGGCGAGCGGTCCGGCCGCGTCCGCGAATGTTCCGCGGACGACTGCTATCTGCTGTTCTTCGACACCTCCCGGTCGGGCAACCGCCGCTGGTGCTCGATGGAGCGCTGCGGCAACCGCGCCAAGATCCGGGCCTACCGGGCCCGCACCGAAACCGTGTGATCGCTAGGATTCCCGGCGATGCAGGGTGAGACGAAACTGGAACAGCGCGTCGTGGAGACGGCGGAAAAGCTGCTGGCAAAACGGAAATCGGTGACCGCGCTCGACATTCTGAGCGGTATCGGCTGGCTGCCGGAGAACGTGCTCAAAAGCTGGCAGCAGGGGCGGATCCCCGATCTGTCCACGGCCTTGCCCGTGAGCGCGGAGAAACTGGAGTTCGCTCTCGGCGCGCTTCACCGGTGGACGTGGGAAAAGGCCCTCGAAAGCTCGGAGATCGAGCATGTCGGCGCGACCCGCGACCGGGCGGTCCTCCGGGTGACTTCGGGTGAACTGGCCGGTCTCGAGCCGCTGTTCCGGACGCAGTGGCTCATGCCGGGACTGTCCGAAGCCAAACGTGCGCAAGTGCTCGCCCGGCAGCAGAAGGCACCGGATCTCGTCGTCTCCGTGGCTTTGAAGGACTGGACCTGCGCCGACTGCGGCGGCACCGGCGATCTGTTGTTCCTGGAGAACGAAAAGCCGCACTGCCTCGACTGCGCCGACCTCGGTCACCTGGTCTTCCTGCCCGCCGGCGACACCGCCCTGACCCGCCGGGCGAAGAAGGCGAGCCGGCTTTCCGCCGTGGTCGTCCGCTTCAACAGGTCACGGAAGCGCAGTGAGCGGCAAGGACTGCTGGTCGAGGAAGCGGCGCTGCGCGGCGCCGAGGAACAATGCCTCGCCGACGAGGACATCCGGGAACGGCGCCGCGACCGGGATCGCGAACGCCGCGTCCACGAGGACGTCGAGTTCACCGCCCGGTTCCACACCGCGATCAAGGAGATGTTCCCCGGCTGCCCGCCGGAGCGGGCACGCGCCATCGCCGAACACGCCGGCCAGCGAGGCAGTGGCCGGGTGGGCCGGTCCGCCGCCGGGCGGGAACTGGCCGAACGAGCGGTGTTCCTCGCCGTCGTCGCCTCGATCCGGCATCTGGACACCGAGTACGACGATCTCCTCATGGCGGGCGTGGACCGGCAGGCCGCCCGCGACCGCATCCGCACCACCATCGACGCGGTGCTCGAACGCTGGCGTTTCTGACCGCTGTCACGTTCCGGGCGCGGGCCTCGTCCAGTGGGCATGTTCACCGCATATCTCATCGTGGCCATCGTCGCGATCGCGAGCAACGCCGGGATCGCCGCCGCCGACTTGGCACGTGCCCCGTTCGTCCTCAAGAACTCGGCCGAGGTCAACGTGCCCGAATCCTGGATCCCGGCACTCGCCTCCCTGAAGGCCGCGGGTGCCGCAGGGCTGCTGCTCGGCCTGCTCGGGGTGCCGTTCCTCGGGACCGCGGCCGCGGTCGGGCTCGTGCTGTTCTATCTCGGCGCCGTCCTCACCCACGTGCGGGCCCGCGTCCTCTACAACATCGCCTTCCCCGCCGGTCTCTTCGCGCTGGCCGTGGCGACCCTCGTCCTCGATCTCGCTCAGGCGAGGTAGGGACCGAAGTGTTCGGCGACGACGTCCGCGACCGCCTCGGCGCCTTCCGAACCGTCGACCCGCAGCACCCGGATGCCGAGTTCCTTCGCGGTACGGACGGCGTCCTCGGCGACGAGCCGATCCCGCTCGATCCGGTTGCGCTGCGCGCGTTCGGGATCGCTGACCCGGTGCGCCACCGCGGCGGCCCGGGGCACGCGCGAAGCTGGTGCTCACGGAAACCGTCGGTGGGCACCATCACGATCATCCGCCGCGGTGAGTCCAGCAGCGGCGCGACCAGGTCCGGGCGCAACCCCCAGCCCTCGGCGAGGATCGGGCGTCCGGAGACCAGCGCGCGCAGGTCGTCCAGCACCCATTCGAACCGTACCGGGAACCCGGCGATCGTGTCGGCGGCCGTCCGTTCGGGAGTGGTGTCCACCCATACGGTCTCCGGGTCAGGATCCGTGGTGGGCAGACCATCGCGGACGCGGTGCGCGATGCGGCGGTCCTGATGACCGCGGGCGTCGTGGAAGTCGTAGTGGTAGACGGTGATGCCGTGGCGGTGCGCCAACAGCCGGGAAACGGTGGACTTTCCCGCCCACTGGCCACCGCAGATCCAGAGCGCCTGCTCGAGCGTGCCGAACGGATCGCTGATTTCGCCGTCGATGATCACTGATTCCCTCCCTGACGCGATCGTACGTGCCAAGCTCGAGGGGTTCACGATTTCAGGGGGAGCCACTGTGACAGCACCACGTTACCGACCCGACCGCCGCGGCAGGCATCTCGAGGACTGGCGACTGCGGCCGTCGGATTCCGCACGATTCCTCGAATACCGCGGCATCCCGGCCACCGCCGATCACGTACTCGGTGTCCTGCCCAGAGCCAGGAAGGTCGGGACCTTGAAACACGACGCCGAGTGGCCGTACCGGATCCGCATGGACTTCGAGCCCGACCGTTCACTGAACGATTTCATGGACTTCCTGAAAGAGGTCCTAGTCATCCAGATCGAGCAACAGGGCTACGTCGACGCGGCGATCGCGCTGGACTTCTACCGGCGGCCGGTCGAAGAAGAATCGTCAGGGACCGTCCACACCGAGACGGGAAGCCTGCTTCGGAAGATCAAGGATTACGCCCCGACCGAGCAAGAAGAGTGGAATCTTGCGGGACAGGCGCTGTGCGACTCGTTGAGTGACGTGGTGGTCCGGCACGAGTGGTTCAACGAAGCCACTCGTATTCTCGCCGTCCCCGGCCACACCCGGGCCAAGCGCTCGGTCAGCGTCATGCTCGGCGCGCTCCTCTCTCAAGAACTCGGCATTCCGCTGACCACCGTCGAACCGAAGAGCGAGGATCGGAAACCCGCCAAGAACATGACATCTGAAGAACGTAAAGCGTTGCTCCACGAATTCCGGGTCGAGGAGGACCTCGAAGGCCGGACGGTTCTCGTTCTCGACGACATCTATCACACCGGGTACACGATGGCCGGAGTCGCCAACGCGGCCAAAAGAGCCGGAGCCACCACGGTCCTGGGCCTGGCCGCTGCCAGGAACCTCCGCCGCTAGATCGACGACGCGAGCCTCTGCGGGGACGGCGAATCGCCATCCCCGCACAGCTCGTGAACCTAGCTGCAGCCGGACGTCGCTCCGCACCCTTCGCAGGCGTAGCAGGAACCGGCGGGCCGCATCTTGGTGCCGCAGGTCATGCAGAGCGGCGCGTCGGAGGCGGTGCCGAGGTTCAATTCGACCAGTTCCGCCGTCGAATGCGCCACCTTGGCCGGCTCCGCGGATGACGAGTCCACAGTGGACCGAAGGGCGTCGAGGTCGACGTTCTCCGGTTCGGCGGCGGGTGCCGCGCCGTAGTTCGCCTCGACCTGTGCCGAACGTTCGTCGGCGGTGAAGATGCCGAGCTGCGAACGCTTTTCGTACGGCAGGTAGTCCAGCGCCAGCCTGCGGAACAGGTAGTCCATGACGCTGGTGGCGATGCGGATGTCCGGGTCGTCGGTCATGCCGGCGGGCTCGAAGCGCAGGTTGGAGAACTTCGAAACGTAGAACTCCAGCGGGATCCCGTGCTGCAGGCCGACGGAGATCGACATCGAGAACGCGTCCATCACGCCCGAGAGGGTCGATCCCTGTTTGCCGAGCTTCACGAAGATCTCGCCGAGGCCGTCGTCCGGGTACGAACCGGCGTGCAGATAGCCCTCGGCGCCGCCGACGGTGAACGACACCGTCTGGCTGGGGCGCTTCTTCGGCAGGCGCTTGCGGACCGGCCGGTACTCGACGACCTTTTCGGCCTCGGGCTCGGCCTTCTCCTTCTTGCCGGTGGACAGCGGCTGGCCGACCTTGCAGTTGTCGCGGTAGATCGCGAGCGCCTTGAGGCCGTACTTCCAGCCCTGGAAGTAGATCTCCTCGACCTCTTCGACGGTCGCCGACTCCGGCATGTTGACCGTCTTGGAGATCGCGCCGGACAGGAACGGCTGCACCGCTGCCATCATCCGGACGTGCCCCATCGGCGCGATGGACCGCTCCCCCACCGCGCAGTCGAACACCTCGTAGTGTTCCTGGCGCAGGCCGGGAGCGTCGACGACGTGGCCGTGCTGGGCGATGTACTCGACGATCGCCTCGATCTGCTCGGCCTGGTAGCCGAGTGAGGCCAAGGCGCGCGGGACTGTCTGGTTGACGATCTGCATCGAACCGCCGCCGACCAGTTTCTTGAACTTGACCAGCGAGAAGTCCGGCTCGATGCCGGTCGTGTCGCAGTCCATCATGAAGCCGATGGTGCCGGTGGGGGCGAGCACCGAGGCCTGCGCGTTGCGCCAGCCGCTGGTCTCGCCCAGTTCGATACCGCGCTTCCATTCCTGGGTCGCGAGCGCGCGGACCGCGGCGTCGTTCGAGTGGTAGGTCCGCACCAGTTCGTTGGCGGCGGCGTGCTTGCGCATGACCCGCTGGTGCGCCTCGGCGTTGCGCGCGTAGCCCTCGTACGGCCCGACGACGGCGGCGAGTTCGGCGGAACGCCGGTACGAAACACCGGTCATCAGCGACGTGATCGCGGCGGCGAGCGCGCGGCCGCCGTCGGAGTCGTACGCGTGCCCGAGCGCCATCAGCAAGGCGCCGAGGTTCGCGTAGCCGATGCCCAGCTGGCGGAACTTGCGGGTGGTGTCGCCGATCGCCTCGGTCGGAAAGTCGGCGAAGCAGATCGAGATGTCCATCGCGGTGATGACCAGCTCGACGGCCTTCGCGAACAGCGGCGCGTCGAAACCGCCGTCCTCGGTGGCGAACTTGAGCAGGTTCAGCGAGGCGAGGTTGCAGCTGGAGTTGTCCAGGTGCATGTACTCCGAGCACGGGTTGGACGCGGTGATCCGGCCCGACTCGGGGCAGGTGTGCCAGTCGTTGATCGTGTCGTCGTACTGCAGGCCAGGGTCGGCGCATTCCCAGGCGGCCCGCGCGATGGTGCGGAACAGCTTCTTGGCGTCGACCCGGTCGATGACCTCGCCGGTCGTCCGGGATCGCAGGCCGAAGTCGCCCTCTGTCTCGACGGCCTGCATGAACTCGTCGGAGACGCGGACCGAGTTGTTCGCGTTCTGGTACTGGACGGAGGCGATGTCCGAGCCGGAAAGGTCCATGTCGAACCCGGCGTCGCGGAGGACCTTGATCTTCTCCTCTTCACGGGCCTTGGTCTGCACGAACTCCTCGACGTCCGGGTGGTCGACGTCGAGCACGACCATCTTCGCCGCGCGCCGTGTGGCGCCACCGGACTTGATGGTGCCCGCGGAGGCGTCGGCACCGCGCATGAAGGAGACCGGACCGGAGGCGGTGCCGCCGGAGGACAGCAGCTCACGCGAGGAACGGATGCGGGAGAGGTTCAGGCCGGCGCCGGAGCCGCCCTTGAAGATCAGGCCCTCTTCGCGGTACCAGTTGAGGATCGACTCCATGGTGTCGTCGACCGAGAGGATGAAACACGCCGAGACCTGCTGCTTCGACGTCGTGCCGACGTTGAACCACACCGGCGAGTTGAAGCTGAACACCTGGTGCAGCAGCATCCAGGTCAGCTCGTGCTCGAAGACCTCGGCGTCGGCTGGGCTCGCGAAGTAGCCGTGTTCGCGACCGGCGTTCACGTAGGAGTGGACGACGCGGTCGATCAGCTGCTTGAGGCTCTGCTCCCGCTGGGGTGTGCCGACGGCGCCGCGGAAGTACTTGCTGGTGACGATGTTCGTCGCGTTGACCGACCAGAAGCCGGGGAACTCGACACCGCGTTGTTCGAAGTTGACCGTACCGTCACGCCAGTTCGTCATCACGACGTCCCGGTTCTCCCAGGTGACCTGGTCGTACGGGTGGACGCCCTCGGTGGTGAAGACACGCCGCACGGTGAGCCCGCCGGCCTGTTTCTTCTTCCCGCTCGTCCGCGTTGTGGCCGGGTTGCCTGTTCCCACGGTCTCGGTCATGGGTCTTTCCCTCACTCCCACGCGGGAGGCGGCATCAGCCGTCTTTCGCGTCTTGATCGCTCTCGTCCGGTGTGGCAGCCATGGCCTCACGAAGGTCCGAGATCTCCTTCTCGAAGTCCTCGACCGAGGAGAAGGAGCGGTAGACACTGGCGAACCGGAGATAGGCGACGCCGTCGAGTTCGCGCAGGGGGCCCAGGATCGCCAGGCCGACCTCGTGACTCGGGATCTCCGCCAGCCCCGCCGACCGGATCGATTCTTCGACCCGCTGCGCGAGCTGCTGCAGCGCGTCGTCGTCGACCGGCCTGCCCTGACAGGCGCGGCGCACCCCCCGGACCACCTTGTCCCGGCTGAACTGCTCGGTGACCCCGGATCGTTTGACGACGGCGAGCACCATCGTCTCCGAAGTGGTGAAGCGCCGGCCGCAAGCGGCGCAAGAGCGCCTCCGCCGGATCGCCTGACCCTCATCCACCTCTCGGGAGTCGACGACCCGAGAGTCCGCATGCCGGCAGAACGGGCACCTCATCCGCCGATCACCTTCCCCTCCGCGCCGGCCGGTCCCGAATGGACGCCCGTCCCGCCGCCACGCAACGACGAAAGATCGACATGTGGATCGATCCGTGGACATCCGGTGGGTGAACACCGGCCAGCTGTGGACAACTGGTACCGAGTCTACCCCAAGCTATGGACCAACTACAGCCATGTAACTACTACATATAGCGGTGGAGACTAGAACGCAGGTCGGGCACACGCAAGCGCAACAGCCCTGCCGTTCAGACACGAATGAGGAGCTCACCCACGAGGGGTGAAAACGACATGAGGATCACCTCCCGCCCTTCGCGACCTCGGCCGCGACCGGCACCGTGAGCGGCAATCCGGGGACGAGAACGGCGTCTTCCAGGGCGTTGAGTTCCTTGATTCTGGCGACGACCGCGCCAGTGTCACTTTCTGGCGCGAAACGCGCCGCGAGATCGGACAGGGTGTCCCCCGCGGAAACGGACACCGTCGTGGTCCGTTCGGGCACCGCGGCGCCGGGAACACCGGCCAAGAACAGACCCAATCCGGTGATGACCCCGGCGACGAGCAGGGCCATCCCGACGAGCGAGGGCCACCTGAGCGGGAGCCGCCGCGGCGCCGGGCAAGCCGGGGAGGCGGTGGCCACGCCGGGACGGCGGCCCGCCACGACTCGCGCCCTGGTCGGCGGGCGCAAGGGCTCGGCACGTCCGCCCCGCACCATCCGCACGGGCCGGGTCGCCCCTGCCGGAACGGACCTGGGGGAACTGGGCCGCACCAGTCCTCGATCGGCCAGAATCGACATCGGAACCTCCTCGCAACTCCTGCTGCGCTCGCACCGGGCCGGGACCCGGCGATCAAGATCGAACAGGCGTTCTATCGAACGCCCGTGCGAATGTGTACCACCTCCCACCGACAAAAATCGAGCGACACGGCGTGTCCATCGAACAGATGTTTGAAATCGTCGTCCCGGCGGGCTAACGTCGTTGACCAGGGCGTCTGCTGCGCGGACGCCGCCGGTGCCGTGGGCGGGGAAGATCGTCCGCCACCGGCGAAGACACGCGAAGTCGGTCCGGGCGACCGGACGTACTGGGAGGCGACGCAGAGATGAAGGAGCGATACGGTGGCTAAGGAGAGCAAGGCGGGGAACGCGCCTAGGGGCTCGGGCAAGGTGCGCGCCTTGCCCGAGGTCTACGAGGTGGACGAGACCCTGACCGTGCGGCAGCAGCAGGTGCTCGACGTGATCAAACTGTGGGTGAGCCGGTTCGGCTACCCGCCGAGTGTGCGTGAGATCGGCGAGGCGGTCGGGCTGACCTCCACTTCGTCGGTGTCGCACCAGTTGCAGGCCCTGCAGCGCAAGGGTTATCTGCGACGCGACCCGAACCGCCCGCGTGCGGTGGGGGTGCTCGCCACGACGGACGACAACCCGATGGGCATCGACGTCGAGCAGCCCCAGTCGGCCGCGAAGGCCGCGTACGTGCCGCTCGTCGGCCGGATCGCCGCCGGTGGGCCGGTGCTGGCGGAGCAGGCGATCGAAGACGTCTTCCCGCTGCCGAGGGAGATCGTCGGCGAGGGTGAACTCTTCCTGCTGAGCGTCACCGGTGACTCGATGGTCGACGCCGCCATCACCGATGGCGACTGGGTCGTCGTGCGCCAGCAGCCCACGGCCGATCCGGGCGAGATCGTGGCGGCGATGATCGACGGCGAGGCGACGGTCAAGACGTTCAAGCGCAAGGACGGCCACATCTGGCTGATGCCGCACAACGAGGCGTACGAGCCCATCCCGGGTGACGACGCCACGATCCTCGGCAAGGTCGTCGCCGTTCTTCGCAGGCTGTAGTCCGGAGCCGGAGCACGCCGGGATCCCGGGTCACCCGACCCGGGTCAGACTCGGCAGCTTCGGCAGGCTCTTCGGTCAGGCGCGCCGCTTGCGCAGCCTGCCGACCAGGAGAAGGCCGCCGATCACGACGACCGCGGCGATCCCGACCTGCACGTACGGGAAGTCGGACCCCTGGCCAGAGCCACGGGCCGCGGAGGTCCCGCCCGACGTGCTGCCCTCGGACTTCGCCGCGTCCACGGCGAGTGCGGCCGCGCCCTTCACCGCACGGATCTGCTCGCCGACGCCCTCCCCGCCGGACAGCAGCGTCCCGTCCGGATCGAAGGCGATCGCCTCGCCCTGCTTCTCGTTCGGCAGGGGCACGCGCACGGGTTCGCGCTGCAGCGCGCTCTTCAGGTCTCCGTCGGTGACGGCGTAGAGGTAGGCATCCGTGTAGGTGCGCAACGCGACCACCGAGCCGTCGGCCATCGAGGCCGCGCCGGTCACCGTCATCGAGCCGATCGACCCGACGGGTCCGCCCGGCGTCGAAGTCTCTTTGATCTGCAGCGACCCCACGCTCTCCAGCGGAGTCGGGCCAGGGCTGGCGAGCGGCCCCGTCGGCCGGTACACCTTCGCGTCGCCGAAGACGTCCTTGGTGATCAGGTACGGCGTGCCCGTACGGTCCATGATCAGCGCTTCGACGTCGTGCTGCCCGTCGGGATAGGTGAGCCGGTGCAGCGTGGCCTTGCCTTGGGGGGTCAGCGAGATCAGCGCGACCGTGTCCCGCCGCTTGCGGTTGTCGCCGGTGTCGGAAAGCCAGAAGGTGCCGTCGGCGGTGCGGGCGAGATCCTCGGGGTCGTACGGGTCCGTCGCGGCCGAGATGACCTTCTGGACCTTGCAGTCGCGGCCGAGGACGAAGACCTGCGTCTTGGTTCCGCCGTCGTTGAGGGCGTACAGATGCTCTCCGTCGGAGACCAGGCCGGAGAGTTCGCTGAGCCGGGAGTCGCTGTTCTTGCACACCGGCTGCGGCGCCGGGACCTCCTGAGCCAGGGCGGGAGCCGTCCCGCCGATGAACGCCGCCAGCATGACCGCGGCCGCGACAATCCCCCGCACATCCACCTCCGTACCGTGGAACCCCTGAAGCCCCACACTACGGAGACGTCCGGGACGGCGCGCAGTTCGGTGCGGATGCCGAGATGGGGCGGAATGTCGCGAAGGCCACTTTCAGCGGCGAGCCAGGCTCCAGTACGTGAAGGCCCCCTTCCCTACCTTCAGGGTAGGGAAGGGGGGCCTTCACGTACTTGCTTACAGAGCCGAGTTCGTCTGGAATTCGCTCAGCGCCGCGGCCAGCTCGGGCCTTCCGCGGACGACCAGGCGCGTACCGGTCTCGACGTGCTCTTCCTCCAGCACCTCGCCGTCGGCGTGGGCTCGGGAGACGAGCTCGCCTCGCGAGTACGGGATCAGCACCTCGACCACGACCTCGGGCCTTGGCAGCTTCTCCGCGATCACCTCGGCCAACTCCGTGATCCCGGTGCCGGTCCGCGCCGAAACCTGCACCGAACCGGCCATCTGGTGCCGCAACCGGGCCAGCGACACCTCGTCGGCGGCGTCGGCCTTGTTGATCACCAGCAGCTCCGGTGGGAGCGGCTCGGAACGGCGCTTCGTGATCTCGGCGAGCACTTCGCGCACCGCGTTGACCTGCTCTTCGGGCGTCGGGTCGGAACCGTCGACGACGTGCACGAGCAGGTCGGCGCTCGCCGCCTCCTCCAGCGTCGAGCGGAACGCGTCCACCAGCTGGTGCGGCAGGTGCCGGACGAAACCGACCGTGTCGGTCAGCGTGTAGGTGCGGCCGTCGGGGGTCTGCGCCCGCCGGGTCGTCGGATCCAGCGTGGCGAACAGCGCGTCCTCGACCAGCACCCCGGCGCCGGTCAGCGCGTTGAGCAGGCTCGACTTGCCGGCGTTGGTGTAGCCGACGATCGCGACGCTCGGCACCTCGTTGGCCACCCGGCGACCGCGTTTGGTCTCGCGGATGGTGTCCATCGCGGCGATCTCGCGGCGCAGCTTCGACACGCGCTTGTTGATCCGCCGCCGGTCGGTTTCGAGCTTCGTCTCACCGGGACCGCGCAGACCCACACCACCGTTGGCGCCGCCCGCCCGGCCACCGGCCTGCCGGGACAGCGCCGCACCCCACCCGCGAAGCCGCGGGATCAGGTACTGCAGCTGGGCCAGCTCGACCTGCGCCTTGCCCTCCTTGGAGCGGGCGTGCTGCGCGAAGATGTCGAGGATCAGGGCGGTGCGGTCGATGACCTTCACCTTGACCTTCTCCTCCAGCTGGCGCAGCTGACCGGGCGAAAGCTCCCCGTCGCAGATCACCGTGTCGGCACCGGTGCCCGCCACGATCTGGCGCAGTTCCTTGACCTTGCCCGAGCCGATGTAGGTGGCGGGATCCGGGCGGATCCGCCGCTGCACCAGGCCTTCCAGCACCTCGGAGCCTGCCGTTTCGGCCAGCCGGGCGAGTTCGGCGAGCGAGGCTTCGGACTGGAGGGCGCTGCCCTCGGTCCACACACCGACCAGAACGACGCGCTCCAAGCGCAACTGCCGGTATTCGACCTCGGTGACATCCGCGAGTTCGGTGGACAGGCCCGCTACCCGGCGGAGCGAGGCGCGGTCCTCGAGCTCCAGTTCGCCGGTCGATGGGTCCATGTCGTTCAGATCGTTGTGTGTCAGTTCCGTCATCGTGCCTCCATGGTCCCACGTTTCGGCGGCGGGACCGAATTCATTACCTGCTGGGATACTTCGACAGGTAGATGGCCGTGCGTTTCGCGTCCGGGTCGACCGGCCGCGAGATGAAGTCGTCGACGAGCTCCATCAGCCTTGTTTCGAACTCGGCGATCTGCTCGTCCGGTACCTGGACGACCATGCGCGTCTGCTGCACCTCGTCGAATCCCACGTCGGCGATCTCGGCCAGATAAGCCTCGAAGATCGCCTGATCGATCCCCCTGTCGCGGGAATCAAGATGCCACGACAACCCGGTCGAGCGATACGGAATTTCTTTCGCACCGCGCGTGCCGCGTCGCGGCGGGAGCGCTTCGAGGAACCCCGTGTCGACGAGCTTGCGCACGTGGTGCAGCGTCGTCGCCGGGTCGCGATCGAGTCGTTCGGCGAGTTCCTTGTTGGTCAGCGCCTCTGAGTACGTCAACCTGATGATGCGCAGCCTTATTCCGGAGGCCATGGCGGCGATCTCGGCCTCGGTGGCGGCACGTCGTGGAGTGGGCACGGAGACAGCCTAGAGCCGAAAGTGATTGACAGTTTCCAATCACTCACGCCAAGGTGGCGTCGTGCGCAGAGACTCCCTCTTCTTCCACGCGGACTTCCGGCGGCTCTGGGCGGGTGACACCGCCAGCCAGGTGGGCGCTTTCGCCGGGCACACCGTGATCCCCCTGCTCGCGGCCACCGTGCTGGCCGCGACGCCGTTCCAGATGGGGCTGCTGACCGCCGCCGAGACCATCGCGTTCCTGATCATCGGGCTGCCCGCCGGGGTGTGGGTGGACCGGATGCGGCGGCGGATGCTCATGCTGCGGGCCGACTTCGTCCGCGCGGCGTTGCTGTTCAGCGTTCCGGTCGCCTGGTGGGCCGGCGTGCTGTCGCTGACGCAGCTCATCATCGTCGCCACGCTGGTCGGGGTCGCGACAGTGTTCTTCGACGTCGCCTACCAGTCGTACTTGCCGTCGCTGGTCGGCCGGGAACATCTTCTCGAAGGCAACGCGAAACTCCAGGCCAGCCAGTCGGTCGCGTTCCTGACCGGACCTGGTATCGGCGGCGGGCTCGTGCAGCTGGCGGGCGCGGCCAACGCCGTGCTGATGACCGGGGTGGGCTTCCTGACCTCCGCGCTGTGCCTGCTGCGGATCCGCACCGTCGAAGAGGTCCCCGAACGGCAGGCCGACGAGAAGCTGCTCCCCCAGATCGTCGAAGGACTGCGCTTCGTGTTCACCGACGCGGCCCTGCGCTCGATCGTCGCCTGCACCGCGACGGCCAACCTGGCCAACGGCGCCTTCACCACCGTGCAAATCCTGTTCCTGAACCGGGAAGTCGGCCTGTCGCCGGCGGTCATCGGTGTCGTACTGGCGACCGGTGGCGTGGGCGGGATCATCGGGGCGATCCTGGCCGGGCGCATCACCCGGCGGATCGGGCAAGCCCGCTCGATCTGGTTCGTCCCGCTGTTGACCTGGCCGTTCCAGCTTCTGCTCCCGCTCGCCGCGCCGGGCTGGCGGATCGTGCTGTTCCCCGCGGCGCTGGCGATCGCGGGGTTCGGGATCATCGTCTACAACGTCGCGCAGGTGTCCTACCGGCAGGCCGTCTGCCCGGACCGGCTGCTCGGCCGCATGAACGCCAGCGTGCGCTTCGTGGTGTGGGGCATGCTGCCGCTGGGCGGGCTGGTCGGCGGTGTGCTGGGTGAGGCGATCGGGATCCGGGGAACGCTGTGGTTCGCCGCGGTCGGCGAGGCGGCCGCGGTGTTGTGGGTGGTCTTCTCGCCGATCCGGAAGCTTCGCGACCTTCCCAAGGAGCCGATCGCGGTCGGTTAACCGAGCCCGGCCCACCAGGTTTCGTCGAGTTCTCCGCGGGCGACGATCTCCGCCGGGCCGGTCAGCGTGGACCCGCCGCGATGGACTTCGACCACCACGCGGCCACCGGGGATGTCGACGGTCGCTTCGCCGGTGTCGGTGCCCGCGAGGTGCAGTGCGGCGGCGACCGCGGCGACCGTGCCGGTGCCGCAGGACCGCGTCTCGCCGACGCCGCGTTCGTGGACGCGCATCTTCAGCGCGTTGTCGCCCAGCAGGTTGATGAACTCGAGGTTCACGCCGTCGGGGAACACGTCGGAGTCGAAGTCGGGCTGGTCGCGCAGGTCGAGCACGTCGACGTCGTCCTCGACGACCGACACCAGGTGCGGGTTGCCGACGTTCACCGCGACACCGGAGAACGGCTGCCCCGCGACCACGGTCACCGAAGTACCGGTGATCGTCGCCGGTCCCATCCGCACCGTCACCGATCCGTCCGCGTGCATCCGGACCGGCCGGTCTCCGGCGCGGGTGCCGATGACGAAGTCGCGCTCGATCACGAGCCCGGAATCGACCAGGTGACGGACGAAGACCCGGACACCGTTGCCGCACATCTCCGCGATGGAACCGTCGGCGTTGCGGTAGTCCATGAACCATTCGCCGCCGGACTCGACGCCCAGTGCGGACGACCGCACGATCCGGAGCACACCGTCGGCGCCGAGGCCACGCCGGCGGTCGCATAGCGCCGCCACCCGCGCTTCGGTCAGCTCGAGGCGGCCGTCGGGGTCGGGAAGCAGCACGAAATCGTTCTGTGTGCCGTGTCCCTTAAGGAATTCGATGCCGCCCATGCCCGCAAGATTACTGGGCCGTCGCTTCGAGGACGCGCTCGGCCAGCCGCTCCGAACCGCCGTCGAACCACTGGATGCGGTTGTCCCGCCGGAACCAGGACCGTTGCCTTCGCACAAACCTGCGGGTGGCTTGCGCGGTGACCTCGGAAGCGGTCTGGAAGTCGCCGTCGCCGTCGAGCGCGGCGATCACCTGCTGGTAGCCCAGCGCCCTCGACGCGGTGAGCCCGTCGCGGAGTCCGCGGCCCAGCAACGTCCGGACCTCGTCGACGAGTCCCGCTTCGAACATGAGCTCCACGCGGCGATCGACGCGGGCGTCGAGTTCGGCCGGTTCGCGGTCGATGCCGATCAGGACCGTGTCGTAGCGCGCGGGTCCCGGTTTCGGCAGGTTCGCCGAGAACGGTTCGCCGGTGATCTCGATGACCTCCAGCGCGCGCACGATCCGGCGGCTGTTGGTCGGCAGGATGGCCGCCGCGGCCACGGGGTCGAGTTCGGTGAGCCGGGCGTGCATCGCGGCGACACCGATTTCGTCGGCTTCGGCGGTCAGCCGGGCGCGCACGTCCGGATCGGTGCCGGGGAACTTGAGGTCGTCGAGCACGGCTTGGACGTAAAGACCCGATCCGCCGGTGAGGATCGGCACGCGGCCGGCGTCGAGGAGTTCTTCGACGCGCTGACGTGCGTCGCGCTGGTATGCGGCGACGGACGCCGTCTCGGTGACGTCGAGGACGTCCAGCAGGTGATGCGGCACGCCCCGCCGCTCTTCGGGGGTCGCCTTGGCCGTCCCGATGTCCATCCCGCGGTACAGCTGCAACGCGTCCGCGTTGACCACCTCACCCCCGAGGGTGAGGGCGAGTTCGACCGCCAGGGCGGTCTTCCCGGTCGCCGTGGGCCCGACGACCGCGACCGGCCGGATCACGCGTGCTCCCAGACCGCGACGTGGTAGCCGACGCCGAACGGCGCGGCGGAGTAGAGGACCTCGGCGGTCCAGTCCCCGTCCGCCGCCAGTCCGGCGAGGACCTGCCAGGGCGCGCGGCCGCCCGCCCCGAGTTCGGCCGCCAGGACCGGGTCGAGTGCGGACAGGGCGCCCGTGTCCGCCTTGGCCAGCGCGTCGCGGATCCCGGCGTCGAAATCCCCCGCGCGCTCGTCTTCGCCGCCGGGGGAACGCGGACCGTGCCGGCTCGAACCGTCGCCGAGGACGAGTATCGCGGCGGGCTCTCCCAGCCCGCTGGCGAACTCTTCGCACTGGTCGGAGGGAGTGGCGGGGTCGACGAGGCGGACTCGGACGGACGACGCGCCGCCCTGCTCACGCAGCCAGCCGGCCACGAGCGCGGGCAACGGCAGCTCGGTTTCGGGAGCAGTCACCCGGCTGAGTGAGACTCCGAGGTCGACGCCGAATCCCCGGAAGGAGCCGCTCGCGTGCTCCGGCACCTCGGGCGCCCCCGTGGCCGCGCCGATGACGATCCAATCCGGCGAAACGCTGGTCAGGCGCCTCGCGGCGTCCAGGCAGGCTTCGCGCAGCTCGGCGCACTCGTCCGCCGCTCCGGCGGCGAGTTCGGGGATGAGCAGCGGGGGTTGCGGGAGCACGGCGACACGGCGGATCACGGCCGCCGACGTTACCTTCCCCGTCCGCGAGGACCGGCAACCGACCGCCACGGAGGGTCCTCCGGAAGTAGGATCACTGCCCTCTGGTGGTTCATCCGGTTCCACGGTGGACGCTGAGCTGCTTGAATGCCGCAAGGGGTTGATACCCCCGAAGCAAGACGGCAACGCATTACCCGGCCCCGCCGCTAGGCGGGGCGCCCGCGCCAGCGGGCGTACAGGCGATAAGGAGCCTGCGATGGCCCAGGAGAACACGTCCACCGGTACCCCGGCACCGCACCCCGTGCCGCACGCGCTCGGTGGCGGGCACCCCGCACCCCCCGTGCCGCCCGCCGAGCCCAGCCCGTCCGCTTGGGGCAGGGTCGACGACGAAGGAACGGTCTACGTCACCACACCCGACGGCGAGCGCGCGGTCGGTGTCTGGCAGGCCGGAAGCCCGGACGAGGGTCTGCTCCACTATGCGCGCCGCTTCGACGACCTGCGCACCGAGGTCGAGCTGCTGGAAACCCGGCTGGAGTCCGGCGCGGGCGATCCGAAGCACGCCCTGGCGACGGCCACGCAGCTGCGTGACGGCCTCGCCGAAGCCGCCGTCGTCGGAGACATCGCCGCGCTGAGCGGCCGCATCGAACAGGTCATCTCCCACGCCGAGAAGGCACTGGCCTCGGCCAAACAGGAGCGTGAGGAAGCCCGCGCGGCCGCCGTCGTCCGCAAGCAGGCCCTCGCCGACGAGGCCGAGAAGCTCGCCGCCGAGTCGACCCAGTGGAAGGCCGCCGGCGACCGGCTGCGCGCCATCCTGGACGAGTGGAAGACCGTCAAGGGTGTCGACCGCAAGACCGACGACGAGCTGTGGAAGCGGTTCTCCAAGGCCCGTGAGGCGTTCAACCGGCGCCGCGGCTCGCATTTCGCCGAGCTCGACAAGCAGCGCGCGGGTGCCAAGCATCGCAAGGAAGAGCTGATCGCCGAGGCCGAAGCGCTCTCGGAGTCCGAGGACTGGGGCGAGACGGCGGGTCGCTACAAGGACCTGATGACCGAGTGGAAGGCCGCCGGCCGCGCCCCCAAGGACAGCGACGAGGCGCTCTGGCAGCGTTTCCGCGCCGCGCAGGACAAGTTCTTCGCCCGGCGGTCCGCGGTGTTCTCCGAGCGGGACGCCGAGTTCGCGACCAACGCGCAGCAGAAGGAAGAGCTGCTCGTCGAGGCCGAGAAGATCGATCCCGCGGCCAACCTCGACGCGGCGAAGCAGCACATGCGGCGCATCCAGGACCAGTGGGACGAGATCGGCAAGGTCCCGCGCGAGCGCATCCGCGAACTGGACGGGCGGCTGAAGGCCGTGCAGGACGCGATCAAGGCGGCCGAGGACAGCAAGTGGCGCCGGACCGACCCGGAGGCGCAGGCCAGGGCGGCGCAGTTCCGCGAGCGGGTCGAGCAGTTCGAGTCGCAGGCGGCGAAGGCCCGTGCGGCGGGCGACGAGCGGCGCGCGAAGAAGGCGGACGAGCAGGCCGCGCAGTGGCGTGAGTGGCTCGAGGCGGCGGAAGCGGCCATCGCGGACCGCTGATCCGCCGGCACCGTCCGTGAAGGCCTCCTTACCTACCCTGAGGGTAGTGAAGGAGGCCTTCACTACTTTCACGGTGCCGACCCTAGGTTGAGCGCGCCCGTCGCCGCGTTGTGGCCGATGGTGTCAGTGGGACTCAAGGTGAGGCTCCGACACGATGAGGGGAACTTCGAGGGACTCTGGGTCCCTCAAGGAGTCCTTCACGGCAGGCGGTCGGTCATAGCGGGCAGGGGCTGGGCCTTCACTCCACTGTGGAGGGACGCCTAGCACCTTCGTGCGTATTCGGGCGCTCTCCGCGCTCAACCGTGGTCGACTTCGATCATGAACCAGACACTGATTCCCCCAGTACGCCGGGCGTTCGCCGCCCTGGCGATCAGTTGTGCTCTGGTGGCCGGGCTCGCCCCGGCCGCGGCGGCGACCGGTTCCCCGGCACCGCTCCCCGCCTCCTCCGAGGCCGGAAAGAAGAAAGTCAAACTCGACGCCTCGCTCAGCAAGAAGCAGGTCAAGGTCAACGAAAAGGTCACCCTCAAGGGGACTCTGCAGGCCGCGGAAGGCGCCCGGGCCGACGGGACGGACAGCCTCGAAGCGATCATCGTGCAGCAGCTTCAAGGAAGTGTCTGGGTGAACATCGCCGACACGACCTGCCGGCCCAACTCGACGTTCTCCCTGAAGCTGAGTTTCTCCTTCAGCGCGGTGGTCACGCTGCGGGCCTACCACCCGGAAACGACGCTCTACGCGAGCGCGTACACGTCCAGCAACCTCACCCTGCGGGTCGGCTAGCTGCGGGAGAAGGCGGCACGCATCCAGTAGACGGCCAGCGCGACGGTGGCGATCCAGGCGACGATCAGCCCGAAGCCCGGACCGCCACCGGCCGCGCCGGTCGCGTTCGAGGACTGCTGGGACCAGATCGCGAGCATTCCGTCGACGGAGGCGAACCAGCCGCCCGCGGCGCAGACCCAGGCCAGCCACCAGCGACGGGTCACCAGCGTGACGGCGGATACGAACACGCCGACCCCGGTGGAGGTCGCGGCGAACAGCTGCGGGATCCCGCCGCCCTTGCCGAGCAGCACCTCCCAGCCGGCGTGCTCGCCGACCCAGGGCAGCAGCTGCGCGACCAGCAGCACGAACACCAGCACGGCGATGGAGAACCCGCGCCTGCCCAGTTCGATCGTCTTGGCCGCGCGTTCGCCGGCTTCGTCGATCTCGGCGGCGAGTTCGTCGATCTTCGGTTCGGTCACAGTGCACACCCGCTCACCGGTTCCGGCGTGACGGCCGGGGCACCGAAGCCCGGCAGGCCCAGCGTCACGCCGTTGGTCTTCGGCCGCAGCCCGGCCTCGGAGTTGTCCCCCGCCTTGGTGCGGCGGTGCGACAGCAGGTCGCCGTCGGCGACGAGATGGTGCGGAGCGCCGTAGGTCACCACGGTCTCGACGACGTCGCCGGGACGCACCGAGCGGTCCACGAGCGGCCCCGTCGGCGTGAAGTGGACGAGCCTGCCGTCACGCGCGCGGCCACTCATACGCTGCGTCTCGGTGTCCTTGCGGCCCTCGCCGGAGGCCACCAGCAGCTCGACCCGCCGCCCGACGATCTTCTTGTTCTCTTCCCAGGAGATGTCGTTCTGCAGCTTCACGAGCCGTTCGTAGCGCTCCTGCACGACCTCCTTCGGCAGCTGCCCGTCCATCTCGGCGGCGGGTGTGCCCGGCCGGATCGAGTACTGGAAGGTGAACGCGCTCGAGAACCGCGCCTGCGCGACGACGTCGAGCGTCGCCTGGAAGTCTTCCTCGGTCTCGCCGGGGAAGCCGACGATGATGTCGGTGGTGATCGCGGCGTCGGGCATCGATTCGCGCACGCGGTCGAGGAGCTTGAGGTAGCGGGCCGAACGGTAGGACCGCTTCATCTCGCGCAGCACCCGGTCCGAACCGGACTGCAGCGGCATGTGCAGCTGGTGGCACACGTTCGGCGTCTCGGCCATCGCGTCGATGACGTCCTCGGTGAACGCCGCCGGATGCGGCGAGGTGAACCGGACGCGCTCCAGCCCGTCCACGGAACCGCAGGCGCGCAGCAGCTTCCCGAACGCGAGCCGGTCGCCGAATTCGACGCCGTAGGAGTTCACGTTCTGGCCGAGCAGGGTCACTTCCAGTACGCCTTCGGCGACGAGCGCCTCGACCTCGGCGAGGATCTCGCCGGGGCGGCGGTCGCGTTCCTTGCCGCGCAGCGCCGGGACGATGCAGAAGGTGCACGTGTTGTTGCAGCCGACCGAAATCGACACCCAGCCCGCGTACGCCGAGTCCCGCTTCGCCGGGAGCGTCGAAGGGAAGGTCTCGAGCGCTTCGAGGATCTCGACCTCGGCCTCGGCGTTGTGCCGCGCGCGCTCCAGCAGCGTCGGCAGCGAACCGATGTTGTGCGTGCCGAAGACGACGTCGACCCAGGGCGCGCGCTTGACGATCTCGCCGCGGTCCTTCTGGGCGAGGCAGCCGCCGACGGCGATCTGCATGTCCGGCTTCGCCGTCTTCTGCGGCCGCAGGTGGCCGAGGGTGCCGTACAGCTTGTTGTCCGCGTTCTCCCGCACCGCGCAGGTGTTGAACACGATCAGGTCGGGTGTGGCCTCGCCGTCACCCGGTACGTAGCCGGCGTCCTCGAGCTGCCCGGCAAGACGTTCGGAGTCATGCACGTTCATCTGGCAGCCGAAGGTGCGGATCTGGTAAGTGCGCGCGCTCATCTCGCCTTCGAGGGTACGCGGGCGGGGTTCCATGGCACGATCGACCCTCATGAGGAGACCAGGGGTGCTCGCGGTGGTGATCGCCGTCGTCTGTGCCCTGGTCGCCGGGTGCGGGCCCGATCTCTCCGGGACGAAGGTGCGGATCGCGGCGGGGCTCGACGGCGGCGTCTACGACAAGCTGGCCGAGGCGCTGGCCGACGCGTGGGCCGCGCAACTGGACACCGAGCGGCCCGTGATCCAGGAGACCCAGGGGTCGCCGGACAACGTCGGACGGGTGCGTGCGGGGAAGGCCGACGTGGCGTTCGTGGCCGCCGACGTGGCCGCCGACGACACCGCCGGTTTGGCCGCGCTGGCCCGCGTGCACGACGACTATCTGCACGTCATCGTCCGCGCCGACTCGTCGATCAGGTCCTTCGCGCAGTTGCGCGGGCACAAGGTCGCGATCGGTTCGCCGGATTCGGGTGTCGAGTTCCTGTCGAAGCAGTTGCTGAAGGCGTCGGGGCTGACCGGCGCGATCGACCGGCGCAATCTCGGCCTCCCCGAGGCGCTGCCCGCGCTGGAGAACCGGCAGATCGACGCCGTCATCTGGTCGGGTGGCCTGCCGACGCCGTCGATCACCGAGAAGGTGCACACGGTCGGCCTGCGGCTGCTCGACATCACCGATCTCGCGGACGCGCTGCGGGCCACCAGCCCGGTGTACCGGACGGCGACCATCCCGGTGACGGCCTACAACCTGCCCTCACCGGTGACCACGCTCGTGCTGCCGAACTTCCTGGTGGTGCCGACGTCGATGCGCGACGACGTCGCCGAGGCGCTCGTGCGCGGGCTGTTCGACGCGCGGGACCAGCTGGTCAAGGCGGCGGGCGCGGCGTTGTCGATCGACATCCATCCCGCCATCGAGACCGCTCCCCTGCCGCTGCACCCGGGCGCGCTGCGCTACTTCCGGTCACTCAAGGATTAACGGCAGGGTCACGGTCACCTGAAGGCCGCCGCCTTCGGGTGAGCCGAGCCGCAGCGAACCGTCCGAACGGGCCAGGATCTCGGTGACGATCGCCAGGCCGAGGCCGGATCCGGGCACGTTCTGATGCGCGGTGCTGCGCCAGAACCGGTCCGCCGCGCGTTCCAGCTCGTCTTCGCGCAGGCCGGGGCCGTGGTCACGGACGGCGATGTCGACCTTCCCGTCCGTGGTGGTGACGTCCACCCGCACCTCGGTCCCCGGCTCGGTGAACTTGAGCGCGTTGTCCAGCAGCGCGTCGAGGACCACTTCGAGGCCGCGTGCCGGGGTGAGCACCCGCAGTCCGCCGCCCAGCCCGGTCGCCACCAGCGTGATGTCGCGTGCCGCGCCGACCACGGTCCAGTCGGCGACCCGGGCGCCCACCATCTCGTCGAGGCCGACCGGCACCAGTTCGCCGCCCGAGGCCTCGGCGCGGGCCAGCGAGAGGAGTTCGTCGAGGATCTGGTTGAGCCGTCGCGCGTCGACGACGGCGGCTTCGAGGTCGGCCGCGGCGAGATCGTCGTCGACGTGGCCGTCGAGGTTGCCGAGCCGGATCTTCAACGCGGTCAACGGGTTCCGCAGCTGATGGGAGGCGTCGGCGACGAACGCGCGCTGCGCCGACAGTGCCTCGTCGACGCTGGCGGCCATCCGGTCGAAGGACCGTTCGAGCTGCCGCAGTTCCGGCGGGCCGCCGGTCTCGCCCACCCGTTTGACCTCGCGGCCGCTGACCACGGAGGCGACCAGTTCGCCGGTGGCGTCGTCGAGCCGCCGGACCGGGCGCAGGATCCAGCGCACCACCGGCACGGCGACCAGGAGCGCGATACCGAACGCCAGCACCGCGCCCGCCGCGATGAGCAGCCACCACCACAACAGTTCGGTGCGGGCCTTGTCCGTCGAGGACACCGTGATCACCGCGCCCCGCACCTCGCCGTCGATGAGGATCGGCTCGGCCAGCACCAGCGGCTCGGTGTTCCACGGCATCAGCAGCGGTCCGGGCTCCGAACGCCGTCCCGCCAGCGCCTGCTGCAGATGCGAAGCGATGACGGGGTCCTTCAGGTCGATCCCCGCCGTCTCACCCGGACCCCTGGCGACGGATTCGCCGTCCTGGTCGACGATCGCCACCGGCACCCCGTAGACCTCGGTGTAGCGGAGGAGTTCGTCCTCGATCAGGTCCGGCCGGTTCTCCACCAGCGGGCGCTGTGCCAGCGACGCGAACCGGGAGGTGTCGGTGAGGCGGTCGAGGAAGAGGTCGAGCTGCACACTGGCCGCCACGCTGAGCGCGAGCGGGATGCCGAGGCCGAACACGAGCGCCGCGACCAGCGTCAGCACGATCGCCTGGAGCCGGACGCGCACCGGCTCAGCCCTCTTCGGCCGGACCGTAGGCGCCGCCGAGGCGGTACCCGACGCCGCGGACGGTCTCGATCAGCGCTGGCCTGCCCAGTTTGGTCCGCAGGGTGGCGACGTGGACGTCGAGCGACCGGCTCTCCGCGGGGCCGCGGTGACCCCAGACCTCGTTCAGCACGTGATCACGGGCGCAGACCGCGCCGCGGGCGGTGACCACCAGCGCGAGCACCTGGAATTCCTTGCGGGACAACGAAACCGGCTGCCCATCGACCTGGACCTCATGGCGCCCGATATCGACCGAGACATCACCCGCGCGGATGACGCCCGCTGGTTCGGGCGCGGCAGGCCGTTCCCCGCGGCGACGGCGCACGGCCTCGACACGGGCGACCAGTTCGTCGACGTCGTAGGGCTTGACCAGATAGTCGTCGGCGCCGGACCGGAGCCCCTGGATCCGGTCGTCGACCTCGCCCCGCGCCGAAACGACGATCACCGCGACGTCGCTGACCGCGCGGATCCGGCGGCACAGGACGATCCCGTCGATGTCGGGGAGCCCGAGGTCGAGCAGCACCACGTCGACCTCGTGCACCAGATCGAGCACCCCGGCACCGGAGGCGAGGCGTTTGATCGTCAGGCCGCGCCGGGTCAGCGCGGGCGTCAAGGCACCCGCGACCCGGTCGTCGTCCTCCACCAGCAGTACCCGCACCCGTGTTTCCCTTTCACGCCGTCACCGCCACCGCGACGACTTGAAGAACGACTCTATGGGGTGAGTCACCTCTCGCGCTGCCCGTACCGCTGGGCCGGATGGCCCTGTGAGCGACCCGCTGCACGCGGTAATGGTCACGATGCGTCACAGATCTGCTGTGACCCCGGTTACGGGAGACCCCCGCCTTGTCTAGGCTGATCAGCGCCGGACGGAGGTGGACCGGGGCCGTCCGGTGGCTTGAGAACGATACGGACTTGAAACCCTAAGTATTGGTCAAGCCGTCTTTACAAGCGGTCCGACGGGAGTAGGTTTCCGCCATCGCGTGGTGCCTGACCCCGCAGTCCCCTGCAAACGAACGCTCCTGGAGGCCAGATGACCGCGGAGGTGGCGGCGCCGATGATCAAGGCGGCCGCCGTGAACAAGTACTTCGGCGACCTGCACGTGCTCAAGGAGATCAACCTCGAGGTGCCGCGCGGGCAGGTCGTGGTCGTGCTCGGGCCGTCCGGGTCTGGCAAGTCGACGCTGTGCCGGGCGATCAACCGGCTGGAACCCATCAACTCCGGTGAGATCGCGGTGGACGGCGTTCCGCTGCCCGCCGAAGGGAAGGCGCTGGCCGCGCTGCGCGCCGACGTCGGCATGGTGTTCCAGTCGTTCAACCTGTTCGCGCACAAGACGATCCTCGAGAACGTCATGCTCGCGCCGATGAAGGTCCGCAAGGTCAACACGGCCGAGGCCCGCAAGACCGCGATGGACCTGCTCGAACGCGTCGGCATCGCCAACCAGGCCGACAAGTACCCGGCGCAGCTTTCCGGCGGGCAGCAGCAGCGTGTGGCGATCGCCCGCGCGCTGGCCATGCGCCCCAAGGTGATGCTGTTCGACGAGCCGACCTCGGCGCTGGACCCCGAGATGGTCCAGGAGGTCCTCGACGTGATGACCACGCTCGCCAAGGACGGGATGACGATGCTCGTCGTCACCCACGAGATGGGCTTCGCGCGGCGCGCGGCGAACCGGGTGGTGTTCATGTCCGACGGCGAGATCGTCGAGGACTCCACCCCGGACGAGTTCTTCACCAAGCCGAAGACGGATCGCGCCAAGGACTTCCTCGGCAAGATCCTCACCCACTGAGGACTTCCCCGCCGGCCGGTATGGCCGGACAAGATTCGGAAGGAAACTGAGAACAATGCGGTTGAACCGAGTTCTGCGAATGAGCGCGGCCGTCGTGGCGGCCGGTCTCGCCCTCTCCGCCTGTGGCGGCGGCGGGTCGGACGCCGGCAGCGGCTCCAGCGGCGCCAAGAACGTGGTGGCGAAGGCCAAGAACGACAAGAAGCTGACCATCGGCATCAAGTTCGACCAGCCCGGTCTCGGCCAGAAGCAGGCCGACGGCACGTACGCCGGCTTCGACGTCGACGTGGCGAAGTACATCGCCAAGGAGCTCGGCGTCGAAGAGTCGGCGATCACCTGGAAGGAAGCGCAGTCCGCGCAGCGTGAGGACCTGATCAAGAAGGGCGAGGTCGACTTCATCGTCGCCACCTACTCGATCACCGACAAGCGCAAGAACGAGGTCTCCTTCGCGGGCCCGTACTTCATCGCCCACCAGGACCTGCTGGTCCGCGCCGACTCCACCGACATCACCGGCCCGGAGTCGCTGACCGGCAACAAGAAGCTCTGCTCGGTCAAGGGTTCGACCCCGGCGCAGAACGTCAAGGAGAAGTACGCCAAGGAAGTTCAGCTCGAAGAGCGCGGCAAGTACACCGACTGCGTCACCTCGCTGCTGAACAAGACCGTCGACGCGATGACCACCGACGACGTCATCCTGGGTGGCTACGCCGCGCAGCAGCCCGGCAAGCTGAAGCTGGTCGGCAAGGGCTTCACCGACGAGAAGTACGGCGTCGGCCTGAAGAAGGACGACGCCGAGAGCATCACCGCGATCAACAACGCGATCAAGAAGATGCAGCAGGACGGCGCGTGGAAGGCCGCTCTGGAGAAGAACGTCGGCCCGTCGGGCTACAAGATCCCCGAGCCCCCGGCCATCTCCTGACCCCCGGCTCGCTGAGCCGCTGAACTGAAGGAATCGAACGGTGCGCCGTGTACCGCGGCGCACCGTTCCCATACCGAGGCTGGGTTGAGCACCTTGTTCGATTTCCTCGACAATCCCAATTACGACTTGCTCGGCGCCTTCTGGATGACGATCAAGCTCACCTTCTTCTCCGCGATCGGTTCCCTGATCTGGGGCACCATCCTGGTGGGGATGCGGGTGAGCCCCGTTCCGATCATGCGGGCGTTCGGCACCGCCTACGTCAACATCTTCCGGAACACCCCGCTGACGGTGATCATCGTCTTCACATCGCTGGGACTGTCCTCCACCCTGGGACTCAACCTGGCCTCGTCGGAGTCCACGACATCGTTGGAGGACAACGCCTTCCGGCTCGCGATCCTCGGCTTCGTCGCCTACACCGCCACATTCGTCTGTGAATCGCTGCGGTCCGGTATCAACACCGTCCCGGTCGGCCAGGCGGAAGCGGCCCGCGCGCTGGGGCTCGGCTTCGTCCAGGTGCTGACCCTGATCGTGCTGCCACAGGCGTTCCGGTCGGTGATCGCGCCGCTGGCGAACGTCATGATCGCGCTGCTGAAGAACACCACGGTCGCGTCGATCATCGGTGTCGCCGAGGCGTCACTGCTGATGTCGGACATGGTCGAGAACGAGTCCGACTCGCTGTTGCTGGTCTTCCTGCTCTTCGCCGCCGGGTTCGTCGTCCTGGTCCTCCCCCTCGGCCTGCTGCTGGGCTGGGTCGCCAAGAAGGTCGAGGTCAAGCGATGAGCGCGCAGACCGTCCTCTATGACATTCCCGGGCCGAAGGCGCGGGCACGGAACTGGCTCTACTCGGGTCTTTTCGTGCTCGTCGTGGCACTGGTCGCGTATCTCGTCTACGCGGGTTTCGATGAGAAGAACCAATGGGCCGGCGCGCTGTGGGAGCCCTTCCTCAAGGGCTCGACCTGGACCGAATTCGTCCTGCCAGGTCTGCTCAACACCCTGAAGGCCGCGGCGCTGTCGATCGTGATCGCGCTGCCGATCGGTGCGCTGCTGGGCATCGGCCGACTGTCGGACCACAAGTGGATCCGGGTGCCGGTCGGCGCGGTCGTCGAGTTCTTCCGGGCGATCCCGGTGCTGCTGCTGATGGTCTTCGCCGCGGCGTTCTACGCGTTCTACACCGACATCGACGCCGAGATCCGCCCGCTGTTCGCGGCGGTGACCGGCCTGGTGCTCTACAACGGTTCGGTCATGGCCGAGGTGTTCCGTGCGGGCATCCTTTCGCTGCCCAAGGGCCAAGGTGAGGCCGCGTCCGCGCTGGGCATGCGCAAGACCCAGATCATGATGACCGTCCTGCTGCCGCAGGCGGTCACCCTGATGCTGCCCGCGCTGGTGAGCCAGCTGGTGGTCATCCTCAAGGACACGGCGCTGGCCGGTCAGCTGACCATCGGCTTCAACGAGCTGATCCGGAGTACCGGGCCGCTCACCGGCCTCTACGGCAACACGATCCCGACGCTGATCGTCGTCGCGATCATCTTCATCGTGCTGAACCTGCTCCTGAGCTGGTTCGCGTCGTGGCTGGAGAACAAGCTGGCGCGGCGGAAGAAGGCCCCCAAGGGGGCCAAGCCGGTGCACTCCGCACCGTCCAGCGTGGTCATGCAGCGCGATGACGCGAGCGGTGGGGCACTGTAGCTCCGTAAGTACACGAAGGCCCCCTTCCTTGCGTCCAGGTGCAGGAAGGGGGCCTTCCTGTTTTCGGGATAGGCCTCTTGGTCCTGTCGGGACGGTGACCCCGTCGGCTAACGTCGGCCGTATGGCGGACCAGGCCGCGACGCTGCTCGAAGCGCTGCCGGACCTGGCGGGCAGGGCGGTCCTGGTCGTCGGGTGCGGTGATGGCCGCTATCCCCGCTTGTTCCGAGGAAAGGGCGCGCGCCGTGTGGTCGGCGTCGACGCGGATAAGGCGCTGATCGCGGCAGCCCAACGCGAAGAGGAACGCGACCCCGTCGGGATCTCGTACGAGGTTCACCAGCTCGCCCGGCTGCCGGTGATGGGAGCCTTCGACGTCGTCCTGGCCTTCCTGGACTCCCCCGCCCATCTCGGTCGCGTCGCCGCGAGCCTGGTGACGGGCGGGCTGCTCATGGCCGTCGCCACGAACGGCATCGGCCTGGAGGAAGCGTTGCGGGACAACGGTTTCCAAGACATCGTCCTGCGCCGCCACGAAAGCGGCGACGTGCACAGCGCCCGCAAGGTGGGCTGAGTCGCGCACCCTGGTGTCGAGCCAGGCTGGCCGGGGCTATGAATCCCGGCCGGTCGCCGGACCGTGCGCGTCTGGCGGTATGGGACACACGGACCCCACACCGCCGCACCGGTACGACGGAACAGGTTTCCCCGCCGTGCCGGGGCGTAGCGCGTGTGGGAGTCGAACCCACGTCACCGGGGTGAAAACCCGGTATCCCTTCCGCTGGACCAACGCGCCTTGGCCTGGAACACAGTCCGGCGCGCACCGCGCACCGGACTGCTTCGTTCCAGAAATCAGGGTCACCGAAAGAAAAAGCCGCCCGGTTCGGTTTCCCGAAGGGCGGCTCCACGTATGCGACGTCGTGCTAGGACGACGGCGGGGAGCCACGTTTTTCTTCCATGCCAAGGAAAGGACAGGCCATGCGGTACTGCGTCATGTGTCCTCCCTTGGTGGTGTGCGGGTAAGTGTGCGTCAGGTATGAGGGCGGCGGCAACCGATTTAGCTCGTGAGTGGTAAGGACGGTTAGAACCGTCCTTACCACTCACGAGAGGCGACTACTTGTCCCGCCGGAACAGTTTGTTCCCCAGCCACACGATGGGGTCGTACTTCCGGTCCGCGACGCGTTCCTTCATCGGGATGAGCGCGTTGTCGGTGATGTGGATGCCCTCCGGGCACACGTCCGAGCAGCACTTGGTGATGTTGCAGTACCCGAGCCCATGCTCCTCCTGCGCCTCGTCACGCCGGTCGGCGACGTCGAGAGGATGCATTTCGAGTTCGGCGATCCGCATCAGGTACCGGGGCCCGGCGAAGGCCTCCTTGTTCTCCTCGTGGTCACGCACCACGTGGCAGGTGTTCTGGCACAGGAAGCACTCGATGCACTTGCGGAACTCCTGCGAGCGCTCGACGTCCACCTGCTGCATCCGGTACTCCCCCGGCTTCAGCTCCGGAGGCGGCGTGAACGACGGGATCTCGCGGGCCTTGGTGTAGTTGAACGACACGTCGGTCACCAGGTCGCGGATCACCGGGAACGTCCGCATCGGGGTCACGGTGATGACCTCGTCCTCGGTGAAGGTCGACATCCGGGTCATGCACAGCAACCGCGGCTTGCCGTTGATCTCCGCCGAGCACGAACCGCATTTGCCCGCCTTGCAGTTCCACCGCACCGCCAGATCCGAGGCCTGGGTGGCCTGCAACCGGTGGATGATGTCGAGGACGACCTCGCCCTCGTTGACCTCGACGCTGTAGTCCTGCAGCTCACCCGAATCGGCGTCACCGCGCCAGACCCGGAAACTCGCCTTGTAGCTCATGCCGGACTCCCGGGGTGCGAAGCCAGTTCTTCGTCGGTGTAGTACTTCCCCAGCTCGGACAGTTCGAACAGCTCCAGCAGGTCCTGCCGCAGCGGGGTCTGCGCCTTGACCTCGACGCCGATGTCCGGCACCACCGGGTTGTCGCCCGGCGTGGCCGAGCAGACCAGGAGTTTGTTGCGCCACTGGGCATCCATGCCCGGATGATCGTCCCGCGTGTGTCCGCCCCGGCTCTCGGTCCTGGTGAGCGCGGCCCTGGCGACGCATTCGCTGACCATCAGCATGTTCCGCAGGTCGACGGCGAGATGCCAGCCGGGGTTGAACTGCCGGTGCCCTTCGACGGTGACCCGCTTGATCCGCTCGCGCAGCTCCCCGAGCTTCTCCAGCGCCCGCTCGATCTCCTCCGCCTTGCGGATGATGCCGACCAGGTCGTTCATCGACTGCTGCAGTTCGGTGTGCAGGCTGTACGGATTCTCTTCGACGCCGTCACCCGGCGGGTCGAACGGCGCGAGCGCCATCGCCGCGGCAGCGTCCACATCGGACTGACTGACCTTGGGACGGTCCTTCAGCTCCGACACGTAGGACGCGGCGCCGAGGCCCGCACGACGACCGAAGACCAGCAGATCCGAAAGCGAGTTGCCGCCGAGCCGGTTCGAGCCGTGCATCCCGCCCGAGCACTCACCGGCGGCGAACAGTCCGGGCACGCTCGACGACGCGGTGTCCGGGTCGACCTCGATCCCGCCCATCACGTAGTGACAGGTGGGGCCGACCTCCATCGGTTCCTTCGTGATGTCGACGTCGGCGAGTTCCTTGAACTGGTGGTACATCGACGGCAGCCGTTTGCGGATCTCCTCCGCGGGCAGCCTGCTGGCGATGTCGAGGAAGACCCCGCCGTGCGGCGATCCCCGGCCCGCCTTGACCTCGGAGTTGATCGCCCGCGCCACCTCGTCACGCGGGAGCAGATCCGGGGTGCGGCGGTTCTTCTCCTGGTCGGTGTACCAGCGGTCGGCTTCCTCCTCGCTGTCCGCGTACTGCCCCTTGAACACATCAGGGACGTACTCGAACATGAACCGCTTGTCCTCGGTGTTCTTGAGAACCCCTCCGTCACCGCGAACACCTTCGGTGACCAGGATCCCCTTCACACTCGGCGGCCAGACCATGCCGGTCGGGTGGAACTGGACGAACTCCATGTTGATGAGCGTCGCCCCGGCCCGCAGCGCCAGCGCGTGCCCGTCACCGGTGTACTCCCACGAGTTCGAGGTGACCTTGAACGATTTCCCGATGCCGCCGGTGGCCAGCACCACCGCCGGCGCCTCGAACAGGATGAACCGGCCGCTCTCGCGCCAATACCCGAAGGCACCCGAGATCCGGCCGTCGTCGGTCAGCAGTTCGGTGATCGTGCATTCGGCGAAGACCTTGATCCTCGCCTCGTAGTCACCGGTCTCCTTGAAGTCCTCTTGTTGCAGCGAAACGATTTTCTGCTGCATCGTGCGGATCAGTTCGAGCCCGGTGCGGTCGCCGACGTGCGCCAGCCGCGGGTACGTGTGCCCGCCGAAGTTGCGCTGGCTGATCCGGCCGTCGGCGGTACGGTCGAACAGCGCGCCGTAGGTCTCCAGTTCCCAGACCCGGTCCGGCGCCTCCTTGGCGTGGAGTTCGGCCATCCGCCAGTTGTTGAGGAACTTCCCGCCGCGCATGGTGTCGCGGAAGTGCACCTGCCAGTTGTCGTTCGAGTTCGCGTTGCCCATCGACGCCGCGCAGCCGCCTTCGGCCATCACCGTATGCGCCTTGCCGAAGAGCGATTTGCACACCACCGCGACACTGAAGCCGCGTTCGCGGGCTTCGATGACCGCGCGGAGACCGGCACCGCCGGCACCGATCACCACCACGTCGTAGTTGAGCCGTTCGACCTCGGTCATGAAAAGAGCCACCTCAAAGCTTGTCGCCGGGGACGGGAGATTCCCGCGCCGCTAGTTGATGAACCGCAGATCCGAAATGGCGCCGCTGGCCACGAGCATCACGTAGAGGTCGGTCAGCACGAGCGTGCCGAGCGTCGTCCACGCCAGTGCCATGTGCCGGGTGTTGAGCTTCGTGATCTGCGTCCAGATCCAGTAGCGGACCGGATGTTTCGAGAAGTGCTTGAGCCTGCCGCCGGTCACGTGACGGCACGAGTGGCACGACAACGTGTAGGCCCACAACAGGATCACGTTGCCGGTCAGCACGATGTTGCCGAGCCCGAAACCGAATCCGCCGGTCTTGCCGTGGAACGCGGTGATCGCGTCGTAGGTGTTGATCAGCGAGACGACCACGGCCACGTAGAAGAAGTAGCGGTGGGCGTTCTGGATGATCAGCGGCAGCCGCGTCTCACCGGTGTACTTCGCGTGCGGTTCGGCGACCGCGCAGGCGGGCGGTGAGAACCAGACGGCCCGGTAGTAGGCCTTGCGGTAGTAGTAGCAGGTCAGCCGGAAGCCCAGCAGGAACGGCAGGACGAGGAAGCCGAGCGGGATGAAGCCCGGCAGTTCGCCGATCCAGGCCCCGAAATGCCGGGAGCCTTCGACGCAGGATTCCGAGACGCAGGGCGAATAGAACGGCGTCAGGTAGTGGTACTCGGGCACCCAGTACGCGGTGCGCGCGAAGGACCTGATCGTCGCGTAGATGATGAAGGCGGAGAGGCCGAGGACGGTCAGCAGCGGGGACAGCCACCACCGGTCGGTGCGCAGCGTTTTTTCGGCGATCCGGGCCCGCGACGGTGCGCGGACCCCCGTACCCCGTCCGGCCTCGTTGCCGGCGGGGGCGCTCACCGCTGGTCGCGCTTGTAGCCGCCGACGCCTTCGTCATCGGCGCCTTGCCAGAGCGCCGGGTCGTAGGGCGTATCGGGAACCTGGACACGATCGGCGGCCTTCGCCTGCGCGGGCACCGCGTTCGGGGTCGTGTCGAGGTCGGTCGCGTCGATGTCGAGCCGCTCGACGTCGTTCGCCAGGCGTCGTACCGCCGAAGCGTCGCCGTATCGGGATCGCAGCGCGCCGACGCACTGCCTCAACTGACCGATGGCTCGCCGAAGCTCGGCGATCTCTGTGGTGGACATCGGTACCTCCCGATGGTCGGTTCGGTTGGCCGCTTGAGCCTTCGAAGGCCGGCGACTCCTCGCCGTCTCGACTCTGCCGCGCGTTGTGCAATGTGACAAGTAGCACAGTGGAACCTAGTGACGTGACGGAGGTCACGCGAGTCGATCTTCTGTATCGATTTTGATTCGGGCTTTCCCCCGAGGTACTGTGGCCACTGTCACGACCCAGCGACGTCAGCGTTGCCGTCCCGCGGACCACCACGACCAGTGATCCGGAGCCGGACAATGAGTACCGCCCCGAACGTCCACCCCATCATCGCCGAAGTCACCGAACGCATCGCCGCCCGCAGCGCCGAAACCCGCGCCGCGTACCTCGAGCGCGTCGCCGCCTCCCACGAAGAAGGGCCGGTGCGGCGCGGTCTCGACTGCAGCAACCTCGCCCACGGCTTCGCCGCGATGGAAGGTGTCGACAAAGCGGCACTGCGCGCCGTGCGAGCGCCGGGCGTCGCGATCGTCTCGTCCTACAACGACATGCTTTCGGCGCACCAGCCGATGCAGGAGTACCCCGCGATGCTCAAGGGCTCGGTCCGCCAGGCGGGCGGGGTGGCGCAGTTCGCCGGTGGCGTGCCCGCGATGTGCGACGGCGTCACCCAGGGTCGCCCGGGGATGGAGCTGTCGCTGTTCAGCCGCGAGGTGATCGCGATGTCGACCGCGATCGCGCTGTCCCACGACATGTTCGACGCGGCGCTGCTGCTCGGCGTCTGCGACAAGATCGTGCCCGGCCTGCTGATCGGGGCGCTGTCGTTCGGGCATCTCCCGGCGATCCTGGTGCCCGCCGGGCCGATGAACTCCGGCCTGCCGAACAAGGAGAAGGCGCGCGTGCGCCAGCTCTACGCCGAGGGCAAGGCGACGCGCGAAGACCTGCTGGACGCCGAAGCGGCTTCGTACCACTCGGCGGGCACGTGCACCTTCTACGGCACCGCCAACTCGAACCAGATGGTCGTCGAGGTGATGGGCCTGCACCTTCCGGGCGCCAGCTTCGTGCAGCCGAACTCGACGCTACGCAAGGCGCTCACCGAAGAGGCCGGGCGGCGCGTCGTAAAGCTTTCGCGAGGCGAGGAGTACACGCCGGTCTCGCGCGTGATCGACGAGAAGGCCGTCGTCAACGGTGTCATCGCGCTGCTCGCCACGGGTGGCTCGACCAACCACACGATGCACCTCGTCGCGATCGCAGCCGCCGCGGGCATCCAGCTGACCTGGGACGACTTCTCCGACCTGTCTGCGGTGATCCCCCTGCTGGCCCGCGTGTACCCGAACGGCAGCGCCGACATCAACCACTTCCACGCCGCCGGCGGCATCCAGTTCCTGGTCGGCACCCTGCTCAGCGCGGGCCTGCTGCACGAGGACGTCCAGACCGTCGCCGGACCGGGCCTGCACCGCTACCGGCAAGAGCCGATCCTCTCCGAGGGCGAACTGGTCTGGCGTGACGTCCCGACGCGCAGCCTCGACGAGGACGTCCTGCGTCCCGTGTGGCGGCCGTTCGCCTCCGACGGCGGGCTTCGCATGGTCGCGGGCAACCTCGGCCGCGCGGTGATCAAGGTGTCGGCGGTGGCGCAGGAGCACCGGATCGTCCAGGCCCCGGCGCGGGTGTTCACCGACCAGAAGTCCTTCAAGACCGCTTTCGAGGCCGGCGAGCTGGACCGCGACGTCGTCGTGGTCATCCGGCAGCAGGGCCCGCAGGCCAACGGGATGCCGGAGTTGCACGGCCTCACCCCGGCGCTGGGAGTGCTGATGGACCGCGGGCACCAGGTGGCGTTGCTCACCGACGGCCGGATGTCGGGTGCGTCCGGCAAGATCCCGGCGGCGATCCAGGTGACCCCGGAAGCCGCCGCGGGAGGCCCGATCGCGCGGATCGCCGACGGCGACGTCATCCGTCTCGACGCCAAGGCGGGGACGCTCGACGTCCTCGTGGGTGACGAAGAACTCGCCCGCCGTGAACTGGTGGACTACCCGCCTTCGGAGGCATCCTGGACCGGCACCGGCCGGGAGCTGTTCGCGGCGCTGCGCCGCGCGGTCGGCCCCGCCGATCAGGGCGCGAGCGTCTTCGGACCGCTCACGCCGGAACACTTCGGCGCCCCGGCGCACACGTTGACCCCTGTGGAGGTAACCCAGTGACCACCGGCGCAGACCTGCTCGGCCTGTCCCCTGTGATGCCCGTCGTCGTGCTCGACGACGCCGCCGACGCCGTGCCCACCGCGCGGGCCCTGCTCGCGGGCGGGATCGGCGTGATCGAGCTGACCCTGCGCACCCCGGCGGCACTCGCCTCCATCGAGCGGATCGCCGCCGAGGTCCCGGAGATCGTCATCGGCGCCGGGACGGTCACCGCGCCCGAGCACGCGAAGCAGGCGGCCGCCGCCGGCGCGAAGTTCCTGGTGACCCCGGGCTGCACGGACGCCGTGCTGGACGCCGCGTTCGAGACCGGGCTCCCGTTCCTGCCGGGCGCGAGCACGGTGTCCGAAGCGATGCGGCTGGCCGAACGCGGGCTTACCGCGTTGAAGTTCTTCCCCGCCGAGGCCAGCGGCGGCGTGGCGTACCTGAAGTCGATCGGCGGGCCGCTGCCCGGGCTGAAGTTCTGCCCGACCGGTGGGATCACCGTGAAGACCGCGCCGGACTATCTCGCACTGTCCAATGTGGGCTGCATCGGTGGTTCGTGGCTGACGCCGAAGGACGCCTTGGCGGCCAAGGACTTCGGGAAGATCGAAGCTTTCGCGGCGGAGGCTTCGAAGCTCTGATCCGTGTTGTGAGGGCCACTCGCGCGCCGGGTGGCCCTCACTGTTTTCAGAGCGGGAGCTGGTACTGGATGAAGCCCCGGTTCACCGCGACCTGGTCGTACAGGCGGCGCGCGGTGGCGTTGGATTCCTTGGTGTGCCAGTAAACCCTGTCGCAATCGCGGTCGCGCGCCCAGTCCGCGACGGCCTCGATCAACGCCCGCGCGACCCCCTTGCCCCGGGCTTGCGGCGCCGTGAACAGATCTTGCAGGTAACAGGCGTCGGTGAGCGCGGAAGTACTGGGGTGCACCAGGAAATGCGTGATCCCGACGAGCTCGCCGCCCAGGTGGGCACCGAGCGCGTGCATCCGCTCCCCGGTCCGGAATTCTCGCCAGGCCCGGTCGTAGACCTCTTGGGGCGCGACACGTTCGTAGAAGGCGATGTACGCGCGGAACAGGCGTTCCCAGGCTTCGCGGTCTTCGGATTTCAACGGCTCGATGGTGATCATGTGGTCCTCCCAGTGATCACCCGAGCCTAGGGTTTCGCCGCAGTCTCGCGTGTGGCCACTCACGCGGTAAAACGAGCTGCCACTCGCGTTGTGGGGTGGCCTGGCGAGAGGACGTTGCGAAACTGGCTTTCGCAACAACCTCCCGCGAGCTCGCCGCCGGGCATCGCCTGCGGTCGCTCAGCTGACGGCTTGCTTCACCAGCGTGGCGATGCGCTGTTCCACCTCGGGGGTGACGCCGGTCAGCGCGAAGGCCGTCGCCCACATCGCGCCGTCGTCCAGCTGAGCGGCCTCGTTGAAACCGAGCGTCGCGTACCGCGTCTTGAACTTGGCCGCCGCCTGGAAGAAACAGACGATCTTGCCGTCCAGCGCGTAGGCGGGCTGGCCATACCAGAGTTTCGGCGCGAGCATCGGGGCGTTCGCCTTCACGACGGTGTGGACCAGCTCGGCCAGCGCCCGGTCCTCATCGGACATCTCGGCGATCTTCGCGACCACGTCCTGCTCGGCCGCCGCCGCTTTGTCGGCGGCCGAACCGCGGCGCGCCGCCTTCTTCATGTCCTGGGCGTGTTCCTTCATCGCGGCCTTCTCTTCGGCCGTGAATCCTTCGTACGTGGTGGTCATTGCGGTTTCTCCTTGGTAAGCGGCGAGCGGGGGCATCCGGTAGTGGCACATCAGGACTGGGCGGCGAGAGCCGAGGTCTCCCAGACGAACCCGTCGAGGTCGGTGAACGGGGCGGTACCGCAGATCGCGATGCGGTGCGAGCCGTTGCCCTCCGGGGACACGCCGGCGTCCTTGGCCAGGGCCTTGCGCTTGTACAGCGCCAGCTTCACGGGGCTCGAGCCGGATTCGAACTCGACGTACACGCGGCCGAAGCTCTTCCCCACGGTGAGGCCGTGCTCGACGTAGAACTTCTTGCTCGCGGCCACGTCGGCGACGCCCAGCAGCAACACGATGGCGTCGAATTCGCGGGCCGCCGGTCCGGTGTTCTTCTTCGCCGAGGTGGCGATCTTCCAGATCGCGCCGTCCGGGGCCCGCACGGTTCCGCCGTAACCCCACATCGACTTCGCGGCGGGCTTGATCACGGTCGCCCCGGCGGCGACGGCGGCGTCGATGAGCGCGTCGGCGTTGGCGGGCTGGGAAACCGTGAGGGAGAGGGTGTAGCCGCGGAAGCCGGTGGACGGCTCCTGCGAAGCCCGCAGACGCAGCTCGGGGCCGAGCCCGAAGGCGGTGGTGTAGAAGCGTTCGGCGGCCTCGGTGTCGGCCACTTCGAGGGTGATGGCGTCGATGAAGTTCATGCCGGTAACGCTATTTCGCGGCGGGCTTCCGGTGCTTCTTGATTCCTGATCGGTCGTATCGACGCTGGTCAGAGCCTTGGTTCGGGGAGCCGTCTCGGGCGTCTGGGTCCGTGAAGGCCTCCTTACCTACCCTCAAGGTAGTGAAGGAGGCCCTCACTACCTCCGTGGCCGAACCAGTGCCCCTTCATGTACTTCGCCTGAACGCACAACACCGGCCGGCGGGCAATCGGGCCCGCACGGCCGGTGAGCGGCTCAGATGACGGAGGTCAGTCGAGGGTGGCGTCGTCCAGCAGCGCCGACTCGGCGCCGAACTCGCGGAGTTCGTCGCGGATCACGGTGTAGGCCAGCCCCTGGGGATAGCCCTTGCGGGCGAGGAAGCCCAGCAGGCGGCGGATCGCCGTCTGCTCGTCGACGTTGCCCAAGGAGCGCATGCGCTTCCGTACCAGCTCTCGGGCGCGCTGCTCCTCTGCCTCTCGGTCCACCTCTTCGGCGGCCTGGACGGCGATATCCCCATCGATTCCTTTGCGTTTGAGTTCGGCTACGAGGGCGTTCCGTGCCAGGCCCATGTTGGCATGACGGGAACGTACCCACATCTCGGCGAACTCGGCGTCGTTGATGAGCCCTGCCTTGTCCAGCTTACCGAGCAGGGTCTCCGTCGTCTCCTCGTCGAAGCCCTTGCGCTTGAGGGCCTGACGCAGTTCCTCCGTGGAACGCGGGCGCGCGGCCAGGAGATCGAAGCAGATCTCCTTGGCCTTCTTCCTCCGCTCGTCCGGCGGCAGCTCCGCCGGATCCACTTTGGGCGCACGCATTCAGCCATCACTCCAGTCGAAACGATCGATCGGCGACTTCACCCCAGGCGGGGCTGAACGAACTCAGAAGTCGACCGGCGCGGGGGCGGCTTCGGCGTCGACAGCGGCACCGATGCCGAGCTTCTCCTTGATGCGCTTCTCGATCTCGTTGGCGATGTCCGGGTTGTCCAGCAGGAACTTCCGGGCGTTCTCCTTGCCCTGGCCCAGCTGGTCGCCCTCGTAGGTGTACCAGGCGCCGGACTTGCGCAGGATGCCCTGGTCGACGCCCATGTCGATCAACGAACCCTCGCGGGAGACGCCCTTGCCGTAAAGGATGTCGAACTCGGCCTGCTTGAAGGGCGGCGCGACCTTGTTCTTGACGACCTTGACGCGGGTGCGGTTGCCGACGGGCTCGCCGCCGTCCTTCAGCGTCTCGATACGGCGGACGTCCAGGCGGACCGACGCGTAGAACTTCAGCGCCTTACCACCGGTCGTGGTCTCCGGGGAGCCGAACATGACGCCGATCTTCTCGCGCAGCTGGTTGATGAAGATCGCGGTGGTGCCGGAGTTGTTCATCGCACCGGTCATCTTCCGCAGCGCCTGGCTCATCAGCCGGGCCTGCAGGCCGACGTGGTTGTCGCCCATCTCGCCCTCGATCTCGGCGCGCGGCACGAGCGCGGCGACCGAGTCGATGACCAGGATGTCGAGCGCGCCGGAGCGGATCAGCATGTCCGCGATCTCGAGCGCCTGCTCACCGGTGTCCGGCTGGGAGACCAGCAGCGCGTCGGTGTCGACGCCGAGCTTCTTGGCGTACTCCGGGTCCAGCGCGTGCTCCGCGTCGATGAACGCGGCGATGCCGCCGTTCTTCTGCGCGTTGGCGACCGCGTGCAGCGCGACGGTGGTCTTACCGGAGGACTCCGGACCGTAGATCTCGATGACCCGGCCGCGGGGAAGGCCACCGATCCCGAGCGCGACGTCGAGTGCGATGGCGCCGGTGGGAATGACCTCGATCGGCGCGCGGCCCTCTTCGCCGAGGCGCATGACCGAGCCCTTGCCGTACTGCTTGTCGATCTGGGCGAGGGCCAGTTCGAGCGCCTTGTCCTTGTCGGGTGCTGCTGGTGCCATGGGTCCACCTCGTTGGTTGAGCCGGGTAGGGCTTGTTCAGTTCTGAGCTGTCGGGTCCGACGCTACGGGCGACCACCGACAATTCCAGGCCTCGCGCCCAAGCTGTGGATCGCTGACCCCGTTGTGGACAACACCCTAGACGAACGTGTGTTCGAGGCCGCGACCGACACGCCGTCGCGCTGGGGTTCTTGTCCTTTCGCCGAGGTCAGCGCCGCTCAGGCGGGATCTCGAAGGCTTCGCAGACCGCCCGCCAGACGTCCTTGGCAGAGGTTCCCGCGTCGAGGGCCTGTTCGACGGTCCGGCCCCCGAGTTCGCCGAAGACGTGATCCCTGGCGAGGGTTTCCGCACGTCCGGGACCGAATTCGTCGGCCATCAGCCGCCGGAAGACCGTGATACGCATCAGGTGAAGTCTAGCCCCGCCTCGGGCGGAAACGCGTGAAGGCCCCCTTCCCTCGGCTGAGCCGAGGGAAGGGGGCCTTCACGCGCGAACAGCGGCTATTCGCCCGGCTGGACGCTCTTTTCGAAGTAGTCGGCGAGCTCGCCAGGCGTCGGGTTCTGGCCTTCGGCCGGGACCTGGTAGATGAAGCCGACCAGCGGCCGGTCGGTCACGGTGAACACCAGCACGGCGGCGTTCCGCCCGGCGGCCGAGGAGTACTGGCCTTCCAGGGCGTTGCCCGCCCACTTGGCCTCGGTGCGGTCTCCACCGGCCGATTTGAGCAGCCCGTCGGTGTAGGCCTTGAGCTTGTCCGCGGAGTCGCTCTGCAGGTAGGTCACCTGGGTCCCGGCACGGCCGGGGGCGGAGCAGGTCGACGTCACGCCGAGATCCTCCGCCGGTTTCGCCGGCCCGTTGCCCATCCCGGGTTTGCAGTCGCCGGTGTCGGCGATCTTCCCGGCGAGCTGGCGCAGGCAGCCGGTGAGGCCCTTGTCGTCGGCCGCGCCGGGCACCTTGCATTCGTCTGCCGTGTACGTCGTCACCGACGAGGACGTCAGGAAGTACGTGAGCCCGGCGGCGAGCAGCACGACGACGGCCACGATGGCGCCGATGACGAGCGGCTTCTTCTTGCGCGCGGGCGCCTTGTCACCGGAGGTCTGGCCGGCCAGCGAGTACGTCGGGAAATTCGTCGGCGCTGGCTGCTGCACCTGCTGCGGACCGCTGTTCGGGTAACCCGACTGGGGGAAACCGCCGGACTGGCCGGGGCCGCCGCCCGTATACCCCGGGATCGACGCGACCTGCTGCGGCGGCGCGTACGGGCCCGAAACACCGGGCCCGACCTGATGCTGGCCGGTTCCCGCGGCGACCTGCCCTTCGACGCCCTGCGTGCGCGAGCTGATGCCGTCGGAAGCGACGTGCTGGGCGCCGAGCGCGACCGCGGTCTCGGGCTGGTCCAGGCTGCCCGGCACGACGCCGAGCTTCTCCGCGATCAGGCTGCCGACCAGCGGGAGACGGCTCGAACCGCCGACGAGGTAGATACCGGCGAGCCGGTCCGGGGTCATCCCGGCCGAGCGGACCACCCGGGACATCAGCTCGACACTGCGCAGCATCGACGGCCGCACCAGCGCTTCGAGTTCCCCTCGCGTGACGAGGACGTCCTCGAACGGCTCCGGCATCGGGACCTCGGTCTGCGGGTGCCGCGAAAGGGCTTCCTTCGCCGCCTTCACGTCCTCCTGCAGCGCGCGCCGCGTACGACGGTCCGGAGTGGACTCGGGCCGCAGGACCCGCTGCCAGCGCTGGGGATCCTTGTGCGAGACCTCGCGGCCGACGTGCACCAGCAGCGCCTGGTCGACGTCGAGGCCACCGAGGTCGGGAAGGCCGTCTTCGGCGACGACGGTGAAGCCGCCGTTCGGGGTCGCGCCGACGATCGCGACGTCGAAGGTGCCGGCGCCGAGGTCGTACACGGCGAGCGCCTGACCGGGAGCGAGCGTCTTGCCGGGGAACGACGCGAAGTGCGCGGCCGCGGCGACCGGCTCGGGGACGAGCACCAGGTTGCCGCCCATCCCGGCGAGCCGGGCGGCGGACAGCAGCACGTTGCGGCGGGTCGGGCCCCACTGCGCGGGGTGGGTGAGCCGGACCTCGTCGGGCAGGTCCCCGCCGAGCTGGCGGGTGGTCTCGTCGAGGACGCGGCGCAGGATCGCGGCCAGCACCTCGCTGACCGGGATGACGTCGGTGCCCAGCAGGAGCGTCTGCTCGTCGATGCGGCGTTTGGGGTTGGGCTCGAAGCGGGTCGGGTCGAGGCGGGCGCGGCGCTCGGCGTCCCGGCCGACCATGATCGTGCCGTCCTCGGTGGCGAACACCGCGGACGGCATGTTGGCCGAACCGTCGACTTCGACCACGCGCGGGGGCCTCCCGTGCGCCGAAAGGACGGCCACGGTGTTGGACGTCCCGAGGTCCACCGACAGGATCCGCACAGCTCATACCCCTTCACAGACGAACGGCGACCGCCCCAGTACCGATCCGGCCGCGCTGGCGGTGATGCTCCCATGAGCGAGGTCACCGCACGTGCGGAACCCGCCGAACTCGTCCCCGACCGGGTGCCTCGTCACAGCCCTCGGAGCGAAACTGTCGGTGGTCCGGCGCAGTATGGAGGGCGTGGCACACGTACTCGACCTCTTCTCCCCCGCGACCAGGGACTGGTTCACCGGGGCCTTCGCCGCGCCCACCCGCGCGCAGGAGGGCGCGTGGCGTGCCGCGCACGCGGGGGAACACGCGCTGGTCGTGGCCCCCACGGGATCGGGCAAGACGTTGTCGGCCTTCCTCTGGGCGCTGGACAGGCTGTCGGTCGAGCCTCCGCCGTCCGAGCCGAGGAAACGCTGCCGCGTCCTCTACGTCTCTCCGCTGAAGGCCCTGGCGGTCGACGTCCAGCGCAACCTGCGGGCACCGCTGGCGGGTATCTCGCAGGCGTCGCGGCGGCTCGGGCTGCCGGTCCCGGACATCGGCGTCGGCATGCGGACGGGCGACACCACCGCCGCCGAGCGGCGCTCGTTCGGCAAGACCCCGCCGGACGTGCTGGTCACCACGCCGGAGTCGCTGTTCCTCATCCTCACCTCCTCCGCCCGCGATTCGCTGCGCGGCGTGGAGACGGTGATCATCGACGAGGTGCACGCGGTCGCGGGCGGCAAACGCGGCGCGCATCTGGCCCTGTCCCTGGAACGGCTCGACGCCCTCTTGGAGAAACCCGCCCAGCGGATCGGGCTGTCGGCGACGGTCCGGCCGATCGACGAGGTCGCCTCGTTCCTGGCGGGCGGCAGGCCGGTCACCGTCGTCCAGCCGAAGCTCGCGAAGACGATCGAGGTCCGCGTCGAAGTTCCGGTCGAGGACATGGCCGATCTCGACGGTCCTCAGGGGCCGAAGCAGAACGAAGACCTCGACGCCGGCCTCGCGCGTCTGCCCGGATCGCTGGAGGACATCGACGGTGCGCCGCGGCGGCCGTCGATCTGGCCCGCGGTGGAGGAACGCGTCCTCGAACTGATCCAGGCGCACCGGTCGACCATCGTGTTCGCCAACTCGCGGCGGCTCACCGAGCGGATGACCGCCCGGCTCAACGAACTCGTCACGGAACAGGCCGAGCTGGAGCCGGATCAGCGGTATCCGGCCGAGGCGATCGGCCAGTCCGGGCTCACCACCGGCGCGGCACCGGTGATCGCGCGGGCGCACCACGGCTCGATGTCGCGTGAGCAGCGCACCCATGTGGAAGAGGAGCTCAAGTCCGGGCGGCTGGCGTGCGTCGTGGCGACGTCCTCCTTGGAACTGGGCATCGACATGGGCGCGGTCGATCTCGTCGTGCAGATCGAGGCGCCGCCGACGGTCGCTTCGGGACTGCAGCGGGTCGGCCGGGCCGGGCACCAGGTCGGCGCGGTGTCGAGCGGGGTGATGTTCCCGAAGTTCCGCGGCGACCTCGTCTCCTGCGCGGTGGTGGCGGAACGGATGGCGTCCGGGGCGATCGAGGCGGTGCGGTATCCGCGGAATCCGCTGGACGTGCTCGCGCAGCAGATCGTGGCGATGGTGGCGCTCGAATCGTGGACGGTCGACGAGCTGGCCGCCCTGGCCCGCCGCGCGGCGCCGTTCGCGTCCCTGCCGGACGACGCGTTGCTGGCCGTGCTCGACATGCTCGCCGGCCGGTACCCCAGTGAGGAGTTCGGCGAACTGCGCGCCCGGATCACCTGGGACCGGGTCACCGGCGAACTGCACGGCCGTCCGGGGTCGCAGCGGCTGGCGGTGACCTCGGGCGGCACGATCCCCGACCGCGGCCTGTTCACCGTGACGACGCCGGGTTCCGACGGCAAGCCCGGGTCGCGCGTGGGCGAGCTCGACGAGGAGATGGTCTACGAGTCCCGCGTCGGGGACACGATCCTGCTCGGCACCTCCTCCTGGCGGGTCACCGACATCACCCACGACCGCGTGATCGTGGTCCCCGCGCCGGGCGAGCCCGCCCGGATGCCGTTCTGGAAGGGCGACGCCCCCGGCCGCCCGCTGGAACTGGGGCGGGCGCTGGGCGCGTTCGTCCGCGAACTGTCCACTTCGGAGCCATCGGCGGCCAGGGAACGCGCCGCCGTCGCCGGGCTGGACGAGTACGCGTGCGACAACCTGCTCGCGTACCTGGAAGAGCAGAAGTCGGCCACCCGCCATGTGCCGAACGACAAAACCGTGCTGCTGGAACGGTTTCGCGACGAGCTGGGTGATTGGCGGGTCATCCTGCACTCGCCGTTCGGCGCGCAGGTCAACGCGCCGTGGGCGCTCGCGATCGCGGCCCGGCTGCGGGAGAACCGCGGGGTCGACGCCCAGGTGGCGCATTCCGACGACGGCATCGTGCTGCGGCTGCCCGAGGCGCTGGACATGGACGGCGCCGAGGTCACCATCGGGGTCGAAGACGTGTTGCTCGATCCGGAGGAGGTCGAGCAGCTGATCGTCGCCGAGGTCGGCGGCTCCGCGCTGTTCGCCGCGCGATTCCGGGAATGCGCGGCGCGGTCGCTGCTGCTCCCCCGCCGGGATCCGCGCCGCCGCACCCCGCTGTGGCAGCAGCGGCAGCGCGCGTCCCAGCTGCTTTCGGTCGCGGCCAAGTACGAGCGGTTCCCCGTGGTGCTGGAAGCGATGCGGGAAGTCCTGCAGGACGTGTACGACGTCGGCGGGCTGCGCGAACTGATGACCGACGTCCGGTCCCGCAAGGTCAAGCTGGTCGAGGTCGAGACACCGTCGGCGTCCCCGTTCGCGCGCAGCCTGCTCTTCGGCTACGTCGGGATGTTCCTGTACGAGACCGACGCCCCGCTCGCGGAACGGCGCGCGGCGGCGCTGGCGCTGGATTCGACGCTGCTGGCCGAACTGCTCGGCACCGAGGCGATCCGCGAACTGCTGGACGCCGAGGTCGTCGCCGAAGTCGAGCGCTCGTTGCAACGCCTCGATCCGGACAGGCACGCCCGCAACGCCGAAGACGCCGCGGATCTGTTGCGGTTCCTCGGCGATCTCTCGATCGAGGAGGCCGCCGCGCGCGGCATCCAGCGGGAATGGCTGGAGGAATTGGAGGCCGCGCGGCGGGTGATCCGGGTCCGTATCGGCGGCGGAGAACGCTTCATCGCCATCGAGGACGCCGGCCGCGTACGCGACGCGCTGGGCACCGCGCTTCCGGTCGGGGTGCCGGAGGCGTTCACCGAGCCGGTCGAGGATCCCGTCGGTGACCTGCTGTCGCGCTATTCACGCAGCCGCGGCCCGTTCAGCGCCCGGCAGGCGGCCGAGCGGTTCGGCCTCGGGACTGCCGTGGTCACCGGCGTACTGGACAGGCTGACCGCGCAGGGCAGGCTGGTCCGCGGCGAGCTGAGCCCCGTCGGGCATCCGGAGACCCACGGCGTCGGGATGGAGTTCTGCGACGCGTCGGTGCTGCGCAGGCTCCGGCGGGCGTCACTGGCCCGGCTGCGGGCCGAGGTCGAACCGGTCGAACCCGCCGCGCTGGGGCGGTTCCTGCCTTCGTGGCACGGCATCGGGGCGCGAGTGCGGTCGGCGCCGACGGCGGACGACGTACTGTCCGTGGTCGAGCAACTGGCCGGTGCCCCGCTCCCGGCGAGCGCCGTCGAGTCGCTGATCCTGCCGAGCAGGCTGCCCGGCTACACCCCGTCGCTGCTGGACGAACTCACCACGGCGGGCGAGGTCACCTGGTGCGGCTGCGGATCCCTGTCCGGCGGGGACGGCTGGCTGGCGCTCGCCCCCACGGACGTCGCCGATCTGCTGTTGCCGGATCTCGACGACGATCTGCCCTCCGGCCCGCTCCACGAGGCCATTCTGTCCACATTGGAGGGTGGAGCGCAGTTCTTCCGTCAGCTCGTGGACCGGGTGTCGCCGATGGTCGAAACCCCGCCCGGCGACGGCGAAGTCGTGGCGGCGCTGTGGGATCTCGTGTGGGCCGGTCTGGTCACCGGGGACACGCTGGGCCCGCTGCGGGCGCAGGTCTCCGGTTCCGGCGCGGCGCACAAGCCACGGCGACAGGCTCCTCGCGGCCGGTACGCGCGGCTTCGGGCCGGGCGTCCGGCGATGCCTTCGCGCACCGGGCCGCCGACGGTGGCCGGCCGCTGGGCACTGGCCCCGGGACGCGAAGCCGATCCGACCAGGCGCGCGCTGGCGCGGACGGAGGCCTTCCTGGAACGGCACGGCGTCCTCACCCGCGGCGCCCTCGATACCGAGCGTGTGACGGGCGGTTTTTCAGGAATCTACAAGGTTTTACGCGGCATGGAGGATTCGGGGCAGGTCGTCCGGGGGTACGTGGTCGAAGGACTCGGCGCGGCGCAGTTCGCGGCGAAGGGCGCCGTCGACAGGCTGCGCGCGCAGTCGGGGAACCAGCGCACCACCACCGAAGGCGCCGTCGTCCTCGCCGCCGCCGACCCGGCCCAGCCCTACGGTGCCGCGTTGCCATGGCCTGCCGCGACAGGAGACACGAAGCACCGTCCGGCAAGGAAAGCGGGCGCGCTGGCCGTACTCGTGGACGGTGTCCCGGCGATGTACGTCGAACGCGGCGGCCGGTCGCTGCTGAGTTTCACCGAGGATCAGGACAGGTTGCGCTCGGCCGCGCGGGCGCTGTCCACGGCGGTGCGGGAAGGCTGGCTGGGGCAGCTCGCGGTGCAGAAGGCCGACGGCGAGGTGGCGCTCACTTCGGAGCTTTCGGCCGTCCTTCAGGAGGCGGGTTTCCGGGCGACTCCCAAGGGGTTGCGCCTGCGGGCCTAGAATCACCGCTCAGACCTGCGGAGAAGGACGTTCGACCATGGTGATGCGCGACCTGCGCTATTTCGGGGATCCCGTGCTCAAGACCGTATGCGACCCGGTCACGACATTCGACAAGAAGATCGAGTCGCTGGTGACCGATTTGATGGACGGGGTGAAACCGGCCGGGCGCGCGGGTCTCGCGGCGCCGCAGATCGGGGTCGGGCTGCGGGTGTTCAGCTACGACGTCGGCGGACTGAGCGGGTACGTGATCAACCCCGAGATCGTCGAGCTGTCCGAAGAAACACACGAGATCGGCGAGGGCTGCCTGTCCGTGCCGGAGCTGTGGTTCCCGGTCGTCCGCGCGAAGCACGCCGTGGTGCGCGGTGTCGACCTGCGCAACGAGCCGGTCGAGGTCGAAGGCGTCGACGTGCTCGCCCAGTGCCTGCAGCACGAGACCGATCACCTCGACGGCAAGCTCTACCTGGAACGGCTCACCCCAGAACGCAAGAAGCGCGCGCTGAGCGAGGCCCGCGGCAAAGACTGGTTCTGGAACCGCTGACCCACTCCCGCATTTCGTCCTCTGAATGCGGTGGTTGGTAACCCGAACTACCGCGTTCAGAGGACTAAACGCGCGGGTCGGGGAGCCGGAAGCGCAGGGTGCCGGGGTCGCCGGGGGCGCGTTCGGGCCGGAGCCCCACACGGGTGGCGGTGCGGTGGAGGGAGTCGTCGCCGGGCAGGCAGACGGCGGTGAGTTCGCGCTCCCCCTTGGCCACGGCCAGAGTGGCGAGCCGGGCGAGCAGAGCCGTGCCGATGCCTTGGCGCTGCCAGGAATCCTCGACCAGGAGCGAGACTTCGGCCGCGCCGCCGTCGGCAGCCGGGATCAGCTGGCCGAGACCGATCACGTCACGGCCGCAGACCGCGAGCAGGCTGATCCCGCGCGGCGGCATCAGGAGCCGGTGCAGCCAGCGACGCGGCACGGCGCGCATTCCGGTGTGATAGCGGTGGAAGAGCGTCGTCATCGAGCATCTCTGGTGCAGCGCGGACACCGCTTCCGCGTCACCGGGGACGCCCTTGCGCAGGACGATCGCGGCGCCGTCGGCCCGGTCGAGCACGATCGGACCGGTCACGTTGTCGCGGACGGCGGTGGTCAGGCCGACCAGCGCGACGGCGCGGCTCAGCTCCAGTTCGACGAACGGTGACCACCGGCGGCGCGCGACGAACGCGGCGCCGTCCCCTGCCGGGAACACCGCGCGGTGCCCGCCTTCCGTGCGGGCCGGGTTCGCCTCGATCGACGGGACCTTGGTGACGACGTCGGCCGCGAGGACGCCGCGGAGCACTTCCGCGAGGCCGCCGGGCTCCTCGACGGTCCTCTTGGCCGCGGTGAGCGTCGCGGTGGCCGGGTCGACCAGTTCGGCCAGATCCGCGTCGATGACGGCGGAGCATTCGCATCCTTCGTCGCGGATCGCGTCGATGAGCAGTTGGCGCGGCAGACCGGTGGCCGGCCGCAGGACGATCTCGTCGAGCACGCCGCCGGGGACCGGGAGCACCGACAGTCCGAGGATGTTGCATTCGAGGTCGGCGAGCCGGATCGCGATCCTGGCCAGGGTGCCGGGCCGGTCGTCCACGCGGATCCGGACACGCCATGCCGACGCGGCCGCGGTCTCTTCGCCGGGATGGACCAGGGCGGGCCGGGCTCGATAGGTCTCCATGACTCCACGGTCCCGGCCGGTTGTTGCCTGCCCACGGCGCGGGTGTTTCGCTCAGGTCAGCGTTCGACGCCACCGCGCAACCCCGGCGAAACACTCAGCGGGGAGAAAGCACGCTGAACTCGTTGCCCTCCGGATCCACCATCGCATCGCCACGCTGCCCTGACGCGCCCAGCTCCCGCAGGCGCCGGACTTCGGCCGCCCGGCTCTTGCCTCGCCGTGGCGCGATCTCGAACCGCAGCCTGTTCCTGTGCCGTTTCTCCTCCCGCGTGGCGAGGAACTCGATCCACGGGCCGCGGCCGTCCGGTGGCCGCAGGCCGACGATCGCCTCTTCCCGGACGCCGGCCTCCCAGCCCAGGACGGCCGCCCAGAACCGCGCCAGCCGCTCCGGGTCGAGGGCGTCGGTGACGACCGAAGCGATCGCGCCGGCGCCCTCGTACTGCTCGCGCGGCTCGAGGACGCAGAACTCGTTGCCCTCGGGGTCCGCGAGCACCACCCACGGCACCCGTTTCTCCTCCGGCGGGCCCTGGCCGATGTCGATATGCCGTGCGCCGAGGGACAGCGCGCGGTCCACCAGCTCGGCCTGGTGCTCGGGCGAACGGCTCGCCAGATCCAGGTGCAGGCGGTTCTTGCCCCGTTTGGGGCCCGCCTCGGAGCGGAACGCCGGTTGGAACGGGGCGTCCCAGCTGAACAGCCCTTCCCAGAAACCCGCCAGATCTCTGGGAAGGGCCGAGTCGAAGACCAGGTTCACCAGCTGTGCTGCCACACCGGTGAACCTAGACGGCACCACCGACACTTCTGTGCGTCTCAGGTGAACCGGAGTTCGGTCGCTTCTCGGGCACATCTTCAGCTCCGCCGACTGGCGTGACCGGTTTGGCTTCCCCACCGACCGGTCATCGGGTCGCGAGCCGCAGAAGGGCCCAGAGTTGTCCCGCCATGTCCTGGGCTCCGCTGACCGTCACCGCCGTCGGACCCGCCCGGCCCCAGAGCCAGCGGTAGATCTTGTCCGGCTTCCCGGTGATCAGGTCGTCCGCGCGCTGGGCCTCCTCGGCCGAGCACCGCCAGGCGACCGTTTCCGTGGGCCCCGCCCTGGCGATCCAGGTGTGGCCCGCGGTGCGCACGCCGACCGAGCCGGTCTTGGTGCCGGACAGTCCGAGCAACGGCAGCCGCTGGCCGAACCAGAGCACCAGCGCCTCGTCGATCCCGTCGAGTGCCACGTCTTCGGGGATCTCCGACACTTCCCGGCCTGCCGCGCTCTCCGCGTCGATCCGGTGGATCGTCGTCTCGTGCGCCATCCGCCGCCGCCAGAACCCGTAGCTGCGGTCCGCCGGCCACCAGGTCGGCGCCAATTCGTCCGGGTCGTGGGCGGACAGTTCGGCGACGAGTTCGTCCCTGCCCTCGCGGAAGTACTCCTCCAGGTGCTGTCCCGGCCCCGGTTTGCGCTGCCAGTGCTCGGGACGCCGTCCGTCGGTGATCCAGCGGCGGGTGACCCGGTACACGCTGCCCACGTGCCTGAGGACCTCGCCGAGCGTCCAGCCAGGGCAGGTCGGGACCGGCGCGTCGGCGGACGCGGTGTGCGCCACCTGGGCCATCAACTCGGTTTCGGCGCCGATCACTTCCAGGAACCTGCCCTGGTCGATCATGGCCTGCCCGGCCATCGGGCACCCCCTCTCCGCGGTGACTCTGTCTCTAGGTGAACCCGCGTGTGAATCGGCACAGCGGGTTCACGCTCCGGCCGACAGGCTGCTCAGGCCACATGCGCCGAGTCACCCATCGGCAGCCCGTGCACCACCCGTCGCACCAATTCCAGGAACACCGTGGCGGCCCGGGTCAGCTCGTCCGCCAGCTCGACGGTGACCTTTCCGGTGATGCCCGCCTGCGCGGCGGCCCGCGTCGCCGAATTGGCCGCGAAGAACGCCGCCCATTCCTTCAGCTCGGGCGCGACGGAGTCGAGCAGTACCCAGCCGCTCGCCGGCCGGGCACGGCCCCGGTGCGGACGGCCGCGGGCCTCCAGTACCGCCGCCGCGCCCCGCAGCGCGGCGAGATACGCCCCGATGAACCGCTCCGCGGGATCGCTCTCCCGCTCTGCTTCGGCGAGCCCCCGCCTCGCCTGTGCGTACAAGGAGACCGCCGCGGGTGGTGCCGGCGGGCGCAACGACATCGGCAGGGCGGGCTGCGCGGTGCCCCCCGGCCTCTCGGCTTCGTCGGGGGACACGACCGAAACGGACATGACGACCCTCCTCCTGTACGTGAGCGCCTGCCGGTGCCCGGCGCCGAGGCGCTTCCCCCGCCCCCGCGCCGGGCACCTACCGGTGCGCGCTCACCGAATGTCGAACGTCTGTTCGAACAACTCCAATGTAACCCCGAAGTGCCCCATTCCTCAACCCCGTACCGGGGTGATCGCCGCATGTGGTGCGGGACACGGCATCGGCCACGTGATCTCATAGGCGTATGAGCACCATCGACCGGTCCGGTCATCCCTCGGTGGCCAAGGTCGCGGCCGCGCTCGCCGAGGCGGGCCAGCACGCCGCCGCCGACGGGATCCGCATCCTCCCCGCCGAAGTCCGCACGGCCGCGCAGGCCGCCGAAGCGCTCGGTGTCGAGGTCGGCGCGATCGCGAACAGCCTCGTCTTCCGAAGCCGCACCGGCGACACCGAAACGGCCCTGCTCGTCCTGACGTCGGGCGCGCACCGCGCCGACACCGGGCTGCTGGCCTCGCTGACCGGAGCCGACGAGATCGGCAAGGCGGACGCGGAGTTCGTCCGCGCGCACACCGGGCAGCCGATCGGCGGCGTCGCCCCGGTCGGCCACCCGAAGGCGTTGACCACCCTCGTCGACACCGCGTTACGTGCCCACGAAGTCGTCTGGGCCGCCGCCGGGCATCCGAAGTCGGTGTACCCCACGACGTTCGACGGCCTCGTCGCGCTGACCGGGGGCACTCCCGCGGACGTCGCGGGCGACGGGCAGGATGGGCGCCCGTGACCGCGATGTCCTCGGAATGCACCCGTTACGTCCAGCTGTCCGCGGACGAGTTCCGCGCCCGGCTCCCCGAGGCGCTGACCATCTACGTCAACGCCATGCGCTACCCCGAAGGCACGGCGGAGCAACGCGCGCCGATGTGGCTCACGCACGCGCTGCGCGAAGGCTGGCGCTGCATGGCCGCGCTCGACGCGGACGGCGTCCTGCTCGGGCTCGCCTACGGCTACAAGGGCCGCGGCGGCCAGTGGTGGCACGAGCAGGTCCGCCACGGCCTGACCCGGCGTGAGGGCCAGGCCGCCGCCGAGCACTGGATGTCCGACTACTTCGAGCTCACCGAGATCCACGTCAGCCCCGAAAGCCAGGGGAAGCGGATCGGCGAGGACCTCCTGCGACGGCTGCTCGACGGCGTGCCCAGCGCCCACGTCCTCCTTTCCACGCCGGAAGGCACCAGCCGGGCCTGGAACCTGTACCGGCGGGTCGGCTTCGTCGACGTGCTGCGGGACTACCACTTCGCCGGGGATCCGCGGCCGTTCGCGATCCTCGGCCGGACGCTGCCGCTCTAGGGTTTCGAGTAGGCGACCGTGAGCGCGGCGATGAGCACCACCGCGCCGCACCAGCCCACGGCGCCGAGCCGTTCCCCGAGCACGGCCATGGACAGCAGCGCGGCGGTCAACGGTTCGAGCAGGGCGGACAACGCGGCCAGTACGGGATGCGCGCTTTCGAGACCGCGGAAGTACGCGGCGTACGCCAGCGCCGTCGGCACGACGCCGAAGTAGACGACGAGCGCGAGCACGTCGGCCTCAACCGGCACCGCCATCCCGAACCACAGCGCGGCCGGGGCAAGCGCGGCGCCGCCGATCAGGCAGCCGAAAGCCGTGGTGGGCAAGGGATCGAGGCCTTCGACGCGGGTCGCGGTCACCAGCGTCAGCACGGCGAACCCAGCCGCTGCGAGCAGGGCGAACAGCACTCCGGCGACGTCGACCTCTTGTCCGGGCGTCCACTGCAGCAGCGCGAGCCCGACGAGGGACCCGGCCACGGACACCGCCGTCCACGCTCCGGGCAGGCGGCGGGTCTTGACGGCCGTCGCGACGGCGAGCAGGACGGGCGCGCTGCCGATGGTGGTCATCGTCGCGACGCTCACGGAACTCAGTGAGACCGCGGCGAAGTAGCTGGTCTGGAAGAGGGCGAACAGGCCGCCGACGGCGAGCAGACGGCGGCGGACCTCAGGAGTGCGGGGGAAACCGCGGAGGCTCCCGGTGAGACAGAGATAGCCGGTGGCGATCACGCCGCCGATGAGCAGCCGGTACGCGGCGACACTCAGTGGATGGAGGCCCGCCCGGGAGGCGAGCAGGGATCCGGCGAGACCGCCGGTCCCCCAGAGGACTCCGGCGAGGACGAGCGCGGCCGACGATCGGGCGCGCGTGGGTACGGCAACGGACATGGGGAAACGCTCCTGCGTCTGTGTCTGTCGGAAAGGACGTCGACGACGCGGGGTGCTTCAGTGCAGCACGGATCGGCCGGGCGGCTGGAACGCCGCGCGGCCGGAGACACCCCGCTCAGGAAGCGGGGGGTGGGGTGACGAGAAAGATCCGGTGCACGGACGGAACCTACCAAGGCCTTGGCACCGGACGCACGTGAATTCCGGCATACGGAGGCGTCCTCCGGATGCAATTAACGGTCCTTTCCTTGCGAAATTCGCAAGGAAAGGACCGTTCATAGCACGTCCAAAGGGGAGCGGCGGGCTCAGTCCTGCGCGGCCAGCATCTCCCGCAGGGTGTCCAGCCCCATCCCGCCGAGCGCCAGCGCCCGCGTGTGGAACTGCTTGATGTCGAACGCGTCGCCCTGCCGCGCGCGGGCCTCGTCGCGGGCGGTGAGCCAGAGCCGTTCGCCGAGCTTGTACGACGGCGCCTGCCCCGGCCAGCCCAGGTAGCGATCGATCTCGTCGTGCACGTGGGCCGGGTCGGTGACGGTCCGGGTGAGCATGAACTCCAGGCCCAGTTCGGGCGTCCACCGCTCGCCCTCGTGGAAGCCGGTACCCGCCGGGATCTCCAGCTCCAGGTGCATGCCGATGTCGACGATCACCCGCGCGGCACGGAACAGCTGCTCGGACAGCATGCCGAACAGTTCGCCGTCGTCGGAGAGGAACCCGAGGTCCTCCATCAGCCGCTCGGAGTACAGCGCCCAGCCCTCGGCGTGCCCGGAGGTGAACGCCAGCAGCCGCTGGTACTTGTTGAGCGACTCCGACTGGTCGACCGCGGTCGCGATCTGCAGGTGATGACCCGGCGCGCCCTCGTGGTAGACGGTGCTGACCTCGCGCCAGGTGGTGAACTCGTCCCGGCCCTGCGGCAGCGACCACCACATGCGGCCGGGGCGGGAGAAGTCCTCGCTCGGGCCGGTGTAGTACGCGCCGACGGTGCCACCGGGCGGGGCGATCTTGCACTCCAGCGCCATCACCCGGTCGGAGATGTCGAAGTGCTTGCCGCGCAACGACTTCAGCGCGTTGTCGGACAGGTTCTGCATCCAGGCCTGGAATTCCGCCCGGCCGCGTACGACGTACTTGGGGTCGGCGTCGAGGACGGCGGCCGCCTCGGCGAGGGTGGCGCCGGGTTTGACCCGGCCGGCGACCTCGCGCATCTCCGTCTCGATACGGGTGAACTCGGCCCAGCCCCAGGCGTAGGCCTCGTCCAGGTCGAAGGTGGCTCCGGTGAACAACCGGGACCACAGCCGGTAGACCTCGGCGCCGACGGCGTCCTTGACCGGCGCCAGCGGGGCGAGTTCGGCGCGGAGGAAACCGGCGAACTCCGCGTACGCCTCCTGCGCGGCGTGAGCGGCCTGACCGAGTTCGGTGCGGAGCTTCTCGTCGACGTCCTTCGCGCCCGAGACGAGAGTTTCGAAGAAACCGGCCTCGTCCTTCAGACCGGCCCAGGTTTCGGCCTGTTCGGCGACCTTGCCGACCTGCCGCAACGCCGACACCCGGCCGGCGTCCGCGGCCGCGAGCAGCGAGGCGCGGAGACCGTCGAGCGCTTCGGGCACCCTCGCCATCCGGGCGGCGATCGTCGCCCAGTCCTCCGCGGTGTCGGTGGGCATGAAGTCGAAGACCATGCGCAGTTCCTGCACGGGGCTTTCGATCACGTTCAGCGCCGCGATGTCGAGACCCGCCTCGTGGATCTCCAGGTGCAACCCGATCCGCTCGGTGAACACCGCCTTGGCCGCGCGCTCGCCGTCGTCGGCGGGTTCGGCCGCTTCGATGTCGGCCAGCGCACGGGCGGCGATGGCGGCCCGCGCCGCGTGCCCGGCGGGCGAGTAGTCGGTCAGCTGGTCGTCGTATCCGGAGATGCCGAACGTCGTCGCGGCGACCGGGTCGGCAGCGGCGTAGTCGTCGACGTACCGGTCACAGATCTGGTGCACACTTCGCGCGGTTGAAGCCATGACCGGCACGCTACCGGGATGGCGGGCGACTTCGGTACGGAGTTACGCGCGGGCCGGGACCAGCCCGAGCCTGCTGACCACCTCACGCGTGGCCTTGGACCGGTTGAACGTGTAGAAGTGCAGGTCGGGGACGCCTTCGGCGATGAGCCGCTCGCCCAGTTCGGTCACCGCGTCGATCCCCTCGGCGCGGAAGGCCTTGGGGTCGCCGGCCAGCGGTTCGAGCCGGTCCAGCAGCCGCCGCGGCGCCGGCGCGCCGGACAGCTTGATGGACGTGTGCAGTGTCCGCGGCGTGGTCAGCGGCATGATGCCGGGGATGACCAGCGCCTCGCAGCCGGTGGCCGCCACCCGGTCGCGCAGGCGGAGGAAGTCCTCCGGCTCGAAGAACAGCTGCGCGATCGCGAAATCCGCGCCGGCGCGAAGCTTGCGCACGAGGTACTCGGTGTCGGCTTCGAGGTTCGCCGACCTGGGGTGGCCGTACGGAAAGGCCGAGACGCCGACGCAGAAGTCGCCGAGCGAACGCACCAGCTCGACGAGTTCCTCGGCGTAGTTGAGCCCCTCCGGATGCGGGACCCAGTCGCCGTAGACGTCGCCCGGCGGGTCGCCCCGCAGCGCGAGGATGTTCCGCACGCCGACGGCGGCGTACCAGCCGATGACGTTGCGCAGTTCCGCGACCGAGTGGTTCACGGCGGTGAGGTGCGCCATCGGCACCAGCGTGGTTTCGGTGGCGACGCGGGCGATGCTGCGGATCGTGCCGTCCCGGCTGGAGCCGCCGGCGCCGTAGGTGATCGACATGTACGCCGGATCCAGCGGCTCGAGTTCCCGGATCGATTTCCACAGCACGGCCTCGTCTGCCGCGTCGCGGGGCGGGAAGAACTCGATGGAGAACACGGGTCCATCACCCTGCAACCGCTCGACCACCGAAGTCATTCCGCCATTTTAGGGGGGAATGTCCGCTGGCTGGGAGCCCCCTCTCAGGCTATGGGCGTGCGACTTCAGCCACGTACGAGCGGTTGCCGAGCGGAGCCGGGCTGGGGAGACTCGGTGACGAGCACAGGGAGCCGCCATGAGCGCCGAAACCGACACAAGCTGGGATGAGGACGTCCGCGTCGCGGTCTACCGCGCGTTCGCCGAGCACGGGAGGCCGCCGACGGCCCCCGAACTGGCCGACGCCGCCCACGGATCACTCGCGGTGGCGAAACAGGCACTGCACCGGCTCGCGGAGCGACGGCATCTTGTGCTCGACGAATGCGAACACGTCGTGCTGGCGCATCCGTTCGCGGCGATTCCGCTGGGATTCTCCGTGATGGGCGCGCACACGCTGTGGTGGGGCGGCTGCGCGTGGGACGCGTTCGCGATCCCCCATCTGGTCAAGGCCGAACCCGAGGTGCTGGTGTCCACGCGCTGCCGCGGCTGCGGCGAGCCGCACGCCCTGCTGGTGAACGACCGCACTCCGCCGAAGGGCAGGCTGGTCGCGCACTTCCTGGTGCCGGTGGCGCGGATGTGGGACGACGTCGTGCACACCTGCGACAACCAGCGCCTGTTCTGCGGTGAGTCCTGTGTGGACGGATGGCTGGCGGAAACGGGGCAGGACAAGGGATCCGTCATGGATCTGGCGACGCTGTGGCGGCTCGCGGCGGGGTGGTACGAGGGTAGGCTGGAGCACGGGTACACCCGCCGGGATCCGGCCGCCGCGGCCGCGTACTTCGCCCAGGCCGGGTTGAGCGGCCCGTTCTGGAGCTAGACCAGGAAGCGCAGAACGGCGGTGACGACGACCCCGCAGAGGATCGCGGCGAGCACCGGCACGCGCAGCGCGTAGGTCACCGCGATCGCGGCAAGGCCGGCGCAGAGGGTCCAGTCGAGCCCGGACCAGGCCGGATCGGCCACGTCCGTGAGCACGAGACCGGCCAGCAACGCGGGCGCGAGCAGCGCGATCACGCTCGCGAGCCGCGGCGGCAGCGTCCGGTCGCCGAGCAGGACCGGGCCCGCCGCCTTGAACCCGATGCTGACCAGCGCGACGAGGACGATGGCGAGCCAGAGCGTCATCGCCGCGCCCCCAGTCCGAGCAGCGCGGCGGCGGAGGCGCCGATCAGCGCGAGCCCGACCGGGACGAACAGCACCAGGGCCCCCGCCAGGCAGGCGGCAAGGGCCGCGGTCAGGACCGCCTGGCGCGAGCGGCGCAGTTCGTCGACGAGCAGGACCAGGAAGAAGCCGGGGAACACGACGTCGAGCCCGAACCGCGAGACGACATCCGGTGGTGGCGCGGCCAGAACGCCCAGCACCGTCCCCAGCACCCATGCGGGCAGTTGGACGACCGTGCAACCGATGAGCTTTTCGCGATCGAAGCGCCCTTCGCCAAGGTGGGCGGCCACCCACGAACCGTCGACGACGGCCTGGCCCTCCCACGCGCGACGCAGGCGTCCACCGCGCAGATCCGAGGCGACGGCGGCGCCCATCGGCAGGAACCGGGCGTTGATCAGGGCCGCCGCGCCGACCGCGACGGCGAGGTTCCCGCCGCCCGCGAGCGCGGTGGCCATCGCGAACTGGGCCGAGCCGGAGAACACGAGGATCGACGCGACGATCGGGGCCGCGATCCCCCAGCCCAGCGTTTGGCTGTACGCGCCGAAGGTGACACCGAGAACGAAGGTCGCGACACCCAGCCCGAGCCCGATGCGGGCGCCGGCCAGATAGTTCCGCCGGAGCGTCGTCATAACCTCGACACTAACAAGCTAAACTGCTTTTGACCATTAGGAGAACCATGGACGGCCACTGGAACGGATACGACAGCATCGGCGGAAGCGTGCCGTTGGACCTGGTCAACACCGTTTCCTGGCGGCGCGATCCGGCCCGGCGGGAAGACCGGCTTTCGGCCCCGGAACGGCTGTCCGAGTGGGTGGTCCTGGTCGGCGCCCGCACCGAACGGCTGGAGATCTCCGAAGCCGTCTTGGAGGCGGTGAAGGCCTTCCGCGAGACGCTCTACCGCGTCCTCGTCTCGGCTCCGCCGGACCCCACGGCACTGCGAAAGCCCCTGCTCGCGGCGTATCGGCACGCCGAGCTCGCGCCGTCCCTGCCGTTGCGGTGGACGGTGCCGCTGACGGGCGACGCCGCCTTGCCGCACTTCCTCGCGCTGGAGGCCGAGGAACTGCTTCGATCCACGAAGATGGAACGGATCCGCGAATGCGAGGGGCCGGGCTGCGGCTGGGTCTTCACCGACCACACGCGCAACCGGTCACGGCGCTGGTGCAGTTCGTCGGACTGCGGCAACCGGGCGCGGGCGAAGCGGCACTACGACAAGACCCGCGTTTAGTCCTCTGAATGCGGTCCTTGCGCGTGCAACTACCGCATTCAGAGGACTAAACGCGGCGAGTTCCGCCACATTCGAAGGCACCCGACTGGGTCACGGGGACGTGCTTCCCGGAGGATGTGCTCATGGACACGTCCGCCTACGACGCCGATCTGCCCGCCCACGTCGAGCGGGCGCTGGCCGGGTTCCTCGAGCGCGCCGGTGCCGAGATCCGCCGCACCGAACCGGTCGTCGGCGTCGGGATCGACGCGCTGGCCGGGTTCGTCCTGGGCGGCGGAAAACGCCTGCGCCCGACCTTCGCCTGGTGGGGCTGGCGCGGCGCGGGCGGCGATCCGGCGGGACCGGACGTCGAAGGCGTGCTGCAGGCGGTGGCGAGCCTGGAGCTGATCCAGGCGTGCGCGCTGATCCACGACGACCTCATCGATTCCTCCGACTCGCGCCGCGGTTCACCGACCGTGCACATCGCGGGCGCGAAGCTCCACGCCGACAGCGGCTGGCTGGGTTCGCCGAGCACGTTCGGGCTCGCGACCGCCGTTCTGGTCGGCGACCTCGCGCTGGCCTGGGCCGACGACATGTTCGCCGAGGCACCGCTGCCGCCCGCGGCCCTCGCGGCGGCGCGGCCGGCGTGGCGCGCTATGCGCACCGAGGTCCTCGCCGGCCAGTACCTCGACGTCCGCACCCAGGCCACCGGCGACGCCTCCCCCGAGGCTGCGCTGCACATCTGCAAGCTCAAGACGGCCGCGTACACCGTCCAGCGCCCGCTGCACCTCGGTGCCGCGCTCGGTGGCGCCGACGACGCCCTGATCGCGACGCTGCGCGAGTTCGGCGACGAGGTCGGCGTGGCGTTCCAGCTGCGGGACGACCTGCTCGGGGTGTTCGGCGACCCGTCGGTCACCGGCAAGCCCGCGGGCGACGACCTGCGTGAGGGCAAGCGGACACTGCTGGTCGCGCTGGGTCTCCAGGGCGCGGCCGAGCAGGGCAAGGACGCGGCGGCGAAGGTCATCTCCGACGCCATCGGCGACGCTCACCTGTCCGAAGACGCCGTCGAGACCGTGCGCGAGGCGCTGCAGGACGTCGGCGCCGTCGACGCGGTGGAACGCCGCATCGACGAGCTCACCGACTCCGCGATGGCGACGCTGGACCGCGCTCACCTGGCCGAGCCCGCTCCCGCCGCGCTGACCGGGCTGGTCGTCAAGGCGACCCAGCGGACGTACTGATGCGCACTGTCACCGGTCCGAGTGACCACGTGGTGGTGATCGGTGGCGGGCTCGCCGGGCTGTCGGCGACGCTGCACCTGCTCGGCGCCGGCCGCCGGGTGACCCTGCTGGAGCAGGACAAGAGCCCTGGAGGCCGGGCCGGTCAGGCGGATTTCGGCGGCAACACCGTCGACACCGGCGCCAGCGTGCTGACCATGCCGGAGCTGCTCGACGAGGCCTTTTCCGCGGTCGGCGAATCCCTGGCGGACAACCTCACGCTGACCCGGCTCGACCCGGCCTACCGCGCGAGGTTCGCCGACGGCAGCACGATCGCCGTGCACACCGAGGCGGCGGCGATGGAGGCCGAGATCCGCGCGGCCGCGGGCCCGGCCGAAGCCGACGGCTACCGCAGGCTCCGGCGCTGGCTGACCGAGCTGTACGCGGTCCAGAAGGACCACTTCATCGGCGCGAACTTCGATTCCCCGCTCGATCTCGTCCGCCCGGAACTGGCGAAATTGGCCGCACTGGGCGGTTTCGGCCGTCTCGGCCCGAAGATCGGCCGGTTCCTGCGCGACGACCGGGTGCGCCGCCTGTTCTCCTTCCAGGCGCTCTACGCGGGCCTCGATCCGGCGCGCGCGATCGGCGCGTACGGCGTCATCTCCTATATGGACACCGTCGGCGGGGTCTACTACCCGTCGGGCGGGATGGGCGAGATCGCGCGGGCGATGACGAGCGCCGCCGAGCGCGCCGGGGCGGAACTGCGGTTCGGCACCGAAGCCGCTTGGCTGGAAAGGGTTTCCTCGCGGGTACGCGCGGTGCGGACCCGCTCGGGCGAGCGGATCCCTTGCGACACCGTGGTTCTCGCCACCGAACTCGGCACCGCCTACCGGTTGCTCGGTGCCCGCCCCCGGCGGCCGCTGCCGCTGCGGTACTCGCCATCGGCCGTCGTCCTGCACGGGCACGCGCCGGACTCCTGGCCGGATCTGGGCCACCACACCATCTTCTTCGGTCACGCCTGGGAAGAGACGTTTTCGGAGATCATCCGCGAAGGCAAGCTGATGAGCGACCCGTCGCTGCTGGTGACCCGGCCGACCGCGACCGAACCGGGCCTCTCCCCCGGCGGCGGCCAGGTGATCTCGGTGCTGGCCCCGGCGCCGAACCTGCGCCGCGGCAAGATCGACTGGCGTCGGGTCGGTCCCGCCTATCGCGCGGAACTGGTGCGCACACTGGAAAAGCGCGGCCTCACCGGGTTCGCGGACGACTTCTCCGTCGACGAGGCGATCACCCCGGAGGGCTGGGCGGAGCGCGGGCTCACCGCGGGCACACCGTTCTCACTCGCGCACACCTTCGCCCAGACCGGCCCGTTCCGGCCGGGGAACCTCGTGCGAGCGGCGGAAAATGTCGTACTGGCGGGCTGCGGGACCACACCGGGCGTCGGAATCCCTCCGGTGGTGATCTCGGGCAGGCTCGCGGCGGGAAGGGTCACCGGCCGATGAACGAACTCGACGCCGCGGGGATCACCGAGCCGTCGTTGCGGGCCGCGTACACCGAATGCCGCCGCATCAACGCGCATTACGGCCGCACGTTCTTCCTCGCGACCCGGCTGCTGCCGGCGCGGACGCGTCCGTTCGCGCACGCGTTGTACGGCTTCGCGCGGATGGCGGACGAAGTGGTCGACAACCCCGCGCCCGGCACGGATCCCGCGGTCGCCCTGGACGAGGTCGCCGTCATGGTCGCGCGGGTCTTCGACGGCGGCACGCCCGCCGATCCGGTGCTGACCGCGCTCGCCGACACCGTGCGGCGCCACGACCTGGACCGCGAGCTGTTCGACGCCTTCATGCGGTCCATGGCGATGGATCTCAAGATCACCGAATACGCGACCTACGCCGATCTCCGGGAGTACATCCACGGTTCGGCCGAGGTGATCGGCCTGCAGATGCTGCCCGTCTTCGGCACCGTCGTCCCGGTCGCCGAAGCCGTGCCGGGCGCCGCCGCGCTGGGTGAAGCGTTCCAGCTGACCAACTTCCTGCGCGATGTCGGCGAAGACCTCGACCGGGGAAGGCTGTACCTGCCGACCGAGGAGCTGGCCGCGTTCGGCGTCGACCGCGAACTGCTCGAATGGTCCCGTGCCCGCGGGCTGCCCGACCGGCGGGTGCGGCGCGCGCTCGCCGTCGCGGTGGCGCGCAACCGGGCGGTGTACCGCCGCGCCGAAGCGGGCGTCCCGTTGCTGCGCGCGGAATCCCGCGACTGCGTGCGGACCGCGCTCGTGCTCTACGAAGGCATCCTCGACGAAATCGCGGCACTGGGTTACGACGTGCTGAACACCCGCGCGGTCGTCCCGCGCCGTCGCCGGCTCGGAGTCGCGCTGCCGAGGATGCTGGCGAGCGCGTGGAGCAACTCCAGGCTTAGGCTGCGAACATGACCACTGCTGCGAACAGGAAGATCCGGATCGGTGTCCAGCTGCAACCGCAGCACGCCGAATACAAGGCCATCCGCCGGGCGGCTTCGGAGGCCGAAGACCTCGGCGTGGACATCGTCTTCAACTGGGACCATTTCTACCCGCTCTACGGTGAGCCCGAGGGCCTGCACTACGAGTGCTGGACCATGCTGGGCGCCTGGGCGGAGTCCACATCGCGGGTCGAGATCGGCGCACTGGTGACGTGCAACAGCTACCGCAACCCCGAGCTGCTCGCCGACATGGCCCGCACCGTCGACAACATCTCCGACGGACGGCTGATCCTCGGCATCGGCTCCGGCTGGTTCGAGAAGGACTACGACGAGTACGGCTACGAGTTCGGCACCGCGGGCGGGCGGCTCGACAACCTCGCCGAGGCGCTCCCGCGGATCGAAAGCAGGCTGGGCAAGCTGAACCCGCAGCCGGTCCGGGACATCCCGGTGCTGATCGGTGGCGGCGGCGAGAAGAAGACCCTGCGCCTGGTCGCGAAGCACGCCGACATCTGGCACGGCTTCGGCGACCCGGAGGTCGTGGAGCGCAAGGTCAAGATCCTCGACCAGCACTGCGCCGACGTCGGCCGGGACCCGAAGGAGATCGAGCGTTCGGTCGCCGTCGAGGGTGAGCCCGAGGAGCTGGGCCCGAAGCTGCTGGAGCTGGGTGTCTCGCTGTTCACCGTGGCGACCGGCGGGCCGGACTACAACCTCGACAAGCTGCGGTCCTGGATCGCTTGGCGGGACAAGCAGCAGTCCTGACCTCTCACACGCGCTAGGAAAGGTCCTTTCCTTGCAAATTTTGCAAGGAAAGGACCTTTCATGGCGTTCAGGACCGATCGCGACGGTGAGCCGCGACCCTCTCCCGGGTGGCGCACCGCGTCGAGCAGTACCGCCGCGGGCTCCCCCCGCCCAAGTGCACGAACGGCTTCCCGCAACCCGCGGCCGCACACAACCCACCCGGCGGCGCCTGACGGTCCGCCAGCAACACCGCCAGCGCCAGCGCGGACGACGTCACCAGCCACGCGCCCCACGGCCCGTCGTCGTCGGCGTCCACGTGGAGGTGCCAGCCGAACCCGTCGGCGTGATCGGTCAGCCGCGGCGGATGCGCGTAACGAGCCAGCAGCCGGTTGAGCACTCCGGCCGCCTCCGCGACATCCCGCGCCGCGAAGACGTCGCGCAGTTCCGCGGCCGCCTCACGCAACGAAGCCACGTCCAACGGCTTCAACTCGACAGAGGTCTCGCCGTGCGCCTCGAGTACGGCGCGAACCGACGCGACCGACGGTTCCGGCGCCAGCAGCACCGTCAGCAGATCCACCGCCCGTTGCGCCGCCGCCCGAGCCGAACGGCCCGGCAAAAAATCCCGCTGCGCTGAAATCATATCCCACTGTAACGTCTTGTCCATGAGAGGCCGTTACAGACTCGCCGCCTACTTGACCGGCGCGACGATCGCCAGGACCGGCGACGAGCTGTCCGGGCCGGCGTTGCTGCTGCTCGGCATCGGTGTCGACGGTTCGGCCGCCACCGGGTCCGCGCTGCTCGCGGGACTGACGATCTCCGCGGCGGCGGGCGGGCCGCTGCTCGGCGCTCTGCTCGACCGCAGTCCCAGACCAGGCCGATTGCTGGCGTGGGCGCTTCTCGCCTACGCGGGCGGACTCGGCGCGGTGCTCGCGCTGGTCGAAATCCCCGCGGCGATCCCGGTGGCCGTCGCGGCCGGGCTACTCAACCCGGCCTTGGCGGGCGGGTGGACGGCGCAGCTGCCGAACGTCCGCGGCGAGACACCGCTGACGAGGGCCAGCACCCTGGACGCGATGACGTTCACCGCCGCGAGCCTCGCCGGTCCGGGACTCGCCGGCCTCGTGGCCGCGTACGCCGGAGCGCCGGCGGCGGTGGCTGTCGCGATCACGCTGGTCGCCGCGGCCTTCCCGGCCGCGTGGTCGCTCCCCGCGGCCGAGGCGAAACCCGCGACACCGATCCGCCGTCAACTCGCCGACGGGTTCGCGGTCCTCTTCCGCAACCGCACCCTGCTGCGCGCCACCGCGACGTCCACGATGTCCTTCCTCGGCATCGGGGTCGCCATCGTCTGCTATCCGCTGCTCGGCGCCCAACGGCTGGGGAATCCGGGCTTCGGCGCGCTGCTGCTCACCGTGCTGGCCGCCGCGTCACTGGTCGCGAACGCGGTGCTGGCCCGCAGGCCGCCGCCGCCGGATCGCACCGTGCTCGCCAGCACCGTCCTGCTGGGCGCGAGCTTCCTGCTCGCGGCATCGGGGCACGACAGGGTGACTCTGCTGGCCGCCGCCGTGCTCGCCGGATTCGCCGAAGGACCGCAGCTTTCGGCGCTTTTCGCCATCCGGCACCGCGAAGCGCCCGCGCGAGTGCGGGCTCAGGTATTCACGACGGCCGCGAGCGTGAAAATCACCGGACTCGCGGCGGGTGCCGCGCTCGCGGGACCGCTGAGCGCACTCTCCGTAACCGCCGCGCTGAGCGCCGCGGCGGGTTGCCAGCTTCTGGCGGCCGCGACGTTCATGCTGGTCAGAGCTAGAACGCCATCGCCTGCGCGCGTCGCTTGACCTCGGTGCCGTGGCTGGTGCGGAGCGCGTTGACCGGTGTGGTCCCCGGCAGGGTCTCGTCCGCGGCGAAGAGCCAGCGCAGCATCTCCGTCCGGCTGAAACCGGCGTCCGCGAGCACGGTGATGGTGCCCGCCAGGCCCTTGACCACGCCGTCCTTGACCAGGAACGCGACCGGGACGTACAGCTCGCCCTTCCGCCGGACGGCGATCAGGTGGCCGTCGCGCAGCATCTGGCGGACCTTGTTGGCCGAGACGTTCAGCGCGGTCGCGACCTCCGGAACCGGGAGAACGGCCACATCTGCATCGAGAACGTCGTCGGCGACGGGAATACCACTCACAGGTGACACTGTGCCACATTCCGTCTCCCGCTCCGTTAGTACGCATGGGTGACGACCCGGACCATGACGGAGAGTGCCCACCCGGTCACGTATACCGCCGATTCGACGAAATGGCGGGAATCGTGATCCCCGGCGAGCCAGGTCCCGTACACCAGAACATGGGTACTTCCGTACGATCCATAGCCGTGACACGCACGGACCCCACGCTGGTGGGCACTCTGCTCGAGGGCCGCTACCGGGTGGACAAGCTGCTCGCACGCGGTGGGATGTCGTCGGTGTACCGCGGCGTCGACACCCGCCTGGACCGCCAGGTCGCCATCAAGATCATGGACCCACGGTTCGCCGACGACAGGTCGTTCGTCGAGCGTTTCGAGCGGGAGGCCAGGTCAGCGGCCCGGCTGCATCATCCACACGTGGTGGCGGTGCACGACCAGGGTTTCGACACCCCCGGCGGCGAGGAGTCCGGCCGCGCGTTCTTGGTCATGGAACTCGTCGACGGCGGGACCCTGCGTGAACTGCTCGCCGAACGCGGTCCACTGGACGTCGCGCTCGCGCTGAGCATCATCGAACCGGTGCTCTCCGCGCTGGCCGCGGCGCACGCCGCGGGGCTGGTGCACCGCGACGTCAAACCGGAGAACGTGCTCATCGGCCGCGGCGGCACGGCGCTTTCGGGCGGCGTGGTCAAGGTGGGCGACTTCGGTCTGGTCCGCGCGATCGCGAGCGCGGGCACCACGAGTTCGAGCGTCATCCTCGGCACCGTCGCCTACGTATCCCCCGAGCAGGTCGCGACCGGCGCGACCACCTCGCGCGGCGACGTCTACTCGGCCGGGATCCTGCTGTACGAAATGCTCACCGGACGTCCGCCGTACACCGGCGACACCGCCCTCTCGGTGGCGTACCGGCACGTCAACGACGACGTCCCGCGCCCGAGCGAGCTGCGGCCGGGCATCCCGCCGCTGCTCGACGAACTGATCCTGCGCGCCACGCGCCGCGACCCCGAGCAGCGTCCGGCCGACGCCGCGGCGTTCCTCGCCGAGCTGAACCACCTGCGTACCGTCCTCGGCGTCCCGGCCGTCCCGGTGCCCGTGCCGCTGCCCGCCGACGCCGACCGGGAGACCGACGCCGAACGCACGACTCCCGGCATCCCCGCCGTCCCGGCGGCGAACCCGGCCCTGGCGACGACGGTGCTGACCCCGGTCGCCGAGGCGACCATGCCGGTCACCGGCCCGCGCGGAACGCAGGCACTGCACCGTGAGCCGCAGATCCCCGCCGCCCAGCCACCCCGCACGCCTCCCCCACGGCCCCAACCGGCCGCCGACGACGAGCAGCCGGGGTCGCGCAAGCGCCTCTACGTCATGATCGCCGCCGCGGTGCTGGTTCTCGGCGGCCTGATCGGCGCGTTCGCCTTCATCCTCAACGACACCGGGCCGAGCTCGTCGTCGGTGCCGAAACTGGCGGGGATGAACCAGGCCGCCGCCGGGGACGCGCTCCGCTCGGCGAAGCTGACCCCCGCCTACACCGAGGAGTACAGCGACACCGCCGCCCAGCACACGGTGATCCGGTCCGACCCGGGCGAGGGCACGTCGCTCGCGCCGGGTTCCACGGTCAACGTCGTGCTTTCGAAGGGCCGGCCGATCGTGCCGGACATCCAGGCCGGGACGAGCCCGCAGGACGCGGAGACGGCGATCAAGGCCGCACAGCTGACCCCGGTCCAGGGCGAGCAGGAGTACAGCGACGTCGCCAAGAACAAGGTGATCCGCGTCGACCCGAGCCCCGGTTCGCAGCTGAACATCGGTGGGCAGGTCACGATCATCCTGTCGAAGGGCCCCGAGCCGCTGCCGCCGGTCCCGGACGTCACCGGGCAGAGCAAGGACGCCGCGTTCCAGATCCTGCAGCAGGCGGGCTTCCAGCCGTTCCAGGCCGGCGAGGAGTTCTCCGACCAGTTCGCCGCCGGTCAGGTGATCCGCACCGACCCGAAGGGCGGCGGCAAGGCGAGCAACCGCCGTATCGGAGTGTTCGTTTCGAACGCCGTCGAAGTACCGAACGTGACCTTCAAACGGATGGAGGAGGCGATTCAGATCCTGAAACAGGCGGGTCTGGAGCCCGACCGCCAGGGTCGCGGAAACGGGAACGGTCACGGCGGCGGAAACGGTGGTTTCGACTTCGTCCTGGAACAGGATCCGCAGCCGGGCACCAAGGTGCCGAAGGGCACGAAAGTGAAGATCAAGGGCTTCGGGTGACGCGAAAGGTACCTTGAAACCGTTCAGTACCGGCATGGTCATCGGCTACCGTGAGCGCATGGTGGTCGTTGACGGCGTGAACGGCAGGTCGGACAGCTTCACCCCGCGTCCTGCCGCGCCGCGATGAGCTTCTTCACGGACGGTCCGCGCAGCCGCCCCCTGTTCCCGGTGCCGGAACAGGAACTGTTCGGCTACAACGGCCGCCCCTGGGTGGAGCCGCCGCACGAGTACATCGTCCCGGCGATCCTGCCCTGGTCGATGCCGCTGGGCCGCGCCGAGCGGACCATCGTGGCGCTGCGCGGGATCGAGGTGTGGCCGGAGTCTGCGTCCTTCCAGCTGTCGGTGTACTCGCGTGATCTGCTGCTGGACGAACCCGGCGAAGGCCTGATCGACCACCGCCGGGTCCCGGACTACAACGCGCTGCTGGTCGGAGTGCTCTTCCCCGACGGCAGGCGCGCCAGTTCGGAGACCATCTCCGTGCCGTCGGCCACCAAACCGGACCAGCCGGTGCTGCGCGCGCAGGGGCTGGGCGGTTCGGCGTTCCACGTCGAACACGAGATCTTCCTGTGGCCGCTGCCGCCCGACGGGCCGCTGGAGCTCATCGTCCAATGGCTCGACCGCGACATCGAGGAGACGCACACCTCGCTCGACGGCACCGCGATCCGCGACGCCGCCAAGGAGGCGGGCGAGATCTGGCCAGGCCTGCCCGCACGGGAGGCACACGGACTGCCGGTCCGCCGGGTCGGGGCACAGGCGATGATCACCCCGGCCTGGCCCCGCGATTCACAGGCCCCGCCGCCCTTGCCGCAGCCGCAGCGGCCGTCCTCGCCGCCCGCCGAGGCGACCGCTCCGGCGGCGGATCAGCCGCGGCGTGGTGCGCCACTGCCGACCCGCCTCCCCCGCCGGGCTCGCTGAGGACCGGTAAGGCTGTTGCGATCACCCGCCCGGACCGTCATCGGTACAGCGGGTCTTGAGTGGCGATTCGGGTTATCGAGGGTAGTCAAATGCGGCGTGACCGACCCTCTGCGGTGAAGGACCCCTTCGCTGACTCCGAGGCAGTGGAGGGAGCCGGTCGTGCCCCTGAGTGTCCACAAAGGACACCTTCTGCCAGCTGAATGTCCGAGTTGTGACTATATGCGTGGTTTCCGATGGGGCCGTGAGTGGCAAGCAGGGTTCTAACCCTCTTTATCACTTACGCCCCCTTGCAAGCCGTGCAAATTACCCAAATCGGGCACCATTATCTCGAAAGTGTCCCTTATGGACATTCGGGAAGGGGGATGGGCAAATGTGGCGTGTCCGCGAGGGCCTCCTTGCTTACCCTGACAGCAGTGAAGGAGGCCCTCGCCACCCCGGTTCGACGCCCCCGATGTGGCACTGGAGGCGCTGAGCGTCCCCAATGCCACATCGGGAACACCGCAGCCCCAACGTCGTACCCTGATGCCCCGAACGGCCCCTTTGCCCTTACCCCTCCAGAGAACCCGAATCGCCACTCACGACCATTCAGCGGAACGCTTCGACGTTCGCCACCGCCCACTCCGCATAGGTGACGCCGGGCCGTCCGGTGAGTTCCTGGACTACCCCCGTCGGCTTGTCGGGGTTCTCCGTGAAGTACGCGAAGCCGTCGAGGAGCCATTCGGCGATCTCCGCCGGGATCCCGGCGGCGGCCCACTGCTTGTTCGCCTCTTCCCGGGTCAGCTCCTGAAAGACCACCTCTTCGCCGAGCGCGGCCGAGATGGCGGCGACCTGTTCACGCTGACTGACCGCCGTCGGCCCGCTCAGCGTGTGCTTCTTGCCGACGTGCCCTTCGGTCAGGATGACGTGCGCCGCGACGGCGGCGATGTCCGCGAGGTCGATCGGCGTCATCCGTGACTCGGGGTAGGCCTCGCGGACCACGCGCTCGGCCTTGATCGTCTCGGCCCAGCCGAGGGTGTTGTTCATGAACGCGCCCGGCCGCAGGAACGTCCAGTCGAAGCCCGCCTCCCGGACGGCCTTCTCGATGATCGCGTAGTCAACGCCGCTCGAGTTCTCCGCCGGATCGTCGGCGTTGCTGCCCGACAGCGCCACCACCCGGCGCACTCCGGCCTCCTTCGCCAGCTTCACGAAGTCGTCCACCTTGGCCGCGAGCGGCGCCAGGTACACGGTCTCGATGCCTTTCAGGGCTTCCGGCAAGGTCTCCGGCTTGCCCAGGTACCCCTTGGCGACCTCCACCTGTTCGGGTAACGCCGCCTTCACCGGGTCGACGGTCAGCGCCCGCACCGGCGCCCCGGCCTCCACCAGCTCGTCGACGAGCAGCCTGCCGACGCTTCCGGTCGCACCGGTCACCAGGATCGTCACGATTCCCCACTCCTTTTCGTACGCCCTACGGGATAACTTTAACCGTACCGCATACGAGAATGTAGAATCCAGCTTCACGGCCGAGTGGAGTGTGGATGGATTTCGAGCGCAGCCTCGAACTGTTGTGGCGTGACCGCGGCGAAACCCGGCATCCGACCAGGGGGCGAAAGCCGAAACTGACCCTCGACCAGGTGATCGCCACCGCCGTCGCGCTCGCCGACAGCGCGGGCGAGGCGACCGTGTCGATGAGCCAGATCGCCAAGGAACTCGGCGCCGGCACGATGACGCTCTACACCTACGTCCCCGGCAAGACGGAACTGCTCGATCTCATGGTGGACTCGGTGCTCGCCGAGCGGGACCTCCCCGGCCCCGGCGACCCGCGGCCGGACGGCTGGCGCGAGCAGGTGCGGCTCTACGCCGAGCGCACCCTGGCCGTGTTCCGCGCGCATCCGTGGCTGCGCTCGACGTCGATGGTGCGGCCGGTGCTCGGCCCCGGGCTGATGGCGGGCCAGGAGTACCTGATCGCGGCGGTGTCGGACATCGGGCTGGAGCCGCGCAAAGCGGCCGCGGCCGCGAACAGCATCGAGATCTACGTGCAGGCCAACGCGACGCTGTTCGCCGAGACCGCGCAGGTCGAACAGGAGACCGGGCAGTCGACCGACGCCTGGTGGGGGCAGCGGTCGGTCTTCTGGGAGAAGTACTTCGACGTGGAGCGCCATCCGGCGATGACGCGGATCTGGGAAAGCGGCGGTTACGACGCGGACACCTGCGAGGCCGCCGACGAGACCTTCGCGTTCGGCCTGGAACGCCTGCTGGACGGCATCGAAGCCCTCGTCACCCGCTGACCCTGACGCGTTTAGTCCTCTGAATGCGGTAGTTCGTATCGCCAACCACCGCATTCAGAGGACGAAACGCGTCAGGAGACGGTCGGTAGATCGGGTGCCGAGACGTCGAAGACCTTGCCCTCGCGGGTGAGCAGGGCGGCCAGGACCTTCGCCTTGCGTTCGGTGTCGGCCGAGGTCCCCCACCGCACGGTCTTCCCGTCGGCCAGCGCGAACTCGACACTGCCGGGGGTCCTCGCCGTCGCGGTGGTGACCTGCTTGAGCAACTGCTGCGGGATCACGCCGAGGACGCCGGTCACCGCGCGGGTCACGGGGTCGTCGGCCGACACCGACGGCAGCTTCAGCTCGGGCAGCCCGGCGGGCCGCTCCTTGACGGTCTTGAACACCACTCCCCCGCCGTCGACGAGGTGCACGCCGTCGCCGCCGGGCCCGCTGTCGAAGAACGCGATCGCGGTCCGCTCGGTCACGGTGATCTCGAGGGTGCTCGGCCACGACCGGGAGACGTCGACGGTGGCGATGCCGGGCATCTGCGCCACCTTGTCCCGGATCTCGTCGGTGTCCAGGCGCAGCATCGGTTTCTGGTCCGGCACCGCCGCCGTAGCGCGGATCTGGTCCGCGGGCACGGAGCTCGCCCCGACGACGTCGACCTGCTGCACTCCCAGCATCGAGCTGAACCACAGCAGGTAGACGAGGGCGACGGCGGTCAGCACCGACAGCAGCGCGACCCAGCGGCGCCGCATCTCCTTGTGCCTGGCGGGCCGGGCGGTGCGGCGGCGGTCGTACACGGACCGCCTGCGGCGCCGGGCCTTCGCGCGTTGTGCACTGCTCGGACGCCGACCGGGTTCGGCCGGGCGGCGGCGTTCCCCGGTCTGCGTCATGGCTAGCCTGCCCGCCGGTCCAGTTCGGCCAGGATCTCCGGGCCGAGCTGTGTGACGTCGCCGGCGCCCATGGTCACCAGCAGGTCGCCGGGTTTGACCAGATCCGCCGCGAGCTTCGCCGCGACGTCGAACGCGGGCTGGTAGTGCACGGGGACACCGGAGATCTGGTCGGCGATGAGCGCACCGCTCACGCCGGGCTCCGGCTTCTCGCGCGCCCCGAAGACGTCCAGCACGACGACCTCGTCGGCCAGCGACAGCGCGGCCGCGAACTCCTTCGAGAACGTCTTCGTACGCGAGTACAGATGCGGCTGGAAGACCACGATGACCCGGCCCGGGCCCGCGGCCGTCCGCACCGCGCGCAGCTGCGCGTCGACCTCGGTCGGGTGGTGCGCGTAATCGTCGTACACGCGGACGTCGCCCGAGCGGCCCTTGAACTCGAACCGCCGCCGGACGCCGCCGAACGCGGCGAGCCCTTCGGCCAGTCCTTCGACCGGCGCGCCGAGCTCGATCCCGGCCAGCAGCGCGGCGATCGCGTTCAGCGCCATGTGGTCGCCCGGCACCGCGACCCGCAGGACGATTTCCTCACCCCGCAGGGAGATCCGGACGACACCGCCGTCGGGGGCCGGCGCGTAGTCCAGCACCTTGGCGTCCTCGGCACCGGTGACCGAACGCCCGTAGCGACGAACGCGGATGCCCTGCTCCGAGGCCCGCGCACCCAGCTTCTCGGCGCCCTCGTCGTCACCGCAGACGATGAGCAGCCCACCCGGCACGATCCGGCCGAGGAAGTCGGTGAACACCGAGACGTACGCCTCGGCCGTGCCGTGGTGGTCCAAGTGGTCCGGCTCGACGTTGGTCACCACGGCGACCGACGGCGAGTAGGCCAGGAACGACCCGTCGCTCTCGTCGGCCTCGGCGACGAAGATCCCGCCCTCGCCGTGGTGCGCGTTGGCGCCTGACTCGTTGAGGTCGCCGCCGATGGCGAACGACGGATCGAGACGGCACTGCTGCAGCGCGACGGTCAGCATCGACGTCGTCGACGTCTTGCCGTGCGTCCCGGCGATGCAGGCGACGCGGTGCCCCTCCATCAGCCCGGCCAGCGCCTCGGCGCGGTGCAGCACGGTGATCCCGCGTTCCCGCGCGGCCACCAGTTCCGGGTTGTCGTCCTTGATCGCGGTCGACACGATCACCGAGGACGGGCCTTCGGGGAACGCGTCGAGGTTCTCGGCGCGCTGGCCGACGGCGATCTCGGCGCCCTGGGCACGCAGCGAAAGGAACGCGCGCGACTCCTTGGCGTCGGATCCGGAGACCTGGGCACCGCGGGCCAGCAGGATCCGCGCGATGCCGCTCATCCCGGCGCCGCCGATCCCGACCAGGTGGGCACGCCTGAGCGTGTCGGGGAGATTGTCAGGCACCTGCGGCCTCCAGCACGATCTTGGCAAGGGTCTCGTCGGCCTCGCGGTGGCCGAGGCCGACCGCGGCCGCACTCATCTTCGCGACCCTGTCGGCGTCGGACACCAGCGGGATCACCAGCTCCGCGACCTTGGCGGGGGTGAGGTCGGCGTCGTCGACCATCAGCCCGGCACCCGCTTCGACCGCGGGCCGGGCGTTGACCGCCTGTTCGCCGTTGCCGTAAGGCAGCGGGACGAACACCGCGGGCAGGCCGACGGCGGACACCTCGGCCACGGTCATCGCGCCGGAGCGGCACAGCACCGCGTCGGCGGCGGCGTAGGCCAGGTCCATGCGCTCCAGGTAGGGCACCGGGACGTACGCGGGCCTTCCGGGGAACTCCTGGACGACCAGTGTGTTCTTCGGCCCGTGGGCGTGCAGGACGCCGACGCCGGCGTCCGCGAACTCCTTGGCGGCGCCCGAAACGGCGCCGTTGATCGACACCGCGCCCTGCGAACCGCCGAAGACCAGCAGGGTGGGGGCGTCCGGGTCGAGCCCGAAGTGCTCACGGGCTTCGGCGCGCAGCGCGGCCCTGTCGAGCGAGGTGATGGAGCGGCGCAGCGGGATGCCGATGACCTCGGCCTTCGCCAGCGGCGTCCCCGGGACCGCGACGGCGACGCGGACGGCGAACCGCGCGCCGACCTTGTTCGCCAGGCCCGGCTTCTCGTTGGCCTCGTGCACCACGATCGGCGTGCGGCCGCGCGCGGCGAGGTACGCCGGGAGCGCGACGTACCCGCCGAAGCCGACGACGACGTCCGCGCCGACCCGGTCCAGGACCTCACGAGTGCGCTTGACCGCGTCGCGGACCTTCAGCGGCATCTTCAGCAGTTCCGGTGTCGGTTTGCGGGGCATCGGCACCGGCGGGATCAGCTCAAGCGGGTAGCCCCGCGCCGGGACGAGCTTGTTCTCCAGACCGCGCTGGGTCCCCAGCGCGATCACCTTCGCGTCGGGACGCAGGCGCATCACCGCGTCGGCGAGGGCGAGTGCCGGTTCGATATGCCCTGCGGTACCGCCGCCGGCGACCACGACCACCGGTGCCTTGCCGGCGACCTCGCCTGCGGCACCACCTCTGACGGGGTTGTTCACCTATGACCTCTCCGGTTTGCGGTACCCCGTTTCGCGGTACCGCGGTTCGCCGCCGTTCGCGCGGCCGTCCTCCTGCCGGGTTCCCGTACCGAACGGCGCCGCTCCTGTGCGGGCGAAGGCCTCGCCGTCCTCGGCGCGGGCCTCGCCGCCTTGGCGGCGCCTCCCCTGGCCGCGGTGCCCTTGCGCTTGGCGGGCGGGCGGTACGGCTCGGGCGCGGGAAGCCTCAGCAGGCGTCCGAATTTACCCGGCCCCTGCGAGCGCAGTGCGGCCACCGCCTCCGGTTCGTGCCGGGCGGCGTTGGCGAGGATCCCCATGATGAGCATGGTGATCACCAGCGACGTGCCACCGTACGAGATCAACGGCAGCGTGACCCCGGTGACCGGCAGCAGGCCGACCACGTAGCCGATGTTGATCCCCGCCTGCGCGACCAGGAAGACGGTCAGCGTGCCGGACACGATGCGGATCCACGGGTCGAGGTTGCGGGTGGCGATCCGCAGGCCCACGACGGCGACCCCGGCGAACAGCCCGAGCACCACCACGCAGCCGACGAAGCCGAGTTCCTCGCCGATCAGGGCGAAGATGAAGTCGTTCTGCACGTTGGGCAGGTAGCCCCAGTTGGACTGGCCCTGACCGAGGCCCTTGCCGAGGAACCCACCATCGGCGAGCGCGAGTTTCGCCTGGTTGGCCTGGAAGCCGTCGGCGCTGGTGTCCGGGTCGCCGGAGACGAACGACATGACCCGCGCCAGCCGGTACGGGGCGATGATCGCCAGCACCAGGATCCCGGCGAGGCCACCCGCGAGGATGACCCCGAACAGTCGTTTCGGCGCGCCCGCGAACCACAGCAGGGCCATCAGCACGACCGCGAGGGTGATCGTGCCGCCGAGGTCGGGCTGCATCATGACCAGCGCGAACATCAGCAGTGCGATCGGCACGACCGGGACGAGCAGATGCCGCCATTGGTTGATGATGTTGTACTTGATCACCAGGATGTGCGCGCCCCAGAAGGCCAGCGCGACCTTCGCCGCCTCGACCGGTTGGAAGGCGAACCCCCCGAGGCGGAACCAGCCCTGCGAGCCGTTGACCTCGGAGCCGAGCGGGGTCAGCACCAGCACGAGCAGCCCGAGGCACACCACCGTCGCCGTCGCCGACAACCGCCGGACGCGTTCCAGCGGCACCCGCAACCCGATCCAGAACACCACGGCGCCGATCGCGACGAACATGAGGTGCTTGCTGAACTGGGCGTACACGCCGGTGCCGGTCTTGGGGTTGTACGAAGCGACCGACGAGGCGGACAGCACCATCACGATGCCGATCACGGTCAGCACACCGGTGAGCGCCAGGACCAGGTGGAACGAAGCGAGCGGCCGCGAAAGCCAGGCCGTCAGCGCGGTGCGGAAGGCGACGAACGGGCTTTCCTTGCGTTCCCGGCGCTTGCGGGGCGCGGACTCGCGCTTTCTTTCCTCAACCGCCGTCACTGGTCTCCCCCGCACCGTCGCGCAGGACACGGACCGCACGCGCGAACGCGTCGCCGCGCTCGCCGTAGGAGCGGTACATGTCCAACGACGCCGCGGCGGGGGCCAGCAGCACCACATCTCCAGGGCGCGCCAGGGCTCGGGCCGCCTTCACCGCCGCAGTCATGGTGTCATCGTCACCCGAAGGGAGGCTGTTCACCGGGACATCCGGCGCGTGTCGCGCGACAGCGGCGGCGATCACGGGTGAATCAACGCCGAACAGGACGACGCCGCGCAGCCGCCCGGCGATCGAGCCGACGAGTTCGTCCACGGAAGCGCCCTTGAGCTGGCCACCGGCGATCCAGACGACGTTCAGATGGGCGCGCAGCGAACCGCTCGCCGCGTGCGGGTTGGTCGCCTTGGAGTCGTTGATGTATCGGACGCCGTCGATCTCGCCGATCTCCTCGGCGCGATGCGGGGCCGGCCGGTACTCGCGCAGGCCCTTGGCGACGTCCTCGCCGGTGACGCCGTACGCCCTGGCCAGCGCCGCCGCGGCGAGCGCGTTCGAGACGTTGTGCGGGCCGGCGGGACGCACGTCGGACAGGGTGCCGAGTTCGTCGGCGCTGGTCGCCGGGTCGGCGACGAACGCGCGGTCGACCAGCAGGTCTTCCACGATCCCGAGTTCACCGGGGCGCGGGGTGTCCATGCCGAAGGCGACGCGGCGGGCGTCCGCGGGCGCGTGCTCGCCGGCGAGGCGGGCGGACCACGGCTCGTGGAGGTTGTGCACCACGTTCCGGGAATGGGTGTGGACCCGTCCCTTCGCGGCCGCGTACTCCTCCATCGAGCCGTGCCAGTCGAGGTGGTCCTCGGCCAGGTTCAGCACCACCGAGGCGAGCGGCGCCAGCGTCGACGACCAGTGCAGCTGGAAGCTCGACAGTTCCACGGCGAGCACCTCGTGCCCGGCCCGCACCGCGTCGAGGACCGCGAAACCGACGTTCCCGCAGGCCACGGCGTCGACCCCGGCGGACCGCAGGATCGACTCCAGCATCCCGACCGTGGTGGTCTTGCCGTTGGTGCCGGTGATCGCGAGCCACACCGGCGGCTTGTCGCGCAGCTGCCCGACGCGCCACGCCAGCTCGACGTCGCCGATCACCTCGATCCCCGCCTCGGCCGCCGCCACCAGCAGCGGCGACGTCGGCTTCCAGCCGGGGCTGGTCACGACCAGCTCGACACCTTCGGGTGGCTCCGTCAGGCCCGGCACGAGTTCCGCGCCGAGCCCTTCGAGCTCCGCCAGCCGCTCGGCGTTGCCGTCGGTGACGGTGATCCGTGCGCCCAGGTCCGCCAGGACGGGGACGATGGACTTGCCGGTGACCCCGGCTCCGGCGACGAGGACGTGACGCCCGGCCAGTTCCACTTGCTAACCCCCGAGACCGAGCTGCTCGCTGTAGAACAGGCCGAGACCGAACATGCAGCAGATGGCCGACAGCAGCCAGAACCGGATGATGACGGTGGTTTCGGCCCAGCCCGCCAGCTCGAAGTGGTGATGGAACGGCGCCATCCGGAACAGGCGCCGCCGGGTCGTGCGGAACACGGCGATCTGCGCGACCACCGAGATCATCTCGACCATGAACAGACCGCCGATGACGATGGCGAGCAGTTCGGTGCGGGTGGTCATCGACAGGCCGGCGACGAGGCCACCGAGGGCCAGTGAACCGGTGTCGCCCATGAAGATCTTCGCCGGGGCGGCGTTCCACCACAGGAAGCCGACGCAGGCACCGGTCGCCGCGGCGGCCACCACGGCCAGGTCCAGCGGGTCACGGACGTCGTAGCAGGCGGCCTGCGGGGTGACCGCGCACGAGAGGCGGGTCTGCCAGAAGGCGATGACGACGTAGGTCGCCAGCACCATCGCCGCGGTGCCGCCGGCGAGACCGTCGAGGCCGTCGGTGAAGTTCACCGCGTTCGACCAGCCCGAGATGACGATGTAGCAGAAGATCACGAAGAACACCGACGGGAAGGTGATCAGCGCGAGGTCCCGCACGTAGGACAGGCTCTCCGACGCCGGGGTGAGCCCGCGTTCGTCGGCGAACTGCAGCGCCAGGATCGCGAAGGCGATCGTGACCACGAGCTGGCCGACCAGTTTCGCGGTCTTGTTCAGGCCGAGGTTGCGCTGCTTGCGGATCTTGATGAAGTCGTCGAGGAAGCCGACGAGCCCGAGGCCGACGGCCAGCAGGAGGACCAGCAGCCCCGAGGCGGACGGGCCGCCGGTGCCGTTGCCGCCGCTGAGCGCGCTGATCAGATGCGCCACGAAATACCCGACGACCATCGCGACGATGATCGCGACACCACCCATCGTCGGGGTACCGCGTTTGGATTTGTGTCCCTGCGGTCCTTCCTCCCGGATCTCCTGGCCGAAGCCCTGCCGGGAGAACACCCGGATCAGATAGGGAGTGAGGAGGATGGAGACCAGCAGGCCCGCCGCGGCCGCGATCAGGATGCTGATCACGCGTCACCACCGTTCGAGCGTTCTTGAGAGGGGGAAGGGGCTACTACAGGGGAGGCGAGCACGGCGTCGGCCACCCGCCACAGCGCGGCGGCTTTGGAAGCCTTCACCAGCACGACGTCCCCCGCGCGGAGCTGATCATGCAGCAGGGCGATGGCGGCCTCGACGTCGGGTACCAGTACCGACTCCTCGCCCCAGGAACCCTCGTGCTGCGCGCCCTGATGGGTGGCCGCGGCGGCCTCGCCGATGACCACGAGCTTGTCGATGTTGAGCCGGACGACGAGCCTGCCGATGCCGTCGTGCGCCTCGACCGAGTTCTCGCCGAGGTCGCCCATCACGCCGAGCACGGCCCAGGACCGGCGGTTCGCGCTCATCGACGCGAGCGCCTTCAGAGCGGCCCGCATCGACTCGGGGCTGGCGTTGAAGGAGTCGTTGAGGACCGTGACGCCGTCGGCCCGGGTGGTGACCTCCATGCGGCGTTCGGAGCGCCGTTCGAGGTTCGACAGACGGGCGGCGACCTCCTCGACCGTCGAGCCCATTTCCAGTGCCACGGCGGCCGCGCTGAGCGCGTTCGCGACGTGGTGCTCGCCGTAGAGCGGCAGCTTGACCGGCGCTTCGCCGCTCGGGGTGACCAGCCGGAACGACGCGCGCGCTTCGCCGTCGAGAGTGATGTCGGCCGCGCGGACCTGCGCGGACTCGCTCTCGCCGACGAACACCACCCGCGCCTTCGTCCGGCTCGCCATCGCCGCGACGTACGGGTCGTCGAGGTTCAGCACCGCTACACCGCCGTCCTCGGCGCTCGGCAGCGCTTCGACGAGTTCGCCCTTGCCCTTGGCGATGCCCTCGCGGGAGCCGAACTCGCCGACGTGGGCGCTGCCGACGTTGAGCACGACACCGATCCGCGGCGGCGCGATGGCCGCCAGCTCGGCGATGTGGCCGGGCCCGCGGGCGGAGAGCTCCAGCACGAGCTGCCGCGTCGTGTCGTCGGCCCGCAGTGCCGTCCAGGGGTGGCCCAGTTCGTTGTTGAACGATCCCGGCGGCGCCACCGTCGGGCCGAGCGGCTCCAGCAGCTGGGCGATGATGTCCTTGGTGGAGGTCTTGCCCGCCGAACCGGTGACCCCGACGACGGTCAGGTGGTCGCCGGCGAGTTTCCGGATCACGTGCCGGGCGAGCTTGGCGAGCGCGGCCAGCACCGCGGCACCCGCCCCGTCCTTGTCCGAGACCAGCGCGAAGGCCCGCTCATGGGCCACACCGCCGTCCAACGGCGGCACGATCACGGCCGGTGCGTCGACCTCGCGGGCCGCGAGCACCGCGACGGCGCCCGCCTCGACGGCCCGCGCGGCGAAGTCGTGGCCGTCGACCTTCGCCCCGGGCAGCGCGATGAACAGACCCCCGGGAGTGACTTCACGGGTGTCGAATTCGACGCTTCCGGTGACCTCGGCGGTCCCGTCGGTCCGATGCAGCCTGCCGCCGACGATGGCGGCGATCTCGGCCAGGCTGAGCACGATCACTCTGTCTCCAGACGTCTGCGGATGGCGGAGGCCAGCTCTTCCCGGTCGGAGAACGGGTGCACGACACCCTGGACCTCCTGGCCGGTCTCGTGGCCCTTGCCCGCGATGAGCACGATGTCGCCGGGCTGGGCGAGTTCGACCGCGCGGACGATGGCTTCCCGGCGGTCGGCGATCTCGAGGATCTCGCCGCCCGAAGCCGGACCGGCGTTGCGGGCACCGGCCAGCATCGCCGCCCGGATCGCGGCCGGGTCCTCCGAACGAGGGTTGTCGTCGGTCACGATCAGGATCTCGCTGCGCCGGACCGCCGCCTCGCCCATCACGGGGCGCTTGGCGGTGTCGCGGTCCCCGCCGCAGCCGAGGACGGTGATGATCCGGCCCTCGGTGCGGGCACGCAGCGCGTCGAGCCCCTGCGCCACCGCGGCGGGCTTGTGCGCGTAGTCGACGACGGCGGTGAACGGCTGGCCGAGGTAGACCCGCTCCATCCGGCCCGGCACCTCGACCGACGCGAGCCCGGCGACGATGGCGTCGAGCGGGACACCGGCGGTGTTCAGGATCGCGGCAGCGAGCACGGCGTTCGCCACGTTGAACTCACCCGGCAGCGGGATCTTCGCCGAAGCGGTGAGGCCTTCGGGACCGTGGAGGGTGAAGGTCTGCTCCCCCGCCGGGGTGGGGGTCAGGTCGGTGGCGCGCCACAGCGCGTCCGTCCCCGGCTCGGTGGACACGGTCACCGTGTGCGGGGTGAGGAGTGCCTGGCCCCAGGCGCTGTCGGCGACGACCACCTCGGCGGTGGAACGGCCGTCGAACAGCAGCGACTTGGCGGCGAAGTACTCCTCCATGTCCTTGTGGAAGTCCAGGTGGTCCTGGGAGAGATTGGTGAAGGCGCCGACCGCGAAACGCGTGCCGTTGACCCGGCCGAGCGACAGCGCGTGACTGGAGACCTCCATGGGGACGTGCGTGACCCCGCGTTCCACCATCACGGCGAGGAGGGCCTGCAGATCCGGCGCCTCGGGGGTGGTGAACCCGCTGGCCAGCCGCTCCCCCGCGATCCGGGTCTCGACCGTGCCGATCAGCCCGGTGGTGAGCCCGGCCGCCTTGAGCCCGGCGTCGACCAGGTACGACGTCGTGGTCTTGCCCGACGTCCCGGTGATGCCGAGGACGGACAGTTCCAGCGACGGCTCGCCGTAGATCCAGGCGGCGATCTCGCCGAGGGCGGCGCGCGGGTCCGGGTGCACCAGGATCGGCACGCCGGCGTCGCGGAGCACCGGGCGCTCGGCACCGGCCTCGTCGGTGAGCACGGCGGCCGCGCCGGCGGCGATGGCCTGGTCGCTGAAGTCCGCGCCGTGGGCGCGGGCGCCGGGAAGCGCGGCGAAGAGGTCACCGGGGAGGACGTGCTGCGCGCGCAGCGTGCTGCCCGTGACCGTCAGCTCGGCCGCGGCCGGGTAGTCGTCGCCGCCGACCACGAGCCGCGCGCCCGCCCTGGCGAGCAGCGTGCCCAGCGGCATCGGCTCGATCCTGGCCGGGCGAGGGGGTGCGGCGACGGCCTTGACCGGACTGTCCGGGACCTGGGCAGCCGTCGCGCCGGACCCGCTTTCGACGGCGGGACCGCTGCGGGGATCTGAAGTAGGCACCGACACAGCCAAGGAGGTTACCGGCGCGGCATTCGGGTGACTGAAGCGGTGCGGTGTGTGCACGCGACGATCACTCGCGTGGTATTGGGTTTCGTGAGCTCTCCTTGGCACGCAAGGGCTTCCGACTGTCGCTTGAGGACAGCGGACCTCGGCGGACCCGCGTTTCCGCACGGTGCTCAGCGCGGAGACCCCTTCACGCACAGCGACGATCACTTTCCGGCGCGGTGCCCGGAACCGGATCTCGTGTGCTTGAAGCCGGATCTCCCGTGTCTGGAGCCGGATCTCACGTGTCTCGGGACGGATGAGCGAGTTCCGGCTTCAAGCACGCGAGTTCCGGCTTCAAGCACGCGTGCTACGTCAGGACAGGATCAGCGGCACCTGGGGTGACGGGCCGTCCGAAAGCGGGATCTGGAACCGCTGCGCCAGATACGCGGCCACCGAGTGGAACAGCGGCGCGGCCGAGAGCCCTTGCTGCAGGGTGGCGTCCGGGGCGTCGAGCCGGATGCCGACCACGAAGCGCGGGTTGTCGGCGGGCAGGATGCCGGCGAAGGTGATGTTGTACAGGTGGTCGCTGTACGTCTTCGTCCGCGGGTCGACCTGCTGGCCGGTGCCCGTCTTCCCCGAGATCTGGTACCCCTCCAGCGCCGCCTTCGGCCCGGTGCCGCTCTGCTGCCCGCGGCCCCGCTGCGTCACGGCGCGCATCATCTCGCGGACGGTCTTCGCCGCCTGCGGGCTGATGACCTGGACGGTCTTCGGCGCCGGTTCGGGGACGACGGTCCCGTCCGGATTGATCTTCGCCTTGACCACCCTGGGTTCCACGCGCAGCCCGTCGTTCGCGATGGCCTGGTACATCCCGGCCATCTGCACGACGGTCATCGAAAGGCCCTGCCCGATCGGCAGGTTTCCGAAGGTCGTGGCCGACCACTGGTTGCGCGGCGGCACGACGCCCGGGCTCTCACCGGGGAGGCCGAGCCCCGTGCGCTGGCCGAGACCGAACTTCTTGAGCAAGTCCGCGTACCGGTCCTCGCCGAGTTTCTGCGCCAGCAACAGGGTGCCGACGTTCGACGACTTCGCGAAGATGCCGGTGGTGGTGAACTGCTGCGTGCCGTGATGCCAGGCGTCCTTGACGATCTTGTCCGCGACCTGCAGTGAACCCGGCACCGGCAGGGACGCCTCCGGCGTCGTGATACCCGCGTCGATCGCGCCCGCGGCGGTGACGATCTTGTTCACCGAACCGGGTTCGAACGGCGTGGTCACCGCGCGGTTGTTCAGGTTCTCCGTCTCGCTGCGCGAAGCCGGGTCGTTGAGGTTGACGGTCTTGTCGTTGGCCAGCGCGTAGACCTCGCCGGTCTTGGAGTCCAGGATGACCGCCTGGCCGCCCTTGGCCTTCGACTTGACGACGTACTCGCTCAGCTGCCGCTGCAGTTCGTACTGCAGGTCGGTGTCGATCGTGAGCTGCAGGTCCGAACCGGGGACGGCGTTCTGGATGTCCCGCTCGGTGCCGGGGATGACGAGGTTGTCGTTGCCGTTACGAGTGTTGACGATCTTGCGGCCCGGCGTCCCGGCGAGGTCGTTGTCCCGCGAGGCTTCGAGACCGTAACCACCGTGCAGGTTGTGCTTGGAGACGTCCTTGTCGTCGGTGCGCCAGTTCGCGTAGCCGACGATGTTCGCGCCGATCGAGTCACCGGGATACTCCCGTTTCGAGCGCTTCTCGACGCTGATCCACGGGTACTCCTTGACGATCGCCTCGGCGACCGAAGGTTCGATGTCGTGGACCAGGTACGTGAACCCGTCCGGCTTGTGGAACTTGTCCAGCAGTTCCTTCTCGGTGATCACCCCGGGCAACTTGGCCGCGATCAGCTTCGCCGCGCCCGCCACCTCGGACTCGAAGTTCTTGCCCTTGGTGGGGTTCTTCGCGACGAAGTCGTTCATCGTCTTGTGGAGCCAGCTCAGGCTCACGGCGAGTGTCCGCACCTCGACGCTGAACGCGATCTTCGTACCGTTGCGGTCCAGGATGGACCCACGCTGGGCGGGACTTTCGATCACCGACGTCCGCTGCCGCTCCGCCGCCTCGGAGAGCGCGCCGGCCTCGAACCACTGCACCTGCACCAGTTTGAGGCCGGCGAGCACCATCACGACGATCAGCAGGATCCGGACGCCGGTGAACCGGCTCCGGTTTCCCCCGTTGCCCCGGCGGGCGGTGGCACGGCGGGTCCCGGCGGCGTACGTCCTGCGCGCACTCCCCGCCGACCGGGCCCTGGCCTGCGCCGGGCGGCCGGGCGACATCACTGACCTCCCTGCGCCGGGGCCGCGTTCTCCTGCGGCACCGCGGGCTGATCACCCTCGTACGGCGTGCCCTGCTGCGTTCCCTCGGCGGGCGGCGGCGCCGTCGACTCGGCCGAGGCGGCGGGCGCTTCGGCTTCGGCCTTCTTCGGCTCACCGACCACAGTGGACTGTCCATCCGGGCCGACCACGATATGCGCGGGGTCGCCGCCGGGCACCATGCCCAGTTCCCTGGCCTTGGGCGCCAGCGAAGCAGGCGACTCGGCCTTCGCGACCTCGCGCTGCAGCCGCTCCTTCGACTCGGCGAGCCCGGCGTTGGTCGTGCGGAGCTGTTCGAGCCGGTACGAATCGGCGATGGCCTGCGTGGTCAGCCACAGCGTGCACGCCACGCCGACGGCCAGCAGGCCCATCATCATCAGCACGAACGACGCCCGCGAACGCGGCCAGCGCAGCGTGAACTTCTTCGTCGGCTCTTCCTTGCCCGCACCTCCTTCGGCGTCGGGACGGTTGCGCTTCTGGTCTCGCTGCAGCAGGTCGGCGCGCTGGGCGCGGCGGGCGTAGGCGCGTTCGGCCGCCGACGTGCGGCCGCGGGAGGCACGGGTGGACGTCGTGGACTCGGTGCCGGGCGCCTGGTCGACCGTGCTGGTCGCGCGGGCACGCCGTCCGGGCGCCGGTGTCCGGCGGCCGCGGGACTTCGCGGGAGCGGTCATCGTGCTCGGTCTCCGATCCGTTCGGCGGCTCGCAGCCGCACGGAGGCGGCCCGCGTGTTCAGTTCGGTCTCCGCCTCGCCGGCCTTCTCGGCCCCTCTGGTGAGCAGTTTCAGTTCCGGGCCGTGGCCCGGCAGTTCCACCGGAAGCCCTTCCGGCGTCCGGGATTTCGCCAGTTCCGCGAAGGCCTGCTTGACCAGCCGGTCTTCGAGGGACTGATAGGACTCCACGACGATGCGGCCGCCGACTGCGAGCGAGGACAGCGCCCGCGGCATCGCCCGCCGCAGCACCTCCAGTTCGCCGTTGACCTCGATCCGCAACGCCTGGAACGTGCGTTTCGCCGGATGCCCGCCGGTGCGCCTGCTCGCCGCGGGGACCGCGTCGTACAGCAGTTCCACCAGCCGCCCGCTGCGCGTGAAGGGTTCCTTCTCTCGTTCCGCCACAACGGCTTTGACGATCCGCTGGGCGAAGCGTTCCTCGCCGTAGTCGCGGAGGATCCGGATCAGCTCGCCGGGGGCGTAGGTGTTGAGCACGTCGGCCGCGGTGAACCCGGTGGTCGGGTCCATCCGCATGTCGAGCGGGGAATCCTTGGAGTAGGCGAAACCGCGCTCGGCACGGTCGAGCTGCATCGAGGAGACCCCGAGGTCGAAGAGGATCCCGTCCACTCTGGACAGTCCGAGATCCTGCAGCGCGGACGGCATCTCGTCGTAGACGGCGTGCACGAAGTCGACACGATCACCGTGCCGCGCAAGCCGTTTCGCGGAGAGTTCCAGCGCGTTGGGGTCACGGTCGAGGGCGACCAGGCGCAGCAGGGGGAACGCGGTGAGCAGCGCGTCGGAATGACCGCCGAGTCCGACGGTCGCGTCGACCAGCACGGCCTCGCGGTCGGAGAAGACCGGCGCGAACAGCTCGACGATGCGGTCCAGCAGCACCGGTACGTGCTCGTGTTCGTCTGCCATGTCTTCCCCCCTTTCTGTAGTGCCGGGGAAGATGCCGGATGCCGTCAGGTCCCTGTCCGCCCGCCTGCTGACCTGGTACCGGGGAAGGTGTACCAGGGCCACTGAGCGGACAGAGGCCTCACGGCATCCGTGTGGACGGTTCCCGGCGTGTCCGAAGCATGAACCCGCGCCCCCCGACGGCGTGGGTGCTTCCTCGGCCACGTCTAGAAGACGCCCGGCAGAACTTCCTCTCGAGCCTTCGCGTAGCTGTCCTCGTGTTCGTCCAGGTAGCCCTGCCACGCTTGGGCGTCCCAGATCTCCAGCCTGGTGATCGCCCCGATCACCACGCACTCCTTGTTCAGCCCGGCGTAGCGTCGGAGCTCGGACGCGATCGCGATACGTCCTTGCCCGTCCGGGCGTTGTTCGTCCGTCCCGGCGAAGAGATAACGCTGGTAGGCCCGGACCGCCTCGTTCGTGAACGGGGCGTCGGCGACCTTCCTCGCCATCTGCTCGAACTCCGCCCGGGGGAAGACGAAGAGACAGTGATCCTGTCCCTTGGTGACCATCAGCCCACCGGCGAGCGCGTCGCGGAACTTCGCGGGCAGCGTGAGCCGCCCTTTGTCATCCAGCTTCGGGGTGTGGGTGCCGAGGAACACCGGCCCCACCTCCCTACCGATCCCGGCTGCGAACAACCGAGCTCGGCCACGGGGCTCCCTTCTGCCCCACTGCGCACCACCGTACCCCACTTTTCACCACAGTCAACGCGTCAAAAGCCGCGACCACTCCGTCGTGTCAGACGTTTTCGCTGGTCAGCCAGGTGGGGCCAGGTGGGGGCATGGTGGGGGACGGTGGCCAAGATCCCCCTGGGCGGGTATCGAAGCAACCTCATCCAGGCCTGACACGTCCGGATATCGGCAGCCGGAACCCTGCTGTGGGGCGAAGTGGGGGTGAAGGTGGGGAATCCGGTGGGGCACGGTGGGGACGGCCGAGGACACTGTGGAGAGTGACGTCGGTTCATCCCATGACGTGTCGACAAAGGACAGCCGTCTGGGCTCTCGTGGGCCCCGAGGTGTGTTGGCCCTGAGAGGCGATTCGGGTTCTAGCCGTCCTCACCACTCACGAGGCTCAGCACCGGCGACGTCACGTGGTCGACCGGACGACACATGTGATCCGGCGGACGACACGCGTGTCGTCCGTCCGGTCACGCGAGCGTGGCGGTCCCAGAGGTAGCGAAGGCCTCCTTGCCTACCCTCAAGGTAGGCAAGGAGGCCTTCACGGACCGGTCCGCGGCCAAGCTCGTTCAGGAGCCCAGGCGTCGCACGACGGCTGGCGCCGCGCCAGTTTCTCGGGTTTTCGACCCGTCACAACCTAGCGGTCGTCGTCCAGCAGCGAAGCCAGCCGCGCGGCCAGCCGGGGACCGTCCACAGGGGACACGTTCACCCACGCCTGCCCGCCACGGCCCTCGGTCCGCGCCGCGCAGTACGCGCCGACGTCGGTGTCGAACCAGGTCAGCCCGCCTGCCCGGTGCGCCCGGCCGTCGCGGTCGCGGGTCCGCACGGTGAACTGGCCCGCGCTGTAGACGGGCCGTGCCTGGATCGCGAGCACCTCGCGCAGCTGACTGTCCGAAGCCGACGATCGCCCGCCGTCGCCGAACACCGGATCCTCCAGGTCGTCGTCGAAACGCGCCGCGGGGAGGCTGATCCCGTAGCCGGGGCCGGGCCGCAGTTCCGGCAGGACGCCGACGACCGCGGTGAACACCTCGCCGTCGGTGATCCCGGACAGCGCGATGGTCTGTTCCGGCTGCGTGGCCAGCACGCCATGCCGTCCGCGCGCGGCCGCGACCGCGCGGAACGGGGTTTCGGCGGTCATGTCGGCGAGCGCCTCGCATTCGACATAGACCTCGGCGCGCGCGAGCAGGTCCAGCCGCGCTTCCAGGGCGGCGTCGAGCCGGTCCCCGTCGTACAGGCCTCGTTCGGCGAGGTTTTCGTAGACCGCGCCGCGGATCTCGGCGCGCTCCGCTTCCGTGGCGCCGACACTGCGCACGGACAGCGGCCAAGGCGGGGCCGCGTGTCCCAGGTCGGACCAGAGGACGTCGAACGCCGACGCGGAAACGCGGATCAAGACCGCCCCAGCTCGGGCGGCTTCCCGAAGGAGACCTGCGGGGTCAGCGAACGCAGGGAGGCATCGCGGGTGTTCATGACGTCGACGGCCTTGCGCCGGGCCTCCTCGGCCTCCGCGTGCTTGGCCTCCATCTCGTCGGCGAGCGCGGCGAGGAGCGCGAGGTTCCCGCCGGCCGCGGCGCCGCGGATCATCGCGCCGGGGTCGTAGTCCACCGGCGGCGGCATGTCGGCACGGGCCCGCGCCGCCGCTTCGGCCTGCCCGGAAACGGCCTTCCCGAGCGCGGACGAGATGTCCGCGGACCAGGTCAACCAGCCGGACGCGGTGGCCAGCACACCACGGAGCGCGTCGCCCGCTTCGCCGCGCCAGTTCTCTTCACTGCTGCCGACCAGCCCGGCCAGCTCGGACGTCGCGTCGTGCATGCGCCGCGCGAGCGCGTCCCAGGCGGCGCCGATCCCGCCCGCCGCCTCGGGGTCGTTGCCCGCTTCGACTTCGGCGGCCAGCGCTTCGTGGCTGTAGGCCGCGTACCGCGTGGCCGCGACCGGAACCTCGCGGCCCGGCGTCTCTCCTTCAGGCACGGCAGTTCTCCTAAGGCAGTTTGGGTTCGGCCAATCCCGCCACCGTCATCGCGCGCTCGCAGGCGAGCGCGGTGTCGGTGAAGTTCGTGTTGCTCACGTCGATCTGGACGCTCGCCTTCTCCCCCATGCCGAGCAGGACCGCGCAGGTCCCGTCGGCGGCCTTCTTGTCGGCGACCTTGAGCGCGTCCCGGCCGCCGACCTTGGTCTTGGTGGCGGTCTTGCGCGTGACCTCGAGATCCTTCAGGCCATTGCGCTCGTCCACGGTGATGGTGACGCCGAAGGTGGCGGGCACCGTCCAGTCGCAGGCGCGGGCGCCGTTGATCTCCTTCGCGACGCCGAGCACGGTGATCCCGGCGTCCGACCGGTCCTGCGGGCCGAGCAGCGCGCACGGATCCAGGACCGCCGGCGGGACCGTGCCTGCGACGGAAGCGCCGGTGCGTATCGTCTCCATGCTCGGAACCGGTGCCTGGCCCGCGGCCCCTTGCCCGCAGGCGGACACTGTGAGGACGACGAGGACGCCGAGCGCGGGAAGGCGGGACTTCATGGGTTCAGCCGCCGACACAGTCCACGTCCGCCGCCGCTTGTTCATCCTGCCGGGTGTACCGGGCCAGCGCCTTCTCGATCCGGTTCTTGAGCGCCTCGAGTTCCTTGCCGAACGCCGTGAGCGCCTCGACCGCGGAGCCTTCGGCGCCGATCCCGTACTGCGCCATGAACCTGCCGACCTCGTCCGCGTATCCCCCGCCGAGGGGAACCGTGCGGCCGAGCACCTTGGCCTCGCGGACCATCTGGCCGACCACGTCCTGCAGGGCGGAGATCTTCACGTGGGCGTCCGCCGCCAGCTCCGGCGCGACCGCGAATCCGCTCAGATCGAACCGTGGTTTGGCGGTACTCACCTCGCTCATATGCGATTACGCCTCTCCGTAGTCGAGCGACCTCGTACCGGAGCATACGACAAAACCCGCCGTCAGCGGGAGCACCCGAAAACGCGCTCGACTAACCCGATCGAGGTAAGGTCTCCGGTTGCACAGAGTCATCGACTGGGGTTGGCGGGGTTCCCCCCACGAGTTCGCCCGAGTTTGACACACTTCGTGGGAGGCTGACCGCTGCCCGGGGGACTGAACGGTCCGGCAGAGGACCCAGCGGAAATCCAGCCACGCGGCATCAGGAGGTCGAGTGACGTCGAGAATCCAGTCTGCGACGCCCGGCGAACACCAGGGCGAGCAGGCAACCGGGCAAGCGCCGTACCCCACGGGCGCCGGCTCGGTCAGCGGTCGGCAGAACGGCCGTGACGCCAAGAACAGAGCGTCGCTGGACGAACTGCACGAGGCCGCGCGGCGGATCGCCGCCAACGTGGAGCGGGTACTGGTCGGCAAACCCGACGTCATCCGCATCGCGCTCGTGACCCTGCTCGCCGAAGGCCACCTCCTCGTCGAAGACGTCCCCGGGGTCGGCAAGACCTCGCTGGCGAAGGCGCTGGCCCGCTCGATCGACTGCACCGTCAGCCGGATCCAGTTCACCCCCGACCTGTTGCCCAGCGACGTCACCGGGGTGTCCATCTACAACCGGCAGAGCGGCGGGTTCGAGTTCCGCCCCGGCCCGGTGTTCGCGAACATCGTGGTCGGCGACGAGATCAACCGCGCCTCGCCGAAGACGCAGTCGGCCCTGCTCGAATGCATGGAAGAGCACCAGGTCACCGTCGACACCTCGACCTACCACCTCGAAGAGCCGTTCATGGTGATCGCCACCCAGAACCCCATCGAGATGGAGGGCACCTACGCGCTGCCCGAGGCCCAGCGGGACCGGTTCACCGCGCGGGTGTCCATCGGCTACCCCGACCAGCAGGCCGAACTGGCCATGGTCGACGAGCACGCCGGGCACAACCCGCTGGCCGAGCTCGAGCCCGTCTCCGACCGCGAGTCGGTGCAGCGGCTGATCGAGACGGTGCGGTCGGTGCACATGTCGCCGGAGATCCGCCGCTACGCCGTCGATCTGGTGTCCGCGACCCGTCAGGTGCCGGAGATCCGTCTCGGCGCCTCGCCGCGGGCGACCCTGCAGCTGGTCCGCGCGGCCCGCGCGCAGGCCGCGCTCTCGGGCCGCGAGTTCGTCGTCCCGGACGACCTGCACACGGTCGCGGTCCCGGTGCTGGCGCACCGCATGGTGCTCACCACCGAGGCGCACGCCGCCCGCCGTTCGGCCACCGACGTGGTCCGCGCGATCTTGCACCGCGTTCCCGTTCCGCAGGGCTCGAACCACCGCTGAGTAAGGAAAAAGCGCCATGCTGCGTGCGCTGTCCGGCCTGACCACACGCGGCCGCTGCCTCCTCGCCGCCGGCGTGGCCGCGGCGGCTTGCTCGTTCGTGCTCAACGAACGGGATCTGCTGCGGGTCGCGGTGTTCGTCATCGCCCTGCCGCTGCTGGTCGCCTTCTTCATCTCGGCGACCCGGCTGCGGCTGGGCGCGGCCCGCTCGCTGCGCCCGGAGCGGGTCGCGGTCGGTTCGCCGGGCGAGGTCCAGCTCGAACTGTGGCGGGACGGCAGGCTCCCGGCGGGCGAGGTGCTGCTCGAAGACGGCGTGCCCTACGCGCTGGGTTCGCGGCCGCGGTTCGTCGTCGAACGCCTTCCCCACGACCGCCGGGTCGCGCTGCGCTACCCGTTGCAACCGGTGCTGCGCGGCGTCCAGCAGGTCGGCCCGCTGCGGGCGACGATCACCGACCCGTTCGGGCTGTGCGAATTCGAACGTGAGCTGATCGGGCATTCCCGGCTGGTCGTCGTGCCGAAGGTGGTCGGCCTGTGGGGCCTGCCCAGCGGCGCCGGGATCGGCGCGGGCGACGACGGCAGCATCCGCCTGCACGCCGGACAGGGCGAATCGGACGTGATCGTCCGGCAGTACCGGCAGGGCGACGACCTGCGGAAGGTCCACTGGCGCTCGACCGCCCGCCGCGACGAGATCATGGTCCGCGTCGAGGAACGGCCGTGGCGCGGCGGCACCACGGTGCTGCTGGACCACCGTGCGGCGGCGCACCACGGCAACGGCCCCGCGGCGAGCCTCGAATGGGCCGTCTCGTTCGCCGCTTCCGTGTCACTGCACCTGCGCCGCTCCGGTCACCGGGTCCGGCTGATCACCGAACACGGCCAGACCCTGGCCGACACCCCAGGTGAGGGTGGCGAGCACTACGACAACGTCGTGCTCGACGTCCTCGCCGCGCTCCAGCCCGCGCACCAGCGCGACATCACCCTCGGCCACGACCCGGCCGACGGACAGGAACTCATCGCGGTGCTCGGCACCGTCAGCAACGAATCCGTGCACGAGCTGTCCCGGTACCGCCCGCGCGGGATCCGGAGCCTCGCCGTGCTGCTCGACACCCCCGGCTGGTCCTCCGGCGTCAACCGGCCCGAAAACCGTGCCGCCGCCACCGAGGAATCGGTGGCGCTGCTGCGAGCCGCGGGCTGGGGCGTCGTCGTCGCCGGTCCCGGATCGCCCATGCCGCAGGTCTGGGCCGAGCTCTGCCAGACGGCCACCCGCCGGGGCACGCTGATCGGAGGCGGCCTGTGACCGCGACCGCTCCACCCCGGCCGCATACCCCCCAACCACGGCCGTCCGCCCCGCCCCCGGTCTGGACGAGCAGTGTGCTCGCTCCGGTCGCCGCCGGGCTCGCCACGCTGTTCGCCTCGACCTCGCTCACCGGCGTCGTCTCCGGCTGGGCGTGGTTCGGCTACCTGCTGGTCGCCGTCGTCCTGATCGCCTCGACCGGACTCGCCCTGCGCTCGCTGCGCGCACCGACCATCGTCGTCGGCTTGGCACAGCTGCTGGTGCTGTTGCTGCTGATCACCGGCGCGTTCACCACCAGCGGGATCCTGAAGATCTTCCCCGGCCCGGACGCGTTCGGGGAACTGCGCGGCGTCCTCGCCGCGGCGGCCGAGCAGATCCGCGTCGGCCTCCCGCCGATCGAGGGCACCCCGCCGATCCTCTGCCTGATCACCATCGCGATCGGCCTGGTCGCGGTCCTGGTCGACACGCTGGCCGTGGCCGCCGCCGCGCCCGCCGCGACCGGCCTGGTACTGCTGTGCGTGTACGCCGTCCCGGCCGCGCTGGCCGAGGACATGCTGCCGTGGTGGACGTTCCTGCTGGGCGCGGCCGCGTTCGCCGCCCTCCTCGCCGTCGACGGCAACCACCGGCATCGCCGCTGGCGCAACCGGGACGCGCCAGGACTGGGCAACTCGGCGAGCACGTTGTCGGCCCCCGTCGGCGTGGTGGCCGCCGCGATCGCGATGGGCCTGGTGATCGGCACGGCCGTCACCGGGGTCGGCACGGTCGGCAGCCTTCCGGGCGGGACCGGCTCGGGCCGCGGTGGCGCCGGCGGATTCGGCGTCGAGCCGTTCACGCAACTGCGCGGCCTGCTCGACCAGGGCGAGAACGTGGAGTTGTTCAAGGTCTACGGAATGGGCGCGGACAAACGGCTGCTGCGCGCGTTCACCCTCGACACGTATACGCCGAACAAGGGCTGGGGGCTCGCGCAGAACGGCCGCGCCCAGCAGGGTGTGCAGGCCAACAAGGGCCTTCCGCCCGCTCCGGGCGACGACGGCTCCGGTCCCGCGCGGGAGATCCGGATCGAACCGACGAACTGGGTCGACAACTGGCTGCCGATCTACGGCGCGCCGCGGGCGCTCAACGGGCTGGCCGACAACTGGCTGTACGACCCGGTCGGCGGCGCCGTGTTCACCACGACCAAGCAGAACGCGCCCGCCTACACCGAGACCGCGTCCATCGAGAACCCGACGAAGGACGAACTCCGGCGCGACGACGCCCGCCTGGCCGAGGTGCCGCAGCAGTTCACCCGGATCGACCGCGTCGACCCCCGCGTGGTCGCGAAGGCCAAGCAGCTGACGGAAAACGAGTCCAACAACTTCGACAAGGCGCAGGCACTCTGGTCGTTCTTCACCGCGCAGAACGGATTCGTCTACGACACCAAGACCGCGGACGCCACCGACTCCGACGCGCTCGCCGACTTCATCCTCAACGGCAAACGCGGGTTCTGCGAGCAGTACGCGTCGGCGATGGCCGTGATGCTGCGGTCGGTCGGCATCCCGTCGCGGGTCGCCATCGGCTTCTCCTCCGGGACCCCGAAGGGCGACTACGTCTCGATCACCTCCGAGGACGCGCACGCGTGGGTCGAGGTCTACTTCCAGACGAAGGGCTGGGTCAGCTTCGACCCGACCCCGCTGCTCGACGGCCGCGCGGTCGTCCCGCCGTACCTGCAGAACGACACCGGCAGCTCCACGGCCAACGACACCCAGGAAGTGCCGAGCGCACCCGCGTCGAGCGCCCCCGCCACCGGCACGCCCCGCGACCCCGGCGCCGATCTCGGCGCGGACGGCGGCACGGGCCAGCAGGAGGAAGAGCCGCTGTGGCCCGCGATCCTCGCCGGGATCCTCGGTGGGCTGGCGGCCGCGCTGACCGTGGTGATGATCGTGCGGTCGCAGTTGAGGTATCGGGCGCTGCTGCGCTCGTCGCCTGCCCGGTCCCCCGCCCCGGACGCGCCTGCCCCGGTCCGGGAGGACGGCGGGTTCCTGGACGACCAGAACGTGACGAACTGGCTGCCGCTGATCGTGATCGGGCTGTGGGTGGCGGCGTTCGCGTTCCTGGCGGCGTGGGTTTCGTGGTGGTTCGCGCTGGCGCTGGTGATCGTCCTCGGAGGGCTCGGCACGCCGACGGCCATCCGGGAGATCAAGCGACGGCTGCGGCTGCAGAAGATCGCGTCCCGCTCCCCCGCCGCGGCCGACGCGGCGTGGCGCGAACTGATGGACGAATGCGCGGACCGGGGCCTGCCGCTCTCCGACGGCGACACGGTGCGCGTGGCGGGCCGGAAGGTCGTCGAGAAGCACCGGCTGGACGAGGAGGGCCGCACCGGCCTGCGGACGGTCATCGGTGTCGTGGAGCGGTCCTGGTACTCGGATCAGCCCGCGGACGACCCGACGCTGGGCCCGGCCTTCGACGAGGTTCGCAAGAGCCTGAAGCGGAACGCGCCGATGTCGTGGAAGGGCCGCCTGTTCCCGCGCTCGCTGAGGCGCGGCAAGTAGCTCCAGTACGCGAAGGCTCCCTGGTCAGCGCTCGGTCCAGGTGGTCGTGGGGGGGGTTTTTGGTTTTCCCCCCAAAAACCCCCCCCCACCCCCCCCCCCCCCCCCCCACCCCCCCCCCCCCCCCCCACCCCCCCTCCACCAACCCAGCCCGCTTTCGAGCCCCATCGACCCGGCCCCCT
>NZ_JBWKEB010000022.1:0-93057 GCF_056435665.1 Amycolatopsis sp. NPDC043887
CCCGGAACACAAGCAGCAGGCCGAGGCGCCCGCGCCAACTGCGACATCGACCCGATCCTGATGTGACTCAACCAGGAACAAACTGCCCGATCCAGGCGGCGAGCTGTTCCACGGTCGGGGGCCGTGGAACGGCTCGCAAGGGCCGATGCACGGCCCGGACGAGTTCGGGGCAGTGCAGCAAGGCGCGGGCGGCGGGGTGTTGGCCTCGTGCGGCGAGCGCGAGGCCCAGCCCGACCAGGGAGTTCGGCCGGTCCGGGTCCGTGGCGAGTTCCCGCCGGTAGCCCCGGATTGCTTCGAGGAAATCGCCCGCGGTGTAAGCGAGGTCCGCGGCGGTGGCGCCGGGCACCGCCGGCGGGCGTCCGTCCGGCGACAGCGGTGTGCCACCGACGGCGAGCCGGATCAGGTCCGTTCTGGCGTGGGACCAGGCTCCGTCCGGTACCGGAGTCGGGGGGAGGTCCGGGGCGTCGAGTGTGGCGGGTGGCCTCGGCCTGCCACTGAGCCATGCCGCCGCCAGCTCGGTCACCACGGCCGGGTCCGGCCGCAGGTGGCGGGCCCGCCAGCCGGCGAGGTGATCCCGGCCGGCGGCCGCGGCCAGTTCGCCCGCCTCCGCCGGCACGGGCTCGTCCTGCCAGGGGCCGAGGCGTTCGGCTATGTCATCGAGGAACCGGCGTCCGGCGTCGGTCAGTGTCGGGTCCTCGCGCAGGACCCGCAAGGTGCGCCACGTCTGCTCGCGCCAGAACGCGAATTCGAAGCCGGAGCGCCGGGGGCTGTGACCGGCATGGGTCAGCGCGCGCCAGAACGCGGTGACCCCGAAGAAGGCGTAGACCCCTTGCAGGGCACCGCTCACGGGCCGCGGATCATCCCGCCACGTCACGTAGATCCGTTCACGGGGATCCGGCTCGTACAATTCGACCAGATGCAGCAGACCGCCGAGCACGATGTGCTGGAACTCGTGGATCAAGGTCTCCGCGAGGGACGCGCCGTCGGCGGGCAGGCCGACCACCGCGCTGCCGAACGCCTCCCCGGTCGACGCGCTCGGATTCCGGAAGAGCACCTGGGGTCTCGGCACCAATGAGGCGAGCCCCACGGGCATGATGCGGGCCAAACCGGGGAGATGGGCGGTGATCAGGCGGCACGCTTCGTCGATCAGCCGTTGCCAATCCGCCAATTCCTTGCCAGGCAGCCTTTCCGGTGGGACCGGTTCGTAGAGCCCCCGATAGGGGTCGAGATCGTCCAGCCACAGGGAGAACCGGTGCGCGCCGACCTGGCTCCGGACTCGCCGGATTCCCCACCAGCCCGGGGCATCGGCGTCGGGCGAGCCGGGCAGGCGGACCGTCGTTTCGGCGTTCGAGATGAGGTACCGGCCGTTATCGCCTCGTACGACGGCCGAAGAAAACGCCGCGGTACCGGGAAATCTCGCCATGCCGAGGGAAGGGAGCATGGCGTTGCCGTGCCAGGCCGGGATGGTCGTCTCGAAGTCGAGCTCCGCCCGGATCGCCGCTGCCGCCGCGATCGCGTGCGCGTGGCCCAGATGCATCCACAAAGGACCGATGCCGTCGATTCCGTTGCGTAGCAAACGAGTCGTGTAGCCCGCCCAGCTGCCGGTGTACGGGTTGGTGAGCATCCGGTTCACTGCCTTGGGTGCTCGTGCTTCCGCACGTGCGAGCAGTTCCCAGGCGGAATCCAACGGTGGCAGGGGACCCGAATGATCCACTGTCTTCGTGGCCTCGGTCAGCAACGCGTGGATCAGCAGTTTGCGACGGCTTCGCTCGGCCCGCCGCAGCCGCCGGGCCATTTCCTCGTCGCCGTCAAGGCGCGCCAGCGCGTCGAAGTCCCGCCACGACAACCGGTGGAACACGGGGCGAACCTCGGCAGGCGGCGACATCAGTCGATGCGCTCGCCACCGGAGGGGTTTCCGCTTCTGTAGCGTGCGCGGACGAGGGTCGTGCGTTCGACGACGTGGTGCGCCGACTGGCGGAAGGCTTCCCCGTCCAGCTCCCGCAACGCGGTGAAGGAGACCGCGTCGAGATCGATCAACGCCGATTCGATGTCCGGTTCGGTGTTCGCCGAGAAAGAACTCATCGTGCCGATTCCCTCCACCCCGTGAAACGGTTGCGAGAGTTGAACCTCGACAAGGATAGCCGAGATTTCGTGACCGATCAGGCCTCGACGGGCGGCGGTGGCCGCCCGGCCGCCAATTCCCGTAAGGCGCGAGGACGGGTGATGGTGACGCGCTGACGCGCGGTGCGCACGACACCCAGCCGCCGGAGTTCTTCGAGGCCGCGGATCAGGGTGCTGCGTGAGACGCGCGCGAAGCCCGCCAATTCCCCTTGGTTGAACCGGAGATCGACCTGCTGCCCGTCCGTCCAGTCGACGGCGTGCTGCAACGCCAGTTCCAGGAGGACCGCGGCGAGGCGTTGCGGGAAATCCGGCCCGCCGGCTTCGAGTCGCAGCCTGTCGGACTGCTGCAGCCGGATCGCCGCGGTACGGAAGATCTCTTCCGCGATACGCGGCCGGTCCCGCAGGACGCCGAGGAACTTCTCCCTCGGCACGACGAGGGTGCGCACCTCGTCGATCGCCGACATGGTGGCGGACCGGGGGAGTCCGCTGATCGGTGCCAGCTCGCCCACGATCTCCGCGGGGCCGCGGGCGGCGAGCGGCGCGTCCTCGCCGCGATAGTTGGTGGCGCTGATCTTCACCCAGCCGTGGAGGACGACGAACATACTGGTGGGCGGACTGCCCTGGAGGGCGAGGATCTGCCCTGGCCGCCACACCTTCACATGGCCCGCGCGCCGGAGAGCGGCCTGCTCCGCGGGCGTCAGCCGCCCCCAGGTTCCGAAGCCCCCGTGATCACCCGTTGGAGAACCGGTCATCCTGGCCCTCCGGATCGCCGGGGGCCGGATTCGCGCTGTGTTCCATTTGACGCATCAGCCACTCCCCCGACTCGTCAGCATGGTCAGTGGGCAGAACGACCCGGAAGTTTCGCACCGCAACCGGTAATTGTGCCAGGCAAGGGGTGACTTCACCAGGCCTCGGGCCGGCGACAGGGGAGGACGTCATGCGCAGCGCCGAAAGTGTCATGGGACGGCCGAAGGATCACCGGCGTGAGCCGGCCGTACCGAATCCGCGGACGCCCAAGGCGTTCGGCCGAAGACCGGCTTTCTTCGCGCCGCACCCGCCGCTGATGTCCGGCGGGTGGTACCAGGGCGACGATCAGGAGGTCGTCGGCCCGGGGCGGTATCCGGTTCCGCGCCCGCCCGCCAAATCGGTGAAAGTGGCGTTGTCGTGGGTGCTCTTTCTGGGCCCGTTGGGATTTTGTTACGTGTCACCCGTCGGCGGGCTGATCGCGACGGCGGCTTCGGTCACGGCGATCACCGTCGGCGGGATCGCGTTGATGGCCGTGATCTGGCCTGTCGTCATGGTGCTCGCGGTGGCGGCGTTGTCCGGGCGTCCGGACGGCGACACGAAATGACGTCCGGCCGGTTGCCGGCCGGGTGAACCGGGTGGGGGACGCTCAAGGGGGGCGGCCCCCACCACGGTTTCCGCCGCGTGATCGGTGGGGGAGTTGGAAACTGGCGGTGTGTTCGGTGCCGTTGCGCGGGTTTCGCGTGACTGGATGGACGACACACGGCGGAACCCGGGCGTGCGCGAGTCGTCTGCCGGATCACGAGTACCGGCCGTTCGGGCCTCTGCGGTGAAGGACCCCTTCACTAGCTCAAGGCAGAGGCGGCCTTCGCGGCCGTGGTTCTGGACTGGCCGACAGGAGCTGACCGCGCCCCCGAGTGTCCACCAAGGACACTTTCCGCTGACTCAATGTCCGAGTGATGCCCAGATGGGCGATTTCACGACCCCCTCGCCGAACCGTGCAAATCACCCAAGTCAGACACTTTCACCGCGGAAAAGTCCGTTATGAACAGTGGGAAAGGTGCCTGGTCGGCTAGTCCCGCTCCTGCCGCCAACTCCGGAACGCCACGTTTGCCTTACCTCTCTATAACCGTCCTTAACGCTCACGAGTACATGAAGGCCAGGGGCGACCGCCGCAGAATCCGCGTAGGTAGCCAAGACACCTTGGTCACCACTCACGACCTCTGAACCGGCTACGAAAGTCGTGTCTTGTTGCTCCGATCATGCAGCCCGCGGGCGGAACCCTTGAACGGATCAGCACCATATGCTTCTATCTGCTCGATAGTCGCCGAAAAGGTGCAGTTTCGAACATGATCGACCGGGTTCAACGCCATTCCGGGAGGGCTCCGTGCGCCGTCGTACCCTGCTGAAAGCCGCTGGCGCGGCTTCCGCTTTCACCTTGCTCCCGGCGAGCGTCCGGCAGGCGCTCGCCGCCGAGGCGCCGACGGGCGGGCTCGACGTCATCGAGCATGTCGTGGTGTTCATGCAGGAGAACCGGTCGTTCGACCATTATCTGGGGACGCTGCGCGGTGTGCGGGGATTCGCCGATCCGGCCGCGATCAAACTGCCTTCCGGGGCCTCGGTCTTCCAGCAGCCCGACGGCGCGGGAACGCTCCTGCCGTACGCGATCGACGACCAGTTCATGGCCGACGTCGACCACAGCTGGTCCGGCGGGCACCGGGCGTGGAACAAGGGCCGCCACGACGCGTGGCGCGCGGCCAAGGGTGTTCGCTCGCTGACTTATCACCGGCGTTCGGCGCTGCCGTTCTATCACGAACTCGCCGACGCGTTCACGGTCTGCGATGCCTACCATTGCTCGGAAATGGGGCCGACCAACCCGAACCGGATGTATCTGTTCACCGGCAAACTCGGCTTCGAACCGGACGGCACGACCCGCGCGATCGGCAATGACGCGTGGCAGAACCCCGGGCACACCGGCTACACCTGGAAGACCTACGCCGAGCGGCTTCAGGCCGCGGGCCGCAGTTGGCGGGTGTATCAGGAATGGGACAATTACGGCGACAATTCGCTGGACTATTTCAGCAGTTTCCTTGCCGTCGGCGCCAAGGCCTTGTCGAAGGTGAAGGACTCCGCGGGCAAAGCCTTCCCGAAGCTGGAGTACTTCTACTACGCCCTGGATTCGGCCTCGGCCGCCGAACGGACCCGGCTGCTCGACGGACTGGCCGCGGGGGTGGCGACCTTGACCGCGACCGAGCGCGCTCTGTACGACCGGGGCCTGGCCAGGGTCGCGCCGAAGCAGTTGCCGGTCGCCTTCAAGGCCGATGTCGACGCGGGCAGGCTGCCGTCGGTGTCGTGGATCGTCGCGCCGGAATCGCAGACCGAACATCCCGCGTGGGGGCCCAACACCGGGGCCGAGCTGGTGAAGTCGATCCTCGACACGATCGCCTCGAAACCCGGCGTGTGGAACAAGACCTTGTTCCTGCTGACCTACGACGAGGACGGCGGCTTCTTCGACCACATGCCACCGCCCGCCCCACCCGCCTCGGACGACGAGGGCAAGAGTTCCGTGGCCACGACCGACGAATTCGTCTCCGGTGAGCCGATCGGGCTGGGGGTGCGGGTGCCCATGTTCGTCATCTCGCCGTGGAGCCGGGGCGGGAAGGTGTGCTCGGAGGTCTTCGACCACACCTCGGTGTTGCGGTTCCTGGAACGGTGGAGCGGCGTCGCCGAGCCGAACATCTCGCCGTGGCGGCGCACCGTATGCGGCGACCTGACTTCGGCGCTGGACACCACGGCGCCGAACGCGACCTATCCGGCGCTGACCGAACCGGTGCCGACGAGCGGGCCCTGGAACACTCAGCCGCAGCCGCCTTCCGTGCAGAAGCTTCCGGTGCCGGAGACCGGTGTCCGGCCCGCAAGGCCCTTGCCTTACCGGTTGGCGGTTTCCGGACGAGTGACGGCCGAGCGGTTCTGGATCGACTTCGCCAACACCGGAACCGCGGGCGCCCATTTCTCCGTGTACGCCAACGCGCACCGCACCGATGGGCCTTGGCGCTACACACTCGGCGGGAACGCGACGCTCTCGGATTACTGGCAGGTGGGTTCCCCGGAGGGCGCGTACGACCTCACCGCGCACGGCCCCAACGGTTTCCTGAGGCGGTTCGCGGGCAATCGGATCACCGCGACCACCGGCGGCGCGCCGAATCCGGAAGTCGTGCTGCGGCCGGGTTCCGGCGTCGTGTACCTGACGATGACCAACGCCGGCGCGGCGTGCGAGCTGACCGTGCGCACCGGCAACCGGGGTGGCGGACCGTGGACGTACACGGTCGCCCAAGGCGCGACGGTCGAGGACTGGTTCAGCACCGAAGGCGGCATGGGCGGCTGGTACGACCTGACCGTTCAGGGGCCGGACGGCTTCCTTCGTCGCTTCGCGGGGCATGTCGAGACGGGCGCCGAGAGCATCAGCGACCCGGTGATGGGCTCCGGGCCGCTCGCCGCCACCGTCCGCTCGGCCGACAGCCAGGAGACCGTGGGCGAGTCCGGCGCCGCCACGAACGCCGTCGACGGTGATCCCGCCACCCACTGGCACACCAAGTGGTCCGGCGGGGAAGACCCGCTGCCCCACGAAATCCAGCTCGATCTGGGCGCCGCCCGCACCGTCACCGGCCTGGCCTACCTGCCGCGCCAGGACGGTTCCGGCCACGGCCGCGTCGGTGCGTACGAGGTCTGCCTGAGCACCGACGGGTCCGCCTGGGGAAGCCCCGTCGCCACGGGTACCTTCGCCGACGACGCCGCCCGGAAGACCCTGCGGTTCTGGCCCACTCGGGCGCGCTATGTGCGGTTCCGCGCCCTCACCGAGGCGGGCGGGCGCGGCCCGTGGACGTCGGCGGCGGAGGTCACCCCGCTCGGCTGGACGTGACACGAACGGTCCCCGTCTACTCTCGATCCTGAAGCCCGCCGAGGGTTCTGGCACGTGGAAGCCGACGCGGGTGACGACCATTCCGCCGGGCCGGACCCAGCCGCTCACCGCGAACTGGCCGCCACGCATCCGGGGACTTACGTGAGCGGAATCCTCGCCGACCCGGCGTGAGGCTTCGGCCCGGCTACGCGGTGGCTGGGTGTACACCGCCCGCGCTGAAGTCACTCCAGTGACGTGTCGCCGAAGTGTTCGAGCAGCAGCCGCAGGCCGCCGATCAGTTCGGCCCACTGCGCCGGTTTCAGATCGGGCAGGAGGTCGGCTTCGTTCTCCAGGTGGAGTACGAAGACCTCGTCGACGACTTCGCGGCCTTTGCCGGTCAGCCGGATCTTGACCGAACGGCGGTCGTCACTGTCGCGCACCCGCTCGACCAGGCCCTTGGCCTCCATGCGATCGATCCGGTTCGTGATCGCCCCCGAGGTGACCATCGCGGCCTTGAGCAGCGCGCCGGGTGTCAGGCCGTCGGCTTCGCCTGATCGGCGGAGCGTGGTGAGCACGTCGAACTCCCACGACTCCAGGTCGTGCCGGGCGTTGAACTCCTTGAGCTTCCGGTCGAGGATCCGGGAAAGCCGCTGAACGCGGCCGATCACCTCGGCGGGCCAGAGCTTGTCTTCGAGGTCCGGCCGCTCGTGCCGCCACAGCGCGATCACCGCGTCCACCGCGTCGGCCATGACACCCTCCAATCGTCTCAACATTAAGAGACTTGACATTGACAGAAGTCGCTGCTGTTATCTCAACGTTGAGATTATCAGTGAGGAGACATCATGGCGGTCATCGCCGAACGGCCTGTCGCTCCGACCGAGCAGGCGGCCGCGAAACCGACGCTCCGTGACGCCGCGCTCGCCGCACTGGCACCGGCCAGCTGGGGCACCGTGTACGTCGTCACCGCGACCCTCCTGCCCCCGGACCGGCCACTGCTGGCCGCCGCGCTGCGGGCTCTCCCGGCCGGGCTGCTCCTGCTGGCACTGACCAGACGGCTCCCGCACGGATCCTGGTGGTGGAAGACGACCGTGCTCGGAATGCTCAACTTCGGTGCCTTCCTGCCGTTGATCTTCCTTGCCGCGTATCGCCTTCCCGGCGGGGTCGCCGCGACCCTCGGCGCCCTCCAACCGCTGCTGGTCGCCTTGCTCGCGCTGCCGATCCTCCGGGTCCGGACACCGGCGCCGATCCTGCTCGCCTCGATCGTCGGCGCCGGTGGTGTCGCCCTGCTGACCCTTTCGGCGGAAGCCCGCCTCGACCCGCTCGGCCTGGCCGCCATGCTCGCCGCCGTCGGGCTCATGGCCGTTTCCCTGATCCTGACCAAGAAATGGGGCCGCCCCGAGAATCCGCTGGCGATGACCGGCTGGCAGCTGACCTTGGGCGGAGTCGTCCTGGCCCCGGCGACGCTCCTGTTCGAAGGTCTCCCGGACTCGCTGACGACCGCGAACCTGCTCGGCTACGCCTACATCGGCATCGTCACCACCGCGCTGGCCTATCCGCTGTGGTTCCGCGGCATCGATCGCCTCGCCCCGGCGTCGGTCTCCCTGCTGACGCTGACCAACCCCCTCGTCGCCACGGCCGCCGGGTTCCTCGTGCTCGGCCAGGCCCTCACCGGCTGGCAGCTCACCGGCTTCGCCATCGCGCTCACCGCGTTGACGCTGAGCCAAACACTCAGGACTCCCAGGTGACCGGCAATTCGTGGACGCCGTAGATGTTCATGTCGGTCTTGAGCCTGACCTCGCCGGCGGGGACGGCGAGCGCGAGCGTCGGGAAGCGGCGCAGCAATCCCTCGAAACCCGCCTTCATCTCGATCCGCGCCAGCTGCTGGCCGAGGCACTGGTGGATGCCGTGCCCGAAGGACAACAGGCCGCGGGCGTTGCGACGCAGGTCCAACGCGTCGGGATTCTGGAACCGCCGCGGGTCACGGTTGGCGGCCAGCAGCGAGATGATGACGGTCGACCCCGCGCGGATCGTTTCACCGCCGAGTTCCAGGTCTTCCGTGGCGTAGCGGAAGAAGATGTCGGCGACGGACAGGTAGCGAAGCATCTCTTCGACGGCGCCGGGCAGCAGCTCCGCGTCGGCACGCAGTTCGGCCAGCTGTTCGGGGTGTTCCAGTAGCGCGAAAGTGCCCAGCGACAACATGTTCGCGGTGGTCTCGTGGCCCGCGAGCAGCAGCAGGAAAGCGGCTCCCGTCAGCTCCTCGATGGTGAGGTCGTCGTGGCGGCCGAGATCGGACAGGATGTCGTCGCCGGGAGTCTCGCGTTTGCGGGTGACCAGTTCGGTGAGGAAGGTGTTCATCCCGATGAAGGCGGCCATCTTCTCCTCCAGCGTCTGGTCCCTGACCATGAGCTGGGCTGAGTCGGCCTGGAAGTTCTCCCGGTCCTCGTAGGGGACGCCGAGCAGTTCGCAGATCACCAGCGACGGCACCGGCAGCGCGAACTCCTTGACCAGATCGACCGGCGGGACCAGCGCGGCCATCGCGTCCAGCTGCCGTTCGGTGATCTCGACGATGTGGTCTTCGAGCTGCTTCATCCGTTTGACGGTGAAAGCGCCGGTGAGCCGCTTGCGCAACCGGCCGTGGTCCGGCGGGTCCATGGCGACGAACATGCCCGGCATCGGCGGGGAGGGCTCGGTCGGGGTGGGCATCCCCGGGGTCTCGTACGGCGCGTGGAGGATGCCGATGTCCTGGCGCGAGCTGAACCGGGTGTCGGCCAGCAGCTGCCGGGCCTCGTCGTAGCCGGTGACGAGCCAGCCCTCGTGGCCGTCGGGGAAGACCATGGGACTCACCGGGCGGGCCTCGCGCAGCCGGGTGATCTCGCTGGGCGGGTCGAAGGGGCCCGCGTCGCGGTCCATCGGGAGGCCCTGCGGGATGGGAACCGTCTGAGTCATCGCTTCGCCTTTCGTGGTGGTTGTGACCACCACCGTCCTCGCGAGCCCTGACATCGGGCTGACACGGCGCTGACACCACCCGTGTCAGCGGCGTGGCGGGGGCGTGTCAGCGTGGCCGCCCAGAGTGTGCCCATGACAGAAACAGCGATCGCGGTTTCGGGACTGCGAAAGACCTTCGGGGACAAGGTCGTGCTCGACGGTATCGACCTGGAAGTCCCCGCCGGCACCATTTTCTCCCTGCTCGGCCCGAACGGGGCGGGGAAGACCACGACGGTGAACCTGCTGACCACACTGATGAAGGCCGACGGCGGGACGGCGAAGGTCGCCGGCCACGACCTCGTGACCGAGGCCAAGGCGGTGCGCGCGGCGATCGGGGTCACCGGCCAGTTCGCGGCGGTGGACGAACTGCTGACGGGCCAGGAGAACCTGCAGCTGATGGCGGATCTGAGCCGCGGGACCGCGGGCAAGCGGGTCGTGGCCGACCTGCTGGAACGCTTCGACCTGGTGGAATCGGCGCGGAAACCGGCGGCGGCCTACTCCGGCGGTATGCGCCGGAAACTGGATCTGGCGATGACGCTCGTCGGCGATCCGCGGATCATCTTCCTCGACGAGCCCACCACGGGACTGGACCCGCGCAGCCGTCGCACGATGTGGTCGATCATCCGTGAGCTGGTGGGCGGCGGCGTCACCGTCTTCCTCACCACCCAGTACCTCGAGGAAGCCGACCAGCTCGCCGACCGGATCGCGGTCCTCGACCAGGGCCGCCTGGTCGCACAGGGCACTCCCGACGAACTCAAGCGCCGGATGCCCGGAACGCATGTCCGGCTGCGGTTCACCACCGTCGCCGAACTCGACGCGGCCGCGCGGATCCTCCCCGGGGCGACCAGGGACGACGAGGCGCTCGCCCTGCGGATCCCCAGCGACGGCGGGACGAAATCGCTGCGCTCGCTGCTGGACCGGCTCGACGAGTACGCGGTCGCCGCCGAAGAGTTCTCCGTCCACACCCCTGATCTCGATGACGTTTTCCTCGCCCTGACGGGCCACAGCACGGAGGCAGTGAAGTGAAATCCGCGTCCACGGTGATGTTGCGCCGTAATTTCAAGCACCTCGTCCGCAACCCGACCTCGGTGTTCAACGCGATCCTGATGCCGGTCGTGATGATGTTGATGTTCGTGTACGTGTTCGGAGACGCGTTCAGCGTCGGCGTCGATTACGTCGACTACGCGACGCCGGGATTGATGCTGCTGGCCGTCTGCTACGGGCTCGGCGCGACCGCGACCGCGGTGAACTCCGACATGACCAAGGGCATCATCAACCGGTTCAAGGTCATGGACGTCTCCCGCGGCGCGGTGCTGAACGGGCATGTCGTCGCCAGCGTGCTGACCAACCTGCTCGCCATCGCGGCACTCACCGGGGTGGCCTTCCTGCTCGGCTTCTCCCCGGCGGCCGGTTTCCTCGACTGGCTGGGTGTGGTGGGGATCGTCGTCCTGCTCGGTTTCGCGGCGGCCTGGCTCACGGTCGCGCTGGGGCTGTCGGCGAAATCGCCGGAAACCGCGGGGATGGCCTCGGTGCCGCTGGTCATGCTGCCGTTCTTCAGCAGCGCGATCGTGCCCGCCGAAAAGATGGGACCCGGGCTCCGGGAGTTCGCCGAGTATCAGCCCTTCACGCCGATCATCGAGACCCTGCGCGGGCTGCTCAACGGGGCACCGGCCGCGGGCGACGTGCTCCCCGCCCTCGGGTGGTGCGCCGGGATCGCGCTCGCCGGATACCTGTGGGCGTCCTCGACGTTCAAGAAGCGAGCGTGACCTCGGCCAGCCGCTTCCAGTCCGCTTCGGTGCCCTCTCGCGCCGCCTCCGCGAATTTCGCTTCGCCGAGGCGGCGCAGCACGGTCTCCTCGATCCGGGTCACGTCCGGACGGGACCGGTCCGGCAGCCCGCGCAGCTCGTCGGCCGCCCCGAGCAGCCGTGCGGCCTGCTCGGGATCGTCCTGGCGCAGGGCCAGATCCGCGATCCCGACGAGCATGTGGGCGATCAGGGGCACGTGCCGCACCTCGGCGGCCGCGTGCCAGGCCGCCTGCCGGTGTTCACGGGACTTTTCGAGCTCCTCCGCGAAATAGCCGAGAAGGTCGTGACTGATGGCGCGAACGTGGCCGAGGCCGGCTTCGTCGCCCATCACGGTCGTCGCGATGTCGAGCTGCCGCGCCGCCTCCTCGGTTTCCCCGCGCCAGTGGGCGAGTTCCGCGTGCGCGAGGGCGAGCATGCCCAGCGCGCCCGGCCAGGTGACGCGTTCGGCGTACCGCTGCGCTTCGGCCACCGCGGCCGCGCTGGCCTCCTCGTCGCCCATCAGCCAGTACAGCTGCGCCTGCCGCGACCGCAGCCGGATGAGGTCCTCCATGGAGCCGACCTCGGTCACGACCGTGACCGCCTCTTCGTAGTACGCGCATGCGGTGGCGAACTCGCCGCGAGTGGCGATGCGGTCCGCCAGTTCGGTCAGGGCGAACGAGATCCCGAATCGTTCGCCGATCGCCCGGAACTCGGCGAGCGCCTGCTCGAGATACTCGTCCGCCTCCCGGCCGGGATGGCCGAGCGTGATCCGCATCTTGCCGAGGTGCAGCCTGCCCAGCGCGCGGACCCAGTCGTTCTCGTCCCCCAGCACCGGTTCCCACGCGGACAGCGCTTCGTCCCCGGCCAGCATGCGTTCCAACGGGACGACGAGCCCGAGCAGCGGGTGCTTGTTCTCACTGCGCGTGCCCAGCCGGTACGACTCGTGGATCCACTTCGCCGCGGTGTGTTCGTCGGCGAAACCGGAACTCACGAACAGCGAGACGAGCCCGTACACCACGGCCGCGACGTCGTCGGACACCTCGCCCGGCGTCCTGACGGCCGCGCTGACCAGCTCCATGCCTTCCGTGCGGTGCCCGCTGAGCCACCAGTACCAACCGCAGGCCGCCGCGAGCCGCATCGCCTCCGGGCCCTCGCCCGCGGTGAGGGCGCCACGCATCGCGGACGTGATGTTGTCGTGCTCGGCCTTGAGTTTGGCGAGCCATTCCAGCTGCTCGGCGCGACGGAGCATCGGCTCCGCGGCCTCGGCGAGCTCGGTGAAATAAGCGAGATGCGCGTGGCGCGCCACCACCGTTTCGCCCGCCTCGGCGAGCCGTTGCGCGGCGTACTCCTTGATCGTGCCGAGCATCCGGTAGCGCGGCGCTTCGTCGCCCGCCGCGACCAGCAGCGACTTTTCGGTCAGCGTCGTGAGCAGTTCGAGGACCTCGTACTGCTCGACCGCCTCGCTGACGCAGACCCGCTCGGCCGCTTCGAGGCTCGCCCCGCCCGAGAACACCGAGAGCCTGCACAGGACCGTCCGTTCGGCGTCGGACAGCAGCTCCCAGCTCCAGTCGACCATGGCGCGCAGCGTCCGGTGCCGGGGCAGCGCGGTCCGGCTGCCGCCGGTCAGCAGGCGGAACCGGTCGTCGAGCCGGTTCGCGAGCTGCTCGATGGACATGGTGCGCAGCCTGGCCGCGGCCAGTTCGATCGCCAGCGGCATCCCGTCCAGGATCCGGCACACGCGCGCCACGGTGGACAGAGTCGTCTCGTCAGCCACGAAATCCTTGTGTACCGCGCTCGCCCGGTCCCGCAGCAACCGGACGGCGGGGGAGGATTCGATCTCGGCGGCGCCGGCGTGCCGGTCCGGCACCGCCAGCGGCACGACATGCCACAACGTCTCGCCGGTGATACCGAGCGGCTCCCGGCTCGTCGCCAGTATCCGCAGACGGCGGCATTCCCCGAGCACACGATGGGCGAACGCCGCGGCCGCCTCGATCACGTGCTCGCAGTTGTCGAGGATCAGCAGGACTTCCCGGTCCCGGATCGCGGCGATGACCCGTTCGACGGGCTCCGCGTTCGACGAGTCGCCGAGCAGGGCGTCCCGCAGCCCGAGCGCGGCGAGAGTAGCTTGCGCGACATCATCTTCCGGGCCGATGGCCGCGAGTTCCACCAGCCATGCCCCGTCCGGCAGATCGCCGAGCAAGGTGCGCGCGGTTTCCGTGGCCAGCCGGGTCTTTCCCGAGCCGCCGGGACCGAGCAGCGTGGTGAGCCGGTGCCCGGCGACGAGGTCGCGGACCTTGGCGACGTCGGCGTCCTTGCCGACGAAGCTGGTCAGCTCGGCGCGCACGTTGGTCTTGCGGTTCTCTTCACGCCGTCCCAGCTCGCCCCGCAGCAGCGCGACGTGTACCGCGGACAGCTCCGGCGACGGATCGACGCCGAGCGCGTCGGCCAGGGCTTCCCGCGTGCGCTGGTACACGAGCAGCGCTTCGGTGTCGCGGCCCGTCGCCGCGAGGGCCCGCATCAGGGCGGCGACCAGGCGCTCACGCAGCGGATGCGCGGCCACCAGATCGGTCAGTTCGGTGACCAGTTTCGCGCCGTGGCCGAGGTCGAGCTCCGCGTCGAACCGATCCTCCAGCGCCGTCAGGCGAAGCCCTTCGAGCCGGGCGATCGCCGCGTCGAAGGCGCCGCTGTCCTGCAGGCCGACGTCCTGCATGGCCGCGCCGCGCCACAGGGCGAGGGCCTCACGCAGCCGCTTCGGCTCCTCGTCGCCGCGGGCCTGGCCGACGAGACGCTCGAACCGCACGGCGTCGACGGCGTCGGGCGACACCTTCAGCCGGTAGCCGTCGGTCTGGCCCTCGACGACCCCTTCCGGCAGCACCTTGCGCAGCCGGGAAACCAAGCGCTGCAAGGCGTTCGTCGCGTCGGCGGGAGGTTGTTCGCCCCAGATCCAGTCGACGAGCGTCGCCTTCGGGACCACCCGGCCCGGTTCGAGCGCGAGCGCGATCAGCAACCCGCGCAACCGGGCACCCGGCACGTCGGCGAGACCGCCGTCGTCCGTGCGCACCTCGAAGGGCCCCAGCATCCCGATCTGCATTGGGCCGATTTTGCCACGGGTGACCAGGGGACTTACGACTCGCCGGTGATCCTCGCCGAGCCGATCGACGCCGCGGTGATCGCCCTGGCGGCGGTCCGGGTCGACGAACCGGAGTTCAGGCCGGTGAGCGACGTCTGGTCGAGGGCGTGCACGACGAACTCGTAGGTGTTCACGGTGGAGGGCGAGCACGGGCCCTGGTAGCCGTAGAGGCTCGCGCTCCCGCGGTAGTAGACCTGCCTGGAGCCGACGGGCACCGGTGGCCGGTAGACGTGCTGGACGTTCTGGGGGAGCGAGGCCGTCGTCACCGGGATGTCGTAGATGACCCAGTGGATCAGGCCGGCGTTGTCGAGGTCGCGCATGACGATCGCGTAGCTCTTGGCCCCGGCTGGAGCGCCCGACCAGGCCAACGGCGGCGACTCGTTCTTCTTGGCCGGGTCCTGCCCGCCGCCGCTGGTGCACTCGTGGACCTTGGGCATGAGGCCGCCGTCGGCGAACGCGGAACTGGACAGGGTGAACGCGGTTTGCTCCGCCGCAGCCGTCGGGGAAAGGCAGGCGGCGCCGAGGGCGAACAGGGCGCAGAACACGATTCTCGTTGCTCTCATCGGAGACTCCCGAGGACGTTTGTGGTTCCCGTGCGCGGAATTCAGCGTAGGCAGCCCGGAACGGGGCGGCTAGCGCACTTTTCCGGCCTATCGAGGTGTTTTCGCCGGATTCAGCCCGTCTCACGCGTGCTTGGACGGCGAACTCGCGTGCTTGGACGGCGAACTCGCGTGCTTGGACGGCGAACTCGCGTGCTTGAGCGGCGAACTCGCGAGTTCCGGCTCTGGACGGGCGGTTCCGGTCGCTCGCCCTGTCGTGTGGTGATGCCGGCGCGGCCGACGGAGCCGATTTTACCGTGAGGAAAGGAGAAAAAGACAAAGGGAGAGCGAGTCGTGCGAAGCTCAACCGCTCGGCTGCTTCTCGACGACCCTCCTGCGGCGGGTGCGGGCGGCGCGCCACCGGGACGGATGTACTGCTGTGTCTCCCGCGCGTCTTCACGTCTCGACCTCGATCTCTGAGCCGGCGTATACGGAATGTCGGCGCCCGGTCGCTAGGCTCGCGCGGATGGTGGAACCCGCATACGATCCCGAACTCGCCGCCGTACTGCCCGTGCTCGCGGGGAATGTGCCGGTCGGCATGACGGCGGATCAGCTGGAGCGCTACCGGGCGCTGCCTTTCCCGACGATCGAAGAGCAGATCGGCGACCGTCCGGTCACCTGGACCGACCACGAGATCCCCGGGTACGACGGCGCGGAGATCACGGTCTCCGTCATCGCACGCCGGGATCATCGCGGCGGCGGGCCGGGGATCTACCACGTGCACGGCGGCGGAATGGTGATGGGCGACCGGTTCGCGTCGGTGCATCCGCTCGTCGACTGGGCCATGAAGTACGACGCCGTCGCGGTCACCGTCGAATTCCGCCGTGCGCCCGAACATCCGCATCCGGTGCCGGTGGAGGACTGCTACGCCGGACTGGAGTGGATGGCCGCGCACGCGGACGAGCTGGGCTTCGACCCTGGCAAGCTGATCATCTTCGGTGGGAGCGGCGGAGGCGGTCTCGCCGCGGGGGTCACGTTGCTGTCGCGCGACCGCGGCGGGCCGGTGCTGTCCGGTCAGCTGCTCCAGTGCCCGATGATCGACGACCGGAACGAGACCGTGTCCGCGCGCCGGTACGACGGTGTCGGCGTCTGGGACCGGACCAGCAACCTGACGGCGTGGACGATGGTCCTCGGGGACCGGCGAGGCGCCCCCGATGTCTCACCGTATGCCGCCCCGGCCCGTGCGACGGATCTCAGCGGATTGCCGCCGACCTTCATCGACGTCGGCGCTGTCGAGGTGTTCCGGGACGAGGCCGTGGCGTACGCGAGTGCGATCTGGGCCGCCGGGGGAGACGCGGAACTGCACGTCTGGAGCGGCGCCTTCCACGGCTTCTACGATCTCGCGCCGGAAACGGCCGTCGCCCGATCGTGCCTCGCCGCCAGGGAGTCCTGGCTGGAACGGCTGCTCGCCGGACGTGAACGAATTTCTCCGAATTGCCGCGGGAACGGGGCGGTGTAACCCTGGTCATACCGAACGACACCACCACCACGAAGTACAGGAGTCGTTATGACCACCACCGAAATGCCCGCTGTCCACGAATGCACGGTCAGCGGATGCTCGTACAACCACGACGGCTGTCACGCTTTCGCCATCACGGTGGGTGGCGGCAATGGATCGGCCGATTGCGGAACGTTCGTCCCGCTCAACACCAAAGGCGGACTCGATCGAGTGACCGCGCAGGTGGGAGCCTGCTCCCGGTCCGATTGCCGCCACAATTCCGCATTGGAATGCACCGCATCGAGTGTCCGGGTAGGGCCGGGCGAGGGTGACCATGCCGCCAACTGCCTGACCTACGCACCGTAGCGGGTACGGCTGGCCCTGAGTGGCGATTCGTGAGTGAAAAGGGTCGTTAGAACGACCCTTTTCACTCACGACCACCTGACCCGACCGCGCACCCCGCCTCCGTCACGTTGCGAAAGAGGCTTTCGCAACATGCCACCTTTGCCCCCTCGATAAGCCCGAATCGCCACTCACGACTGTTCGCGGGCGACGTCAGCTCCCGGCCTGGTCGCAGGTGGCGGCGTCGGTGCCGAGCACCGGGTCGGTCACCGGGCGGTTGGTGATCGGGATGGTCTTCTGGGTGGTCAGCGCGCCGTCGCGAAGGGTGTAGACGGTGCGGGTGCCCGAGTAGGTGAGAGGGTCGGCGCCGACGTCGTCGGCTTCGGCGGCGACGGTTTCGAAGGTGCGGCCGCCTCCTTCGAGCGGGGTGCACCGGTAGCCCAGGTGGGCGGCGACGCCACCGCCTTCGGCGATCGACAGCGGCTTGCCGTCGTTGTCGACGACCTGGCTGAGGTTGCGGCCGTCGTAGTGCAGAGCTGTGAAGAAGGTGGTGTTGGCGCCGACGGACTGGGTGACGATCAGTTCGGCACGGCCATCGCCGTTGAGGTCGGTGACGCGCGGGGCCTCGAGCGGGACGGAGCTGTCGGCGCCGAGGTGGATCGAGGTGAAGGTGCCGTTCACGGTGGCGGAGACGACCTGGTCGTTGTCGCCGGTGAGCTGGGCGGTGACGGTCTCGATCTCGCCGTTGCCGTCGAGGTCGGCCACGGTGGTGACCGGGTCGCCGGAGGGCGGGGTCAGCGGATTGTTCAGCGGGCTCGCCAGCGCCGGGACGATGGCGGCCAGGCTCAGCGCGGCGGCGACGCCGGTGATGGTGGCGGTACGGACGATGCCGGTGTGCTTCATGGTGTTCTCCCTCCACGCTTTCGGTGAACTTTTCACCGAAAGTGCTCTCATGAGGGGAGACGGTTGCGGCGCGGGAGCGTGCAGTGAGAGTGTGATGTGCCACACGAACGCAACCCGGGTGGCCCGCCCCCGAAGGAGCGGGCCGCCCGGATCAGCCGATCGACCACGACTGGAGCGCGGAACCGATGTCGGCCCGCTGTGTGACGGCCGCACCGTCCGAAGTGGACGCCGTGGTCAGGAGCAGGCCCGAACGGACGCTGGCGAGTTTGTAGGTGCCGTCGGGCTGTTTCGCCGCGGTCCAGCGTTGGTTGGACCCGCCCGTGCACGTCCACTGGATGACGCGCGCGCCCGCGGTGGTGGCTCCGCCTTCGACGTCGGCGCACAGTTTCGAATGCGTGTTGGTCAGGGTGTAGGAACCGTCGGTCTGCCTGGTGAACAGCCACTTCTGGTTGGCGCCCTGGTTCGGCGTCCAGGTGACCAGAGGTGTGCCGGCGGCCGTCGACGAGTCCGGGTCGTCGAGGTTCTTGCCTGCCGCGGCCAGGGTGTGGACCCCGCCGAGAGTGCCGGCGCCGGCGTCGGTGAACTTCAGCGTCTGCTCGGCCGCGGTCCGGCCACCTCCGACGGCGTTCCCGGTGGTGTCTGTCCAGGAGCGCAGCGGGGTGGTCTCCGCCAGCCGCGAGGCCTTGCCGGAAAGGCCGAGCACGAGCCCGCTGTAGCGGTTCACCAGCCGGAAGGTTCCCTTGTCCGCAGTGGACGGGATGACGAACCACTGCTGCCCCACCGTCGAGGACGACGTCACGGTGGGTTTCGCGCCCCACGTCCGGCCCGCCTGCACGGCGTCGACGCCGAGGAGCTGGCCCGTGGCGGCGTTGGTGACGCGGTACGAGCCGTCGCCGTCGGACGAGAACTGCCACGCCTCGCGGTCGGAGCCGGTCGTGCTCGCGACGGACGTCGTCGCGGTTCCGTTTCCCTGCGCGAGAACCCGGCCGTCGCCGAGGCCGATGCGGTACTTGCGTGAAGTGTCCACAGGGGACGGTGCGGGTGCGGACGACGTGATGGTCTGGGTGGTGTATTCACCGCCCGCGTTGTTCGAGCACGCCACCGCGCAGTACGACCGGAACTGCTTGCCGATGATGGTCGAGTTCGTCTTGTTCGCGGCGTCCACGAACCAGCGGTACCACGACTGGTTGGTGTAGCTCCCGGTGTCGCCGATCAGCCGCCACTTCTGCGTCGTCAGATCGTCGGTCACGTAATACCGCTGGGGGACGACGCTGTCCACGGCCTCCGGCGCGCCGATGTAGAGACCGAGATGCGCGTTGTAGGCGATGTTCATGATGAACAGATCCGATTTGCGCGGCAGTTGTCCCGCGGCGATCTGCTCGCTGACGTTGCCGGTGTTGGCCGGGTCGTAGTCGTCCGCGACGGGTGTGTAACCGGTGTCGCCCGGGGCGGACACGGGGACCATGTTGCTCTCGCGGCCGCCGACACCGGGCTGGGTCCATCCGCCGTCGAACCACTTCTGCCACGAGCCGGACGCCATCTTGGCCGAGATCGGCGAGCGGGCGACGTGCGCCAGCCCGGTCATCGGGCCGCCGGCGCCCGCCTTCGGCACGATGCGCGAACCGTAGTAGACGTAGAAGTACCCGGAGGCGGTGTCGACGAACAGGCGCGGGTCGCCGTCGCCGTAGTCGAACGTCTGATGCGGGAAGGCCGACGTGTCACCGCGTTCGGTGCTGTAAGGCGAGGTGATCGCGTGGTCGGAGATGGTCCAGGTCTTGCCCTGGTCCTTCGACACGGCCATGTCGATCGCGTCGTAGTGGGAGAACGAGTAGGCGCCGAACGGCTCGGGCGTGAACTCGTTGTGGATCAGGCCGTACCAGTCGCCGGTGTCCGGATCGACCCAGGTGCCGACGAGGTCACAGAAGTTGCGCTGCGAGTAGCCCGACCCGGCGGGCGGGTAGGTGGACTCCTTGCCGGTGGGGCTGTTGTTGCAGCGCCAGGTCGTGTCGTCGTTGCGGTCGGCGGGGTTGGCCGGGTTCACCGCTGTGCTGATGGGGTTCTTGGTGAAGCTGTCGAAATCGCGCCCGCTGTAGAAATCCCACTCACGCGGCTGGTCCGCGCCGTAGAGCGCGGCCGCCTGCTGGAAGTAGAACGTGCCGTCCTTGTCGACATAGCTACTCGCGGGGGTGTCGGTGGTCGGGCTGAACGACTTCTTGGCGTCGACCGTGATGGTGTACGTCGCGTCCGGCGGTGCGGCGTCGGACGACACCGGTACCACCGTGGTCGCCGCCACGGCCAACGCCGCGGCGCCGAGAAGAGGCAGGGTCCGCATGACTCTCTCCCAAGGGTGACCCGCACCACAGTTGGCGGGGCGGTCGCCGATGTTATGAACGTTATTGCGCGTAAGTCAACGCGTTCATTCAACTTCAAGCGTCGTTCATGCACTTATTGCGCGGAAAGTCCAAGCGGTGCCGCACGGAAGTCCAAGCTCACTCCGGCTCGTCCGTCGGCACCAGCGGCGGATCGTCGGGCGAGGGGATCCGCGAACTCCAGCCACCGGGGACGGCCTGGACGCGCGACTCGCGGAAGCGCCCGGGCGAGACCCCGACCCGGCGGGTGAAGAGCCTGCTGAAGTAGGCGGCGTCCTCGTAGCCGATCGCCTGGGCCACCTCCTGAACCGGCATCCGCGTGGTGGTCAGGAGTTCCTTCGCGCGGTTGAGACGGAGGGTCAGCAGGTGGTCCTTCAAACCGGTCTCGGTGCTCCGGCGCACGGCGGCGCGCAGTTCGGGCAGCGTCATGCCGCGGCGGGCCGCGATCTCCGCGACGCTGATCGGCAGCAGGGCGTCCCGCGCCAGCGCCTCCAGCAGGGATCCGCCGCTCGGTGTGCTGTCGGCGCCGGCCCGCCGCAAGGCCACCAGCAGGTGATGCACGGCCGCCGAAGCGTCGACCTGTGCCAGCGGGCTGCCGCCTCGCGCGCAGCGCACGATCCGGCTCACGATGTCGCGGACGACCTCGACGTCGCCCAGCGGCACCACCGGCGTCCCGGGTGTGACGTAGCCGAGTTCCACGTAGGCGTCCACGGCGCCGCCGTCGAAGTCGACGAAACATTCTTCCCAGCCGTGCGCGGGGTCGGGCGCGTAGTGGTGCCCGACCCCGGGGACGAGCCACAGCAGGGCGGGCGCGACGACCTCCTGCCGTTCCCCGCCCGCCACGGCGAACCACCCGCGCCCCTTGGACACCACGACGGCCACGTAATGGTCGAGCACGCGCGGCCCCACCACGGGCAGGACGCCGTGCTGCAGCCCGACACCGAGGCACACCAGGCCCAGCCGTCGGTGCACGGCGGACGGTGTGAAGTACCGCATCCAGGTCCGGTAACCCATCCCCGCATCTTCGCGCAATCACCCCAGAGCGGCGTCGAGGGTGACCGCGGCGTCGATGAGCGAGAGGTGAGTGAAGGCCTGGGGGAAGTTGCCGAGTTGCTCGCCACTCGGCGCGATCTCCTCGGCGTAGCGCAGCGCGCCGAAGACCGACGGTGAATCGAAGCGCGGGCTGCGGAACCAGTCGATCGACCCGCCGGTGGTGACCAGTGCGGCGGTCTGCAGATCGCCGCACTGGTCGTGATCGGCGATCGCGGTTTCGGGCATGGTGCCTCCTCGGGTATCGGGTGCGGTCTCGATCACCGTCGTCCCGGCGGGCTGGCACCGCCTCATCCGTCCGGGGTGAAGTGGTTCTTATTGAGGGGTAAGGCAAAGGTTGCCTTGTTGACGAAGGCGGGGGTACGTGGTCGGTCCCCGCCCGGCCACGCCATGATCGTCCCGCCCTTGGCCCTCGACCAATACGTAGCCGGCTACGCGGCGACGACGATGACCGTGGCCGTCAGCGTGCTCGCCGCGGACCTCGGCGCCGGACGGCGGTCACGATCACCCGCAGGGCGATGCTCAGCACCACCAGGTTCGCCACCGTCTGGACCGTCGCCAGTATCCGTGCCGTGGCCGAAACCGGTCCTATGTCACCGAAACCCACCGTGGTGAACATCGTGACCGTGAGGTACAGGGCATCCGTCCGCGTCAGCTCGGTGCCGAACGAGCCGGGCTGGTCCTGGCCGAGCACGTAGTAGCCGTCGGCGAACAGGAGCAGGAACAGCGGCACGATCAAGGCCAGCGCCTGGATCCCTTGCAGGGCGGCAAACGGTGAACGCAGGATCATCCGTACCTCGCCGACGACGATCAGTACCACGATCGCGAGGCCGCAGGCGAAGGCGGCCACGGTCCAGGCGTGCAACCCCTGGTCGACCGGGAGCAGGTAGTACAGGCACAGCAGCGCGGTGACCGTCAGCAGCGGCCGCAGCACCGCGAGGTGGAAGAACCGCCATCCGGACGCCGACGTCAAGACGAGAGCGCCTTCCGCTTGAGGACGCGGAATTCCTCCTCGTCGATGGCTCCTTGGTCCAGCAGGCGTTTCGCCTCGGCGATCCGCTCCGCGGCATCTTTGCCCACTGTGGACGAAGACCGCGAGTGCCTGCCCTGGGTGCCCAGGTAGAGCAGGACACCGACGAAGGGCAGCAAGAACACCAGCACCGTCCAGCCCGCCTTGGCCCAGCCGGACACTCCTGGCCTGCGGTAGAGGTCGCTCAGGACGAGGAACAACAGCCAGAACCAGGCGACCCAGCAGAAGAACACCAGCATCGTCCACATCAGCTCGGAGAACGGGTAGTCCGTGCTCGCCAAGGCCATGATCTCTCCTCACACCGGATCGGTCGGGTCCGCTTCACTTGACCGGAGCCAGGGCCCGCTCGCCTCACCCGGGACAGGTGAGGCGAGCGGGCGTCAGCCCGGGAAATCGGTGAGCTCGATGTCCAGCAGACCGCGCCGGAGCGCGATCGCCACGGCGTCGCGCCTGGTGCGGACGTCGAGTTTCGTGTAGATCCCGCGGACGTGGGTCTTGACGGTGTTCGGCGAAACCGTCAGGTCCTGGGCGATCTCGTCGATCGACCGCTGGGTGGGCAGCAGGCGCAGGACATTGCGTTCCCGTTCGGTCAGCGGCGCCGGCATCGGCGGAGTGCACGCTTCGCGTCGCCAGGCGAGCACCTGGCCCGCGAACCGCTCACCGGTGCCCAGTTTGCCGAGTCGCGTGGTCAGGAACGCGATGACGTCGGAAGGAGCGAACACGAACGGGAACCGGACGTCACCGGGTTCGGCGGCGCGCAGGGCGTCGTCCAGCGACCGCACCGCCCGCTCCGGCGCCCCGGCCGCCAGCGCCGCCCGCACGCCGACCAGCGACGCTTCGACCCCCGCCCACGGCAACAGCATCGGCGCGTCCTCTTCCGACAGTGACCGCAGCACGGAACTCGCCGCGCCCTGTCTGCCGAGCCGTAGCTGGGTCCGGGCCCGCATCAGCAGCAGTTCGCCCGAACCGGCGATGACCGGCTGGGCCCAGCGGAAGGTCTCCCTCGCCTGAGCCGCCGCGCCGAGCCGCAGCGCCGCCCGGTGCTCCAGTAGCGCGCACCACGCCGCGTGTTCGGCGGAGAAACTCCGCCCGGTGCCAAGGCGCGTGCGTGCGCGGCGCATCCGCCGCAGTCCCGAGTGCCAGCCGCCGAGCTCGAATTCGGCCGCACCTCGCAGGGTTTCGGCGATCAGGCCCAGGTTCCGGGCCGCCCGGGCGGGTGCGTCGCCGAGCATCCGCCCGATCTGCTTCGCGTGTTCGACGCATTCGGCGGCCTCACCGCGCAGCAAGGAGCCGTAGGCGAGCTGGGCGGACACCTGGGCTCCTTCGAGCGAGCGATGCGGGTCGTGTGCCACGTGGCGGGCCCGCACCCGGCGCGCGAGCGTGTCCATCGCCCGGTAGTCGCCGTCGGACCCGGCCAGTCCGCTCAGGGTGATGAGACATTGGGTGCCGAGGAAGTGGTGCCGCGCGTTCTCGGCGGATTCGGCTACGCGTGCCAGGGCATCCCGCGCCGAACCCCGATCACGGCGGGCGGTCAGGACGCACACCCGGTGCAGGGTCGCCAACCCGCTGAGCCCGGTGTCCGCCGCCAGGTACTCGTCGACCTGCTCGGCCGCGCGGACGGCCTGCGCCGGCCCGCGATCGACCTGGGCGAGCCGGGAGTGCACCAGCTGCCGCAGCACCGTCAGCTCCGCTTCGGGTTCTTCCGGCCAGGCCGCTTCCGCGCAGCTCAGCTGCGACTCCGCCAACGTCGGCTCGCCTCGCTCCAGGTGCAGCGCGGCCGAGATCAGTGCGAGCAGGGGGGAAGCCGCGGCCCGCCGGTCGCCGAGGACGGCGAGCGCGAGCCGCAGCACGTCGTGCTCACCGGTGAGGAACAGCGTCACCGCGTGGCGGCGCAGCAATTCGCCGACGCGCGTGGTGTTGCCGGAGCGGACGCTGTGCAATAACGCGGAGGCGGCCCGGTCGTGTTCGGCGAACCAGCGCGCCGCCGCCGCGTGCAGGGTCCTGGTTCGCTCCGGGGCCCGCCGCAGCAACTCGGCCCGCAGGTAGGTGCGCAGCAGGGGTGGCAGTCGATGGCGTGCCGGTGTCCCGCCGGAGTCCACCAACTGCCCGGCCGGTTCGCCGAGTTCACGCAACATCGCCTCCGCGTCCGGCCGGTCGGCCAAGGCGGCCGCCAGTCCGGCCGGGACTTCGTCGCAGATGCTGATCGCGCGCAGCAGGTCTCGTTGCGCGGCCGTCAGGGGAGCGAGCACCTCGTCGGTCAGGTAATCGAGTACCGCCCGGTCCCGTCCGGCGAAGAAGTCGGCGAGATTTCCTTGCCGTGCCGCGGAAGCGGCGGCGAGGCGCAGTCCGGCGGGCCAGCCGCCCGTCCTGGCGACGAGCAGACCGACCTGATGCGGCGGGATCCCCGGCCCGATCGCCTCGACGAGTGCTCCGGCCTCTTCCGGTGAGAACCGCAATCGGTCCACATTCACTTCGAGAAGCCTGCCCGCGACGCGGGCGCGCACCAGCGGTAGCGGTGGCTCACTGCGGCTCGAGATCGCCAGGCGCAGTCCCGACGGCTGGTGCCGCAGGAGCGCCCGCAGCCCGCGCCACGTGCCCGGATCGGTGATCTCCTGAGCGCCGTCGAGTACGAGCAGAACGGGTTCCGGCAGCATGTCCAGCGCGTCGGCGACCTTGGCCTGGAACGCGAGGTCCGTGCCCGGGGTGGCGGGCACCGCGAGTGACCGCACCGGGTTTCCCGCCGGGATCCGGGCGCAGCCGCTGAGCGCTTCGAGGACCGCTGACCAGAAGAACAGGTCGTCGTCCTCGGCGTCGGCGGAGACCCAGGCGACCGCGCCGCGGTGGCGGGCGGCCCAGTCGGCGAGCAGCACGGTCTTGCCGTAACCGGCAGGTGCCCCGACGAACACCATGGACCGCTCTTCCGCGTTGTCGAAGGCGGTCAGCAGTCGCGGTCTGGGAACGAGATCTCCGGGGGGATCCGGGATGGTCACCTTTGTCTTCGGCACCCGTCTCCGCGGCGAAATAACTTGGTTCTCCAGCATGCGCCTGCCTCCTTCACGGTCAGTTTCACACCCCCATGGCGGATCCTGCCAGGAAATTCGGCCGTCTCACCCGCGCTGGGCGAGGAAAAGGAATACCGCGCGCAGAATCGTGTGCTCTGTGAAAGTTCGTGGAGATTCATGGAGAAAGCGGAAAACCGGAAATCGGCCGACGCTCGCATTCGTCACGATGCAGTTATTCTGGGTCGGTCCCGTCGAGTTCGTGGTACTCGACGTTCTGCGAACCGGCCGTGTCGGCACCGAGGCGATGGTGTTCTCGCTCGCCGCCTTCCTCGCCACACTGACCTCGGTGACCTCGGTTCGGCTCGCCGTCAGGGCCGGTCTCGACCTGCTCGGGCGGTCGCTCTTCCTGCCATCGCACACCTGGTCGTCGATCATGTTGGCGGTCGATCTGGCTGTGCTCGCCGCGGCGTTTTTCTCGGCGGGGCGGGCAGGCGGGGGAAAGGGGAACCGATGAGCCTGCCGATTCCGGCTCGGCGTGGACCGTTGACGGGAGCGAATTACGTCTTCCGGGGCAGTGGTCGAATCCCTGAACAGGCGGCCAGGGTGGTAGACGATTTCCGGGGAATGCTCGTGGTCCCGGTCGGCAAGGAGATGATCGTCTTCGGCACCGTCACCGATCAGGGGAGTATCTCGCGCATTCTGCGGACGCTCGAGGCACTCGGGATGTGTGTGGAGTCCGTGCACCGGGTCAGGGAACTTCCCCTGCGGGAGATCGGCGGGCGTTTTCCGAATACGCGGTGATCCGGGAAGGTGCCGTGGCGTCCGTGAAGGCCTCCTTGAGGGACCCAGAGTCCCTCAAGGAGGCCTTCACGGACCTACCGTCCAGTGCCTGGACCGGGTCAGAGCCGTCCGGGAACGGGGAACTCGCCGAACGCGGTGCGCAGTCGTGCCTCTTCCTCGTCGGAGAGATTCGTGGTCACCAGGGTGGCACCGGTCTCCTTGAAGGGCTCCGCGACCCGATCCAGGACGGCGTCGTCCGACATCACGAACAGCGCGGACGTGCCCGGCGTGACGCGGTTCCGGACGGTGGCGATGAACTCGTCGTCGATGCCGACGCGGGAAAGTGAACCGGTCATCGCCCCGATCGTCGCCCCGACGGCCATCCCCAGCAGCGGCACCAGGAAGATCAGGCCCAACAGCAGCCCCCAGAACCCGCCGCCCAGTGCCCCGGAGCCGGTCAAGGAGCCGAGTTCCTTGGTCTTCGGCTTCTTCCGGCCTTCGGGCCAGGTGACATAGGCCGCGTCGGCGATCGAGATGAGCTGTTGCTTTTGCAGTCGTTCCAGCAGCGCGAGCGCGTTCTCCGCGCCGTCCGCGGTGGGAAAGGCCCATACGGTCAGCGAAGTCATGATGCGGTCCTCCTCGATCCGGAATCGGTGGTCCGAGCGGCACTGTGCTCCGGGTCGCCCCCGCCCCGCATCGCCCGCGCCGGATGAGCCGGTGCGGTTCCGGCAGCGCCTGATCTCACCTGACGCGGGCGAGGCCGCCGTCATGGCGAACCCATCATGATCACCCGAGTCCGCAGTCCCTCCTCCCGGAAAGAGGAATCATGAGCGAAAGAGCGCACCACCGGACAACCACGCCCGGCACAGGGCCGCCGTCCCCGCCGGATCCGGCCGCCTCCCGGTCGCGGCGGTCTGGCTGGATCTGGTTCGCCGGGTCGATCACCGTCATGGCCGGTCTGTTCACCGCCGTGGAAGGACTGGTCGCGCTGTTCGACCAGAACTACTACCTGCTCGGCCCATCGGGGTTGCTCGTCTTCGACCTCGGCGCCTGGGGATGGATCCATCTGATCGTCGGCGCCCTCGCGGTGCTCGCGGGGAGCGCGCTGTTCACCGGGGCTCCGTGGGCCCGCATCATCACCGTCGTGCTCGCCGGCTTCAACGCGTTGGCGCAGATGGTGTTCCTGTCCGCGTATCCGATCTGGGGCGTGGTCGTCATCGCTCTCGACGTCCTGGTGATCTGGGCGGTGCTGGTGCACGGGGACGAGGCCGCGGAAGAGCTCTGGTGATCCGGAGGCCACACCGCTGACCAGCACAGTCGTGGCCTCGCCGGGGTCGCGGTCCCTCGGACGATCAAGAGGTTGACTTGCCCGCTCGAACGACGTCGCGGTCCTGGCGGATGCCCGGAGCCAAGGTGATGGTGCCGCGGGTGCCGGGCATCTTCGTCCCCCGTTCCCGGCTCATGGCCCTGTTCGACCGCGCCGGCACCCGGCCGGTGACCGTGCTCCGGGCCCCGGCCGGTTCCGGGAAGACCACCGCACTGGCCGGATGGGCCCGCGATCGGCGGGACGTCGGCTGGGTGTCGCTGGACGACGACGACAACGACGAACGCCGTCTGTGGGCGGCGATCCTCCTCGCGTTGCGGCGTAGCCCCCGCCTGCCGGAGTTCCGGCTCAGGCCGCCGGTGCCCGGGCGGCGCACCGAGTTCCTGGCCGACCTCGGTGAAGTGTTCGCCGGACTGCGCGAACCGGTGTGGCTCGTACTGGACGACGTCCAGGAGATTTCCGACCCGGAGCCGTTGGAGGCGCTCGCGGCGCTGGCCCGGCATCAGCCTCCGATGTTGCGGCTGATGCTGGCCACCAGGGTCGAGCCGAAACTCCGGCTGGCCCGCCTGCACGTCGAAGGCGCGCTTTCGCGGCTCGGTGCCGCCGAACTGCGGTTCAGCGTGGAGGAGACGGCGTGCCTGTTCCGCGCCACCGGGGCCGCGGTGAGCGAAGACCTCGTCCGCGATCTGTCCGAGCGCACCGCGGGCTGGGCGGCCGCGCTCGGCTGGGCCGCTGTTTCGCTGCGCGATGCCGGGGACACGGACGGGCTCGTCGGCGCCGTCGGGGGCGACGAGCTCGCCGTGGCCCGGTTCTTCGCCGACGAGGTCCTCGCCTCGCTGCCGTCAGCGACGTCGGATCTCTTGCTGTGCATCAGTGTCTGCGACACGGTGAGCGCGAGCCTCGCGGCCCGGCTGTCGGGCTCGCCGGACGCCGGAGTGACACTGGACGAGCTGGAGCGCGAGACCGGGCTTGTCGTGCGCACACCGGCCGACACCTACCGGCTTCCCGCCCTGTCGCGGGGTTTCCTGCAGGCGGAGCTGGCGCGCCGGTCCCCGGCGCGGGTACGGCGGCTGCAGGGGATCGCGGCCCGCTGGTACGCCGGGGAAGGGCGGTTCGGGGAAGCACTGACGCACGCCATCGCGGGCGGTGACCGCCAACGTGTCCTGGGGTTGGCGCGGGACCACGCGGTGCGTCAGGTGCTGGCCGGCGACGGGGAACTCGTCCGCGGAGCGCTCGCCTACCTGGGGGAGGGGGCTTTGGTCGCGAGCCCACGGCTCCGGCTGGCGTCCGCGCTGGACCACGTCCAGCGCGGCGAGTTCACCGCCGCCGCCACCGATCTCGGCGACGACGGCCTGCGCCTGCTGGCCGTGCCCCATCTCGCGCTGGTGACGGGGAGCGGCCCACCCGAGACCACGGTGCCCCGGGTGGCGGGGGCCCCGGAGGCAGGCGCTTGGGAGAAGCTCGATCTGGTCTGGCGGTCCCTGCATCGGGGCGCCCGGCGCCACGCCGTCACCCGCGCCGAAGAAGCGCTGCGCCTGGCCCACGGAGAACGTCTCGAACACCTCGTGCTCCACAGCAGACTCGCGCTCGCTGTCGCGACGGCGTTGCTCGGTGACCACACGGCGATGAGGCGAGCATGCATCGGAGCGCTCGCCGTCGCACGACGGCACGGGTGGCGCCGGTCACCGGGTGTCGCCGAATGCCATCTGATGCTGGCTTACGACGACTTGATGCGCTTCGAGCCGGTGGCGGCGGCAGGCGAGTTGGCCAGTGCCCCGCGAGCTGAGGTGCCCGGCTCCGCGCCGGTTCTCGGACCGCTCCGCGGGTTCTTCGAGGGCATGGTCAGCTTCGACGGCGGCGACCGGGTGGCGGGCTCGCAGGCCATGCGGACGGCACGGCGACGGCTCGCGGATCTGGACCTGCCTCGCGAGATCACGGGAATGTGCACGGTCGTGGAACATCACGCGGCGCTCGTGGTCGGCGAAGGGCTGCACGCGGCCGAGGTGTTCGCCTGGGCGCAGGAGAGATTGCCCGGCACCGCCGAGCTGGCACTGCTTCGGATACGGGCCCACCTCGCGGCCGAAGAGACCGATCTGGCCGAGAAGGCCCTGCGGGCCACCGCCGCCGCTCCCGCGTTGCTGCCCGCCACCCCGGTGGACACCTGCCTGGCGGAGACCGCGCTCGCGTTGCGTTCCCATCGGCGGACCCTGGCGCTGCACGCGCTCGACCGCGCGCTCATCCTCGCCCGGCCACATCGGCTGGTACGTCCGTTCGCGCTCGCCGAGCCGCGGGTCAGGAACCTGTTGATCGACCATTCGGGCGGGTTCGGCTCGCTGGACCGCTTCGCGCAGACGGTCCGCGGCCGTCTCGTCCCGGACACCTCGTCCAGCGAGCTGACCGATCGAGAACAGGTGGTGCTGAGGCGGTTGCCGTCCCAGCGTTCGCTGGACGAGATCGCGTCGGACCTCACGGTTTCGGTCAACACGGTGAAGACCCACGTCCGGTCCATCTACGGCAAGCTCGGGGTGAACAACCGCCGGTCGGCCGTGGTGGTCGCGCGCCATCACGGCCTGACCTGACCGCACCGGTCAGTCCTTCTCCCGGTTCGGCGCGCACAGCAGCGCCTCCGCCCACCGGGCGCGCGGATCGACGTCGATGAGCAAGGCCTTGGCCAACAGCGTCGCCGGCACGGCGAGGACGGCGCCGAGCGGACCGAGCAGCCAGGTCCAGAAGACGAGCGCCAGCACGGTGACCAAAGTGGACAGACCGACCGACTCCGCGACGAACCGGGGCTGGATCAACGACTGCACCACGAAGTTCAGCAGGACGTATACGGCGACGGTCATGAGCATGACACGCCAGCCACCGTCGAGGAGCGCGATGAGCGCGGGCGGGGCCACACCGATCACGAAGCCCACGTTGGGCACGTAGTTGGTGACGAAGGACAGCAGGCCCCACAGCACGGCCGCCGGGATGCCGAGAAGAGCGAGCGCGACGATGTCGAGCGCCGCCACCACTCCGCCGAACACCGTCGTCACGATCAGGTACCTCCTGGTGCCGAAGGCGAAACGGCGCAACGCCGCGCTCGCCCAAGGCCGATCGCGCGCGATCTGTCCGAGCCGTTGCCCGGCCCACGCCGATTCGGTACTCAGGAACAACATCAGGGCGAGCAGGAAGGCCAGGTTCGTGACCAGGCCGCCGACGCTCGCGAGCAGGGAACCGGCGAAACCGATCAGCTTCCCGGTGTCCACAGCGGACATCATTTCCCGAATCTGTGGATCGCCGATCCCGAACCGGCCGAGGAACGCCATTCCGTCCCGGAGCAGTTCGTCGGCCTGTCCGGCATAGCGGGGGAGCAGGGCGGACAACTGCGCGAGGGACACCACGATCACCAGGAACAGCACGAGCAACGCGGCGTAGACGGTGACGACCAGGACGGCGACCGTGAGCCAGCGCGGGAAACCCTTGCCGCGCAACCACGCTCGCACCGGATCGAGGGTGATCACGATGACGAGGGCGAGGAACACGGGCCCGACGAGCCAGGCGACGGCGTTCAGTCCGGCCAGCACGATGACCGCGGCGGCGGAACCGAGCAGCACCACCAGCGCGCGGGGCAGTGGCGCGCCGGTGCCCCGCAGGGCGGGAGGCGGCGACGGAACCGGTGGCGCGCCGGTGGAGAGCCCTCTCGCGAAGCGGCTGACTTCCTGTCGCTCGTCCGTTGCCCGGCGGTGGCGTGCCCATCGCGGCCGGCGGAGCGGGTGCGATGGGAAATCGTCGAATGAGATTCGCACCATGCGGCATCCTCCGGAGACGGTCTGGCGATCGGCTGTTCCACGGTGGCAGGGCATCACCGTCCGGAGGTCACCCGGCGTGGGCGAAAGCTGCCGTCCCTGAGGCGGCCGCGCCGCGCCGGCTCTCGTGAGTGGTGAGGACGGTTGGAACCGTGAAAGAGGGAATTCGGCCGACTCACCGCTTGATCGCAGCGAATTCCTCAGCCGTGCGTCGGCGCCTGCGCGCCCGCCGGAAGTTCCGGTATACGTGGAAGGGACGGCGCCGCCGGGGAGGACGGCATGGCGCTTCAAACAAGGGGGAAATCGATGTTCGACGCACGTATTGTCGCCGATCAGGTCAGTCCGCTCGCCAAGCCGAAGATCAGAATCCTGTTCTACACGGATTTTGTCGGCTTCACCGGGAACAACGGATTCTCATTGGGGATCGTCCGTGATCTGATCTTGGCGAATCAGCCTTTCTTCGCTCAGTTCGAGATCGATTTGATCAACCGGCACGAGGGCGGGCACGCCGCCAACAAACTCACTTCCGATGTCCTCGGCGGATACGAGCAGGTGTGGTTCTTCGGACTGCTGCAGTCCAACATGCCGGGGGAGCCGGAAAACGAGCTCGTGGACGCGGAGGTCGCCGCGCTGCGGGCATGGATGGACGCCGGTGGTGGCGTGCTGATCACCGGTGATCACTCGAATCCGCGTCCGCCGGGGGCGGATCCGTCGCTGCCCGAGTACCTGAACCTGGGGCGGGCGCTGGGGCACCGGGTTCCGCGCGCGGGTGAGCTGCGGGTGTGGAACGACCGGCCGGACGCGAGTATCGAGTTCAGCCACAACACCCACCAGCCGGATCCGTGGGGCAGCGACATCGACAACCCGATCCCGAACGACCTCGACCCGTACCCGCAGGAACTGATCCTGCGGAAGCGGCTCGGCAGGCCGCACGCGTTGTTCCAGGGCAGGCGGGGTCCGATCACCGTTTTCCCGGACCACATGCACGAGGGCCAGCTGCTCATTCCCGAGCGGTATCCGTCGGACGTGTGGCCGTCGGGGCGCGCGGGACAGCCGAAACCCGAGATCGTCGCGCAGGGCACCGACAAGCGCAACGGTCAGGTCTACGGCGTGTCCAGTGTGTACGACGGTGTGGCCGCCGGGGTCGGGCGGATCGTCGCCGACGCCACGTGGCACCATTATTTCGACATCAACCTGTGGGGTTTCCAGAACGGCGGCGAGGTGCTCGACCGCCTCACCGAGTACTACGTGAACCTCACGCTGTGGTTGGCGCCGAGGCCGGTCAAGCTGGAAGTGAACGCGCAGCTGCTGTACTGGCTTTCGCGCAACCTGAGCGTCCGCGCGGTGCTGCCGGAGGGTTTCCGGGTGCCGGGGATCACCGCGGCCGGACTGGTCCGCGAGGTCGGCGGACAGAGTGTGCTCGACGACCTCGTCTGGCCGCTGGAAGGGAAGCCGGGGGTGCCCGAAGAATTGTTGCTCGGTGCCGTCGTCAAGGAGTCCGTCGCCGCGCTGAGCGGCGGGGACGTCGAGGCGTTCGACTCCGTGGGCGTCGTCGAACGGGGCCTGCGGGCCGGGGCCGAGGAGTACGCCGCCGAGCTGCGAGCAGCGCTCGATGACGTCGAAGGCCTGGGCGAGCGCATTTCGCAGGGTATTCGCTGACCTTCCGGGTCTACGTGAGTGGTGAGGACGGTTCTGACCCAATGCCACGTAGCTTAAGTTGATCAATCTCTTGGCCTGCGGTTTTGTCGGTGGCGACTGTCGGTGCGGGCATCGGGCGGGGGTCGCGGGGTCGTCAGTGATCCGGGTCGTTAGAACGACCCTTTTCACTCACGACCCCTGTACCGGCGCCACACGGCACACCCGCCACACCAGCACCGCCGAGAAGCACTCAGCGAAACGCAGGCCCCGGCCAGGACAACGAAGACACGGAATTGGGTTTCATCCTCAAGATAAGCCAAGTGGCATTGGGTTCTAACCGTCCTCACCACTCACGACCCCGCGGTCGCCCGCCCGGTCATCGGGCCTGAGTCCGAGCGCGAGGTGGAGCTGGCGCGCCCACCAGCGCACTTGCGCGGCCGAATCGTCCGACGCGGCTCCGGTGATCCCGGCGCTGCGCCGGAAATCGCTCCCGTACAGGGCCTCCGTGGCCATCGCCTGATGCAGGGCGGCGACGGCGAGCCGCGTGTCTTCGAGGGAGCAGCCGGGCGGCCGCAGCCGGTGGAGGGCGTCGACGACCGGGTCGAGCATCCCGCTGCCCGGGTCGCGCCAGCCCGCCGCGTGCAGTGCCACCGCGAGCTCGCCGTAGCCGTTCCGGTACAGATCGTGCAGCGCCTCGACGAGTTCGAGCAGGTCGGCGCCGCAGTCGAGCCAGCTCGCGAGGAGGTCCTGAAGGGCGTCCCGCAGACGGCGGCCACCGTGCCGGAGGAGTTCGGCGAGCAGTTTCTCGCGGTTGCCGAAGTGATGGGCGACGCCGGCGTCGGTCATGCCGACCCGCGCGGCAACGGCCCGCATCTGGACCGCGGCGACACCGGACTCGCCGAGCAGTGAGGCCGCGGCGTCGAGGATCAGCCGCCGGGCCTCTTCGGGAGTCCGGCGTGCTCGGGGAGTCGTCACGATCGGGATCGTACCTTGAGGTGCCAAGGTATCCGCGCTACCTTGGCGCCTCAAGGTGAGGAGGGCGGTCATGAGTGCCGAAACCAGTCTTGACCTGGGCGATGTCATCCTGCGGGGCACGGTGACCGGCGCCGGTCCGACGGTTCTGCTGCTGCACGCGGGCGGGGAACGCCGCGCGGTCTGGGCGCCGGTCGCCGCGGTGCTGGCCCGGCGCGGGTTCCGGTCGGTGGCCTTCGACCTGCGTGGTCACGGGGACAGTTCCGGCCGGGCGACCACGCTCCGGGCACTGGCCGGCGACGTGGCCGGGATGATCGGGAGTCAGCCGGCGCCGATCGTCCTCGTGGGGGCCTCGGTCGGCGGTTTGGCCGCCATCGCCGCGCTGGCGGACCCCGTCGTCGCGGCCCGAGCCACCGGGCTCGTGCTCGTCGACGTCGTACCCGGCATCGAACCCGCCAGGGCGCGTGCGTGGCTCGACTTCCACGGGCTCGCCGGTCGCTACACCCGCCTGGTGGAGGACGTCCTCGGCTCGGGTTCCGCCCTGCTCGCGACGGCCGGGGCCCTGGACATGCCCATCTTGGTGGTGCACGCCGGACAGAACTCACCGCTCCGCGACGCCGATGTGGATCGTTTGCGCAAAGCCAATCCCCGGGTCGCCGTCCCCGGTGTCCCGGCGGCGGGTCACCTCGTGGCCAGAGACGCTCCGGAAGCCCTCGCGGACCTCGTGTCGGGGTGGCTTTGTGGCATCCGTCACGGGACGGTTTCGACGCCGGGGGCAGGCGGGCAAGATCTGCGATAGAGCTGTACGGCGCAGGTGAAGGACAGCGTCGTGCACTCGGCGCTACCAGTTGGTAACTTATTGTCGGGGCATCGAAAACCCCATAAGAAGCGGCAACATCGCGCTGCCTACAATGTCGGGCATGACCTACAGCGAACCAGCGCGATCAGCTGCCCCCCGCACCGGATCGCTGGCGTCCGCCCCCTCCTCGGCCGTCTTGGCAACGGGAATCACGATTTATGGATGCGGGCAGGACGAGGCCGCCCTGTTCCGGGATATGGCACCTCGTTTCGGCATTGTGCCGACCATTGTGGAGGAGCCGGTATCCGAGGCCAATATCGAACTGGTCTCCGGAAACAGGTGTATCAGTATCGGTCACAAGACCAAGGTCACGAACTCCATTCTTCTCGCGCTCGGCGAAGCGGGCGTGAAATACATCTCCACGCGGAGCATCGGCTTCAACCACATCGACGTGGAGTACGCGGCGAGCGTCGGGATCACCGTCGGCAACGTCGCCTACTCGCCGGACAGCGTCGCCGACTTCACGCTGATGCTCATGCTGATGGCGGTGCGCGACGCCAAGTCCATCATCCGCCGCACCGAGGTCCACGACTACCGGCTGAACGAGGTGCGCGGGAAAGAACTGCGCGATCTGACCGTCGGAGTGGTCGGAACAGGGCGTATCGGGGTCGCCGTCCTGGAGCGGCTGCGCGGTTTCGGCTGCAAGGTGCTCGCCTACGACACGGTGCTGACCGCGTCGGCCGAGTACGTCCCTCTCGACGAATTGCTGCAGCAGAGCGACATCGTGACACTGCACGTGCCGCTCACCACGGATACCTATCATCTCCTCGACGAGAAGAACATCGAGCGGATGAAGGACGGCGCGTACGTCATCAACACCGGACGTGGCCCGCTGATCGAAACCGAAGCCCTCATTTCGGCACTGGAAAGCGGAAAACTGGGCGGAGCGGCGCTGGACGTCCTCGAAGGAGAGGAAGGCATCTTCTACGCCGACTGCCGGAACAAGGCGATAGAGAGCAAGACGTTGCTGCGGTTGGAAAAACTGTCGAACGTGCTCATCAGTCCGCATACCGCCTATTACACGGACCACGCGCTGAGTGACACTGTCGAAAACTCCATCATCAATTGTCTCCAATTCGAAAGCGGGAAGTAGTATGGGTAGGCTGAAAATCGGAATTCTGTTCGGCGGGCTTTCCGAAGAACATCCTATCTCCATCAAATCTGCGCGCGAGGTCCAGAAGCACCTCGACCTCGAGAAGTACGAGCCGTACTACATCGGGATCACCCAGAGCGGTTCCTGGATGCTCTGCGACGGTCCCGCCGGGGATTGGGAGAACGGGAACGTCCGTCCGGCCGTGCTGTCGCCGGACCGCGGGGTGCACGGTCTGCTCGTCCTGGACGAGGGCAAGTACGAGACGATCGCCCTCGACGTGGTGCTGCCGGTGCTGCACGGCAAGTTCGGCGAAGACGGCGCGATGCAGGGCCTGCTGGAGATCTCCGGCATCCCCTACGTCGGCTGTGACCTCCCGAGCTCGGTCATGTGCATCGACAAGTCCCTCACCTACTCCGTCGTCCGCGGCGCGGGCATCGCGACGCCGACCTTCTACATCGTCACGCCGGACAACGACGTCGACCCGGATCAGCTGAACTACCCGGTCTTCGTGAAGCCCGCCCGCTCCGGCTCGGCGTTCGGCGTCAGCAAGGTCTCCGCGAAGGAAGAGCTGCCCGCCGCGCTGGCGGAGGCGCGCCAGTACGACGCGAAGGTCCTGATCGAAGAGGCCGTCATCGGCAGCGAGATCGGCTGCTCGATCCTCGGCAACGACGAGGACCTGTTCGCGGGCGAGGTCGACCGGGTCGCGCTGACCCACGGCTTCTTCAAGATCCACCAGGAGGAGAGCCCCGAGACCGGCTCCGAGAACTCCAGCTTCATCGTCCCGGCCGACATCCCGGACGAGGCGCGTGACCTCGTCCAGGAGACGGCCAAGGTCATCTACCGTGCCCTGGGCTGCCGCGGGCTCGCGCGCGTCGACCTGTTCCTCAAGGAGGACGGCAGCGTGGTGCTCAACGAGGTCAACACCCTGCCGGGCCTGACCTCGTACAGCCGGTACCCGCGCATGATGAACGCCGCCGGCCTCTCGCTCGGCGACGTGATCGACCGGCTGGTGAACCTGACGCTGGCGGGCCGTGACGAATGAAGGATGATTTCGTCTTCGTAGACGAGGTCGTCTCCGGAATTCGCTGGGACGCCAAGTACGCCACGTGGGACAACTTCACCGGCAAGCCGGTGGACGGGTACCTGGTGAACCGGATCGTCGGCACGCGGGCGTTCTGCGCGGCGCTGGAGAAGGCGCGGGACAAGGCCGAGGAACTCGGCTTCGGCCTGCTCCTGTGGGACGGGTATCGCCCGCAGCGCGCCGTGGACCGCTTCATGCGCTGGGCGGAAGAGCCCGAAGACGGCCGGAAGAAGGTCAGGCACTACCCGAACATCGACCGGCCTCAGATGTTCGAAAAGGGCTACGTGGCCACCAAGTCGGGCCACAGCCGCGGCAGCACCGTGGACCTGACGCTCTACCACCTGGACACCGGCGAACTCGCCGACATGGGTGGTGACCACGACCTGATGGACGTCGTCTCGCATCACGGGGCGGCGGGCGTCACGGAAGAGGCCGCGAAGAACCGCGCGCACCTGTGCGCGGCCATGGAGGGATCGGGCTTCAGCTCGTACGAGTGCGAGTGGTGGCACTACAGCCTGAAGGACGAGCCCTACCCGGACACTTATTTCGATTTCCCCATCGCGTAGGTGTCGCGCGTGAAGGCCCCCTTCCCTCGGTTCAGCCGAGGGAAGGGGGCCTTCACGCGCTTCGGGGTTTGTGAAGGCACTCTCGCGGCGACAATTGCCGCGAACACCATTTCATCCTATGAATTTCCGTGCGGGGGCCGGACGGTGTGGTCCGTCCCGCGTGGTGATCGGGGGAGGTCGAACGCTGTCCTCTTCCTGTCCTGTGCGCACGAAACCTCCTTCCGGTGGATCGGTGGACGGCGCCGCCGACCATGGCGGCACGGACGAACCGGGGCCGGCTTCCAGCCTGCCACGCTTCGCTTTGCTCGCGGGTGATCCCCGGCCGGGTGAGATTCCGCCCGGACCGTGGGACGCGGGCTCGGCCGTTCGTGTGAACAAGTGCCGAAGAACGGAACATGAACCGCCGGTGCTGTGATCATCCGGAGAGAAGACGAGCCGCGCGAACGGCCTAACAAGACCTGCGAACAGGCTAACCGGACGACAGGAACAAGGCTTGTACGCGGGCCCTTTACTTATGTTCGCCAAACGAGTCAATACGGCATGCGGAGTTCCGGATATTGATCTTGAGCCCCCTGTTCACTACGAAAATCACACTGTTCGTCAATTGCCGACATGGATTGTTCATGCCATGCTGCACAGGTGCGCATCAGCTGGGGCTGACATGGTGTGCACGCTTTGCTGGGGACAGAGGGGGTGCGTCGGTGACTCGCGACCACGAGCCAAACCAAAGACTTCACTCGCCGATCCTCTGAACCGAGCAGGTATGGAGTCATAAGATCGGACATGTCCGGGACTCGCGCTGAAGCGGGTGTCGGTTTCGTCAGGCTGACCAAGTGTCGGTCCTGCCGGGCCGAAGCCGTCGAGCGTTTCGTCTCGCAGATCGCCGTCGGGGCGATGGGAGGATGCCGTTCAGCTTCGGTAGTTCGTCGGAATACGCGCCAACGGTCAGCTGGGAGACCGTCGAGGCGGGCCGCCGCATGCGGTTCTGCCTGTGGCGCTTGAGGGTTCCTCACCGTCGAGGACATCCCGCCCTGCGGCCGAGGCCGGCGTCGGACGGGTTCATGGTGTCCAAGCACCGAAGCCGAGCAGTTGGACGGTGGGTTTCCGTGCCGTGTCTGAAAGTTGCTGAATCAACAGATTCAATGGGGGCTAGGTGGATCCGACGAGAGTTGACTTGTCCGCTCTCCCTGTCGTCGAAATCGAGCTGTCGAGACTGTCCACTGCTTGTTCGCCGCGCACTTCGGGCGAGGATCCAGAGCATGTCGAGACACTGTTGTCGGCGGAGTGGGAGCTACCGCCCATTCTCGTTCACCGACCGACGATGCAGGTGGTCGATGGCCTGCACCGGCTGAAGGCGGCACGAGTACGAGGCGATACGAAAATCTCCGCGAGGTTCATCGACGGCGCCGAGTCCGACGCCTTCGTGCTCGCGGTGGAAGCGAACATCCGGCACGGTCTGCCGCTTTCCCTCGCGGATCGGAAACGGGCGGCCGTCCAGATCATCGGGACACATCCGCAGTGGTCCGATCGGCGGGTTGCTTCGGCGACCGGCATTTCCGCGGGAACCGTGGCGGACCTGCGCAGGCGGGGCGGCGAAGGCGGAAACGGCGCCAGGATCGGGCGGGACGGGCGGATCCGGCCCGTCGACAGCTCGGAGCGGCGGAAGCTCGCCGCCGAGCTGATCCGCAACGATCCCGGTCTTTCACTGCGTCAGGTGGCCAAGCAGGTCGGCATCTCCCCGGAGACGGTCCGGGACGTGCGCGGCAGGCTGGAGCGTGGGGAAAGCCCGACCCCGGACGGGAGCAGGAGACTGCGCACGAAGCCGGATCCGTTGAGCCTGACGGAAACCGACCTCGGTCACTCGCTGGACCGGGAACGGCTCACCGTGCTGGAGCGGCTCAAGGCCGACCCGGCGCTGCGGTTGAGCGAGGTCGGCCGGATCCTGTTGCGCATGCTCGCCATGCACTCCATGGACGGGCAGGAATGGGAACGGATCCTGCACGGTGTCCCGCCGCACCTGTACGGCGTGGTCGCCGGATTCGCCAGGGATCACGCCCGGGTCTGGGCGGGGTTCGCGGATCACCTGGAGAGCCGGGCGACCGATCTGGCCGCACGGTGATCGCGGGCGGCATCGGGTAGGCGCGAAGGGGGCTTTTCCGCACCACACGCGGAGAAGTCCTCTTCGTGTTTCTCGCGCGGTGCCCAGGCCGCGCGGCTCGACATCGCCGGGAGAGCGGCCTAAGAAGTAGCTGTGACCATCGAGAAGGCGCTCGTCGTCGGCACCGGCCTGATCGGCACGTCGGCCGCGTTGTCCCTGCGGGAAAAGGGTGTCACCGTCCATCTCACCGACATCGACGAACACGCCGTACGAGTGGCGCGGGAGCTCGGCGCCGGCCGCGAATGGACCGGCGAGAAAGTGGATCTGGCGGTGATCGCCGTCCCACCGCACCTCGTGGGGGAGCGGCTGGCCGCGCTCCAGAAGCAGGGCGCGGCACGGGCGTACACCGACGTCGCCAGCGTCAAGGCCGGTCCGATCGCCGACGCGGAGCGGCTCGGCTGCGACCTGATCTCTTACGTGCCAGGGCATCCGCTCGCGGGACGGGAGCGATCCGGTCCGGCCGCGGCGCGTGCCGGCCTGTTCGCGGGCCGCCCGTGGGCGCTGTGCCCCGGCGTCGAAACCGGGGCCGAGGCACTACGGCTGACCCACGAACTGGTGTCGCTGTGCGGGGCCGAGGCCGTCACCGTCGGCGCGGCCGAGCACGACACGGCGGTGGCGCTGGTGTCGCACGCTCCGCACGTCGCCGCCTCGGCGGTGGCGGCGAGCCTGGCGGGCGGCGACGACGTCGCCCTGCGCCTCGCCGGGCAGGGGTTGCGCGACGTCACCCGTATCGCGGCCGGAAATCCTTTGCTGTGGCGGAAGATCCTCGCCGGGAACGCGGTGCCGGTGGCGGCGGTGCTCGACCGGATCGCGGCCGATCTGGCCGAGGCGGCGTCGGCGCTGCGGGCGGGCGACCTGGACGACGTGACGGATCTGCTGTGGCGTGGGGTGGACGGCCAGGGCCGGATCCCCGCCGGGCCGGCCGTGGCCCGGTAGCGGGGTGAAGGCGTCCTTCGCTGCATCTGATGCGGTGATGGGCCCCTTCGGCCCACGTCGGCCTGCCCAGGTGGCCGAGGCGTGTCGCGAAAGCCACTTTCGGGACATCAGGCGTCGCGAAAGTGGCTTTCGCGACACGGCCGCCGAGCGGACAACGTCCCTTGTGGACGAACAGACCGGAGATGTTCGCCGGGCCACTCGTGGACATCGACACGATTCAGCACGATTGAACTCGCCGACTTCGTGCGTGAGAGGGATGCCCAAATGGAAGTAATGTTGCGCTTCGGGGCGTCGCCCAAGAGCGATGACGACCCCGATCCCTGGTCGAACCGGGTCCGTCCGGGGACGGTGCGCAGAGTCCTCGCGTATTTCCGCCCCCACGTCGGCAAGGTGGCGATCTTCGTCCTCATCGCCGCGATGGAGGCGTTCGTCGTCGTCGCGACTCCGTTGCTGATGAAGGAGCTCATCGATGGCGGCATCCTGAAGAACGACTTCGGGGTCGTCATCCTGATGGCGGTCCTGACGGCCGGCCTCGCCGTGGCGGGCGCGCTGCTGTCGCTGTTGTCCGCTTACGTCTCCGCGAAGATCGGGGAGGGGGTCACCTACGACCTCCGGGTGCAGGCCCTCGATCACGTCCGGCGGCTGCCGATCGCGTTCTTCACCCGCACCCAGACCGGGGTGCTGGTCGGCAGGCTGCACACCGAGCTCATCATGGCGCAGCAGGCGTTCGGTCATCTGCTGATGGCGGCCACCAGCGTGGTCACCGTCCTGCTCGTGCTGGCCGAGCTGTTCTACCTGTCCTGGCTGGTCGCCGTGGTCACGCTGGTGCTGGTCCCGCTGTTCGTCATTCCCTGGATCTGGGTGGGGCGGATCATCCAGCGCCGCACCGGAACGCTGATGGAGACGAACGCCGGGCTCGGCGGGCTCCTCCACGAGCGGTTCAACGTCCAGGGTGCGATGCTCTCGAAGCTCTTCGGCCGCCCGGACGAGGAGATGGCCGACTACCGCAAGCGTGCCGGGAAGATCCGCAACATCGGCGTGAGCATCTCCATCTGGGCCCGGATGTCCTTCGCCATGATGGCGCTGATGGCGTCGATCGCCACGGCGGTCGTCTACGGGGTCGGCGGCGGGCTCGTGATCGAGGGGGCGTTCCAGCTCGGGACGCTCATCGCCATCGCCACCCTGCTGGGGCGGCTGTTCGGGCCGATCACCCAGCTGTCCGGGCTGCAGGAGACCGCGCAGACCGTGGTGGTGAGCTTCGCGCGGATCTTCGAGCTGCTCGATCTCAAGCCACTGATCCAGGAGCGCCCGGACGCGAAGGAACTCGAGAAGAACGCGGCGCCGGGCATCGAGTTCGACGACGTGGTGTTCCGCTATCCCACCGCGGACGAGGTCTCGCTGGCGTCGCTCGAACACCTGCGGACCAAGCGGGAGAACGGGGACAAGACGGCGGACGTCCTGCGCGGCATCAGCTTCGAGGCGCCCGCCGGGACCCTCACCGCGCTCGTCGGCCCGTCCGGCGCGGGGAAGAGCACCATCACCCACCTGGTCTCCCGGCTGTACGACCCGAACGCCGGCGCGGTCCGCTTCGACGGGCACGATCTGCGCGACCTGTCCTTCGACTCGATCCGCGGCACGGTCGGGGTGGTCAGCCAGGACGCCTACCTCTTCCACGACACGATCCGGGAGAACCTGCTCTACGCCCGTCCGACCGCCACCGAGGAAGAGCTGGTCGAAGCGTGCAAGGGGGCGCAGATCTGGGACCTGATCCAGTCGCTGCCCCGCGGGTTCGACACCGTCACCGGCGACCGCGGCTACCGGATGTCCGGTGGCGAGAAGCAGCGTCTGGCCATCGCCCGGTTGCTGCTGAAGGCGCCCACGGTCGTCGTGCTGGACGAGGCCACCGCGCATCTGGACTCCGAGTCGGAGGCCGCTGTCCAGCGGGCGCTCAAGACCGCGCTGCGCGACCGGACGTCGCTGGTGATCGCGCACCGGTTGTCCACGATCCGCGAGGCCGACCAGATCCTCGTGATCGACGGCGGAACGGTCCGTGAACGCGGGACGCACGACGAGTTGCTGGCGCGGGGTGGGCTGTATTCGGAGCTCTACCACACGCAGTTCGCCAGGCCGGAGAACAACGCGCCCAAGCCGGAGCCCGAGGAAGACGAGTTCGACGAAGAGCCGGAACCGCTGGACACCGTGGTCTACGGAGGATGACGATGAGTTCCGCAGCGCAGGCCGCACCGACGGTGCTCGATCTCTTCGCCAGGCAGGTGGGCCGGGCGCCCGGCGCGGTGGCCGTGGCCGACGGGGACCGGCTCCTCACTTATCGGGAGCTCGACGAGCTGGCGGGCAGGCTGTCCGGCCGGTTGGTCGCCCTGGGCGCCCGCCGGGTCGCGGTGATGCTGGACCGCTCGGCGGATCTGCTGGTGGCGCTCCTCGCCGTCTGGAAGGCGGGCGCGGCGTACGTGCCGGTGGACGCCTCGTATCCCGCGGCGCGGGTGGCGTTCATGGTCGCGGATTCGGGTGCGTCCCTGATGCTGTGCTCGGCCGCGACGCGCGACAGCGTCCCGGACGGAATCGAGGCGATCGTCGTCGCGGACGAAGCGGGTGCCGTCGCGGTCGCTCCGGCGAGCCCGGAGGACCTGGCGTACGTGATGTACACGTCCGGCTCGACGGGCAAGCCGAAGGGCGTCGCCGTCCCGCATTCCAGCGTGGCGGAACTGGTGGGGGATCCCGGCTGGGCGATGGAACCCGACGACGCGGTCCTCATGCACGCGCCGCATTCCTTCGACGCGTCCCTGTGCGAGATCTGGGTGCCGCTGGTGTCGGGTGCCCGGGTGGTGATCGCCGCGCCGGGGCCGGTGGACGCCCGCCGGCTGCGGGAGGCGGTCGCGGCCGGGGTGACGCGGGCGCATCTCACCGCGGGCAGTTTCCGTGCGGTGGCGGAGGAAGCGCCGGAGTCGTTCGCGGGGCTGCGCGAGATCCTGACCGGCGGGGACCTGGTGCCCGCGCACGCGGTGGACCGGGTGCGCCACGCCGCGCCCGGCGCGCGGATCCGGCATCTGTACGGGCCGACGGAAACGACGCTGTGCGCCACGTGGCACGTGCTCGAACCGGAGGACGACCCGGTGCCGGTGCTGCCGATCGGCCGTCCGCTCGCCGGACGGCAGGCCTGGGTGCTGGACGACTCGCTGCGGCCGGTCGCCCCGGACGTGGTCGGCGAGCTGTATCTTTCCGGCGCCGGGCTGGCCGACGGCTACCTCGACCGGGCCGGGCTGACCGCCGAGCGGTTCGTGGCGGATCCGTTCGCGCCGGGCAAGAGGATGTACCGCACCGGCGACCTCGCGAAGTGGACACCGGATGGCGAATTGCTCTTCGCGGGCCGCGTCGACGACCAGGTGAAGATCCGCGGGTTCCGGATCGAACCCGGTGAGGTCGAAGCCGCGATGACCGCCCAGCCGGACGTCCACGAGGCCGTCGTGGTGCCGATCGACGGACGGCTGATCGGTTACGTGGTGGCGGACGTGGATCCCGCGCTCGTTCGCGAGCGGCTTCAGGCGGTCCTGCCCGACTACTTGGTCCCGGCCGTGGTCATGGCGGTGGCCGCGCTGCCGCTGACCGGCAACGGCAAGGTGGACCGGGCGGTGTTGCCCGCGCCTGATTTCACGGCGAAGGCCGACGGACGCGAACCCGTCACCGAGGCGGAGCGTGTCCTTTGTGGACTGTTCGCCGAAGTGCTCGGCATCGACCGGGCGGGCGTCGACGACGGCTTCTTCGAACTGGGCGGGGACTCGATCCTCGCGGTGCGCGTCGCGGCCCGTGCGGCGAAGGCCGGTCTGCTGGTGACGCCGTCGCAGATCTTCGGGGAGCGGACCCCCGCGCGGCTGGCCGCGGTGGCGGGTGCCGTGCAGGCCGACCGGCCCGTCGACGGGCCCCTGGTCGAGCTGACCGCGGAAGACGAGACGGAACTGGCGGCCGCGGTCCCCGACGCCGTCGAGGTCTGGCCGCTGGCGCCGCTTCAGGCGGGTCTGCTCTTCCAGACGACCCTCGACGACCAGGGTCCCGACATCTACCAGACCCAGTGGATCGTGGAGCTGACCGGGCCGCTGGACGTGGCCAGGCTGCGGTCGGTGTGGGAGGCGGTCTTCGCCCGGCACCCCGAACTCCGGCTGACGTTCCACCGGCTCGCGTCGGGCAAGGCGGTGCAGGCCGTCGCCGGACGCGTCGAGCTGCCGTGGCGCGAGGTCGACCTGACCGGCGCGAGCGATGTCGAAGAGGCTGTCAAGGCGCTGTCCGTGGAGGAACAGCGGGACCGGTTCGACCTCGCCAAGGCGCCGTTGTTCCGGCTCGTGCTGATCAAGACCGGCGAGGACCGGCATCGGCTGCTGGTCGTCAACCACCACATCCTGACCGACGGCTGGTCGGTGGCGGTGATCCTCAACGAGGTGTCCGCGGCTTATACCTCCGGCGGCTTCCCGGACCGGACGGCCGCCTCGTACCGCGACTATCTGGCGTGGTTGGACAGGCAGGACAAGGAAGCGGCGCGGGCGGCCTGGCAGGCGGAGCTGTCGGACATCGACGTGCCCGCACTGGTCGCCAAGTCGGACTCCGCGACGGAATACGACTACCGCGTCACCCATCTCGCACCGGAGATCTACACCCGGCTGACCGCGTTCGCCCGCGACCACGGGCTGACGCTCAACACGGTGGTGCAGGGCGCGTGGGCGCTGGTGCTGGCGCGGCTCGCGCGGCGAACCGACGTCGTGTTCGGCACCACGGTCGCCTGCCGTCCCGCCGAACTCCCGGGCGTCGAGTCGATGCCGGGACTGATGATGAACACGATCCCGGTGCGCGTCTCGCTGGACGGAAAGCAGTCCGTGGCGGACATGCTCGCCGGCCTTCAGCGGCGTCAGGTCGAGCTGATGCCGCATCAGCATCTGGGGCTGACGGAGATCCAGAAGACGGCCGGACCCGGCGCGATGTTCGACACGCTGCTGGTGTTCGAGAACTACCCTCGGGACTTCGCCGACCAGTTCTCGTATCTGGGCACGGTCGAGGGGACCCACTACCCGGTGACGGTCGGGGTGATCCCGGGCGAGGAGTTCCGGATCCAGCTCGCCTACTGGCGCGGGCAGATCGACCGGGCCGTCGCCGATTCCCTGCTGGACTGGTTCTCCGGTGCCCTCGGCGCGATCGTCGAAGATCCGTCCGGTCTCGTCGGGCGGACCGGTATGGGCGAGATCCCGTTGCCCCGCTGGGAACCCGCGCTGCTGGACGGCGAGCCGCTGCCGGAGCTGATCGGGCGGATGGCGGCCGAGCGGCCGGACGCGGTGGCGGTCACGGACGGCGAAGGCGACCTGACCTACGCGGAACTGTGGGACCGGGCGACGAGGTTCGCCGCCGTACTGCGGGCGGCGGGCGTCGACCGGGAGTGCCGCGTCGGACTGGTGGCCGGACGGTCCGCGTGGTGGCTGATCGGGATGCTCGGGGTTTCACTGGCGGGCGGCGTCTTCGTCCCGGTGGATCCCGCGTACCCGGCCGAGCGGGTGAAGCTGATCTTCGGCAGCGCGGATCCGATGCTGGTGGTGTGTCAGGGAAAGACGTGCGACGCGGTGCCGGAGGAGTTCGCGGACCGGCTCGTGGTGCTCGACGAGCTGGACCTTTCGGCGGCCCCGGACGTGGTCTTGCCGAAGGTGGGGATGCGCGACGCGGCGTACGTGATCTACACGTCGGGATCGACCGGAACCCCGAAGGGCGTGATCGTCACCTACTCGGGCCTGGGCAACCTGGCGATGGCGCATATCGAACGCCTGGCCGTGACGCCGTCGTCCCGTGTCCTGCAGTTCGCGGCGCTCGGCTTCGACACCATCGTGTCCGAGGTGATGATGGCGTTGCTTTCGGGCGCGACGCTGGTGATGCCGCCGGACGAGGATCTGCCGCCGCAGGCGTCGCTGAGCGACACGCTGGAGCGGTGGGACGTCACGCACGTGAAGGCTCCGCCGTCGGTGCTGGCCACCGTCGACGTGTTCCCGGCCGGGGTCGAGACGGTGACCGCGGCGGGGGAGCTCTGCCCGCCGGGACTGGTGGACCGGCTCTCGGCCGACCGCCGGATGCTCAACGCCTACGGGCCCACCGAGACCACGATCTGCGCGACGGTGAGCATGCCGCTGGCGCCGCACGGCGAGGTGATCCCGTTCGGCGGGCCGATCGCCGGGGTGCGCGGCTATCTGCTGGACGCGTTCCTGCGTCCGTTGCCGCGCGGCGTCGTCGGTGAGCTGTACCTGGCCGGGATCGGGGTGGCGCGGGGCTATCTGGGCCGCGCGGCGCTGACGTCGGAGCGGTTCGTCGCCGATCCGTTCGTCCCCGGTGAGCGGATGTACCGGACGGGCGACCTGGCGTACTGGACGGACGAGGACGAGCTGGTGTCCGCCGGCCGGGCCGACGACCAGGTCAAGATCCGCGGGTTCCGGGTCGAGCCGCGCGAGATCGAGTTCGCGCTGTCCAACCATCCCCGGGTCACGCAGGCCACGGTGACCGTTCGCGAAGGCCGTCTGGTGGCTTACGTGTCGCCGGGCGACGTCGACCCGGAGGCGCTCCGGACCGAACTCGCCGAGCGGATGCCCGCGTACATGGTGCCCGCGGCGGTGATGGCGCTGGACGTCCTGCCGCTGACCGCGCACGGGAAGATCGACCGGAAGGCGTTGCCCGAACCGGATTTCTCGTCGAAGACGGTCGGCAGGGAGCCCGCGACCGAGGCCGAGCGGATCCTGTGCGAGGTCTTCGCCGAGGTGCTCGGGCTGGCGCGGGTCGGGGTCGAGGACAGTTTCTTCGAGCTGGGCGGGGATTCGATCTCGTCCATGCAGGTCGCGTCCCGCGCGCGTCGCGACGGCATCGCGCTGACCCCGAAGCAGGTGTTCGAACACCGGACCCCGGAACGGCTCGCGCAGCTGGTGGCGCTGGCGCCGCGGCAGGAATCGGGCAGGGCCACCGATGGCATCGGTGAAGTCGCGCTGACGCCGGTGATGCGGCTGTTCGGGGACGGCGTCGCGGCGCCGGGCTTCGCGCAGTGGATGGTTCTGGGTGCCCCGGCGGATCTGACGGAAGAAACGTTGACAGCCGGGCTCTCGGCGGTGCTGGACACGCACGACATGCTGCGGGCGCGGGTCGCCGACGGACGGCTGGTGGTCGGCGAGCGCGGCGCTCCCGCGACCTTTACCCGGGTGAAGGTCGACGGCGCGCTGGACGAGGCCGCCGCGGCACGGGAGGCCGTCGGACGGCTGGATCCCGCCGCGGGCGTGGTCGTCCAAATTGTGTGGTTGGACGCCGGAGCGGACCGGGTCGGCCGTCTGATCGTGGTGGCGCACCATCTCGTGGTCGACGGGGTCTCGTGGCGAGTCCTGGCGTCCGATCTGCGAGCGGCGTGCGAGGCCGCGGCGGCCGGTCGGGAGCCGGAACTGGAGCCGGTGGCGGTGTCGTTCCGCCGGTGGGCGGGTCTGCTCCAGGAGTGGGCGGTCTCCGCCGAGCGGGTCGCGGAACTCCCGGCGTGGCAAGCGATTCTCGGGCGGGAGGAAAAGCCCGGACGTGCCCCGGCGGGGAAGGTGCGCTCGAAGTCGTGGGTGGTTCCTTCGGCTCAGACGTCGGTGCTGGCCGGGCGGGCTCCGGTGGTGTTCCACTGCGGCGTGCACGAGGTCCTGCTGGCCGGGCTCGCGGGAGCGGTGGCCCGGTGGAGTGCGTCGGACTCGGTGCTGGTGGACGTCGAGGGCCATGGTCGTCATCCGGCCGAGGGGATGGACCTGTCCAGGACGGTGGGCTGGTTCACCAGCACACATCCGGTGCGGCTCGACGTCTCCGGGATCGATTTGGCCGGGGTGCTCGTCGGTGACGCTGCGGCCGGGACATTGCTGAAGGCGGTGAAGGAACAGTCGCGCGCGGTGCCCGGCGACGGGCTCGGGTACGGGTTGTTGCGCCATCTCAACGCCGAGACGGAGCCGCTGCTGGCGGCGCTGCCGTCGGCGCGCATCGGGTTCAACTACCTCGGCCGGTTCGCCGCCGGTGAGAGTGGCGATGTGCGGGCGTGGCAGCAGGTCGGCGAGATCGGCGGCTCGATCGACGCGGACATGCGGCTGCCGCACGCACTCGACGTCAACGCGATCGTCCAGGACCTGCCGGACGGGCCGGAGCTGATCCTCATGCTCGAATGGTCGGACGACGTGTTCGACGAAGCCGGAATCGCACGACTGGTCCAGGAATTGCTGGATGTGTTGTCCGGACTGGCTTCCCAAGCGGAAGACCCCGCCGCGGGCGGGCACACCGCATCCGATTTCGGTCTCCTCGAATTGGACCAGGACGAGATCGAGAGCTTCGAAGCATTGGCAGCGGAACTCAGCGAAGGCCGGGCATCGTGAACACTTCGACGACAAATTCTGGATCGGCCCCTTCTGGATCGGCACTGGCCGAGGTCTGGCCGCTTTCCCCGATGCAGGCGGGCATGCTCTACCACGCCTCCCTGGACGACGAGGCGCCCGACATCCACCTCATCCAGCAGACGCAGATCATCGACGGGCCCTTGGACACGGAGCGATTCCGGAGATCCTGGGAGATCGTCCTCGCCAGGCACGCGGCGCTCCGGGCGAGCTTCCAACGGCGGAAGAACGGCGAGACGATCCAGCTCATTCCCCGGGATGTCAAGCTTCCGTGGGCCGAACGCGATCTGTCCGATCTGTCAGAACCCGACGCGCTGGCCGAGGTGAGCGCGATCGCGGAGAAGGAGCGCTCCACGCGGTTCGACCTCACGCGGCCGCCGTTGCTGCGGCTGATGCTGATCCGGCTCGGCCCGGACAAGCACTGCCTCGTGACCACGAGCCATCACCTGCTCATCGACGGCTGGTCGCGGGCGCTCATCGAGGCGGATCTCCTGGAGATCTACGCGACGGGTGGCGTCGCGCGTGCTCCCGGTTCCTACGGGAATTACCTTGCCTGGCTGGGAAAGCAGGACAAGGAGGCGGCCAAGGCGGCGTGGCGCGTGGAGCTGGACGGGGCCGACGGAACGTCGCTCGGGCTTCCCGAAACTCCCGGAAAGGCGCATGGGCTGCCGTCGAGCGAGGTGGTCCGCCATTCGCCGGAGTTCACCTCCGCGCTGGCCGAGTTCGCCCGCCGCAACGGATTGACGTTCAACACGCTCGTGCAGGGCGCGTGGTCGCTGGTGCTGGCGCGGCTGGCGCGCCGTCAGGACGTCGTGTTCGGCGCGGTGGTCTCCGGGCGGCCCGCCGAACTGCCCGGCGCGGAGCAGACCGTGGGGCTGTTCATCAACACGGTGCCGGTCCGTGTGCGGTTGGACGCCTGCCAGCCGGTCCTGCAGATGCTCACGGAACTGCAGGGGCGGCAGTCGGACCTGATGGCGCACCACCACCTCGGCCTGCCGGAGATCCAGAAGCTGGGCGAGGCGGGTTTCGACACGATCGTCGTGTTCGAGAACTACGCCGACCCCGCGACCGACTCGCCGTCCGAACTCAGCCTGACCCTGCGCGACTTCAACCAGGCGACGCCGTACGCGATGACCCTCGGCGTGATGCCGGGCGAAAGCCTGGAAATCGAACTGCAGTATCACGCTGTCGAGGCCTCGGTCGCCAAGGCGGCGCTGGACGGGCTCACCCTGGTGCTGGAGCGGATCATCGCGGCACCGGGGACGCCTGTCGGCAGGCTGGACGTGCTGGACGACGCCGGCCGTGAGCTGGTGGTCGAGCGCTGGAACGAAACGGACGACATCGTGGACGCGTCGTCAGCGGTGGAACTGTTCGGCCGCCAGGTGGAACGGACTCCGCACGCGACGGCGATCGTGGCCGCGGACCGGAAGTATTCGTTCGCGGAACTCGACGAATGGTCCGGCAAGCTCGCGACGGTGCTGACCGCGCGAGGTGTGCGGCGTGGTGACCGCGTCGGGGTCGTGGTCGAACGGTCGGCGGAACTGTTGGCGGCCTGGCTCGCGGTGTGGAAGGCCGGCGCGGTGTACGTGCCGATCGATCCGGACTATCCGGCCGAGCGGGTCGCGTTCATGCTGGAGGATTCCTCGGCGGCCGCGGTGGTGTGCCGCGCCGGGACCGCGACGCCGTCCGGGTATCCGCGGATCCACGTGGACGATCCGGTCGACGGCGAGGCGTCCCTGGTCCCGGTCGGTGCGGACGACCTGGCGTACGTGATGTACACGTCCGGCTCGACAGGAACACCGAAGGGCGTGGCCGTCTCGCACGGCGGCGTCGCGGCGCTGCTGGGCTACCAGGTGTGGGATCTGCACCCCGGTGACGCGGTGCTGATGCACGCGCCGCATACGTTCGACCCGGCGTTGTACGAGGTCCTGGTGCCGCTCGTGGCGGGCGCGCGGGTGATCCTCGCCGGTCCGGGCGTGATCGACGCGGACACCCTCGCCGCGCACGCGGCGCGAGGCCTCACGTCGGTGAACTTCACCGCCGGCCAGTTCCGCGCGCTGGTGCAGGAGAAACCGGACTGTTTCGCGGGGCTGCGTTACTTCCAGACCGGCGGGGACGTGGTGCCGCTCGGTGCGGTGGAGCGGGTGCGGCAGGCGTGCCCGGACCTGCGCGTCCTGCACACCTACGGGCCGACCGAAACGACGTTCTGCGCGTCGTGGAAGGTGATCCGGCCCGGTGACGAGCTGGGCTCGACGCTGCCGATCGGCAAACCGCATCCGGGGCGGCGGCTGTACGTGTTGGACGTCTTCCTGCGGCCGCTGCCGCCGGGTGTCGCGGGCGACCTGTACATCGCGGGCGCCGGGGTGGCGCACGGCTACCTCGGTCGCACCGCGTTGACGGCCGAAAGGTTCGTCGCCGATCCCTTCACCCCCGGCGAGCGCATGTACCGGACGGGGGACCTGGCGTACTGGAACGACGAGGGCGAGCTGGTCTTCGCCGGACGCGCGGACACCCAGGTCAAGATCCGCGGCTATCGCGTGGAACCGGGCGAGGTCGAGGCGGTGCTGGCGGACCAGCCGGGCGTCGACCAGGCGGTGGTGGCGGTCCGCGACGGACGGCTGATCGGCTACATCGTGTCCGGCGCCGGGGTGGACCCGGTGCGGCTGCGCGACCGGATCGCCGGGCTACTGCCGGAGTACATGGTGCCGTCGGTGGTGATGGCGCTGGCCGCGCTGCCGGTGAACGCGAACGGGAAGGTGGACCGGAAAGCGCTGCCGGAGCCCGATTTCAGCGGGCATATCGCCGGCAGGGAACCGGTCACGGAGATCGAGCGGCTGCTGTGCGAACTCTTCGCCGAGATGCTCGGGCTTGACCGGGTGGGCGCGGACGACAGCTTCTTCGAGCTGGGCGGGGATTCGATCGTCTCGATGCAGCTGGCGGCGCGGGCCCGGCGTGAGGGGATGACCTTCGGCGCGCGGGAGGTGTTCGAGTACCGGACACCGGCGGGGCTCGCGTCGTTCGTCGAGCTGGGGGAGGAGCCGGACGAGGTCCCCGCGGCGCGGAAGCCCGCCGCCGACTTCGAACTGGTCGACATGGGGAAGGACGAGATCGAGGAACTCGAGTCCGAGTTCGACACCGTGTAAGGCTCGCTTTTCGCTTTGGGGTCGTGAGTGGCGTTTCGGGTTCTTACCCGAAACGCCACTCACGACCCTCTTTCGCTTTCCGGTGGTGCAGGGGGCCGTGTCGCGAAAGTGGCTTTCGCGAGACCGGGGCCTGGGGCGGCCCCCTGTACCGCAGGAAAACGGGGCCCGTTGGACATGTTGTCCGGGTCGGCCCTTCGGGCGACGATTCGGTGGGGGGACATGCCGCATTCGACGTCGGCGCCTCGGCTTCGCGCAGGGGAATTCGAGCTTGGTTCGCCGAAGAACTTCGCTGATCGAGGGAGATATTGATGGCTCAGTCGCGGATCGAGGACATCTGGCCGCTGTCGCCGTTGCAGGCAGGGCTGGTCTTCCATGCGGTCTACGACGGTGAAGGGCTCGACGTCTACATCGGACATTGGGTCCTGGAGCTGGACGGGCCCGTGGACGCGGCGAGGCTGCGCGCGGCGTGGGAAGCGCTGCTCGCCCGGCACGCCTCGCTGCGGGCCTGCTTCCGGCAGCGCAAAACCGGTGAGACCGTGCAGATCATCGCCAGGCAGGTCGAACTGCCTTGGCGCGAGATCGATCTGTCCCACCTCGAAGAGCCCGAAGCCGCCGTGCACGAGCTGGCCGAAGAGGACCGGACGAGGCGGTTCGACCTCGCGACGGCGCCGTTGCTGCGGCTGACGTTGATCCGGCTCGGCGACGACAGCCACCGCCTCGTGGTGACCTGCCATCACGCGATCATGGACGCCTGGTCGCTGCCCATCGTGTTCGACGAGCTGTCGGCGCTGTACGCGGCGGCGGAGCTGCCGGAAGTGACGCCGTACCGCGAATATCTCGCGTGGCTGAACCGCCAGGACAAGACGAAGGCGCTCGCGGCCTGGACGAAGGAACTCGGTGATCTCGAGGCGCAGACCCTGGTGGCGCCCGCCGATCCGGGACGCGCGCCGGGAATTCCCGAGAGCATCACGGTCGAGCTGCCGTCGGAGCTCATCCGATCGCTGGAGGACCTGGCCCGCGGCAACGGATTGACGCTGAACACGGTCGTGCAGGGCGCGTGGGCGATGGTGCTGGCGCACCTGACCGGCCGCACGGACGTCGTGTTCGGTGCGGTCGTTTCGGCGCGCCCGCCGGATCTTCCCGGCGTGGAGGGGATGGTGGGGCTCTTCCTCAACACCGTTCCGGTGCGCGCGCGGCTGCGTGGCTCGGCGCCGGTCGTCGAGATGCTGGCGGAGTTGCAGAAGCGGCAGTCGGCGCTCATCCCCGACCAGTTCGTCGGGCTGGCGGACATCCAGCAGGCGGCCGGACCCGGCGCGAGCTTCGACACCATGATCGTCTTCGAGAACTTCCCGCGTGAGCTCGGCGGGCCGGATTCCGCCGCGCCCTTCGGCATTCGCGTGAACCAGGGCCAGGAGGCCGCGCACTACCCGCTGACGCTGGTCGCCGTCCCCGGCGAATCGATGCTCGTCAAACTCGACTACCTGACGGACCTTTACGACGAGGCGGCCGCGCGAGCCATCGTCGAGCGGTTCACCGGTGTGCTGCGTCAGCTGTCGGGTGACCTCACCGTCGCCGACATCGACGTGACGAGCGCGGTCGAGCGCGAAACGGTCGGGCAGTGGGGTGTCTCGGCTGAGCAGGCACCGGACGTACTGGCGCCGGATCTGTTCTCGCGTCAGGTCGAAAGCGCGGTCGCCGTCGTCGCCGGTGACGAAACGCTGTCGTACGGGGAACTGGCCGAGCGTGCCGAACGGCTCGCGGGGTACTTGAGCGGCAAGGGAGTCCGGCGCGGCGACCGGGTCGCCGTCGTGATGGACCGGTCGCCCGATCTGATCGCGACGCTGCTCGCGGTGTGGAAGGCGGGCGCGGCGTACATCCCGCTGGACCCCGCGTACCCGGCGGAACGCGTGAAGTTCATGCTGGCGGACGCGGAGCCGTCGGCGGTCGTGTGCTCGGAAGCGCATCGGGACGCCGTCCTGGATGGTGGTCTGGAACCGATCGTCCTCGACGACCAGGAGACCCGGCGAGCGGTGGCGGAGTCCGCCCGGCTGTCGATCGGCGCCACGGCGGACGATGTCGCGTACGTGATGTACACGTCGGGCTCGACGGGAACGCCCAAGGGTGTCGCGGTGTCGCACGGCAACGTCGCGGCGCTGGTCGGTGAGCCGGGCTGGGACGTCGGTCCCGGCGACGCGGTGTTGATGCACGCGTCGCACGCTTTCGACATCTCCCTGTTCGAGATGTGGGTGCCGCTGCTGTCGGGTGCCCGGCTGGTGCTCGCCGGGTCGGGTGCGGTGGACGGCGAGGCGCTGGCCGGCTACGTGGCGGCCGGGGTCACGGCGGCCCACCTGACGGCCGGGAGTTTCCGGGTGCTGGCGGAGGAAGCGCCCGAATCGGTCGCCGGGCTGCGCGAGGTGCTGACCGGAGGCGACGCGGTGCCGCCCGCGGCGGTCGAGCGGGTCCGCGAGACTTGCCCGGACGTGCGGGTGCGGCATCTCTACGGGCCCACCGAGGCCACGCTGTGCGCGACGTGGTGGCTGCTCGAACCCGGCGACGACATGGGGTCGGTGCTGCCGATCGGCCGCCCGCTCGCGGGACGGCGCGTGTACGTCCTCGACGCGTTCCTGCGGCCGGTGCCCGCGGGGTTGCCCGGCGAGCTGTACGTCGCCGGAGCCGGCGTGGCGCAAGGCTATCTGGGCCGCTCGATGCTGACGGCCGAACGATTCGTCGCGGATCCGTTCGTGCCCGGCGGGCGCATGTACCGGACCGGGGACCTCGCGTCCTGGACGGAGAACGGCACGCTGGCGTTCGCCGGGCGCGCCGACGACCAGGTGAAGATCCGCGGTTACCGGGTGGAGCCCGGGGAGATCGAGGTGGCGATCGCCCGGCTGCCCGGGGTCGCTCAGGCCGTGGTGATCGCCCGTGGTGAGCAGCTGATCGGCTACGCCGTGCCCGAAGCGGGGCAGGATCTCGACCCGGCGCGCCTGAGCGGGCAACTCGCCGAGACGCTGCCCGAGTTCATGATCCCGGCCGCGATCCTCGTGCTGGACGAACTTCCGTTGACCGTCAACGGCAAAGTGGACCGGCAGGCACTTCCCGAGCCGGACTTCTCCGCGAAGGTGGCGGGCCGGGAGCCCTCGACCGAGGACGAACGAGTCCTTTGTGGAGTGTTCGCCGACGTCCTCGGCCTGGAGCGGGTCGGCGTCGAAGACAGCTTCTTCGAGCTGGGTGGCGACTCGATCTCGTCGATGCAGGTGGCCGCCCGCGCCCGGCGGGAGGGGATCTCCCTGACGCCGCGGCTGGTGTTCGAGCACCGGACGCCCGAGCGGCTGGCGGCGCTGGCCAAGGAAGCTCCGGCAAAGCCCTCCACTGTGGACACAGGCGTCGGCGAGATCCCGATGACACCGGTGATGCTCGCTCTGGGCGAGAACGCCGTGCGCCCCGGCTTCGTGCAGGCGAGGGTGATCGTCACCCCCGAGGGCTTCGACCAGGACGCGCTGGTCAAGGCCGTGCGGGCCGTGCTGGACACGCACGATCTGCTGCGGGCGCGGGTGGAATCGGGACGGCTGATCGTCCCCGAGCCGGGTGCGGTGGACGCGGCCGCCCTCGTGACGCGGGTGGTCGCCGAGAACCTGGACGAGGCCGCCGAACGCGAGGTCCGCAAGGCGACGGCCGCGCTGGACCCGGCGGCCGGGACCATGCTGCGCGCGGTGTGGATCGACTCCCCGGAAACCGGGCAGGGCCGGTTGGCGCTGGTGGCGCATCACCTGGCCGTCGACGCGGTCTCGTGGGGAATCCTGCTGCCCGATCTGCGCTCGGCCTACGAAGACGCGGCGCTCGAACCCGTGGCGACGCCATACCGGCAGTGGGCGCGGAGGCTGGCCGAGCAGGCGCGCGACGAGCGCACCGTGGCCGAAGCCGAACGCTGGATCGCCCTCCTCGACGGCGCGGAACCGGCCGTGGAACTGAGCCCCGGCAAGACGCACTCGTGGTCCGCGACGCTGTCCGGCGACGTGGCGAACGACCTGCTGACCCGGCTGCCGAGCGCCTTCCACTGCGGGATCCAGGACGTCCTGCTGGCGGGGCTCGCGGGTGCGGTGACGCGGCTGCGCGGGACCGGCGGCGCGGTGCTGGTGGACGTCGAAGGCCACGGCCGTGAGGCCGCCGACGGCGAGGACCTGCTTCGCACTGTGGGTTGGTTCACGAGTGTGCACCCGGTCCGCTTCGACGTCTCGTCGGGGAATCTGCTGAAGACCGCCAAGGAACAGATCCGCGCCGTCCCTGGCGACGGGCTCGGCTACGGACTGCTGCGGTACCTCAACCCCGACACCGGAGCCAGGCTCGCGGAGCTGCCGTCCGCGCAGATCGGCTTCAACTATCTCGGCCGCACAAGTCTTTCCGCCAAGGACCGTGCGTGGCAGCCAGCGGGCGAAGGGCCGCTCGGTGGTGGGCCGGACATGATCCTGGCCCACCCCGTCGAGGTCGGCGCCGAGGTGCAGGACACGCCGGACGGGCCGCGGCTCGGGCTCGCCATCGACGGCCGGGATGTCGACCCCGCCACGGTGGAGCGCCTCGGCGAGGCCTGGCTGGCGACACTGAACGCGCTCGCCGACGATCCGGCCGCGGGCGGGCACACGCCGTCCGACTTCGCTCTCGTCGAGCTGGCGCAGCAGGACGTGACGGAGCTGGAAGCCGCGACGCCGGGGCTGACCGACATCTGGCCGCTCTCGCCGCTGCAGGAAGGCATGCTCTTCGAGCGAGCCGTCGCCGACGACGGCGTCGACGTCTACCAGAGCCAGCGGATCCTGGATCTCGACGGGCCGCTCGACGCCGGTCGGCTGCGCGCCGCGTGGAACCAGGTGGTCGCCCGGCACGATTCGCTCCGGACGGGTTTCCACCAGCTGGCTTCCGGCGAGCCGGTGCAGGTCGTCGCCGCCGAAGCGGAAATCCCTTGGCGTGAGGTCGATCTGTCGCACGTCGGGGAGGCGGACGCGGCCGCGGAGATCGAACGCCTGCTCGCCGAAGACCAGGCGGAGCGGTTCGACGTTACCAAGGCGCCGCTGCTCCGGCTGATGCTGATCAAGCTCAGCCCGGTGCGGCACCGGTTCGTGCTGACGTCGCACCACGTCCTCCTCGACGGCTGGTCCACGCCGCTCGTCCTGGGCGAGGTGTCGATCGCCTACGCGGGCGGGCAAGCTCCGTCGAAGTCACCGTCCTATAAGGACTATCTGACCTGGCTGAGCCGCCAGGACGAGCAGGCGACCCAGGCGGCGTGGCGGGCCGAACTCGCCGGTTCCGACGAGCCGACCGTGGTGGACGCCGACGCGGACAAGGCGATGGTCGTGCCGGGTGAGCACGCCGAATCGCTGCCCGAGACGGCGACGCGGAACCTCACCGGCTTCGCCCGCGGTCACGGCTTGACGCTGAGCACGATCGTGCAGGGCGCGTGGGCGCTGGTCCTGTCGCGGCTGGCCGCCCGGACGGACGTCGTGTTCGGGACGGTCGTTTCCGGGCGACCCGCGGACGTACCGGACGTGGAACAGATGGTGGGGATGTTCATCAACACCGTCCCGGTGCGCGTGCGCCTCGACGGTGACCTGCCGGTGCTGGAAATGCTCCAGGATCTCCAGGCTCGGCAGTCCGCGTTGACCGAGCACCAGTACCTGGGGCTGTCGCAGGTGCAGCGCGCGGCGGGCGCGGGCGCGGTCTTCGACACCATCGTGATGATCGAGAACTACCCGCACGACGCCGACGGTCTCGGCGACGACGGCGGTGTCTCGATCAGCTCGGTCGAGACCAGGACCGGCACCGGTTATCCGCTGACCATGAGCGTTTCGCCCGGCAAGAGCCTGCAGATCCGCGTGGCCTACCGGCCCGACCGGATCGACGCGGGAACGGCGGCCGAGGTCGCCAGGCAGGTCGTCCGGGTACTGGAGCGGGTGCCGGCGGAGGCTTCGCTTCCCGTGGGACGCCTCGGCGTGACGAGCGAAACGGCACGCGAGTCCGTGGTGGAGCGGTGGAACGCGACGGCCGAGGCGACGACGGGTGTCACGGTGCCGGAGCTGTTCCGGCGGCAGGCCGGGAAGTCCCCGGAGGCGGTGGCTGTCGTGGACGGCGAACGCACGCTGTCCTACGCCGAGCTAGACCGCGAATCCGATGGGCTGGCCGGGAATCTGGCCGCGCGGGGTGTCCGGCGCGGTGACCGCGTCGGCGTCGTGATGGAACGCGGCGCGGACCTGCTCGTCGCGCTGCTCGCGGTCTGGAAGGCCGGCGCGGCGCAGGTTCCGGTGAACGTGGACTACCCCGCGGAACGGATCGAGCGGATGCTGACCGATTCCGGTGCGGCCCTGGCGATCTGCGTGGAGGCGAGCCGCGACGCTGTGCCGGACGGCGTCGAGCCGGTGGTCATGGGTGCGACGGAGCACGAGGCACCGTCGGTCACCGTCGGCGCGCACGACACGGCCTACGTGATGTACACGTCGGGGTCGACCGGCGTGCCCAAGGGTGTCGCGGTGCCGCACGGCAGTGTCGCGGCGCTGGCGGGTGACCCGGGCTGGTCGCAGGGCCCCGGAGATCGCGTGCTGCTGCACGCTTCCCACGCGTTCGACGCGTCGCTGGTCGAGATCTGGGTGCCGCTGGTGAGCGGGGCCGCCGTGGTGGTCGCGGAGCCGGGCGCGGTCGACGCGCAGCGGGTGCGGGAAGCGGTCGAGCGCGGTGTCACCACGATTCACCTGACCGCCGGGACTTTCCGTGTGGTGGCCGAGGAAGCACCGGAATCCTTCACCGGACTGCGGGAGATCCTGACCGGCGGCGACGCGGTGCCGCTCGCCTCCGTCGAACGGATGCGCCGCGCCTGCCCGGACGTCCGGTTCCGCCAGCTGTACGGCCCCACCGAGATCACCCTGTGCGCCACCTGGCTCGTCCTCGAACCCGGCGCCGAAACGGGCAGTGTTCTCCCGATCGGCGGACCGCTGGCCGGCAGGCAGGCGTACGTACTCGACGCGTTCCTGCAGCCGGTGGCGCCGGGCGTGACCGGTGAGCTGTACCTCGCCGGTGCCGGTCTGGCGCACGGTTATCTGGGCGCTCCGACCGCGACGGCGCAACGGTTCGTCGCCAGCCCCTTCGCGGCCGGTGAGCGGATGTACCGCACGGGCGACCTCGCGCGCTGGACCGAAGACGGCGAGCTGCTGTTCGGCGGCCGGGCCGACTCCCAGGTGAAGATCCGCGGCTACCGCGTCGAACCGGGGGAGATCGAGGCGGCGTTGACCGCGCTGCCCGACGTCGCGCAGGCGGTCGTGGTGGCACGGGAAGAACGTCCCGGCGAGAAGCGGCTGATCGCCTACGTGACCGCGGAATCGGGACTGGACTCCGAGGCGCTCCGAGCGCGGCTCGCGGAGCGGCTTCCGGAGTTCATGGTGCCCGCGGTGGTGCTGGTGCTGGACACCTTCCCGTTGACCCTCAATGGAAAGATCGACCGCGCCGCCCTGCCCGCGCCCGAATTCGCCGGCAAACCGGCGGGCCGCGGGCCGCGGACCGAAGCCGAACGCGTGATGACCGATCTCTTCGCCGAGATTCTCGGGCTGGACCGGGTCGGCGCGGACGACAGCTTCTTCGAACTGGGCGGCGACTCGATCCTCTCGATGCGCCTGGCCGCCCGCGCCCGGCGCGAGGATTTCGTCTTCGGTGCCAAGCAGGTCTTCGAGCAGAAGACCCCCGCGGGGATCGCGGCCGTCGCCGGACGCGGCGGTGTGCGGCAGCCCGAGGTGGCCGACGGTGTCGGCGAGGTGCCGTGGACACCGGTCGTGCGGGCGCTGCTCGAACGCGATCCCGGCGCGATGTCGCGGGGCGCTTTGGCGCAGTGGGTGACGGCGGGCGTGCCCGGCGACCTGTCGCTCAAGGCGCTGACGGCCGGTCTGGACGCGCTGATCGACACCCACGACCTGCTGCGGAGCCGAGTCACCGAGTCCCGTCTGGTCGTGGCCGAGCGGGGAACCGTCGACGCCGCCGCACTGCTCCAGCGGATCGAGGTGGGCGACGGTGACCTCGACGAGATCGCGGAACGCCACGCGCACGAGGCCGCCGGACGGCTCGACCCCGTCGCGGGCGTGATGCTCCAGGCGGTGTGGGTGGACGCGGGACCCGATCGGGCGGGACGGCTCGTGGTGGCCGCCCATCACCTCGCGGTCGACGTCGTGTCGTGGCGTGTCCTGCTGGCGGATCTGCAAGCGGCCTGCGAGGAACCGGTGCTCGACCCACCGCCGGTCTCGTTCCGGCGCTGGGCGCGGACGCTGGCCGACCAGGCCGCGCAGCGGACCGGGGAACTGGAGACCTGGAAGGAAATCCTCGACGGTGCGCGGGCGCGGGTCGGCGTACTCGACCCGAAACGCGACACCATCGCGACTTCCGGACGCCGCTCGTGGACGTTGCCGCGGGACCGCGCGAGCGTCCTCGCGGAGAAGGCGACGTCGGCTTTCCACTGCGGCATCCACGAGGTGCTGCTGGCGACGCTCGCCGGTGCGGTGGCCCACTGGCGGGGCGGCACCGCCGTCGTGGTGGACGTCGAAGGCCACGGCCGTCAGCCCCTCGACGGGATGGACCTGTCGCGGACACTCGGCTGGTTCACCGATGTCCATCCCCTGAGGTTGGACACCTCCGGGGCGGACGCGCCTGGCCAGTTGTTGAAGCAGGTCAAGGAAAACGTGCGTGCGGTACCCGACGGCGGCCTCGGCTACGGGATGCTGCGGTATCTCGACGACGAAGCCGGGAAGGTGCTCGCGGCACTGCCGTCGCCGGAGATCGGCTTCAACTACCTCGGGCGGTTCTCGCCCCGGCCCGACGGCGACGCGGAACCCTGGCAGCTGGCCGGGACCATCGGCGGCACGGCGGAGGACGACCTGCCGCTGCGGCACGCCGTCGAAATCGACGCGGTGGTGCTCGACGGAGACGCCGGACCCGAGTTCACCCTGACCATCACCTGGGCGGAACGGCTGCTCACCGAAGCCGACGCCGAGTCGCTCGGCCAGGCGTGGCTGGAGATGCTGACCGGGCTCGCCATCCACGCCGAGGGCGGCGCGGGAGGACACACGCCGTCGGACTTCCCGCTCATCACGCTGACGCAGCAGGAGGTGACCGACGTCGAGGCCCTCGTCCCGAGCCTGCACGACATCTGGCCGCTTTCCCCGCTGCAGGAAGGGTTGCTGTTCCACGCGGTGGACGAGCGCGGCCCGGACGTCTACGCGGGGATCCGCGACATCATCCTCGACGGTCCGCTGGACGTCGCCCGGTTCCGCGCGGCGTGGCAGACCCTGCTCGACCGGCATCCCGCGCTACGGGCGGGTTTCCACCGCCTCGGCTCCGGGACCGCCGTCCAGGCCGTCGTCCGCGACGTTCCGGTGCCGTGGCAGGAGACCGACCTGTCGCACCTGCCTGAGGACGAGGCGCTGACGGAATTCGAGCGGCTCGCGGCGGCATCCCACGCCGAGCGGTTCGACCTGGCGAAGGCGCCGCTGCTGCACCTGCACCTGGTGCGGTTCACCGATCGCAGGCACCGGCTGGTGCTCCGGTCGCACCACATCTCGGCCGACGGCTGGTCGCTTCCGGTCTTCCTCGGCGAGGTGATGGCAGCGTACGAAGACGGCCGGACGCTGCCCGCACCGACGTCGTACCGGGAGTACCTCGCCTGGCTTTCCCGTCAGGACAAGGCGGCGGCCAAGGAGGCGTGGCGGACCGAGTTGGCGGGGCTCGACGAGGCGACCCATGTGGTGCCGCCGGACACGATCGCCGTGCCCATCGAGCCGGACCGCGTCCGCTTCGAACTCGACGACGACCTCAGCGGCCGCCTGATGGAGTTCACCCGGCGGCACGGCGTCACGACGAACACGCTTTTCCAAGGCGTGTGGGCACTTCTGCTGGCCAGGCTGACCGGACGCGACGACGTCGTCTTCGGGACCACGGTGGCCGGACGGCCGGTCGAGATCCCCGGTGTCGAATCGGCGGTCGGCCTGTTCATGAACATGCTGCCGGTCCGGGCCAGGCTCACCGGCGCCCAGCCGTTCCTGGAGATGCTGGCGGATCTGCAGGAACGCCAGGTCGCGCTGATGCCGCATCAGCACGTCGGACTGACCGAGATCAACCAGCTCGCCGGTCCCGGCGCGGCCTTCGACACGATCGTGGTGTTCGAGAACTACCCGCCGCCGCCCCCGCCGTCCGACGATCCCGACGTCCTCGCCCTGCGCCCGGCGGGGATCCCGGACGACACCGGGCACTATCCGTTGTCCATCCGCGCTTCCGAGGGCGGCGGCGTCCACGGTGAGGTCATCTACCGGCCGGACGTGTTCGGCCGGGACCGGATCGAGGAGATCGTCGCGTCGATCATCCGGGCGCTCGACCAGGTCGTGACCGAACCGCGGGTGCCGGTCGGCCGGGTCGCCCTGATCGGGCCGGAGCAGCGTCGTCTGGTGATCGAGGAGTGGAACCGGACCGAGGTGCCGTTCGAGGCCGAGACCCTGCCGGTGTTGTTCCGCCGTCAGGTGGAGCGGTCGCGCGACGCGGTGGCGATCGAGGACGCGAAGCGCACCCTGACCTACGGCGGGCTGCTCGACGAGGTCGAGACGCTGGCGCGGTTGCTCGTCGGACTGGGTGTCCGGCGGGAGACCCGGGTCGGGGTGCTGGTCGAGCGGTCGGCCGAACTCGTGGTGACCATGATGGGCGTGACGTTCGCGGGCGGGGCGTTCGTCCCGGTCGACCCGGACTATCCGGCCGAGCGGATCGAGCTGATGCTGACCAGTTCGGCGCCGGAGGTCCTGGTGTGCACGGCGGCGACCCGGGCGGTCGTGCCGTCGAAGTTCGACGGCGAAATCCTGCTGCTGGACGAACTTCCCGCCGCGGACCCGTCGGTCGTGTTGCCGTCGGTGAAGGCGACCGACGCGGCGTACGTGATCTACACGTCCGGTTCGACTGGGGTGCCGAAGGGCGTCCAGGTCACTCATTCCGGGCTCGGGAACCTGGCGACGGCGCATATCGAACGCCTTGGTGTGACGTCGTTCTCGCGGGTCCTGCAGCTGTCCGCGATCGGCTTCGACGCCATCGTTTCGGAGCTGTACATGTCCCTTCTGGCCGGCGCGACCCTGGTGCTGGCCGGCGCGGAGAGCATGCCGCCCCGGGTGACCCTCGGCGACGCGCTTCGCCGGTGGGGGATCACCCATCTCACCGTGTCGCCGAGTGTGCTGGCGGTCGAGGAGGATCTGCCGGACACCCTGCGCGGCGTCCTGACGGGCGGCGAGGTGTGCACCCCCGCGCTGGTCGACCGCTGGTCGCCGGGCCGCCGGTTCATCAACGCGTACGGCCCCACCGAGACGACTATCTGCTCGACCATGAGCGCCCCGTTGTCGCCGGGACACGAGGTCGTCCCGCTCGGCGGTCCGATCCGGAACGTGAAGCACTACATCCTCGACGCGTACCTGCAGCCCGTGCCGCCGGGAGTGGCGGGCGAGCTGTACATCGCGGGCGCCGGACTCGCCCGCGGGTATCTCGGACGGCCGGGACTGACGTCGGAACGGTTCGTCGCCGACCCGTTCACGCCGGGCGAGCGCATGTACCGCTCCGGCGACCGGTTCCGCTGGGATCCCGACGGAGAGCTGATCTTCGTCGGCCGCGTCGACGCGCAGGTGAAGGTGCGCGGCTACCGGGTCGAACCCGCGGAGATCGAGAACGTGCTGGCCGAGCATCCGGGCGTCGCCCAGGTGGCGGTCGCCGTCCACCGGGACGGGCCGGGTGACAAACGGCTGGTGGCCTACGTCGTGCCCGCCGACGAGGGCGACGGCTCGCTCACTTCGGTGCTGCGCGAGATGGCGGCCGGACGGCTGCCGGAGTACATGATGCCCGCGGCGTTCGTGGCGCTGGAGAAGATGCCGCTCACCCCGAACGGCAAGCTCGACCACCGGGCGCTCCAGGCGCCCGACTTCTCCGGCCTGTCCTCCGGCCGCGACCCGCGCACGGCCATGGAGGCGAAGCTGTGCGAGCTGTTCGCGGAGGTGCTCGGCCTGGAGCAGGTCGGGCCCGACGACAGCTTCTTCGAACTCGGCGGCGACTCGATCATCTCGATGCAGCTGTCGGCCCGCGCCCGCCGCGAAGGGCTGGAACTGAGCCCGTGGCAGGTGTTCGAAGAGAAGACACCGGAACGGCTGGCGACGCTCGTCAAGGAGATCCCGGCCGAAGGCGAGAGCACCCCGGAACCGGAGGCGGAGCCCACCGGGGGCGTGGGGGGCTCGCTTGTCGCGCTTTCCCCGGACCAGTTGGAACAGCTTGAGGCCGGGTTCTCGTGAGTGGCAAGGACGGTTCTAACCGTCCTTGCCACTCACGAGCCCCATCGCAAACGCGAGTTGATTCGCCCATCTCACCAAGGAGCAGATCGTGACCGTTGACGACACTCGCGCGAAGCCGCGTTCCAGCGTGGAGGACGTCTGGCCTCTTTCCCCGCTGCAGGAGGGAATGCTCTACCACACCGCCCTCGACGACGAGGGGCCCGACACCTACACCGTGCAGACCGTCTACGGTATCGACGGCCCGCTCGACGCCGCCCTGCTGAGGGCGTCGTGGCAGGCGCTGGTCGACCGGCACGCCGCGCTGCGGGCCTGTTTCCGTTACGTCAGCGGCGCGCAGATGGTGCAGGTCATCACCCGGGACGCGCAGATCCCTTGGCGCGAAACGGATCTCACCGGGCTGCCGGAGGACATCCTCGACAGCGAGGTCGACCGGCTGGCCGCGGACGAGCTGGCCGAGCGGCTCCGCATCGAGGTCGCGCCGCTGATGAAGCTGCACCTGATCCGGCTCGGGCCGGACCGCCACCGGCTCGTGCACACGCTGCACCACGTGCTGACCGACGGCTGGTCGATGCCGATCATCCACCGCGAACTCGCCGCGATCTACGCCGCGGGCGGGGACGCGTCCGGGCTGCCGCCCACAGTGTCCTATCGGGACTATCTCGCCTGGCTCGGCAAGCAGGACAAGGAAATCGCCCGTGCTGCCTGGCGCGAGGAGTTCGCCGGGGTCGATACGCCCACCGCGGTCGCGCCCGCCGATCCCGGCCGGGTGCCGGAGATCGACACCGCGATCGTCGAGCTGTCCACGGAACTCACCGACGGGCTGGCGAATCTCGCGCGCGGCCACGACCTCACGCTGAACACCGTCGTGCAGGGTGCGTGGGCGGTCGTGCTGTCGCAGCTCGCCGGGCGTACCGACGTGGTGTTCGGTGCGACCGCTTCGGGCCGACCCGCCGAACTGGCGGGGGTCGAATCGATGGTCGGCCAGCTGCTCAACACCCTGCCGGTGCGCGTGCGGCTCGACGGCGCGAAGCTGGCCGTCGACCTGTTCGCCGAACTGCAGCGGGACCAGTCGGCCCTCATGGCCCACCAGCACCTCGGTCTCCAGGACGTGCAGGCCGTCGTCGGACCCGGCGCGGTGTTCGACACGCTCGTCATCTACGAGAACTTCCCCCGCAAGGGACTCGGGCAGGCCCACGACGGCTTGACGCTGCGTCCGGTCAAACGCGGGCGCAACTCGTCGCACTATCCGTTCACCCTGGTCACCGGTCCGGGTGAGCAGATGCCGCTCATCCTCGACTACGACCGCGGCCTGTTCGACGAAAAGGCCGCCAGGTCGGTCGTCGGTGCGCTGGCCAGGGTGCTGGAGCGGCTGGTCGCCGAGCCCGACGTCCTCGTCGGCCGGTTGACGCTGCTGAGCGAGGCCGAACATGCCTTGGTGGTGGAGGAATTCAACGCGACCGAGGGACCGGTGCCGGGCGACTCCGTCGTCGAGCTGTTCGCGCGGCGGGTGGCCGAGGCGCCCGAGGCGGTGGCGATCACCGACGCCGCGGGCGCGAACCTCACCTACGCCGAGGTCGACCACGCGTCGAATCGGCTGGCCGCGTACCTCGCCGCCCGTGGCGTCGGCCGCGGTGACCGCGTTGGCGTGGCGATGGAGCGGTCGCCGGATCTGCTCATCGCGTTCCTGGCGATCTGGAAGGCGGGTGCCGCGTACGTCCCGGTGGACGTCGAGTACCCGGCCGAGCGGATCGCGTTCATCCTCGACGACTCCGCGGTGTCGGTCGTCCTGTGCACGCAGGCCACCAGTGGCGTCGTGCCGAAGGGCACGATCGTCCTCGACGCACCGGAAACGCGTGCCGCCATCGACGCTTTTGCCGCCACAGCAACGGAATTCCGGCCGAGCGCGGACGACCTGGCGTACGTCATGTACACCTCCGGCTCCACCGGCCTGCCCAAGGGCGTGGGGATCCCGCACGGTGGCGTCGCGGGTCTGGCCGGTGACCAGGGCTGGCAGATCGGCCCCGGCGACGGCGTCCTCATGCACGCGACGCACGTCTTCGACCCGTCGCTGTACGCGATGTGGGTGCCGCTTTCGACGGGCGCCCGTGTCCTGCTCACCGAGCCGGGTGTGCTGGACGCGGCCGGGGTGCGGCAGGCCGTCGCCCGCGGCGCGAACTACGTCCACCTCACCGCCGGCACCTTCCGCGCGCTCGCGGAGACGTCGCCGGAATGCTTCGACGGCCTGGTCGAAATCGGCACCGGCGGCGACATCGTTCCCACGCAGTCCGTGGAGAACCTGCGGCGGGCCCAGCCGAACCTTCGGGTGCGCAACACCTACGGGCCGACCGAGACCACGCTGTGCGCGACGTGGCTCCCGATCGAACCCGGCGACGTCGTCGACCGGGAACTGCCGATCGGGCACCCCATGACTAACCGCAGGATCTACATCCTCGACGCCTTCCTGCGGCCCGTCGCACCGGGTGTGGCGGGCGAGCTGTACATCGCGGGAACGGGACTGGCACGCGGATATCTCGACAGCCCGGGACTCACGTCCGAGCGTTTCGTGGCCTGCCCATTCCTCCCGGGCGAACGCATGTACCGCACCGGCGACCTGGCCCGCTGGACCCGCGACGGCGAGGTCGTGTTCCTCGAACGCGCCGACGACCAGGTGAAGATCCGCGGCTACCGCGTCGAACTGGGCGAGGTCGAGTCCGTGCTGGCAGCCCAGCCGGGTGTGGTCGAGGCCGTCGTCATGGCGCGCGAGGACCAGCCGGGGGAGAAGCGGCTGGTGGGGTACTTCGTCTCCGACGGCGGCGACGCCGGTCCGGAGGAGATCCGGCGCCAGATGGGCTTGGTCCTGCCCGCGTACATGGTCCCGATGGCGGTCGTCGCCCTGCCCGGTCTGCCCGTCACTCCCAACGGCAAGGTGGACCGACGGGCTTTGCCCGCCCCGGATCTCGCGGGCCGTGCTTCGGAGAAGGCGCCGGAGAGCGAATCCGAGAAGGTGCTCTGCGAGCTGTTCTCCGAGATCCTCGGCGTCGACCACGTGGGTGTCGACGACGCCTTCCACGACCTCGGCGGCAGTTCGGCGCTGGCGATGCGGCTCATCGCGCGGATCCGCGAGGTGATCGGCGTGGACCTGCCCATCCGGCAGCTGTTCTCCTCGCCGACGCCCGCCGGTGTCGCCAGGGCGCTCGCCGCGAAGTCCCGTCCCGCGCTGGAGCCGGCCAAGCGGCCCGAGCGGGTTCCGCTCACCGCGCGGCAGCTCCGGGCCTGGCTGCTGGCCAGCCCCGGCGAGGAGACCGCCGGTCTGCACATCTCGGTCGCGCTGCGCCTGCGCGGCAGGCTGGACGTGGCCGCGCTGGCGGCGGCACTCGGCGACATCGCCGCCCGGCACGAGGTGCTGCGCACGACCTTCCCGGGAGACGCGCAGAACGTCCGGCAGCTCGTCCACGAGCCCGCGGCCGTCGAGCTGACCCCGGTGCCCGCCACCGAGGAAGAGCTTCCCGGCCTGCTCGCCGGACTGCGCGCGTCGGTCTTCGACCTCACCAGTGAAGTGCCTTGGCGCTGCGACCTTTTCGCGCTCGCGGAGAAGGAACACGTGCTGCACCTGCGGCTTCACCGGATCCTCGCCGACGACGACTCGCTCGACGTGTTCTTCCGCGACCTGGCGGCCGCTTACGGCGCACGGCGTTCGGGCCGCGTCCCGGAGCGCGCGCCGCTGGCACTGCAGTTCGCCGACTACGCGATCTGGGAGCAGCGGCTGCTCGCGGACGAGGACGAACAGGGCAGCCTGATCAACGAGCAGATCGTCTTCTGGCGGGACACCCTGACCGGGATCGAAGGCGAGACGGTGCTCCCGTTCGACCGGCCGCGTCCGGCCGTCCCGTCGCGGCGGGCGGGCACGGTCGCGCTGCGGCTGGGCGCCGAGCCGTACGACCGCCTGACCGAAGCGGTGGAACGGCTCGGCGCCGACACGATCCACGTCGTGCACGCCGCGCTCGCCATGCTGCTGAGCAAATTCGGCGCGGGCGAAGACCTGGTGATCGGGACGAAGCTGGCTCGGGACGAGGACCTCATCGACCTCGAACCGATGATCGGGCCGTTCGCCCGGCCGCTCGCCCTGCGCACGGATCTCTCCGGTGACCCGACCTTCCTCGAGGTCGTCACGCGGGTGCAGGAGGCGGTCCGGGGTGCGCGCCAGCAGCTGGACGTGCCGTTCGAGCGGATCGTCGACCTGCTGGACCTGCCCGCCTCGCTGTCCCGCCACCCGGTGTTCCAGGTGGGGCTGGAGGTGGACGAGGAGGACATCGGCGCGTGGGACGCGGCGGAACTGCCCGCCCTGCGCACCAGCGTCGAACCCGGCGGAACCGAGGCCACGGAACTGGATCTCGCGTTCAAGCTCACCGAGCGGCTCGACGAGGACGACAACGAGGACGGTCTCGAAGGCACTCTCCGTTACGCCGCCGACCTTTTCGACGAGGAGACGGCGGAATCGGTCGCGCGGCGGCTGGTCCACGTCCTGGAGCAGGTCGCGGAGGATCCCCAGCGGCGGATCAGCGAGCTGGACCTGTTCCTCGACGAGACCGAACGCGGCCGTCCGGCGATCGCGCCGGCACGGTGGGCGGGCGAAGTGCCTTCGGTGGTCGCGGAGCTGGGTCCGCTCGGCGCGCTGGTGCTCGACGGCCAGAAGCGACCTGTCGCCCCTGGCGTCGTCGGCGACCTCTACGTCACCGGACCGGCGGTGGACGAGGGCAAGTCCGGTGAGCCCTGCCCGTTCGGCGAGCCGGGGCACCGGATGCTGAACACCGGCCTGCTCGCCCGCAAGACCCCGGCCAAGACCCTGATCGTGGTGGGGGAGCGGCGGCGCACGAGCACCTCGGTGAAGACGGGTGACTACGAGATCCTGTTGCCGCTGCAGGCAGGCGGAGACCGGCCGCCGCTGTTCTGCGTGCACGCGAGCGGTGGGCTGAGCTGGAACTACGGGCCGCTGCTGCGGCATCTGCCCGCGAACCAGCCGGTCTACGGCGTGCAGGCACGCGGCCTCGCGCGGACCGAACGCCTGCCCGAGAGCGTCGAAGAGATGGCGGCCGACTACCTCGAGCACATCCGTGCCGTGCAGCCGACCGGGCCGTACCACCTGCTCGGCTGGTCGCTCGGCGGCCGGATCGCGCAGGCGATGGCCGCGATGCTCGAAGCGGACGGGGAAGAACTCGGCCTGCTCGCGCTGCTCGACGCCTATCCCGTCTACATGGGACGGAACGCGACCGGCACGGTGACCGAAGAGGCGGCGCGCGACGAAGACGGCCTCCAGAAACGGAAACAGCAGGATCTGGAGCTCGCCGGAGGCATGGTCCAGGGCCCCGGTGCCCGGGAGCGGCTGGAAGCGGTCATGAAGAACCTCTGGAAGGTCGGGCCGCAGCACACGGCCTCGCCGTTCACCGGCGACATCCTGCTGTTCGTCGCCTCGGAGGACCGGCCTGCCCACCTGCCCGTGTCGGAGGCCGTCGCCGGCTGGAAGGACTTCACCAGCGGCACGATCGAACACCACGAGATCCCGACCAACCATTACGACATGGTGCAACCCGCGGCGTTGGTCCAGATTGGGTCCATCGTCGCCGAGAAGCTCCGGCCGCGGCCGGGCGCGTGAAAGGAAAAGCAATCATGAGCAACCCCTTTGACAACGAAGACGGTTCCTTTTTCGTGCTGGTGAACGACGAGGGCCAGCACTCGCTCTGGCCGACGTTCGCCGAGGTGCCCGCCGGCTGGACCCGCGTCCACGGGGAGGCCTCGCGCCAGGAATGCCTCGCCTACGTCGAGGAGAACTGGACCGACCTGCGGCCGAAGAGCCTGATCGCGGAAGTCAACGGCTGAGTGAGGGTGTCCAGCCGCTCAAGGCGAGCGGTTGGACGGGTCGTGAGTGGCGATTCGGGTTCTAACCCGAATCGCCACTCACGACCCGCCGGACGAAAGACGAAAGGAACTGCCGTGTTCGAGGAGCTCAACGTCGTCAAGGGCCTGGAAATCCACCGGAGGAACCGATTCGATCCGGGAGCGGAACTCCTCGCCCTGATGGCCGAAGGCCCCATCTCCGCCTTGGGCACCGAGGAAGACGGAGAACGGCGGACGGCGTGGCTCGCCACCGGATACGACGAGGTCCGTCAGGTCCTCAGCTCGGACAAGTTCAGCGCGCGCCTGATCTACGGCGGGACCGCGGCAGGTATCGCCTGGCCAGGCTTCCTCACGCACTACGACCCGCCGGACCACACGCGCCTGCGCCGCCTGGTCACCCCGCCGTTCGCCATCCGGCGGATGCAGGGGTTCCGGCCCGAGGTCGAGCAGATCGTCGAAGACGCCTTGGACACCATCGAGGACATGGGCGGCCCGGTGGATTTCGTCCCGCACTTCGGCTGGGCGATCGCCACGACGGCGACCTGCGACTTCCTCGGCATCCCGCGGGACGACCAGGCGGATCTGTCCCGCACCCTGCACGCCAGCCGCACCGAGCGGACCGGCAAACGGCGCAACGCGGCGGGCAACAAGTACATGCAGTACATGAACAAGGCCGTCGCCCGCGTGCGCCGCGATCCCGGTGACGACCTGTTCGGTGTGGTGGTGCGCGAACACGGCGACGAGATCACCGACGCGGAGCTGGCCGGGGTGGCCGCGTTCATCATGGGCGCCGGCGGCGACCAGGTGGCCCGTTTCCTCGCGGCGGGCGCGTTGCTGATGGTCGATTTCCCGGAGCAATTCGACATCCTGCGGGACCAGCCGGACACGATCCCGGACTGGCTGGAAGAGCTGAACCGCTATCTCACCACCGACGAGAAGCTCCACCCTCGAATCGCGAAGGAGGACGTGACGATCGGCGGCCGTCTCGTCAAGGCCGGTGACACCGTCACGTGTTCCCTGCTCGGGGCGAACCGGGCGAAGTTCCCCGCGCGAGAGGACGAATTCGACATCACCCGGGAGAAGTCGCCGCATGTCTCGTTCGGGCACGGGATCCACCACTGCCTCGGCAGGCCATTGGCGGAGATGGTGTTCCGGGAGGCGATTCCGGCGCTGGCTCGGCGTTTTCCCAAGCTGAGGCTCGCCGAGCCCGACCGCAAGCTCAAATTCGGACCACCACCGTTCGACGTGGAAGCCCTGCCGCTCGACTGGTAACGCCAGAAAGCCTGAGGAGAATCATGGTAGTTCCCTTGCCGCATCAGCGGATCCGGCTCGATCCGGCGCCGGAGCTCTGGGCGTTGCACCAGGAAGGCCCGCTGCACTCCTACGACACGGAGACGGGGCTGAACGGCCGCAGGCAATGGTTGGTCACCGGGTACGACGAGGTGCGCGAGATCCTCGCCGACGCCACCCGGTTCAGCTCGATGCGGCCGGTCGACGACGAGGCGGACCGCGCCCACCTGCCGGGGATCCTGCAGGCCTACGACCCGCCGGACCACACCCGTCTGCGCGGGACGGTGGCCCCGGCGTTCAGCGTCCGGCGGATCGAGCGGTTGCGGCCGCGGGTCGAAGAGATCATCGAGGAAGGCCTCGACGATCTGGAGAGCATGGGGTCGCCGATCGACTTCGTCCGGTACGCGGGCTGGCCCATCCCGGCGCTCATCGCCTGCGAGTTCCTCGGTGTCCCGCGCGACGATCAGGCCGACCTGTCGCGCATGATCCGGGACAGCCGGGAGAGCCGGATCCCCAAGCAGCGGGCCCAGTCGAGCCTCGGCGTCGTCAACTACTGCGAAAAGCTCGCCGCCCGCGAACGCCGCGATCCCGGCGACGAGCTGATCGGGTTCATCGTGCGCGAGCACGGGGACAAGGTCAGCGACGAGGAACTTTCGGGGCTCGCCGAGGCGATCCTGATCGTGGCCGTCGAGCAGATGGCCGCCCAGCTGGCGATGGCGGTGCTCCTGTTCGCGACGAATCCCGCCCAGCTGTCCTTGCTGCGCGAGCGCCCGGAGCTGGTGGACAGCGCGACCGAGGAAGTCCTTCGCTTCCCGACGATCGTCGAGGCCCCTTCTCCCCGGACGGCGCTCGTCGATCTCACCATCGCCGGATACGACATCCACGCCGGTGACGTGCTGACCTGTTCGATGCTGGCGGTCAACCGCGCGCTCGGGGACAAATTCGACATCACCCGGGAGAACAGCCCGGGGCATCTCGCCTTCGGGCACGGCATCCACCACTGTGTCGGGGCTCCGCTGGCGAGGCTCGAACTGCGGGTGGCGCTGCCGATCCTGGCGCGCCGGTTCCCGGCGCTGCGGCTGGCGGTCCCGGAGGAGGAACTGCGGTTCGTGGCGGGCAAACCCGCCCCGTTCAACATCGAGGAGCTCCCCGTTGAGTGGTGAGGACACGCGTCCGCTGCACATCCGCAGGCAGGACCTCGATCCGGCGGACGAACTGCGCGCCGCCGGGCCGCTGTCGAAGGTCACGGTGGGCACCGGGGCGGACGCCGAAACCATCTGGATGGCCGCGGGACACTCGGTCGTCCGCCAGGTTCTGGGCGACCACAAGCGATTCAGCACCCGGCGCCGGTGGCACGAGCAGGACGAGGTCGGCGGGCGGGGCATCTTCCGGCCGCGGGAGCTCGTCGGCAACCTGATGGACTACGACCCGCCCGAGCACACCCGGATGCGGCAGAAGCTGACCCCGGGCTTCACGCTGCGGAAGATGCGGCGCATGGAGCCGTACATCGAGCAGATCGTGACGGAACGGCTCGATGCCATGGAGGACGAGGGTTCCCCCGCCGACGTGATCGAGCTCGTCGCCGACGAGGTGCCGGGAGCCGTGCTGTGCGAACTGATCGGGGTGCCCCGTGACGACCGCGCCATGTTCCTGAAGCTGTGCCACGGACATCTCGACGCCTCGCTGAGCCAGCGGAGACGGGCGGCCGCCGGCGAGGCGTTCTCCCGTTACCTGCTGGCGATGATCGCCAGGAACCGCGAGGAACCCGGGGAAGGACTGATCGGCGCCGTCGTCGCCGAACACGGCGACGAGGCCACCGACGAGGAACTGCGGGGTTTCTGCGTTCAGGTGATGCTGGCCGGTGACGACAACATTTCCGGCATGATCGGCCTCGGCGTGCTGGCTCTGCTGCGGCATCCCGACCAGCTCGCCGCGGTGCGGGGCGACGGCCAGGCGGCGGACCGGGCGGTCGACGAGCTGATCCGGTACCTCACGGTCCCGTACGCCCCGACACCCCGCACGGCCATGGAGGACGTCGTCATCGGGGACGAGGTGATCAAGGAGGGCGAGACCGTGCTCTGCTCGCTCCCCATGGCGAACCGTGATCCCGTGCTGGTGCCGGATCCGGACCGGCTCGATCTCACGCGGGAGCCCGCGCCGCACGTGGCGTTCGGGCACGGGATCCACCACTGTCTCGGCGCTTCGCTGGCGCGGCTCGAACTGCGGACGGTCTTCACGTCGCTGTGGCGGCGTTTTCCGGACCTGAGGCTCGCGGATCCCGCGAAGGACACCATGTTCCGCCTGACCACTCCGGCGTATGGGCTCACGAGCCTGATGGTCGAGTGGTGAGGGTGAGGCGTCGGTACAGCGGGTCGTGAGTGGCGATTCGGGTTATTGAGGGGTAAGGCAAATGTGGCGTGTTGCGAAAGCCACTTTCGCACCGTCAGTTCAAAGTGATCGACCCGGGTGGTGGTGAAGGCCTCCTTGCCTACTCTGAAGGTAGGGAAGGGGCTCTTCGCTACGCCGTCGACGTGGCTTTCGCGGCACGATCGAAGGCGGCCATGAGCGGACCGCCCACCGCACCCGACACGTTTGCCCTTCTCCTCAATAGAACCCGAATCGCCACTCACGACCCACCGGACCCACCCCGCACCCTGACGTCCATGGCGGCGCTGGACGTCCCGCCCGATCGCGGATGAAGATTGCGGCGCGGCGAACGGCCGGACCGCACTTCCTGGTCACCGAAGGAGCTTCCACTCGGTATGGAGCACGCAATCGACGAGGTCGCGCCGGCCGTGGAGCCGACGGCGAACTACATGATGAGGACGCACTGCGATCCGCACGAGGACATGTTCACGTTGCGGGAGAAGGGCCCGTTGGTCCGGATCCTCGGGGACGCGTCCACTCAGCTCGGCAAGGGCTACGTCTGGCAGGCGCTCGGCTACGACGTCGTACGCAAGATCCTCGGCGACCACGAGAACTTCACGACGCGGCCCCGGCTCACCGAGGCGGAGGCGGAACGGACGACCAACGGCGAAGACGTGCCCATGGCGCCGCAGTTCGTCGGCCAGATCTCGACCTACGACCCGCCCGAGCACACGCGGTTGCGGCGGATGCTGACCCCGGAGTTCACCGTCCGGCGGATCCGGCGGCTGGAACCCGCGATCCAGGAACTCATCGACGAACGTCTCGACGAGGTCGAGGCCGAAGGCCCACCCGCTGACGTACAAGGACTTTTCGCCGACCCGGTGGGCGGCGGTGTCCTTTGTGAACTGCTCGGCATCCCGCGCGACGACCGCAACGAGTTCATCCGGCGGATCCGGCGGAACGTCGACCTCAGCCGGGGCTTCAAGGCGAGGGCGGCCGACAGCGCGGCGTTCAACCGGTACCTGCTCGGCCTCATCACCCGCCAGCGCGAGGATCCCGACGACGGTTTCCTCGGCATGCTCGTGCGCGAGCACGGGGACAAGGTCACGGACGACGAGCTGAAGGGCCTGTGCACGGCGCTGCTTCTCGGTGGCGTCGAGACCGTCGCGGGAATGCTGGGGTTCGGCGTGCTCGCGCTCCTGGATCACCCCGACCAGAAGCAGATGCTCTTCGGAGGCCGTGAAGAGGCGGATCGCGTCGTCAACGAACTGCTGCGTTATCTCTCGCCCGTGCAGCAGCCGAATCCGCGGATGGCGCTCAGGGACGTCGTCGTCGGCGGACAGCTCATCAAGGCGGGGGATTACGTCCTCTGCTCGATCCTGATGGCCAACCGGGACGAAGCGCTGACGCCGAACCCGAACGTCCTCGACGCGCGGCGCCCTCCGGTTTCGGACGTCGGATTCGGGCACGGCATCCATTACTGCATCGGCGCCGCGGTCGCGAGGTCGGTGCTGCGCATGGCCTATCAGTCCCTGTGGCAGCGATTCCCCGGGCTGCGCCTGGCGGTGTCCAACGACGAAGTCACCCTCCGGAACGCGTTCATCGACTGCCCGGATCAGTTGCCGGTCGCCTGGTAGAAGGGAAGCGAAATGCGCGTGTTGTTGTGGGCGTGTGGGTCACGCGGGGACGTCGAACCGCTGGTGGCGTTGGCCGCGCGGTTGAAGGAGTCCGGCGCCGAGGTGCGGGTGTGCGCGCCACCGGACAGCGCGGAGCGGCTGGCCGAGATCGACGTGCCGCTGGTGCCGGTCGCCCGGCCGGACCGCGGGATGAACGACGACGGAGGCCGGGATCCCGAACTCGCCGCCGCCGGGATCGCCGACCAGTTCGACCAGATGCCCGCCGTCGCCGAAGGCTGCGACGTCGTGGTGGCGACCGGTCTGCTGTCCGGCGCCGTCGCCGTACGGTCGGTGGCCGAGAAGCTCGGAATTCCTTACTACTACGTCGCTTTGTGCCCGATCCACCTGCCGAGCCACCTCGATGCGCCGCAGCGGGAAATGTACAACCAGGGTGCCGACGGACTGTTCGGTGACGCGCTCAACGCCAAGCGGGCCGAGATCGGCCTGCCGCCGGTGAAGGACCTCTTCGACTACTGCTCCACCGAAAAGCCTTTGCTCGCAGCGGATCCGATCCTCGCGCCGCTGGAGCCGCGGCACGAGGCCGTGCAGACCGGCGCGTGGATCCTTCCCGACGAGCGGCCGCTTCCCGCGGACCTGGAGGCGTTCCTCGCCGCCGGCCCGCCGCCGGTGTACGTCGGTTTCGGCAGCTCGTCCGGCACCGCCGACGCGGCGAAGGTGGCCATCGAGGCCATCCGCGCGAAGGGGCACCGGGTGATCCTTTCCCGTGGCTGGGCCGGTTTGGATCTGCCCGAGGACGAGGACGACTGCTTCGCCGTCGACGAGGTGAACCTCCAGGAGCTGTTCCGGAGGGTCGCCGTCTCCATCCACCACGACGGCACGGGCACCACCCACATCGCCACCCGTGCGGGCTCCCCTCAGATCATCGTGCGGTCGATCGTCGGCCAGCAGTACTACTCCGACCGGGTCGCCGAGCTGGGGATCGGTGTCGCCCTCGAAGGGCCGGCCCCGGCCTTCGAAGCCATGTCCGCGGCGCTCACCACGGCGCTGGCCCCGGAGACCAAGGCCAAGGCGACCGCCGTGGCCGACACGATCCGCGCCGACGGGACCACGGTCGCCGTGGACCTGCTGCACGACGCGGTCAGCCGGGAAAAGCCGTCGGTTCCCGCCTGAGCTGAAAGAACGGGGAATTACGTGAAGCGCGTGTTGCTGGCGACGTCCGGAAGCCGAGGCGACGTCGAACCGCTGGTGGCCTTGGCCGTGCGGCTGCGGGAGGCGGGGGCCGAGGTGCGGATGGCCGCGCCACCGGACTCCTCCGAGCGGCTGGCCGGGGTCGGTGTCCCGCTGGTGCCGGTCGGCCAGTCGACCCGCACCGCGATCAAGGGGGCGAAGCCGCCGTCTCCCGAAGACGGGCCCCGGCTTTCGGCCGAGGCGATGGCCGTCCAGTTCGCCGAGGTCCCGGCGGCCGCCGAGGGCTGTGACGTCGTGGTGACGACCGGGATGCTGGCCACCGCGGTCGCCGTCCGGTCGGTGGCGGAGAAACTGGGCATCCCGTACTTCTACGGTTTCTACTGCCCGCGCTTCATCCCGTCGCCCCATTACGCGCCGCCGCCTCCGCTCGGCGAACCTCCCGCGCCGAAAGGGGCCGACAACCGGGCGCTGTGGGAGCGCAACAGCCGGAGCGCGCTCAAGCGCTTCGGCGAGCCGCTCAACAGCCAGCGGGCCGCGATCGGCCTGCCGCCGGTCGAGGACGTCTTCGGCTACGGCTTCACCGATCACCCCCTGCTGGCTGCCGACGCGTCCCTCGCTCCGCTCCAGCCGACAGATCTCGACGTCGTCCAAACCGGCGCTTGGACACTGCCCGACGAGCGGCCGCTTTCCCCGGAGCTGGAGGCGTTCCTCAATGCCGGCCCGCCACCGGTGTACGTCGGCTTCGGCAGCATGCGTGCCCCCGAAGAGGCCGCCAAGGTCGCCATCGAGGCGGTGCGGGCCCACGGCCGCCGGGTGATCATTTCCCGCGGCTGGGCCGATCTCGCGCTGATCGACGACCGGAGTGACTGCTTCGCCGCGGGGGAGGGCAACCAGCAGCTGCTGTTCGGCCGGGTGGCCGCCGCCGTCCATCACGGTGGCGCGGGCACGACGACCACGGCCACCCGGGCGGGTGTACCGCAGGTCGTGGTCCCGCAGATCGCGGACCAGCCGTACTTCGCCGGCCGGGTGGCCGAATTGGGCATCGGCGCGGCGCACGAAGGCCCGACACCGACCTTCGAGTCACTGTCGGCCGCGCTCGAGACGGCACTCGCCCCCGAAACCCGGGAACGGGCGACTGCCGTGGCGGGCACGGTCCGCACCGACGGGGCCGCCGTGGCCGCGAAATTCCTCCTCGACGCGGTCGACCGCGTTTCCGTCTGAACCCTGGGAGACGAAATGCGTGTGTTGTTGTCGACGACCGGACTCCGTGGAGACGTCGAACCGGTGGTCGCGCTGGCGGTGCGGTTGCGGGAACTCGGCACCGAGGTGCGCGTGTGCGCGCCGCCGGACACCGGGGAACGGCTGGCCGAGTTCGCCGTTCCGTTCGTCCCGGTCGGTCAGTCGTTGCGCGCCATGATGCAGGGGATGACGGAAGGGGAGGGACCGGAGCCGCGGCGCCCCGCCGACGAGCTCGCCGAGCAGTTCGACGCGGTCCCGGCGGCCGCCGAGGGCTGTGACGTGGTGCTGGCGACCGGCGTCCTGTCCGCCGCCATCGGCGTGCGGTCGGTGGCCGAAAGCCTCGGCATCCCGTACTTCTACGCCGCCTACTGCCCGATCTATCTGCCGTCGCCGTACTACCCGCCGCCCCTGTCGCGGGGCGACGGACGGCCGCCCGAGGAGGCCATGGACGACAACCGGGCGCTGTGGGACTTCTACAACGAGGTCTTCTCCCGGCGATACGCGGACGCGCTCAACGGCCGTCGCGCGGCGCTCGACCTGCCGCCGGTGGAGAACCTCGTCGAGTACGGCTTCACCGAGCAGCCTTGGATGGCGGCGGATCCGGTGCTGGCCCCGCCCCGGCCCGAACTCGGCGCCGTGCAGACCGGCGCGTGGATCCTGCCCGACGAGCGCCCGCTTCCCGCCGACCTGGAGGCGTTCCTGGCCGCCGGTCCGCCGCCGGTGTACGTCGGTTTCGGCAGCACACCCGAAATCGCGGACACGGTGAAGCTGGCTGTGGAGGCGATCCGCGCGCAGGGGCACCGGGTGGTCCTCTCGCGGGGCTGGGCGGACATGGCCCTCCCCGACGACGGAGCCGACTGCTTCGCCGTCGGCGAGGCGAACCTCCAGGCGCTGTTCGGGTGCGTCGCCGCCGTCGTCCACCACGCCGGTGGGGGCACGACGACCGTGGCCGCGCGGGCGGGCATCCCGCAGGTCGTGCTGCCCCAGATCACCGACCAGCCGTACTTCGCCGAGCAGGTGGCCGCGCTGGGCATCGGCGTGGCGTTCGAGGAGTTCGGCCCGGCCCCCACTTTCGATTCGCTGTCCGCCGCGCTCGCGACGGCGCTGTCCCCGGAGACCCGGGCGCGGGCCGCGGCCGTCGCGGGCTCGATCCGTACCGACGGGACGACCGTGGCCGCCGACCGGCTGCGTGCCGCGGTCGGCCGCGTCTCCGTTTGACCATCCCGAAATCGACCAGGGTGAGGAAAATGTCCGATCTGGCTGCAGAACCGCACGAGAACCGGCAGATGGCGCAGTGGTTCGGCGCAGACGCCGAACGGTACGACCGTGCCCGGCCCACCTACCCCGAAGCACTGGTCGACCGGATCGTCTCGATGAGCCCCGGCAAGAACTTCGTGGACGTCGGCTGCGGTACCGGCCTTTCGTCCCGCCCGTTCCAGACGGCGGGCTGCACGGTGCTCGGCGTCGAGCCGGACGCGCGGATGGCGGAGGTCGCCCGCAGGCGGGGGCTGGACGTCGAGGTCGCCAAGTTCGAGGACTGGGACCCGGCGGGCCGCACCTTCGACGCGGTCACCTCGGGGACCGCCTGGCACTGGGTGGACCCGTTCGCGGGCGCGGCCAAGGTGGCGGAGGTGCTCGCTCCCCACGGGCTGATCGCGTTGTTCGACAACGGTTTCGAACTCCCGGAGGCCGTCATGGCCGCGCAGGGGGAGGCCTACCGGCACGCCATGCCGGACGTGAAGTTCGAGCCACCGTCCAAAAAGGACGAAGAGGAAGACGTCGAAGAGTACGTCGAGCGGATCTACGCCAAGCAGTACGTGAAGGCCGCGGAAGGCATCCTCCGGACCGGCGCGTTCAGCGAGCCGGAGGAACTGCGGTTCGAGTGGTCGCGCGTCTGCACCCGTGACGAATGGCTGGACCAGATCCCGACGCAGGGCGGGCTCAACCACCTCGCGGAGGACGCGCGCGCCCGGTTCCTGGCGTATCTCGGCTCGGCCATCGACGAAATCGGTGGGTCGTTCACCATCAACTACGCCACGGTCGGCATCGCCGCGGTCCGGCGCTGAAGTACACCAGGGGATACGAAATGCGCGTGTTGTTTTGGTCGTACGGAACCCGCGGCGAGGTCGAACCGCTGGTGGCACTGGCATTGCGGTTGCGCGAGCAAGGTGACGAGGTGCGGATGTGCGCGCCTCCCGACTACACGGGGCGGCTGGCCGAGGTCGGCGTGCCGCACGTTCTGGTCGGCAAGCCAGTGCTCGAAGAAGCGGGCGCGCTGGGCGGACCGCCCGAATCGCCCGAGGCCGCGATCGCGGGGATCGCCGAGCAGTTCGACAAGATCCCGGCGGCCGCCGAAGGCTGTGACGCGGTGGTGGCGACCGGCCTGCTGTCCGGCGCGATCGGTGTCCGTTCGGTGGCCGAGAAACTGGGCATCCCGTACTTCTACGTCGTTCCCTCGCCGGTGCTCGTGCCGTCGTCAGAACACCGGGGCATGTACAACAACGGCGCCGACGGGATGTTCGGCGGCGCGCTCAACGACCTGCGTGCCGCGATCGATCTCCCGCCGGTGAAGAACCTGTACGACTTCAGCACCACCGACAAGCCCTTTCTGGCGGCGGACCCGCTGCTGGCACCGGCGGATGGCGGTGTCCAGACCGGCGCTTGGATCGAGCCCGACGATCGGCCGCTTTCCGCGAAGCTGGAAGCGTTTCTCGCGGCCGGCCCGCCGCCGGTGTACGTCGGTTTCGGCTGCTCGCCCGCCCCTGCCGACATCACCAAGGTGGCCGTCGAGGCGATCCGCGGCCAGGGCCGCCGGGTGGTCCTTTCCCACGGCTGGGCCGGTTTGACGCTGCCCGACGACGGCGCCGACTGCCTGGCCGTCGGCGAGGAGAACCTGCGCGCGCTGTTCGGCCGGGTGGCCGCCGCCGTCCATCACGGAGGCACCGGTACGACGCATGTGGCGGCGCTGGCGGGGGTCCCGCAGATCGTGGTCCCGCAGATCGCGGACCACCCGCATTTCGCCGCCAAGGTGGCCGAACTGGGCATCGGGGTGGCGCACGACGGCCCGAACCCGACGGTCGAATCCTTGTCCACCGCACTCGTCACGGCGCTGGCCCCGGAAACCTCGGCACGCGCGAAAACCGTCGCCGGCACGATCCGCACCGACGGGACGACGGTGGCAGCAGAACTCGTGCGCGCCGCGGTTACGTGTTGAGCTCGTGAGTGGTAAGGACGGTTCTAACCGTCCTTACCACTCACGAGCCGCAGGCTCTGTCCAGGCTCACCAGTTGAAGCGCGACAAGGCGGTAACCAAAATCAGCACCATGCTTCCAGGCCCCGGCGCGACCCGGCTGCTGGCGATATCCCCCCATTTGGACGACGCGGTCCTCTCCCTCGGCGCGAGCCTCGCCCAAGCGGCGCGGGACGGCGCGGAGGTACTCGTCAACACGGTCTTCGCCGGAACGGCTCCGCCTCCCTATTCCGCGGCGGCGGAGCGAATGCACGCGGTCTGGGGTCTTTCCCCGGAGGACGACGCGCCGCTCCATCGCCGGAACGAGGACATCGCCGCGCTCGCCCACTTGGGGCTGGCGTACCGGCACGGCCGGTTCCTCGACTCCATCTACCGGAGGCTGCCGGACGGCCGGTGGCTCACCGATCACGTGGAGGGCGGGCAAAAGCTCGCGGTCGCCCAGGATTCACCGGGCGACGACGGCCTCGTCGCCGACATCAAGGACGACATCGAGGCGGTCGTCGCCGAGTTCGAGCCGACCTTGATCGTCACGTGCGCGGCCGTCGTCGACCATCCCGACAACCTGGCCACCCGTGACGCTGCCTTGTCCGCCGCGCGCGCGAAGAACGTTCCGATACGGTTGTGGGAAGACCTTCCCTATTCGATGTTCAAACCGGGAACGATCGAACTCCCCGCCGGTTTCCGACTCGGCACTTCCGAATTCGAGTCCGCCACCACGGAGACTTGGAAACGGAAACAAGAAGCGGTCGAGTGCTATTCTTCCCAGCTGACGATGCTCAACGGCAGGAACAAGAATCTGTTCGCAAGGCTGGACGAGCACGCGCGGAAGAACTCGCCGCGGGGCGGATTCGGCGAAACCACCTGGCCCGTTCTCCTCGACGACAACAACGGTTAAGCGAATCCGCGACAGCCGCCGTATCACGCCCGGAGGTACCGGAGTGTCCGCAACACTCACCCATCTGCCGTCACCGTCATTGGACCCCGCGCCCGAGGGTGTGCGCGGCCGCTGGGCGTTCTGGCGCTCACCCGCCGATCAGCCGCGGTGGGCCCGGCCGGCGCTGCTGGGCATCGCCTTCGTGGCCCTGGTGCTCTACGCCTGGAACCTGCCGAGGGTCGACTTCGCGCCGCTGTACTCGGACACGGCCAAGAGCATGTCCGAGAGCTGGAAGGCGTTCTTCTACGGCACCGTCGACCCGGGGGCGACGTACACGCTCGACAAACTCGCCGGATCGTTCGCGCCGCAGGCCATCTCGGCCAAGATCTTCGGCTACCACGAATGGTCGCTGGCGCTGCCGCAGGTGATCGAGGGTGTGATCTCGGTACTGGTGCTGTACCGGGTCGTGCGGCGCTGGGCGGGCGTGGTGCCCGGCCTGCTCGCCGCGGGCATCTTCACCCTCACCCCCGTCCTCGCGTCCATGTTCGGGCACAGCATGCAGGACGGTCTGCTCACCCTGTGCCTGGTGCTCGCCGTCGACGCCTACCAGCGCGCCGTTCTCGAGGCGCGGCTCCGGTCGCTGGTCTGGGCCGGTGTCTGGGTCGGTATCGGCTTCCAGGCGAAAATGGTGCAGGCGTGGATGATCCTGCCCGCGCTGGCGATCGGCTACCTGCTGAGCGCCCCGGTCGAGCTGCGCCGCCGGGTGAAGCACCTGGCGCTCGCCGGTGTGGTGACGCTGGCGGTGTCGCTGTCGTGGATCGCGCTCTACACCTTCACCCCGGACGGCTCGCGGCCGCATATCAGCGGCACCACGAACAACAGCGCGTTCGCCATGGTGTTCGGCTACAACGGTCTCGGCCGCGTCGGCATCCACCTGCCCGGCGCCGAGGACCCCAACGGACGCGGTGGCCTTCCGTCGCTCGGCCCGGGTGGTCCCGGTGGCGGACCTGGCGACTTCCCTGGTGGCCCTGGCGGTCCTCAGGGCGGTCCGGGTGACGGCCCCGGCGGGCCGGAGGGTGGTCCCGGGGATCCGCAAGGCCCCGGCGGTGGCCAGGGGCTGGACGAGAACGGGAACTTCGGGACCAAGCACCAGGACGAACAGAACGGGGACTTCGGCCCGAAGGCCGAAGGCGGCCAGCCTGTCGGCCCTGGCGGTCCGCAGCCGGATGAGTCCAAAATGGAGACACGGGCGGACCCGATGGGGGCGACCAAACTGCTCGACGGTCACCTCGGCGTCGCGATCGCCTGGTTGTTCCCGCTCGCCCTGCTGTCCCTGCTGTGCGGGCTCTGGTGGTGGCGCCGCGCCGAGCGCACCGATCCGGTGCGCGGCGGGCTGGTGATGTGGGGCGTCTGGCTGGTGACCTTCCTCTTCGTGTTCAGCGCGAGCGCCGTCGCGCACACCGCGTACGTGGCCTCTCTCGCCCCTGCGATCGCGGCGCTTTCCGCGCTCGGCATCGTCACCTTCTGGCGGGCGTACCACAACGGCGGCAGGCAGGGCTGGATCCTTCCGATCGCCATCGCGGCGGAGCTGGCTTGGGGCGCCTGGCTGTGGTCCCATTACCCGAACTTCCTGCCGTGGGCGAAATGGGGCACGCTCGTGATCGGGGTGGCCGCCCTCGTCGTGCTGATCGTGGCCCGAATGCGTGAGAACGCGTCGAAGTCCTTGGTCACCGCCGCTCTCGTCCTCGGTGTCGCGGCGATGATCGCCGCGCCCGCCACCTATGCCTTCTCCGTACTCCATCCCGATTACTCCGGCAGCTCTTTCGACGCCAATGCCGGACCGGCGTCCGGCTCCTTCTGAGGCGGGCCGGTGTCGTTCTCAACGTCTGCGGAAGTCTCCGCCGGCCGGAAAGGAAATCTGCCGATGCAGGAATCGCTCGACTCCACCGAGGTTCACCGTCGTTTCCAGCTGATCGCCAACGGTCCCGCCCTGTTCAACGCGGTGGTGTCCGGTATCGAGCTGGACATCTTCGACTTCCTGGAAGAGCGCGGCGGCGCCGACGCGGCGGCACTCGGTGAGTTCACCGGGCTGGAGCCGCACAAGCTCCGGGTGCTGATGCTCGCCCTGACCACCACGGGCCTGATCGAGAAGCGGGGCGTCGACTATGTGAACCACCCGGTCGCGACCGAACTGCTCGCCACGAGCGGACCGGAGAGCTGGCAGCACATCCTGCTCAGCTGGAAGACCATCTACTACCCGGCGTTCGCCCGGATGACCTCCGCGCTGCGCGCCGGCACCAACGAGGCCCTCGACGCCCTCGACGGCCCGGGGGACACGCTGTACGCGCGGCTCGGCAACGACCCGGAGAAGGCGCGGATCTTCTACACGGCGATGTCGGCGTTCTCGCTGCAGACGATGCCGGGGCTGCTGGAGCACATCGACGTGAAGTCGTCGCGGCACCTGCTCGACGTCGGCGGCGGCGACGGCACCACGGCGGCGGCCCTGCTGAAGGCCAACCCCGGCCTCAAGGCCACGCTGCTCGACCTGCCGAGCAGCGTGGAGCTGGCCGAACAGCGCGTGCCCGCCGAGGTCACCGACAGGCTCACCCTGCACCCGGCCGACCTGCTGACCGACGCGTTCCCCGACGGCCCCGACCACGCCCTGTTCAGTCATGTGCTCGACACCTTCACGGCCGAGCAGTCCGTCATGCTGCTGGCCAAGGCCTACGAGGTGCTGCCGTCCGGCGGGAAGATCTCGATCTACGGCTTCGCGGCCGCGGACGACGAGACCGGCGGGCCGCTTTCCGCGCGGCTTTCTTTGTACCTCAACATCCTCGCCACCGGACGCGGGATGGCCTGGCCGCAGGCCGAGGCCTCGGCGTGGCTCAAGTCGGTGGGTTGCGTCGACGTCCGCTCGGTGGAGCTGCCGTTCGAGCACGCGCTGGTGACCGGTACTAAGCCGTGACCGGGTAAGGGCGGCGGTGTGGGGAAACAGGGACACGCAACCTGGCCCCCCGATCGGGGCCCAGGGACGTAACTCGCGTGATCAGAGGCGTAACTCGCGTGATCAGAGACGGGCCGCCTCCAATCACGCGAGTCACGTGCTCAATCACGCGAGTTACGTCCCCTGCGCGCCATGGCAGCTCATTTCGAAGTACGTGAAGGCCGGTCGCAACACCCGCTGCTTCCCCGAAAAGCAGGAAAGGCCCCCATCCCGAACCGAGGGATGGGGGCCTTCACCTACCAGCGCGACCTCAGGGAAGCCGCGGCCCGATGAGCGCAGCGAGCCGCGCGACGCCTTCTTCGATCAGTTCCGGAGTGAGCAGGCTGATCGAAAGCCGGAGCTGGTGGAATCCGCCCTTGCCGCCGTAGAAGTGGTGCATCGGGGTGAACAGCACGCCGTGGTCGCGAGCGGCGATTTCCAGCAGTTCGTCGTCGACGACGAACGGGACCGTGACGGTGACGAAGAATCCTCCGGTCGGGGTGTTCCAGCTGACGCCGGCGCACGATCCGAGCCTGCGGTCGAGTTCGCCCAGCGTCAGCTGCAGATTGCGCTGGTAGATGGCGATTTCCCGCGCGTTGGCCTTGGTGAGGCTGAAGTCGTTGAGCAGCAGTTTCCCGGCGATCACGGCTTGGGCGATCGGCGAGGTGTTCACCGTGAGCATGCCCTTGAGCTTCGAAAGCTGGTCGGCGTACAGGCCGCCGTCGGCCATCCGCTGATCCGCCACCGCGAAGCCGACGCGGGCGCCGGGCATGCCGGTCTTGGCGAAGGAGCCGATGTAGACCACGGAGCCCGACCGGTCGAGGGATTTCAGCGACGGCAGCCGCTCGGAGCCGAACAGCCCGTACGCGTTGTCCTCCAGGAGCAGGATCCCGTTCTGCTCGGCGACGTCGAGGAGACGGTGGCGCGAAGGCAGATCCATGCTGGTGCCGGTGGGATTGGCGAAGTTGGGGGTGACGTAGCAGGCCCGCACCCGCTTGCCCTGCTCGTCGGCGCGCTTCAGCTGGAGGACGAGGTCGTCCGGGTCGATGCCGTTTTCGGTCGAGCGCACCGGCCACACGGGGGTGTCGGTGAGCAACGCGGCCCCGGTCAGCCCGACGTAGGTGGGGGCGGGGGCGAGCAGCACGTCCCGGTCGCCCGCCCGCAGGGTGCGCAGGACCAGGAACATGGCCTCCTGCGCGCCGACGGTGACGACGACGGATTCCGGGGCGGCGTCGATGTTCTCGTCTTCGGCGATGTTCCTGGCGATGAGATCGGCGATGACGCCCTTGGTGGTGCCGTATTGGAAGAGCGTGCGGGTCACCCCCGCCTCGTCCAGTTTTCGATCTTCGCGCAGATGCGCGCAATAGGCGTCGATGTACTCATGAATGAGCCGGATGTCGAAGAACTCTTCGTACGGCCGTCCTGCCGCCATGGAAATGGCCACAGGGTATTCGTCGATCAGTTCGTTGAGCAGATTCATCGACGAGATGGCCGGATCGGTGAGCGATCCATGCAGCGTTTCCACGTTCAAGTGAGTGGACAGACCGTTTGAATCCATGAATACTAGGATTTCCATACGCCGTTGAGGTGTCAAGAACGGGCCGTGGACGCCATTTCCGGAGAATGTCCATCGCCGAATCCTCCAGACACTCGATCCCCGAAGGTACGGTCGTATCCGCGTCCCACCATCTCATCGCGGCGCAGCAGTCATTTTCCCTCAAGGAGCATCATGCTGATGACAACCGAGAACGGGATCCGGTTGTCCTACAACGACTGTGGTGACGGCCCGCCGGTCCTTCTGCTGACCGGCACCGGTGCGCCGAGTTCGGTGTGGGACCTGCATCAGGTTCCCGCGCTCCGTGCCGCCGGTTTCCGGGTGATCACCATGGACAACCGCGGGATCCCGCCGAGCGACGACGGCGCGGGCGGATTCACGATCGCGGACCTCGTCGACGACGTGGCCTCCCTGATCGAGTACCTCGACGCGGTGCCCTGCCGGGTGATCGGGACGTCGATGGGCTCGTACATCGCGCAGGAACTCGCGCTCGCCCAACCGGAACTGCTGGATTCGGTCGTGTTGATGGCCGCCTGTGGCAAGAGCAGTCTCGTCCAGCGGGAGCTCGCCGAGGGCGAGGCGAAGCTGATCGAGCAGGGCATCGAGTTGCCGCCGGGTTTCCTCGCCGCCGTCCGTGCCATGCACAACCTGGGCCCCGCGACCCTCGCCGACGACGACGTCGCGGCCGACTGGCTCGACCTGTTCGCGGCGTCGAGTGCTTGGGGGCCCGGCGTCCGGGCGCAGCTGTTGGTGAGCGCGCTGCCGGACCGCCTCGACGCCTACAAGGCGATCAAGGTGCCCTGTCACGTCATCTCGTTCGAGCACGATCTCGTGGCGCCCCCGGCCGGCGGACTGGAGCTGGCCTCCGCGATCCCCGGCGCGACGTACCGCACGATTCCCGAGTGCGGGCATTTCGGTTACCTGGAGAACCCGGAAGCGGTGAACCGCGAGCTGATCCGGTTCCTCCGCGCCGGATCGCGCGAGACACTGGGAGAGACCGTATGACCGTCCTTTCGGCGGCCACGACACCCGATCTGTTCGAGGCGACCGCGGCCGTGCTGCCGGATCGGCAGGCGGTGGCGATGGACACCACCACCCTCACCTACGCCGAGCTGAACGGGGAGGCCAACCGGCTCGCCCGGCGGCTCGTCGCGCACGGTGTCGGTCCGGAGCGGCTCGTCGCGCTGGCGATGCCGAGGTCGATCGAGTTCGTCATCGCGATCCTGGCCGTGCACAAGGCCGGCGCCGCGTACGTGCCGGTCGACCCGGACTATCCGGAGGAGCGCAAGCGGCAGATGCTGGACGACGCGGCGGCGCACTGCCTGCTGTGCCTGCCGGGGCAGGACGTGGCCGGCGCCCCAGTCGTCCTGAGCGTGGAGCGGGAACCCGGACCGTCCGAGCCGAACCTGGACGACCAGGACCGCCTCGGCCCGTTGCGCCCGGACCACCCGGCGTACGTCATCTACACCTCCGGTTCGACGGGGCGGCCGAAGGGCGTGCTGGTCACGCACCGCGGGATCCCGAACCTGGCCGACGACTACGTGCGCCGTCAGGAACTGGGGCCCGAGAGCAGGTTGCTGGCCTTCGCCTCGCCCAGTTTCGACGCCGCGGTCGCCGAGTTCTGGCCGATCTGGCAGGCGGGTGGCTGCCTGGTGCTGGCTTCCGCGCCGGACCTGGTCCCCGGCGAGCCGCTTTCCCGGCTGGTGCGCGACCAGCGCATCACCCATGTCACGTTGCCGCCGTCCGCGCTGGCGCCGCTGGAGGAGTCGGGCGGCCTGCCCGCCGGGCTGACCCTCCTGGTCGCCGGCGAGGCGTGCCCGGCCCCGGTCGCGAAACGCTGGGCGGTGGACCGCGTGATGATCAACGCCTACGGCCCCACCGAGACCACGGTCGCGGTCACCGCGAGCGAGCCGTTGACCGGTGAGGAGACGCCGCCGATCGGCAGGCCGATCACCGGTGTCCGCACCTACGTCCTGGACGATCGGCTGCGGCCGGTCGAGGACGGCGACGTCGGCGAGCTGTACGCGGTGGGCCCCGGCCTGGCCCGCGGTTACCTCCGAAGAGCGGCCGCGACCGCGGAACGGTTCCTGCCGGATCCCTTCGGTGACCCGGGCGGGCGCATGTACCGCACCGGAGACCGGGTCCGCACGCGTCCGGACGGCCAGTACGTCTTCGTCGGCCGGGTCGACGACCAGGTGAAGGTGCGTGGCCACCGGATCGAACCGGGCGAGGTCGAGGCCGCGCTGCTGGCGGTGGACGGGGTGGCCCAGGCGGTGGTGACCGAGCACGAGAACAGGCTCGTCGCCTATGTGGTCGGCGCCGGTGGCGAGCGCGTCCCCGCCGAGCGGCTCCTGACGCCGCTTCGCGCGCAACTGCCCGGATATCTCGTGCCCGACGTGATCGTCGGCTTGCCGAGCCTGCCGGTCTCGCCCAACGGCAAGATCGACCGGGTCGCCCTGCCCACTCCCGAAGAGGAGCACGCTGGGCGCGCGGCGGCGGGACGGGAACCGCTCACCCCGACGGAGATCATCCTGGTCGAGCTGTTCGCCGAAGTGCTCGGCGTCAGCAGTGTCGGCGTGGACGACAGCTTCTTCGAGATCGGCGGCCACTCGCTGCTCGCGACCCGGCTCGTGAGCCGGATCCGGGAACGCCTGAAGATCCGGCTGAGGGTGCAGGCGTTCTTCGACGCGCCGACGGTGGCCCGGCTGGCCAAGGTGCTCGACGGCGCACACACCTGACCTGGAGACCAATCATGCAGACGACGACAGCCGTCGACCTCGGAAATCCCGACCTCTACACGACTTTGGAGCGGCACGACCGGTGGCGTGAATACGCGGCGGAAGACGCGATGGTGTGGAGCGAGCCGGGCAGCTCACCCGGCGGGTTCTGGTCCGTGTTCTCGCATCGGGCGTGCGCCGCGGTGCTCGGGCCGTCGGCCCCGTTCACCTCCGAATACGGGATGATGATCGGCTTCGACCGCGACCACCCCGACAACTCGGGTGGCCAGATGATGGTGGTCTCCGAACAGGATCAGCACCGGAAATTGCGCAAGCTGGTCGGGCCGCTGCTTTCGAGGGCGGCGGCGCGCAAGCTCTCGGAGCGGGTGCGGGCCGAGGTGACCTGCGTCCTGGACCGGGTGCTCGACGGCGACGTGTGCGACGTGGCCGCGGCGATCGGCCCGCGGATCCCCGCCGCCGTCGTCTGCGAAATCCTCGGTGTGCCCGCCGAGGATCAGGATATGCTCATCGACCTGACCAACCACGCGTTCGGCGGCGAGGACGAGCTGTTCGACGGGATGACCCCGCGTCAGGCGCATACCGAGATCCTCGTCTATTTCGACGAGCTGATCTCCGCGCGCCGCGCGAGCCCCGGTGAAGACCTCGTCAGCACACTGCTTTCCGACGACGAGCTGTCGATCGACGACGTCTTGCTCAACTGCGACAACGTGTTGATCGGCGGCAACGAGACGACGCGGCACGCGATCACCGGCGCGGTACACGCTTTCGCCACCGTGCCGGGGCTCCTGGCGCAGGTGCGGGACGGGGACGTGGACGTCGACACCGTCGTGGACGAGGTCTTGCGCTGGTCTTCGCCCGCGATGCACGTCCTGCGCGTGACGACCGGGGAGGTCACCATCAACGGCCGTGACCTCGGACCGGGTACGCCGGTGGTGGCGTGGTTGCCCGCGGCGAACCGGGATCCCGCCGTGTTCGACGACCCCGACACGTTCCGGCCGGGGCGGAAACCCAATCGGCACATCGCTTTCGGGCACGGTATGCACCACTGCCTCGGGTCCGCCCTCGCGCGGATCGAGCTGGCGGTCGTGCTGCGGGAGGTGGCCGAGCGAGTGTCGCGAGTGGAGCTGACGAAGGAGCCGTCCTGGTTGCGGGCGGTCGTCGTGCAGGGCTACCGGGAACTCCCGGTGCGGTTCACCGGACACTGACAGTCCTATTTGGACTGAACTGTCAATCGGACACCATTGATGCGGATTTGGCTTCGCGCCATCCTGTTCCTGAGGATCACATCTATTCCACGGAGGAATGTCTTGTCTTCTCACGAAAGCACGCAGAATTTCGAGATCGACTATGTGGAAATGTACGTGGCCGACCTCGAGGCCGCCGCGTCCGGCTGGATGGACAAGTACGACTTCTCCGTCGCCGCCACGGATCGGTCGGAGGACCACCGGAGCGTGACGCTGCGGCACGCCGCGATCGCGCTGGTCCTCACCGAGCCGCTGTCCGACCGGCACCCGGGGGCGACCTACCTGCAGACCCACGGTGAAGGCGTGGCGGACATCGCGCTGCGCACTCCCGACGTGGCGGCGGCCTTCGAGACCGCGGTGAAGGCGGGCGCGCAGCCCATCCGCGAGCCGGAGAAGCGCGCGGACTCGGTCGTCACGGCCACCGTCAGCGGTTTCGGCGATGTGGTGCACACCCTGATCCAGAGCGACGACACCGAGGAATCGCCGGAAGCCTTCCGTGGCAAGGGCGGCGTTGACCTGAACGAGATCGACCACTTCGCGGTCTGCCTGAACGCCGGGGACCTCGCTGCCACGGTGGCGTTCTACGAGCGCGCCCTCGGCTTCAAGCAGATCTTCGAAGAGCACATCGTGGTCGGCGCCCAGGCGATGAACTCCACCGTCGTGCAGAGCACGTCGGGTGCGGTCACCCTCACCCTGATCGAGCCCGACAAGACCGCCGACCCCGGCCAGATCGACGACTTCATCAAGGAGCACCACGGCTCCGGCGTCCAGCACATCGCGTTCACCAGCCCCGACGCGGTCCGCGCGGTCAAGGAGCTTTCCGCGCGTGGCGTGGAGTTCCTGAAGACCCCGGACGCCTACTACGACCTGCTCGGCGAGCGGATCGAGCTGGAGACGCACTCGCTGGACGACCTGCGCGAGACGAAGCTGCTCGCCGACGAGGACCACGGCGGCCAGCTGTTCCAGATCTTCACCGCCTCCACCCACCCGCGCAAGACGATCTTCTTCGAGATCATCGAACGCCAGGGCGCGGGCACGTTCGGCAGCTCCAACATCAAGGCCCTGTACGAAGCCGTGGAGCTGGAGCGCACCGGGCAGAGCAAGCTCGGCCCCGCCCAGCGATGACCCACCTCTGCCTGGACGACCTCGAACGTGCCGCCCGGGCGGTCCTCCCCGGCGAGATCTGGGATTTCCTCGCAGGGGGCAGCGGGGCCGAGTCCTCGCTGGAGGCCAATCGCACCGCGCTGGAGCGGATCTTCGTGATCCCCCGGATGCTGCGCGAGCTCTCCGGCGGCACCACCGAGGCCGAGGTTCTCGGCCGGCGCGCCGCGCTCCCCGTGGCGGTCGCGCCGGTCGCGTACCAGCGGTTGTTCCATCCCGAAGGCGAACTCGCGGCGGCGCGGGCGGCGCGGGACGCCGGCGTGCCGTACACCATCTGCACGCTCAGCAGCGTGCCGCTGGAGGAGGTCGCGGCCGTCGGTGGACGGCCGTGGTTCCAGCTTTACTGGCTGCGCGACGAAAAGCGGTCACTGGAGCTTGTGCGCCGCGCGGAGGACGCCGGCTGCGAGGCGATCGTGTTCACCGTCGACGTGCCGTGGATGGGACGGCGGCTGCGGGACATGCGGAACGGCTTCGCGTTGCCGGAATCGGTGACGGCGGCCAACTTCGACGCCGGTGCGGCCGCGCATCGCCGTACCGAAGGGCTTTCGGCCGTCGCCGACCACACCGCGCGCGAATTCGCCCCGGCCACTTGGGACTCCGTCGAGGCCGTCCGTGCGCACACGGACCTTCCGCTGGTGCTCAAGGGGATCCTCGCGGTCGAGGACGCCGTGCGGGCCGTCGACGCGGGTGCCGCCGGGATCGTGGTGTCCAACCACGGAGGCCGTCAGTTGGACGGCGCCGTACCGGGGATCGCGATGCTGGGCGAGATCGCGGAGGCGGTCTCCGGTGGCTGCGAAGTGCTGCTGGACGGCGGGATCCGGACCGGTGGGGACGTGCTCAAGGCGATCGCGCTCGGCGCGTCCGGTGTCCTGATCGGACGGCCGTTCATGTGGGGGCTGGCCGCGGACGGCCAGGAGGGCGCCCGGCAGGTGCTCGACCTGCTCGCCGTCGAACTCCGGAACGCGATGGGCCTGGCCGGCTGCGATTCGGTGGCCGCGGTCCGGCGGTTGAGCACTCGGTACAGCGGGTCGTGGGGGGGGGGTTGGGGTTTCCCCCCAACCCCCCCCCCCCACCCCCCCCACCCCCGTCCCCCCTAACCCACCACTGCTTTTTTCCCAAAAGACCTTTGTCACTCCTTTTTTTTGTTCTTGTCC
>NZ_JBWKEB010000022.1:93067-115023 GCF_056435665.1 Amycolatopsis sp. NPDC043887
GGGGGGCTTGTCGGGCTGTGGTTGGGGGGCCGAGGTCTGGTGGTTGGGCATTTGGGACGGGGGTGGGGGGGGGGGGGTTGGTTCCCCACCCCAACCCCCCCCCCACGACCGCCTACGAAAGGTGAGGTCCATGCTGCCTCTTCTCGCACCCGTGACGGTGCGCCCTCGCGCCGGCCGCGACCACGCCGACCGCATCGCGTTGTCGGCCGCGACGACCGACGGCGTCCACATGCCGACCAAGGACGTCCGCCTGTGGATCGACGAACGCCGTGAGGCCAACATCTTCCACGTCGAACGCATTCCGTTCGCCGAGCTCGACCAGTGGCGGTTCGAGGACGTGACCGGGAACCTCGTGCACAGCAGCGGACGGTTCTTCGCCATCGAGGGGCTGCACGTGGTCGAGGCCGACGGCCCCCACGGCGACGGCCCGTACCGCGAATGGCGGCAGCCGGTCATCAAACAGCCCGAGGTGGGGATTCTCGGCATCCTGGCCAAGGAGTTCGGCGGCGTCCTGCATTTCCTCATGCAGGCCAAGATGGAGCCGGGGAACCCGAACCTGGTGCAGCTCTCGCCGACCGTGCAGGCCACCCGCAGCAACTACACCAAGGCGCACGGCGGCACGAACGTCAAACTGATCGAGTACTTCGCCCCGCCCGACCCGGAACGGATCATCGTCGACGTCCTCCAGGCCGAGCAGGGCTCGTGGTTCTTCCGCAAGTCCAACCGCAACATGATCGTCGAGACCGTCGACGACGTGCCCATGTGGGACGATTTCTGCTGGCTCACCCTCGGCCAGATCGCGGAGCTGATGCACGAAGACGAGACGATCAACATGAACGCCAGGAGCGTCTTGTCCTGTCTGCCGTACCACGACGAGACTCCCGGCGCGCTGCTGTCCGACGTCCAGCTCCTGTCCTGGTTCACGAACGAGCGTTCGCGCCACGACGTGCGCGCGCGGCGCATCCCGCTCACGGACGTCTGCGGCTGGAAGCAGGGTGTCGAAGCGATCGAGCACGAGGACGGCCGGTACTTCAAGGTCCTCGCGGTCGCGGTGAAAGGCAGCAACCGCGAGAAGATCAGCTGGACCCAGCCGCTGCTGGAATCCGTCGGCACGGGTGTGGTCGCGTTCCTCGTCCGCGAGATCGACGGCGTGCCGCATGTGCTGGTCCACGCCCGCGCCGACGGCGGATTCCTGGACACCGTCGAACTGGCGCCGACCGTCCAGTGCACGCCCCGGAACTACGCGCATCTGCCCGCGGAGAGCCGTCCGCCCTTCCTGGACTTCGTGCTGAACGCGCCGCGATGGCGGATCCGTTACGAGGCCATGCATTCCGAAGAGGGCGGCCGCTTCCTCAACGTCCGGGCCCGGTATCTCGCGATCGAGGCGGACGACACCGTCGAGGCCCCACCCGGCTACGCCTGGGTCACCCCCGGCCAGCTCACCGCGCTCACCCGGCACGGGCACTACGTCAACGTCGAAGCCCGCACCCTCCTCGCCTGTATCAACGCCGCGTCAGCACAGCCGCAACGAGAGGCATGAAATGAAGCAGATCACCGTCCTCGGGGCGTCGGGCTTCGTCGGCTCGGCCGTCACGCGCGCGCTGGCGCGGCAACCGATCCGGTTGCGAGCGGTGTCGCGCAGGCGGCTCACGCCGCCCGAAGGCCAGGCCGAGACGACCGTCGTCGCCGCCGATCTCACCGACCGCGCCGCGCTGGCCGAAGCCATCGCGGGTTCGGACGCGATCGTGTACCTGCTCCTCGCGGACGGCGGCTGGCGGGTCGCCGAGACCGAAGAGGCCGAACGCGTGAACCTGGGCGTGATGCGGGATCTCGTCGACGTGGTCGGCGGAAAGCCGCTCGTGGTCTACGGCGGTGCCGCGTCGCAGGTCGGTGTCCCGCCCCGCGAGCCGATCGACGGGAGCGAGACCGACGAGCCGGGGACCCCGTACGACCAGCAGAAGCTGGCGGCGGAACAGGTCCTCAAGAAGGCCACGGCCGACGGCCGCGTGCGCGGGATCAGCCTGCGGCTGCCCACGGTGTTCGGCGAGACGATGACCGAGGGAGCGAACCAGGACCGCGGTGTCGTGTCAGCCATGGCGCGGCGCGCGCTCGACGGGCAGGACCTCACCATCTGGGGCGACGGCACCGTGCGCCGCGACCTGGTCCACGTCGAGGACATCGCGGCCGCGTTCACCGCGGCACTGGCCGCCCCGGAGGCACTCGTCGGCGGCCACTGGCTGCTCGGCGCCGGCCGGGGAGACCAGCTGGCCGACGTCTTCCGGCTCGTGGCGAAGGAAATGGCCGAGCACACCGGGCGAGGTCCGGTGGACGTGCTCTGTGTCGAGCCTCCGTCGCACGCGCCGTCGACGGATCTTCGCAGCGTCACCATCGATTCCACGCCGTTCCGGGCGGTCACCGGCTGGCGTCCGGAGATCTCACTGCCCGAAGGAGTGCGTCGCACCGTCGCCGCGCTGACCACCCCAGTTCACGGAAAGGCTCGCACATGACCACGCGCGTATGGGACTACCTCGCCGAATACGAGACCGAACGGGCCGATCTGCTGGACGCGGTCGAGACGGTCTTCAACTCGGGGCAGCTCGTGCTCGGCGCGAGCCTGCGCGGGTTCGAAACGGAATTCGCCGCGTACCACGGTGTCGGGCACTGTGTCGGTCTCGACAACGGGACGAACGCGATCAAGCTCGGCCTCCAGGCGCTGGGCGTCGGTCCGGGCGACGAGGTGATCACGGTGTCGAACACCGCCGCGCCGACCGTCGTCGCGATCGACGGCACGGGCGCGACCCCCGTCTTCGTCGACGTCCGCGAGGACGACTTCCTGATGGACACCGGCCAGGTCGGGGCCGCGATCACCGAACGCACCAAATGCCTGCTGCCCGTGCACCTGTACGGCCAGTGCGTGGACATGGCGCCGCTGAAGGCACTCGCCGCGAAGCACGGACTGTCCCTTTTGGAGGATTGCGCGCAGGCGCACGGCGCGCGGCAGAACGGCACGATCGCGGGCACGACCGGCGACGCGGCCGCGTTCTCCTTCTACCCCACCAAGGTGCTCGGCGCGTACGGCGACGGCGGCGCGACCCTCACGTCCGACGAGACCGTGGCCGCGAAGCTGCGCCGGCTGCGGTACTACGGCATGGAGGAGCGCTACTACACGGTCGAGACGCCTGCCCACAACAGCCGGTTGGACGAGGTCCAGGCCGAGATCCTGCGGCGCAAGCTCAAGCGGCTCGACGCCTACACGGCGGGCCGCCGGGCCGTCGCCCAGCGCTATGTCGACGCCCTCGGCGACACCGAGCTGAAGCTGCCGAAGACCGTCCCCGGCAACGAGCACGTCTACTACGTGTACGTCGTGCGGCACCCGCGGCGCGACGAGATCCTCGAACGCCTCAAGGCGTACGACATCCACCTGAACATCAGCTACCCGTGGCCGGTGCACACCATGACCGGGTTCGCCCACCTCGGTTACGAGAAGGGTTCGCTCCCGGTCACCGAGAAGCTGGCGGGCGAGATCTTCTCGCTGCCGATGTACCCCGCGCTCTCGCCCGACCTCCAGGACAAGGTCATCCACGCGGTCCGCGAAGTGCTGTCCACCCTCTGACCACAGGAGCAAAACCGTGCAAGCACGCAAACTCGCCGTCGAAGGCGCGCTCGAGTTCACCCCGCGGGTCTTCCCCGACGACCGGGGCCTGTTCGTTTCGCCATACCAGGAAGAGGCGTTCATCGAGGCCCACGGCGGCCCGCTCTTCCCGGTGGCGCAGACGAACCACAGCAGGTCGAAACGCGGTGTGGTGCGGGGTATCCACTACACCGTGACCCCGCCGGGCACCGCGAAATACGTGTACTGCCCCCGCGGCAAGGCCTTGGACATCGTGGTCGACATCCGGGTCGGCTCGCCGACGTTCGGCAAATGGGACGCGGTCCTGATGGACCAGGAGAACTTCCGGACGATGTACTTCCCGGTCGGTGTCGGCCACGCCTTCGTGGCGCTCGAAGACGACACCGTGATGTCGTACATGATCTCCTCGCCCTACGTGGCGGAGAACGAACTCGCCCTCTCGCCCCTGGACCCCGCGCTCGGCCTGCCGATCGACACCGACGTCGTGCCGATCCTGTCCGAACGGGACACGGCGGCCCTCACGCTCGCCGAGGCGGAGGGGCAGGGAATGCTCCCCGACTACAACGCCAGCCTGGAAATCGAACGGCGGCTGTCCGTTCTTCCGCTCTCCGTCTGACTTTCTCTTCCATTCAGCGCCCAGCCGACGAGGGCCATCACGGACCCGACTCGGTGCCGCCGAAACGGCGGCGCCGACCGTGATGGCCCTCGAAGGCGCGGGCGCCCGACCGGGTAATCGATATCCAGGGCGGTCCGGGCGCACCGGTCCGCCGGGGGAAGGACGCCGAACTTGACGCCCGATGGCCTTCAGCCGTCAATGGACACTCCGGACCGGAAAGCACCGTTCATCGCCTGGGCGCGACGCCACCAGCGCTGGTTGCTGGCCGCCGCGGTGATCGCCCTGCTCGGCCAGATGGCGTTCGCGATGATCACGACCGCCGTGGAACAGTCCCCGACCATCGACGAGCCGGTCTACGTCGGCACCGCGGTGGTCTACCTCGAAGAGCACAGCCTGCGGTACAACCCCGAGCATCCACCGATGGGCAAGCTCATCATCGCGACCGGGGTGGCCCTCACCGATCCGAAGGTCGCCCCCGGCTTCACCGGCCACGAGTGGGAACTCGGCAAGCACGTCGTCTACGAGGCGGGCAACGACCCGGAACGGCTGATGCTGTTCGCGCGGCTGCCGGTGATCCTGCTGACGTTGCTGTTCGGACTGGTCGTCTTCGCGTTCGCGTCCGATCTGGCCGGCCGCGCCGGCGGGCTGCTGGCGCTCACTCTGTTCACGTTCTCACCCGACGTCATCGCGCACGGATCGCTGGCGACGCTCGACGTGCCGGTGGCCGGTTTCCTGCTGACGTCGGTGTGGCTGGTGTGGCGCGCCCGGCGCCGCCCAGGCCGCTACCTCCCGCTCGCCGGGCTCGCCCTCGGCGCGGCCACGGCCACGAAAGTGCTTTCCCTGGTGGCGGTTCCGGTGCTGATCCCGCTGGCCGTGCTGTCCGTCTGGCACGCCCGCCGTGCCCGCGGACTCGACCTGAAGACCCCGGCGCTGCTGATCGGGCGCGGCCTGCTGGCGGCCGCCGGGATGGCGCTGATCGCGATCGCCGTCGTGTGGGCCTCCTACCTCGTCGTGGATCCGCGGCTGCGCTGGGAGACGCCGGAGGGAATGCAACCGCTGCACGGAATGCGCACCCTCGTCGACTGGTTGCCGTTCCCGCAGCCGTTGCGGGACGGCATGCGGTTCCAGTTCGAACTCGAAGACCACGTGTGGCACAACTTCCTGTTCGGCAGGCACTACACGGGATCGCTCTGGTACTACGGGCCCGCCGCGTTGCTGGTGAAGACGCCGCTGGGCGCGCTGGCGATCTGGCTGGCGGGCGCCGCCGTGTTGCTGTCGGTCCGGCGGCTGCGCCCGGCCGCGCCGTACGTGCTCCTCCCGACGGCCCTGCTGATGGCCACGGCCATGGTCATCGTCCGCGACAACGGCGTGCGGTACCTGGCCTTCGCGCCGATGTTCCTGGCCGTCGCGGCGGCCGCGGTCGTCGTCGTCCGGAGACGGTGGGTGAAGGCGGCGGCGGTGCTCGTGGTGGCCTTCGCCGCGGTCAGTTCGCTGATGACGTTCCCGTACTACCTCCCGTACTCCAACGAGGCGTTCGGCGGCCCGGAGAACACCCATCGGTACCTGCTGGATTCGAACGTCGACTGGGGGCAGGACCTGGGCCGCCTGGCGGACCGCCTGAAGAAGGACTACGCGGGTGAGCGCACCTGGCTCGTCTACCAGGGGAGCGGATTGCCGTCCCACTACGGCATCGACTCCGCCGACCCGCTCACGGTCCCCGCGGACCAGGTGCACGGGGTGCTCGCCGTGTCGGATTCCGCGATCCTGGGCGCCTTCGACGACCCCATGGGCGGGGGCGGCACCGGTGGAGGCGGCCAGAGCGGCGGCGCCACCGGTGATCTGGCGGCGTTGATCGCCGGCAGCACGCCGGTCGAGAGGGTGGGCCACTCCATGACGATCTACCGGCGTCCGTGAGTGCTTGGCGTCGGCGGCGTAGTGAAGGCCTCCTTCCCTACCCTGAAGGTAGGCAAGGAGCCTTCACGGACAGGTCGCCCGAAATACTGCGCGTCCGGTCTACTTGAGACAGTCGCCCGCCGCGTGTCCCGAAAGTGGCTTTCGCGACACGATTCCCCGGTCCCGAATCGTGAGCCGGTAACGGTTTCCGGCGCGAAAGGGGCTTGGACGCGTTGACCATCGAGATCGGCGAAGCCTAATTTCGGAAATGTCCACTGAGATCCGCGAAAGGTGAGACCAATGCCCGCTGCGCAGGTCAAGCAGCTGCTTCGGAGCAAGCTCAGAACATGGGGGTGGATGTACCGATGACTGCCATCATCGAACCGGCCGAGGACCTTTCCGTCCTCACCGGACTCACCGAGATCACCCGGTTCGCCGGCGTGGGGACCGCGGTCTCCTCGGCGTCCTACTCGCAGGCCGAACTTCTCGAGATCCTCGGCATCGAAGACCCCAAGATCCGCTCGGTCTTCCTGAACAGCGCCATCGAGCGGCGTTTCCTCACCCTGCCACCGGAGGAGCCCGGCGGCGCACGCGCGGCCGAGCCGCAGGGCGATCTGCTCGACAAGCACAAGAAGATCGCCGTCGACATGGGTTGCCGCGCCCTCGAAGCCTGCCTGAAGTCGGCGGGAGCGACGCTTTCGGACCTGCGTCACCTCTGCTGTGTCACCTCGACCGGATTCCTGACCCCCGGCCTCAGCGCGCTGATCATCCGCGAGCTGGGCATCGACCCGCACTGCAGCCGGTCGGACATCGTGGGCATGGGCTGCAACGCCGGTCTCAACGCGCTCAACGTGGTCGCGGGCTGGTCCGCGGCGCACCCTGGCGAACTCGGCGTCGTCCTGTGCAGCGAGGCGTGCTCCGCGGCCTACGCCCTGGACGGCACGATGCGGACCGCGGTGGTCAACAGTCTTTTCGGCGACGGATCCGCGGCGCTCGCGCTCGTTTCCGGCGACGGGCGCGTGCCGGGTCCGCGCGTCCTGAAATTCGCCAGCTACATCATCACCGACGCGGTCGACGCGATGCGCTACGACTGGGACCGTGACCAGGACCGGTTCAGTTTCTTCCTCGACCCGCAGATTCCCTACGTGGTCGGGGCGCACGCCGAAATCGTCATCGACCGGCTCCTGTCCGGGACGGGTCTGCGCCGCAGCGACATCGGCCACTGGCTGGTGCATTCCGGTGGGAAGAAGGTGATCGACGCGGTCGTCGTCAACCTCGGCCTGAGCCGGTACGACGTCCGCCACACCACCGGTGTGCTCCGCGACTACGGGAACCTCTCCAGCGGCTCCTTCCTCTTCTCCTACGAGCGGCTCGCCGACGAAGACGTCGCCCGCCCGGGGGACTACGGCGTGCTCATGACCATGGGGCCTGGCTCCACAATCGAAATGGCGCTTATTCAATGGTGACGCGTAACGAAAACAAGGGCGACCTGGTGCTGCGTTTCGACGGCTCCCGTCCGCTGTCCGCCGCGGCCGTCGAGGAGATCGCCGCGCTCTGCGACCGTGCCGAGGACCAGCGTGAACCGGGACCGGTGACCGTCCACGTCACGGGCGCCCCGCCCGCTGATTGGGCGAAGGGACTCGAGGTCGGCTTGGTGTCCAAATGGGAGCGGGCGGTGCGCCGCTTCGAACGCCTCGGCAGGCTCACGGCCGTGGTGGCGTCGGGCGAATGCGCCGGTATGGCACTGGATCTCCTGCTCGCCGCCGACGTCCGGATCGCCGAGCCGGGCACCACGTTGCGGCTCGCCTGGGCGGGTGGCGGCACCTGGCCGGGGATGACCGTGTACCGGCTCACCAAGCAGGCGGGCGCGGCGGGCATCCGGCGGGCCGTGCTGCTCGGCACCCCGATCGGGACGGACCGGGCACTCGCCCTCAACCTGATCGACGAGGTGTCCGGCGAACCAGCCGCGACACTGTCCTCTTTGGAGGGCAGCCCGGACGGCGCCGAGGCGGCGATCCGGCGCCAGCTGATCTTCGAAGCGGGCTCGACCACCTTCGAGGAGGCACTCGGTTCCCACCTGGCCGCGGCGGATCGCGCCCTGCGGCGGGAAGCCAAGTCGTGACGACGGACAGCGCGCCAGGGCTCGATCTCCGGGCCCTGGCGGGGGAGGCCCATCGGGTCGACGACGAGATCCGGGCGGCGCGCACGGCCTTCGTCGCGGCGCACGCCGAAGAGATCTACGCCGAACTCACCGACGGCCGGACGCGGTACCTGCGCATCGACGAACTCGTCCGGGCCGCCGCGCTCGCCTTTCCCGGTCTGGTGCCCTCGGAGCAGCAGATGGCGGCCGAGCGTTCGCGTCCGCAGGCGGAGAAGGAAGGACGCGAGATCGACCAGGGCATCTTCCTGCGCGGGATCCTGCGCGCGCCGGAGGCAGGCCCGCATCTGCTCGACGCCATGCTCCGGCCCACCGCCAGGGCGCAGCGGCTGCTCCCGGAATTCCTAAAGACCGGTGTCGTGGAGATGGAGGCCGTCCGGCTGGAACGCCGTGACGGCGTCGCGCACCTGACCCTGTGCCGCGACGACTGCCTGAACGCCGAGGACGCCCAGCAGGTCGACGACATGGAGACGGCGGTCGATCTGACGCTGCTCGATCCGTCCGTCCGGGCAGGACTGTTGCGGGGCGGGGTGATGAGCCATCCCCGTTACCTGGGGCGCCGGGTGTTCTGCGCGGGGATCAACCTCAAGAAGCTCAGCGCAGGCGAGATCCCGCTCGTCGATTTCCTCCTGCGGCGGGAAACGGGCTACATCCAGAAGATCTTCCGCGGTCTGCTGACGGACGGTTCCTGGCACTCCAGGTTCACCGGCAAGCCCTGGATGGCGGCCGTCGATTCCTTCGCCATCGGCGGCGGGACCCAGCTGCTGCTGGTCTTCGACCACGTGCTGGCGGCGTCCGACGCGTACCTCAGCCTTCCGGCGGCGAAGGAGGGGATCATCCCCGGGGTGTCCAACTTCCGGCTTTCCCGCATCGCCGGGCCTCGCGTGGCCCGGCAGGTGATCCTCAGTGGCCGCAAGCTCCGGGCGGACGAGCCGGACGCCCGGTCGATCGTCGACGAGGTCGTCGCGCCGGAGGAAATGGACGCGGCGATCGACGGCGCGCTGGCCCGGCTCGACGGGGAGGCCGTGGCCGCCAACCGGCGCATGCTGAACCTTGCCGAGGAACCACCTGAGGAATTTCGCCGGTACATCGCGGAATTCGCGCTGCAGCAGGCTTTGCGCATCTACGGCGCGGACGTGATCGGCAAGGTGGGCGGATTCGCGGTGGGCTCGCGATGAGCGAAAGCCCGGTGCGGTACGAAAAGAAGGACCACGTCGCGTACGTGACGCTGAACCGGCCCGAAGTGCTGAACGCGATGGACCGGCGGATGCACGCGGAACTCGCCGGCATCTGGGACGACGTCGAAGCCGACGAAGACGTCCGGGTGGTGGTCCTGACCGGTGCGGGAGATCGCGCGTTCTCGGTCGGGCAGGACCTCAAGGAACGCGCGCGGCTGACCGAGGAAGGCGTCGAGGCTTCGACGTTCGGCAGCAGCGGTCAGCCGGGGCATCCCCGGCTGACCGACCGGTTCACCCTGTCCAAACCGGTGGTCGGCCGGGTGCACGGCTACGCACTGGGCGGTGGCTTCGAACTGGCGCTCGCGTGCGACATCGTCATCGCCTCCGACGAGGCGGTCTTCGCGTTGCCGGAGGTCCGGCTCGGCCTGATCGCCGGGGCGGGTGGCGTTTTCCGGTTGCCGCGGCAGCTGCCGCTGAAGGTGGCGATGGGCTATCTGCTGACCGGGCGCAGAATAGACGCGGCTATGGCCCTTCACCATGGGCTGGTCAACGAAGTCGTGCCGTTCGCCGAATTGGACCGATGTGTCGCCGAATGGACCGAAAGCCTGGTGCGCGCCGCCCCGCTTTCGGTCCGCGCGATCAAGGAGGCCGCGCTGCGCTCGCTCGACCTTCCGCTCGAAGAAGCGTTCAAAACCTCGTATCACTGGGAAGAACGGCGACGGACCAGTGTGGACGCGAGCGAAGGAGCCCGTGCCTTCGCCGAGAAACGGGATCCGATCTGGACCGGTCGCTGAATTCGGGTTGGACCATTGTTCCGCGTGGCGAATGGTGGAAGATTCCGGGATGGAAGATTTCTCGCGCGAATAATGCCGGGCTTGCTTCTTCGTTCACCCGAGACCGCCGTCCGGGCCGGAAATCCCGGCTTTCCTCCACCCGGTGCCGGCAGAAACCCTGGACATCTGTGATGACAACCCTCGCCACGGTCGAACTCGACAACCAGCGCATCGACCGGATGGTCCCGCTGGTCACGCCCGCCCTGCTGCACCACGAGCTGCCGCTCGGCGCCAACGCGGCCGACACGGTGCGGCAGGGCAGGGAAAACGTCCTGCGCGTCCTCGACGGCACGGACGACCGGCTGCTCGTGATCGCCGGGCCCTGCTCCATCCACGATCCCGCGGCGGCACTCGAATACGCCGACCGACTCGCCGCCCTCGCCGGCCGGTTCGCCGACGATCTCCTGGTCGTCATGCGCGTGTACTTCGAAAAGCCCCGTACGGTCGGCGGCTGGAAAGGGCTCATCAACGACCCGCACCTCGACGGCACCGGCGATGTCAACCGCGGTCTGCGCATCGCCAGGGATCTGCTCCTCGAACTCGCCGAGGGCGGTCTGCCCGCCGCGTGCGAATGGCTGGACACCACCATCCCGGCGTACCTCGCCGACACCGTCTCGTGGGGCGCGATCGGCGCCCGCACGGTGGAAAGCCAGAACCACCGCATGCTGGCCAGCGGGCTGTCCATGCCGGTCGGCTTCAAGAACCGCCGCGACGGCGATGTCACCGTCGCCGTCGACGCCATCCGTGCCGCCGAAGCGCGCCACGTCGTCCCCGGCGTCGACCCCAGTGGCCTGCCCGCGATCCTGCACACGGTCGGCAATCCGGACTGTCATCTCGTCCTGCGCGGCGGAAACAGCGCGCCCAACCACAACCCGGCGTCCGTCCGCGCGGCGCTCACCACCCTGCAGAACGCGGGACTGCCCCGGCGCGTGGTGATCGACGCCAGTCACGACAACAGCCGCAAGGACCATCTGCGGCAGGCCATCGTCGCCGACCAGATCGCCGAACAGATCAAGAACGGTCAGCGCGGCATCGTGGGCGTCATGCTCGAATCCAACCTCAAGGCGGGCCGACAGGACCTCCACCCCGACCGGCCACTCACCTACGGTCAGTCCATCACGGACGCCTGCATCGACATCGCCGCCACCCAGGAGGTGCTCCAGACCCTCGCGACGGCGACCGCCGCCCGCCGGTCCGGAGTGCGTGCTTGAACCCCGAACTCGCGTGCTCGAACCCCGAACTCGCGTGCTCGAACCCCGATCACGGAGTTCCGCCTCTGAGCACGCGAGTTCCGCCCCTGAGCACGCGAGATCGCTACCCGATCGACTCGGCGCAGCTCATCGCCGGGTTCGGCGCGGCGTCGCCCCGGGTCTGCTCACCCCCTCGGTCCACGGCGGGTTCCGCGACGGTGTCGGCGAGTTCCACGGCGACGACCAGCTCGGCGGCCGTCCGATCAAGGTGCGCTTCCTCGTCTTCCGGCAAGGCCCGGACGAGGCGCGTTTCGAGCAGGCGTTCTCGGCCGACGGCGGGACGACCTGGGAGACGAACTGGGTCGCCGTGGATCACCGGATACGCCGGTGAGGCGCCAGTGCGGCGGGTCGTGACTTCTAACGTCCGTGTCTTGGGGGTTTCGCGTGTCGTCCGTCGGATCACGCGTGTCGTCCCATCGGGAACGACCACCTTGTACCCACGCCGGTTCTGCCTGCGCGTGAAGGCCTCCTTCACTACCTTCAGGGTAGGCAAGGAGGCCTTCACGGACCGGCCTTGCGCCCAACCCACGACCGCGAAAGCCCACCCGCGCTAGCTCCCGACGGAGCCGCCGCCGACACCGTCGAGCAGCGCCAGTTCCTCCTCGCTCAACCGGATGCCGCCCGCCGCGACGTTCTCCTCCAGATGCCTGGGGTCACCGGTCCCGGGGATGGCGAGAACGTGCGCGCCGCGGTGCAGCGTCCAGGCGAGCCGGATCTGCGCCGGGGTCGCGTCGTGTGCCGCGGCGACTTTCGCGACCTCGGCCTGCCCCGGAACGGCGTCGGGCGTGGAGGCGCCGGGAAGCGAAGTGGTGACGGCGAAGAAGGGCACGAACGCGATGCCGTGCTCGCCGCACAGGTCGAGGAGTGCGTCGTCCTCCCGGTCTGCCAGGCCGTAGCGGTTCTGCACGCAGACCACCGGAGCGATCGACAGGGCCTCCGTCAGCTGGTCCGCCACGACGTTGGAGACACCCAGATGGCGGATCAAGCCGGCCTCGCGCAGCTCCGCCAGCGCGCCGAAGTGTTCGGCCACCGAGCCGGGCTCCTTGCCCATCGCGGCGCCCCAGCGCAGATTGACGACGTCGAGGTGGTCGAGACCGAGCTGCCGGATGTTCTCTTCGACTTGACCGCGGAGCTGATCCGGGCGTGCGAAGGAGAATTCGCCGTCGCGGGAGCGGCCCGCGCCGACCTTCGTGGTGATCACGAGGTGCTCGGGATAGGGCTGGAGCGCCGTGCTGATCAACTCGTTCGCCGAGCGCGTGGGCGTGAAGTAGAACGAAGCGGTGTCGATGTGGTCGACGCCGAGTTCGATCGCACGGCGCAGGACGGCGATCGCGGACTCACGGCTCTTGGGCTTTTCGTCCCACGGCATCCCGGTCAACCGCATCGCGCCGAGGCCGAGCCGGTTGACGGTCAGGTCGCCGAGCCGCCAGGTACCGGCGGCGTTGTCGTGAAGGTTCGTCATGACCACCAGCGTCGCGACAGGTCCGTCCGTAGTCAGAAAATGGCAACAAGCTGCCACCCGGTCGCGGGTGGGGCAGTATCGATGCCATGCGGACGAGCGACGGGCTCACCAGGGCGGGCGATGCGGTCACCGTCGTGCGCGGCGAAGAGGAGCTGTTCCGCCGGATCGGGCACCTGTTCTCGACCGTGACCGACCTGGCGTGCGCCGCCAACGACCTCGCGACCTGGGTGGCCGAGCGCAGATCGGACGAACTCACCGCGGCCGCCGAGCGCCGGGCCGGCGAGATCCGGGTGCGCAAGATCTACCGGGCCGGACTGCTGCTCGACCCGGGAACCGCGCAGGAGCTCGCGAGGATCCGCGACCGGTTCGGAGCCCAGATCCGGATTTCGACCGAGGACGTCAACGAGACGATCGTGATGGACGGCAGGCTCGTCATCCTGGCAGGCGACCGCGTCGCCGGGCAGCGCGGCTACAGCGTCATCACCCAGCCCGAAACCGTGCAGGGCGTGATTTCGCTGTTCGAGGCGACCTGGCGAGCGGCGACCGACCTCGCCGCCTTCGACGCGCAGGTGTCCGAGATCCGGCAGCTCGCGCCCGCGGTGCTGGACCTGCTCGGCAGCGGCGTCAAGGACGAAGCCGCCGCCCGGAGCCTCGGCCTCGGTGTGCGGACCTACCGGCGACGGGTGGCCGAGCTGATGGCGGCGCTGGGTGCCGAGTCCCGTTTCCAGGCGGGCGTCCGGGCCCGCGAACTGGGTTTGGTCTAGCCCCACCCGGCCGGGTGAGAACCGGCTACGGAAAGTAGCTCAGGCCGTCCGGTATCCCGCTGTCCACAGGCGCCGGGAGGGTAAGATCTTGCCGCCGAGGACGCCGGTGAAATCTTCCGGGAACCAACGCGCGGCCGGGTGCGTCGGTGTACACGAACGGCGTCATCGCGTTTCGGGAAACGGTGCGCACGCGTGGGTGTGAACTCATAGGGTGCGCGGTAGAGCAGTGTGGGTCAGGCAAGCACGCGCGCAGGCGCCGGACTGGAGGGATCATTCATGACTCGCCGATTCGATCCAGAGCAGATCGCCGCGTTGGCCAAGAAGGTCGGCGGGCTCAAGGACGGCTACAGCGGCGCGGGCAAGGACCTGGGCGACGGCGATCCCGGTGGCGCGTTCGGCGACCTGAAGAACGCGGCCAGCACGGGGACCACGATGAAGGGTTTCCACCGCGGCGTGAACGCCGAACTGGCGGCCGCCGCGAAGCTCGTCGACGCCGCGTCGAACGCGTTGGCCAACGCCGCCCAGCGGATGCGGAACGACGAAGCCGCGGGTGTCGACACCCTCCGCGGCGGCGCCCGCGAGCGGGACTGATCGGACTGAAGACGGGAACCAGGGGGATTTACCGATGACCACCGCGGAGCGGAATCCGAGCACGCTCGACGACCCGTCGCACGACCGCCCGAAGTCGTTGGACGCCATCGACAAACACGCCCAGCAGGCGCAGAAGCTCAATTCGAGCGCGGTCAACGACCAGGCGAGGAAGGTCGGCGGCGCGGCAACGAGGGCGAACGATCTCGGCGACGACCTCAAGGTCTTCCGCGACGACGTCCTGCGTAACTGGGAAGGCAAGGACGCCGACGCCGTCGCCGAACACCTCGAAAAGCTCGGCAAGGCCAGCTACAAGGTGAGCGACAAGGCCGAGGCCGCCAAGAACATCCTCCAGCGGGTGTCCGAGATTCTCGACGAGGTCAAGAAGAAGGTCGCACAGCTCGCCCAGGAAGCCAACGACAAGGACGCGGACAACCGCAAGCTGATCGACGCGGCCCGCCGCCGGAAGAACAGCTCGAAGGACGACAACGAGATCGCCGCCGCCGCGACGGACATCGAGCGGCTCCGGCAGCTCAACGAAAAAGACTCGAACGGCAAGAAGGACGAGATCGAGAAAGCGCTGGACGACGCCGAGAAGCAGATCGACGATCTCCTCAAGCCGCTCGGCCTGGAGATCGAAGGCGGTTTCATCGAGCTCATCCCCGCCGACGACGGCCAGACCACGGCGTCGAGCGTCAACGCGAAGCCCGTCAACTCCAACCTGAGCAGCACACCCAGCTACGGCGGGGGAGACGGCGGCGGTGGTGGCGGAGGCGGCGGCGGTGGCGGCGGCCCCGCCGGGGTGCCGGGCGACGGCAGGCCCGCCAAGCCGATCGACGCGCGGGGCGACAACCCGGCGAAGATCGCCGAGCAGTTCCTCGGCCGCAACGCCGGCGACCTCAAGGGCAGCGGCGAGCTGCCGGCCATGCAGTCGTGGGTGCCCAACAACGTCAACTGCGCGAACTTCGTTTCCGGCTGTCTCGAGGCGGCGGGCCTGATCGACAAGGGGCAGGCCAGTGCCTCGGTCGCGGGCCTGACGGCCAACCTCGAAGCGGACGGCTGGCGTTCGGTGCCGCTTTCCGAAGCGAAACCCGGCGACGTGGTGATCTCGAACAACGGCGGGCACGTCGTGCTGTACGCGGGCGATGGCCAGTTCATCGGCTCGAACAACGTCAACCCCGACGGTTCGCAGAAGATCAGCATGGGCGGCGGTGGCGGCCTCGTGAAGATCCTCACCCCGCCGACCTGATCCGACAGAACGCCGTAGCATCACCGGGCCAGCTGATGCGGTCGCTCGCGTCGCTGCCCGCCAGTGGGAGGTAGCTTGATGTACACCCCGTCCGCACGACCCGTCCCGGTGTCGCTGAACCCCGGCGACCCGGTCCGGGAAGCGGTGCTCCAGGCCGCCACCGCCCGGCTCGACCAGGAATTCGGCGACCGGGTCCAGGTGGCCGTGGAACAGCTCGACCGGCTCGGTCCCTGGGTGTTCCTGCAGGGGACGATGCGCGGCACCGAAGCCGGCCGGTCGTACTACGCCGGCACCATCTACGAGAACAAGCGGGCCGACGGCGTCATGTCCGACGTCTACGTCGCGCTGCTCAAGAAGAAGAGCGAAACGAGTGTCGACGACGACGCGCGGTCCTGGCGGGTGGCCAACTGCGCCATCGGCCCGACCGACGTCGCCTGGCTGACCTGGCCGGACGAGCACGAAGTGCCGCAGGAGCTCTTCGGCTTCTGAGCTGATCGCTCAGGAGGCCCATTCCGGCAGCGCACGGGCGATCTCGCCGGGGGAGGGCATCCGGGCGATCTCCTCGGCGATCGCCCTGGCCGCGTCGCGATGGGCGTTCCGGCCCAGCAGGGTCCCGACGTGTTCGGCGACGGCTTCCGCGCTCGGTTCGCCGGGGTGGAGACTCAGCGCGGCACCCGCCGCGCACAGGGCTTCGGCGTTGGCGAACTGGTCGGCTCCCTGCGGGAGGATCAGCTGCGGGACGCCGACCGAGAGCGCGCCGAGGGTCGTGCCGCTACCGCCGTGGTGCACGACCACGTCGACGTGCGGCAGCAGTTCGGCTTGCGGGATCCATGCCCGCACCGTCACGTTGTCCGGTACGGCGCCGAGTTCCTCCGGGCGGACCCGTCCCGAGGCGACCACCACGTGCGCGCCGAGCGGAGCCAGCCCCCGGAGCACGGTGGTGAGCACTTCCGGCGTGCCGAAGGCGGTGCCGAGCGTCAGATAGATCAGCGGACGAGCGGACTTTTCGACGCGCCACGGGGGCACCGCCGGTTCGGAGCAGGGCACGGGTCGCAGTGCGACGCGTTCGGCCGTCGCGAGGAAGTTCTTGTCCTGCAACGACTGCGGGCAGATGTCGAGATGTGGGCGGTCGGGCCGCGTCGGCGGCTCGAGCCCGATTCCGTCCGGGAACATGCGGCCGAACCCGTGCCAGAGGCCGGGGATCCCGGCGCGCTCCGCGGCGACGGCCACCCCGGGCTGTCCCCATTCGTGCACGACGAGGTCGGGCCGGAGTCGTGCCAGTTCCGGTTCGAGATCCTCGGCGTAGATCTCGTAGAACGCGTCCGCCGGGCGAAAAGGCCTGAGACCGTTCCTCAGCAGCGGCGGGTGGACGTTCTCTCCGGCGGCGAAATGCACCTCGTGCCCGGCCTCCCTGGCGGCGATCGCGAGCGGGATCAGCGGATAGGTGTGGCCGACCGACGCAAGGCTGGCGAAGAGGACTCGCATACGCACCGGTTTCATTCAGATGGTCATCCCAGATGTTCAGGACATCTGAATGTTAGCGCGGATGTTTGACGCGCGCGGCGACAGGCTGCGGATCCGCCAGTAACACGATCATGTCCAGTGCCCGTTCGAGATCCCCGTGCGCGCGCACCGGGTCCGGGTGGGCCACGTACTGCAGGATCAGGCCGTCGACCGAGGCGAGCGCGAGCCGTCCCAGCGTGTCGAAGCCGACGGCGCAGCGTTCCCCGGCGGCGATGGCGGCCTGTTCACAGAGCCTGGTCACTAGCGAGATGTAGGCGTCGTACTGGGATCGGGCGAGGTCCGGTGCCTCGCTCCGCAACGAGTAGTTGGAGAGCTCGTACTGCATGATCTGCAATCCGGCGTCACCCTCGACGAGTTTGTCCCAGAACGTCGTGATGCCCGTCCGGAGCGCGTGCTCGAAGCCCCGGTCCGGTTCGAGGCCGCTGCGCAGCGCGTCGGAGATGTCGTCGACGACCGTGCCGATGACCGCGCGCAACAGCTGGTCCTTGCTCGGGAAGACGTAGTGCAGGGTGCCCAGTGAGATCCCCGCTTCGGCGGCCACCGCGCGGAGAGTGGTCCCGGGTACGCCGACGGTGCTGAGCACCCGTATCGCCGCGGCGACGATCTGCCCCTCGCGTTCCGCCGCCTTCACGTAGGCCATCCGGCTTCTCCTTCGTCGGTCGTGTCCGAGTTTCGCATATCGGCTCTTGTGCCGGGTGGAGGCCTGTCCTACTTTGAGTCGGACAACCGACCGACAATTTGGGGAGCCTGCCGTGCACACTGTCGATGTCGTGGTGATCGGAGCGGGCCTCGCGGGGTTGACCGCCGCTCGCGCGCTGACCGGCGCGGGACGCACGGTCGCCGTGCTGGAGGCGAGGGACCGGGTGGCGGGCCGCAACCTCGGTCATGAGCTGGTCAACGGGGTCGCGGTCGAGCTGGGCGGTCAGTGGATCGGCCGGACGCAGACCGAGGTCCTGAAACTCGTCGCCGAACTCGGCCTCGAGACGTTCCCGACTTACGACGACGGGGCGGCGGTGACGGTCTACAACGGCAGGCGCACCACCTACGCGGACGAAACGTTCGGGCTGTCGGATCGGGCGGCGCTCGAAGTCGGCCGGATGAAGTTCGAACTCGAGGCTTTGGCCGAGACGGTGTCGCTCTCCTCGCCGTGGACGTCACTCGAAGCCGCGGAACTGGACCGCAAAACCCTGGACGAATGGCTTCGCGCCGCCACGGACGACGTCGAGGCCCTCGCGTTCTGGGGAGCCGTCGTCCCCGCGGTGTTCTCCGCGGAACCGGCGGAGATGTCGTTGCTGCACTTCCTGTTCTACGTCAAGTCCGCGGGCTCGCTGGACATCCTCGTCGGAACCACCGGCGGTGCGCAGGAATTGCGCGTCGTGGGCGGAACCCACCTGATCTCCGAGCGGCTCGCCGATCGGCTGGGCGACGTCGTCACGCTCGGCGCACCGGTCCGCGGCATCGCCCACCACGCGGACGGGGTCGAGGCGCGCCACGACGGCGGGCAGATCGCCGCCCAGCGGGTGATCGTGGCGATCCCGCCCACGCTGGCGGGACGGCTGCACTACGAGCCGGCGCTCCCGGCGGCGCGCGACGGGCTGACCCAGCAGATCCCGATGGGCAGCGTGATCAAGGTGCAGGTGGCCTATCCGGCGCCGTTCTGGCGCGACGCCGGGCTCAACGGGTTCGCGTTCAACCTGGACGACCCGCTGTGCGTCACCCTGGACAACTCGCCGCCGGACGGCTCTTGCGGCGTCCTCGTCGGCTTCTTCGAGGGCGCCCACGCCCGCGAGGTCGCCCGCCTGTCACCCCGGGAACGCCGCGAGGCGGCGGTGGCCACGCTGGTGAAGCAATTCGGGCCGGAAGCGGCGGAACCGATCGATTACGTCGAACAGAACTGGATGGAGGAGGAGTACACCCGCGGCTGTTACGGCGGCCGCCTCGGCGCGGGCGGGTGGACCCAGTACGGCGCCGCGCTGGCCGAACCGGTCGGGCGGATCCATTGGGCGGGCGCGGAGACCTCCGACATCTGGAACGGCTACATGGACGGAGCCGTCCGTTCCGGGCATCGCGCCGCGGCCGAAGTGCTCGCGCGTTTGGAGCGGTGAACGCAGAAAACCGGCGGCCGGGGGATTCCCGGCCGCCGGTTTTCGTCTTCCGGTATCAGGGGCGGTAGATCTTCTTGACCGTGGTGATCTGGTCTTCACCGTTCACGGTGAGCTGCGCGAGTACCGGGTTGCCTTCGCGCACCTGCTGGATCAGCTGCTTCTTGCCGCACGGCTGGGTGCCGTAGCCCTCGTCGTCGATGGTGACCGATTCGCCAGGGCACAGGGTGGCCGCGCTGAACACCTCCGCACCCGACCCCAGCGGAAGCCGGTACGTCTTGCCGTCGGTCATCAGCTGGAAGCGGCGCCCGAGGGCCTGGTCTCCAGCTGCAGGGAGCTGTTCGGCACGCCGCAGACCACCTCGGTCCCGGATTCCGTCAGACGGGCGCAGGTCCACTTGCCCCGCACGTCGAGTACCCGCTCGCCGGGGCCTTCCGCCTGCGGCAGCTTCTCGTAGTACTCGGTGATCACGTTGTACGCCTCGGTGCAGCCCGGCGTGGTGCCGTCGGTCGCGGCCACCGCGATCAGATCCATCTTCGGCCGCCCCGGCGCGCCGACCTGGCCACCGTGCTTGCTGCAGTTGACGTCGCCGCCCGACGACTCGGCGCCGGAACCACCGGCGGCCGCCCCCTGGCCACCGCCCGCCTGCGCCTGTTCGACGGCCGCGTTCTTCACCGGAGAACCATTTCCCGCGACATTGTTCCCGCCGCACGCGGAAAGGAGTGCGGTAGCGGCGACCGCCCCGCCCACAATGGCCGTTTAGATGGTCTTCTTCGCGGTGAATTTCATTTCAGCGCCCCTCTCGCATTCCTTGGTGAAGCTTTGTCCGGAAGACGCCGGAAGCGGAATGGGGTTGCTTCGAAAAGCCGGTACGGCACAGAGTTGCCCGAAGATTCGAACCGTCGTGTCCTCGGGGGCACGACCTCGGTTCGCCGCGCAACCTCCCCGGCGTGGAACGCGAAACGCCGGGGAGGCCGCGAAGCCGGTTACGGGATGACGCGGTTGCGCAGGTTGTTCGGGTACGGGCCTTCGCCGTGGATGTTCAGCTCGTTGCCCACCTCGAAGCTGTAATACGGGTGCGAGCTGAAATAGCTGTCCAGATTGGTACCGCCGAAGCAGATCAGATCCGCGCCACCGGCCGCCCTCGGCCCGTTGCACAGGCTGAGCGTCGGGTACCGGAACGAATCCACCGGCCGGAAACCGGCGCCGCCGGGGCCGGGAACGGGCAGGTGCCCGATCAGCCCGCCGGGGTCACCCGGCCAGTTCGACTCGACGGGCTGCCGCCGCCCGTCCGCGAACAGCACACCCTGGATGTTCCGTCCGGGCGGTTCGGTCTCCAGCACCGTGCCCGCGACGAGCGCGCCGAGACTGAACCCGACGATGTAGACCTTCGTTTCGAGGTCGCAGCCATAAGTGACGTAGAGGTTGTACAGCGCCGTGCGGAGATTGGCGACACCCGCGTCGACGTCGGCGTACAGATTCACGTCCCCGGCGCCGTTCGGATACGGAATGCGCACCGGGTCGGCGCCGCCGGGCGCGAACGCCCGGTCCAGGAGTTTCTGTGCCCCGCCGTCCTGATATCCCGGCACGACGAACATGACGGGTCCGCACGGGCCATCGGGCCGCGCGGGCGCCGCCTGCGCCGCCCCCGATCCGGCGATGGCTCCGGCCAGGGTGACGACGGACAGGACGGCGGTCGCGAGCAGACGTGCTCCGGCTCTTCTCATCGGTTTCTCCCCACTGTCGAATTTCCTCGACGAACGCTAATGAGCGCCGATGAAATACCGATGAAATGCGGGGAATCACGGGCGCCGTGCCCACTTTCGAGTGAAGTTGTCGTTATGGGCTCAAGTTCGCCGCCGCTGATCGTGAGGTAGTTTTCCCCGGCGTGACGAGCCCAGGGGGCAGCGGCTTCGGCGCCCGAGCCCCGCGCGACCGGCGCCGTGGTGTCGTTCCGGATCTCCGGCGTGGACACCGAGACCGCGAAGAGATTTCACGCGGAGACGTTGCCAGGCCTCGGCTATGCCGACACCCACGACGCGAACCTCGCCATCGTCCGCTACGAGGGCAACGGGCTGACGAGCCACCCGCCGGACTCAGGCCCTGGTGTTGACACTGACCGGCCGGGAACCGGTCCGCGGGATGCCGCCCTGGAGGGTGGACGAGATGCCGACGCGGGTGGAGCAGTTGATGACTTGGTAGTGCAGGTGATGGTCGGTGGCCGCCCCGGTGCGGCCGGACCAGCCGATGACCCGGCCCTGCGGGACACAGGTGCCCGCGTTGTAGATGGCCCGGTTCAGGTGCGCGTAGTGCGTGCAAGTGCCGTTGGAGTGCCGGATGATCACCTCGATGCCGTTCTGCCGATACGGCGACCAGTCCGAGACGAGGATCTGGCCGCCCTGTGCGGCGGAAACCTCGTAGTTGGCCGGAAGAGCGAAATCCCAGGCGTATTCGTTGTAGGCGCCGACGTGGGAGAACGTTCCCTCGGGCCCTTGGGTGACCGTGTACGCCTCACCCGCCGGGTTCTGGACTGGCCGACGGGAGCCGACTGTGCCCTGAGTGTCCACAAGGGACGCTTTCCGGCGACGGAATGCCTGTTTCGCGACTGGATGCCCGGTCTGGCGACTGTCGTGAGTGGCAATGGTCGTTCCAGCCCAATGCCACGTAGCTTAAGTTGATCTTGGATGGTGGTCTTGATCGCAAGCGGT
>NZ_JBWKEB010000023.1:0-94576 GCF_056435665.1 Amycolatopsis sp. NPDC043887
GCCCGGTCCCATTCCGAACCCGGAAGCTAAGCCTGACAGCGCCGATGGTACTGCAACCGAAGGGTTGTGGGAGAGTAGGACACCGCCGGACTAACTTCAGGACAGGGTCCTGACCAGGGTTGAGAACCCCAACAGGTTCTCCCCGGTCAGGGCCCTGTCTCTTTTCATGTCCATGGACCGACTAGAATGGTCCGTTGGCTCACCTGACGGGTGGGCGCAAGTGTCGAAACTTTTCAATAGTGGCAGGAGGCCAGGTGTCCGAGTTCGGTCGACGTGACTCAGATGATGGCGCGTCCGGCCGGTCGGGTCGCCGGGACGACAGTCCCCGCGGAGGCCGGTCTGACGCGCAGCGAGGTGACCGGCGCGGTTCCGCCGGCGGCAGGCAGGACCGGGGCGGCCGCGATGGCGGCTACCAGGGCCGCCCGCGCAGGGACGATCGCGGCGCCCGCGGTTCCGGTGGCAGCTACGCCGGCAAGCCCGCGCGCGGCGGCGACGGCTCCCGTGACCAGCGCTCCGGTGGCAGCCGGTTCACAGGTCAGGGACGCGACGAGAGCCGTCCGCGCTACAACAACGACGACCGTCGTGGCCCTGGTGCCGGCGACCGTCGTGACGACCGGTCCGGTGGCCGCGACAACGATCGTCGCGGCGGCTTCCGCACCGACGACCGGCGCGACAGCCGCGACTACAAGGGCGGCGACCGCGGCGGTTACCGCTCGGACAACCGTGGTGGCGACAACCGTGGCGGTTACCGCTCGGACAACCGGGGTAGCGACAACCGTGGCGGTTACCGGTCCGACAACCGCGACAGCCGTGGCGGCGACCGCGGTGGATACCGCGGCGGCGACAACCGTGACAACCGCGGCAGTGACAATCGCGGCGGTGACCGTGGGGGCTACCGGTCCGAGAACCGGGGTGGCGACCGCGGTGGTTACCGCTCGTCCGACAACCGCTCCGACAATCGGTCGGACAGCCGTTCGGACAACCGTTCCGAGGGCCGGTACGAGAAGCGCTCCGACAGCCGCCCGGCTCGTTCCGGCTACGGCTCGGACAACCGCGGCCGTTCCGACGACCGCCCGTCCGGCAACCGTTACGAAGGACGCCCCCAGGGAAAGTCCTACGGCGACCGTGACAATCGGGGTGGCGGTGACGACCGGCGTCCGTCCTATCGCGATGACCGCGGTGGCTCCCGTTCCGGCGGCTACAGCGGCGACCGCCGTCCCAGCGGTGGTGGCTACGAGCGCAAGAGCTTCGGCGACCGCGACAAGCGCGGTGACGACAAGCGCGGTGCCTACCGTCCGTCCGGCGACCGTCCCGACCGCCGCTCGTCCGACCGGCCGGAGAAGCGGTACGACGACAAGCGCGGCGGCTTCGACCGCAAGCGCGACGACCGTCCCCAGCGTGACCGTTCCGAAGGCCGCAAGGACTTCCGTTCGTCTCCGCGCACCGAGGACAGGCCTGTCGACGACGAGACCTTGGCGCGTGAGCTGCTCGAGGCTCCCGAGCTGCCCGAAGGCATCGAGTTCTCCGACCTCGACGAAGAAGTCCGCCGGGAACTCCGCACCCTGCCCAAGGCACTCGCGGAAACCGTCGGCAAGCACCTGGTCGCGGCCGGTGGCCTCGTCGACGAGGATCCCGAAGCCGCCATGGAGCACGCCAAGTACGCGAAGGCCAAGGCGTCGCGGGTCCCGATCGTCCGTGAGGCGCTCGGCCTGGTCGCCTACCACGCGGGCAACTGGTCCGAGGCGCTGTCCGAGCTGCGGGCCGTCCGCCGGATGACCCGGGCCGACGACCACATCGCGATCATCGCCGACGCCGAGCGTGCCATCGGTCGCCCGGAGCGGGCCCTCGACCTCGCGAAGGAGGTCGACAAGGAGCGCCTGTCCAAGGCGACCCAGATCGAGCTCGCGATCGTCGCGGCCGGCGCGCGGCGTGACCTCGGTCAGCTGGACGCCGCCGTCGTCTCCCTGCAGGGTGACGACCTCAAGGCGGAGAAGCGCGACCCGTGGAGCGCCCGGCTGTTCTACGCCTACGCCGACAACCTCGCCGCCGCAGACCGCAAGGACGAGGCGATCCGCTGGTTCCTGAACGCGGCAGAGGCCGACGAGGAGGACGAGACCGACGCCGCCGAGCGCGCCGCGGAGCTCACGAATGGCTGACGCCCTGTCGGCCGGGTACGACGCGGTCCTGTTCGACCTCGACGGCACGGTCTATCACGGCAGCACCGTGGTCCCGGGCGCACCGGAAGCGCTCCGGGCGCTTCGGGACCACGGCACGGCCGTCCGTTGGGTGACCAACAACGCCTCCAAGGCACCCGCGGAGGTCTCCGCACACCTGGAGGCACTCGGACTGCCCGCCACCCCCGAAGAGGTCCACACGAGCTCTCAGGCCGCCGCCGCCCTGCTGGGTGAGCGGCTGCCTCAGGGCGCGGTGGTTCTCGTCGTGGGCACGGACTCGCTGGCAGCCCAGATCGAGTCCGTCGGCCTGAAGACGATCCGGGAAGCCGGTCCGGACGTGGCCGCTGTGGTGCAAGGGCACTCGCCGCAGAACACCTGGGCCGCTCTCGCGGAGGCGTGCCTCGCCATCCGCGCGGGCGCGCTGTGGGTGGCGACCAACGTCGACGCGACCCTGCCCAGCGAACGCGGACTGCTCCCGGGCAACGGGTCGATGGTGGCCGCGTTGCGCACCGCCACCGGCGTCGAACCGCTGGTGGCCGGCAAGCCCGCGCCGGGGCTGTTCACGACGGCGGCGCGGGACGCGGGTGCGGAGCGTGCCCTCGTCGTGGGCGACAGGCTGGACACCGACATCGAGGGCGCCGTCGCGGCGGGGATCGACGCGCTCTGCGTCCTGACCGGCGTCGCCGACGCGGCATCCCTGATCTCGGCGAGGCCCGAGGAGCGTCCGCGCTACCTCGCGTGGGATCTGTCCGGATTGGGTAGCCGCGCGGACCTTCTCGAAATCGGGCACAAGGACGGCTGGCGCGTCACCGCACAGGGTGACGTGCTCGAAGCCGACGGTGAAGGCGACTCCCTCGACCTGTTGCGCGCGTTGTGCGCGGCGGCCTGGGACTCGGGGATCACCGAGGTCCGTGGTGTGGGCGACACCGCCCGCGCCGCGCTCGCCGAGCTGCGCCTCGGCTGACCAGCGCTGCTAACTTGGTGGGGTGCAAGACCACTTCCACCCCGTGCCGCGACCGCCGGTGCCGGGCCCTCCGCCGGTGCCCGGGCCACCGGCGGTCCAGGCCGATCAGTTCGCGCAGCAGGACACGGATCCCCGAGCCGGGATCGACGAAGCCGTGGCGGGTCTCGACGACCTCGCCGCGCTTCCGCTCTCGGAGCACGTCGACCGGTTCGAGGCCGTGCACACCGAGCTGACGGTGGCGCTGTCCACCATCGACAAGGTCTGACCGCGTGCCCAAACGCGCCCGCCTGGACGCGGAGCTCGTCCGGCGGGGACTCGCCCGTTCCCGGGAGCAGGCGTCGGCGTTGATCGCCGAAGGCAAGGTCACCGTGCGCGGCATGGTGGCCACCAAACCCGCGACTGGGGTCGAGTCCGGCGCGCCGATCGTGGTGCGCGACGGCGACGACCCCGGCTGGGCCTCGCGCGGCGCGCACAAGTTGCTCGGCGCGCTCGAAGCTTTCACCCCGCAAGGTCTTTCCACCGAGGGAAAACGCTGTCTCGACGCGGGCGCCTCGACCGGTGGCTTCACCGATGTCCTGCTGCGCAACGGCGCCGCCACGGTGATCGCCGCCGACGTCGGCCGCGGCCTGCTGGACTGGCGCCTGCGCACCGACGACCGCGTGGTCGTCCTGGACAAGACGAACGTGCGCAACCTGACCCCGGAAGACCTCGGCGGGCAGGTCGACCTCGTGGTCGGGGATCTCTCGTTCATCTCGCTCAAACTCGTGCTGCCCGCGCTGGCCGCCTGCGCGCGGGACGGCGCGGATCTGGTGCCGATGGTGAAACCGCAGTTCGAGGTGGGCAAGGACCGGCTCGGCAGCGGCGGCGTCGTCCGGGACCCGGAGCTGCGCGCCGAATCGGTGCTCGGTGTGCTCGCCGAGGCCGAAAAACTGGATCTGAGCCTGCGCGGCGTCGTGGCGAGCCCGCTTCCCGGGCCGTCGGGGAACGTCGAATACTTCGTCTGGCTTACCCGTGGGGCGGGGGAGACCGACGGCACCGACGCCGAGCGGCTCGTCCGGACCGCAGTCCTGGAGGGACCCCAATGAGCGATCGCGAGGTGCTGCTAGTCGTGCACCCGGACCGGGACGCGACCCGGGACGCGGCACGCGAGGTTTCGGCCCGTTTCGCCAAGGCGGGTGTGCGGCTCCGGGTACTCGACGAAGACGTCCGGGAGATGCTGGAAGCCGACGGCGGGATCGGCGCGCCCTGCACGGTCATGGCGCCGGAGCAGGACCCGGCCGCCGGCACCGAGCTGGTGTTCGTGCTCGGCGGCGACGGCACCCTGCTGCGGGCAGCGGAACTGGCGAGGCCGAACGGCGTTCCGGTCCTCGGCGTGAACCTCGGCCGGGTCGGCTTCCTGGCGGAGGCCGATTCGGACAAGCTCGCCGACACCGTCCAGCGTGCCGTCGACGGCGACTACCAGGTCGAAGAGCGGATGACCGTCGATGTCGTCGTGACCGTCGACGGTGAGGAGACCGTCAACACCTGGGCGCTCAACGAGGCCAGCGTCGAGAAGAGCTCGCGTGAGCGCGTGCTGGACGCCCTCATCGAGGTCGACGGAAGGCCCGTGTCGTCCTTCGGCTGCGACGGCGTCCTGTGCGCCACCCCGACCGGCTCGACGGCGTACGCGTTCTCCGCGGGCGGGCCGATCATCTGGCCGGACGTCCAGGCCCTGCTGGTGGTCCCGAGCAACGCGCACGCGATGTTCTCCCGGCCGCTGGTCGTCTCGCGGGACTCGGAGATCACCGTCGCCATCGATCCGGACGGTTCGCCCGCCGTCCTGACCTGCGACGGATCGCGGACCTTCGATCTTCCCGCCGGTGCGGCCGTGCGGGTCACCTGCGGCCGGGTGCCGGTGCGCCTGGTCCGGTTGTGGGAAGGCCCGTTCACCGACCGGTTGGTGCACAAGTTCTCATTGCCGATCAAGGGCTGGCGGGAGCGGCACGCTCGCTGACGGATGTCATGAAAGGGTCGTTCAGGACTTTTTTGTCTTGAACGACCCTTTCCTGACGTGCCGGGTGCGGGAATGGTCGGGGTGGGCCGCTACGGTGGGCGTCGTGCTGGCCGAGATGCGCATCCAGGGCCTCGGAGTCATCGAGGACGCCCTGCTGGAACTGCACGCGGGCTTCACCGTCGTCACCGGTGAGACGGGTGCGGGCAAGACCATGGTCGTCAGCGGGTTGCACCTGCTCTCCGGCGGCCGAGCCGAAGTGTCCAAGGTGCGGACGGGAATGCTGAAGGCCTTCGTGGAAGGCCGCTTCGAGCTGGGCGGTGCCGAGGGCGCCACCCGGATCGTCACCGACGCCGGGGCGGAGGTCGACGAGGACGGCAGTGTCATCGCGCTGCGCGCGGTCTCGGTCGACGGCCGGTCCCGTGCCCACCTCGGCGGCCGTTCGGTGCCGGTCGGGGTACTGGCCGATCTGTCCGAGCAGCTGATCGCCGTCCACGGGCAGAACGATCAGCTGCGGCTGCTGCGGCCCGCCGAGCAGCGGGCGGTGATCGACCGGTTCGCCGGTGAAGCCGTCACCGAACCGCTCGAGCGGTACCGCGCGGTCCGGGACGAGTGGCTCGCCGTCGTCGCCGAACTGACCGAGCGTTCCACCCGCTCCCGCGAGATGGCGCAGCAGGCCGACCTGTTGCGCCACGGCCTCGCCGAGATCGACGCCGTCGCGCCGGAACCGGGCGAGGACACGGAACTCACCGAGCAGATCAAGCGGCTCGCCGCGGTCGACGAACTGCGGGCGGCGGCCAGCGCGGCGCACGCCGCCGTCGCCGGTTCGGCGGACGGGGATCCGGACGCGCCCGGCGCGCTGGGGCTGATCGGCGAGGCGAGCCGCCATCTGACCGGTTCCGAAGACGCCGTGCTGCGTGAACTCGGGCCCCGGTTGGACGAGGCGTCGGTGCTGCTGTCCGAAGTGGGCACCGAGCTGGGCAGCTACCTCGAAACGCTCGACGCCGACCCGGCGTTGCTGGAGAAGGTGCTCGCGCGCCAGGCGGACCTGAAGCGGCTCACGCGCAAATACGCGGCAGACGTGGACGGCGTGCTCGCCTGGGCCGACGACGCCCGCCGCCGGATGTCCACGATGGACACCTCCGAAGAGGCGTTGGCCGAGCTGGCCAAGCGCCGCGACGAACTCGCCGTCACGCTGGCGGAACACGCGCTCACGCTGTCGGAGGCGCGGGTCGAGGCCGCCGCCGAACTCGCCGAGGCGATCACCGCCGAGATGTCCGGGCTCGCCATGGGGCAGGCCGAGATCGAGATCACCGTCGAGCGGCGCGCGGTCGACGAGAGCGACGCGCACGCGGTGAAGGTCGGCGGCAGGCTCGTGCACGCCGGGGCCGACGGCGTCGACGACGTCGAGTTGCTGCTGCGGGCGCACAACGGCGCCCCGCCGCTCCCGGTGCACAAGGCCGCTTCCGGTGGTGAGCTTTCCCGCGTGATGCTGGCGATCGAGGTCGTCCTCGCGCACGCGGACACCGTGCAGACACTGGTGTTCGACGAGGTCGACGCCGGGGTCGGCGGCCGGGCCGCGGTCGAGATCGGCAGGCGGCTCGCGCGGCTGGCGCGCAGTCACCAGGTCCTGGTGGTCACGCATCTGCCGCAGGTGGCCGCGTTCGCCGATCAGCATCTGGTGGTGGACAAGGGCACCAGCGGCGGAGTGACCCGCAGCGGCGTGCGCGTGCTCGAACAGTCGGAGCGTGTCGTCGAGCTCGCCCGCATGCTCGCCGGAATGGAAAGCACCGAGACCGGCCGGGCACACGCGGAAGAACTGCTCGCCGTCGCCGAGGCCGACAAGAGCACGCCGGACAAGCCCAAGGCCCGTCGCGGTGGGAAGCGAAAGAAGACGAAGTAGCCTCTGCCTGAGCGAGTCCGTGAAGGCCTCCTTCCCTACCTTCAGGGTGGGGAAGGAGGCCTTCACTACCACTGGGCTTGAACCACTCAGGTGCGGTTGCGAAAGCCACTTTCGCAACGCGCCTCCGTGAGGCCGTAGCCGAACCAGTGTGGGTTAATCGGCGTGTTTCCATCGGCGTGGCGGACGCAGAAGGCCGCGCGAATTTGTCACTATCGGTCGCATGAAGCTCACCGGCTTGCTCTCGCGTAACCAAGAGACCCTCCCCGGGATCACCGGCGTCGCCAGGGTCGACCGGCGTACGCGCGAGCTGCTCCGCCGGCTGAGCCCCGGCGACATCGTCGTCCTCGACCAGCTCGACCTCGACCGGTCGACGGCCGATGCCTTGGTGGAGGCCGAAGTCGCGGCGGTGGTGAACGCCTCGCCCTCGATCTCCGGCCGTTTCCCCAACCTGGGCCCGGAGATCCTGCTCGAGGCCGGGATCCCGCTCGTCGATTCGGTCGGCGGTGAACTGCTGCGCAAGGTGAAGGACGGCACGAAACTCCGCCTGCACGAAGGCGTCGTCTACATCGGAGAGCGGCAGCTCGGCTCGGGTGTCCAGCAGACGCGGGAAAGCGTCGCGGACCAGATGATCGAGGCCAAGGCCGGGATGTCCACCCAGCTCGAGGCGTTCTCCGCGAACACGATCGAATTCCTCCGCCGGGAACGCAGCCTCATCCTCGACGGTGTCGGTGTCCCGGAGATCCGGGTGCCGCTCAAGGACCGGCACGCCCTCGTGGTCGCGGGCGGCAACGGGCACGCCGAAGACCTCAAGAAGCTGAAGAAGTACATCGCCGAGCACCGGCCGGTGCTGATCGGTGTCGACGCCGGGGCCGACACGCTGCGCGCGCAGGGATATCAGCCGGACGTCATCGTCGGCGACCCGCACGGGATCGGCGCCGAGACCCTGCGCAGCGGTGGCGAGGTCGTGGTCCCGGCGCAGCCGGACGGGCACGCGCCGGGTGTCGAGCGCATCCAGGACCTCGGGATCGGCGCGGTCACCTTCCCTGCGACGGGTAACGCCGAGGATCTGGCTCTGCTGCTGGCCGACGCGCACGAGGCGAGCCTGGTGGTCACCGTCGGTTTCCAGGCGACGCTGCGGGAGTTCCTCGACCACGGCCGGTCCGGCTCGAACCCGTCGACGTTCCTCACCCGGCTCAAACTCGGCACGAAACTGGTCGACGGCAAGGCGGTCGCGACCCTGCACCGCAGCCGGGTGTCCATCGGCGCCATCGTCCTGCTGGTCGTCGCGACCCTGGTGGCCGTCGCGGCCGCACTGCTGGTGTCCGACGTGGGTTCGGTCTACCTCGACTGGATCCGCGACACCTGGAACTCGTTCATCGCCTGGGGCAAGGGACTCTTCACGTGATTTCACTGCGGTACCACATCGTTTCCATCGCCGCCTGCTTCCTGGCGCTCGCCCTCGGGGTGGTGCTCGGGTCCACGGCGCTGAACGGTGCCCTGCTTTCGGGTCTCGCCGGCCAGAAGGAGGATCTGGGTTCCCAGGTCGCGGATCTGGAGGCGCAGCGCAACACGCTCAACGCCAGGCTCGGCGACGCGGACGCGTTCGCCGGCGCGATGGGGCCGAAGGTCGTCGCCGGGCAGCTGGACAAGCGTTCGGTGGTGCTGGTGACCACAGAGGACGCGAAGCCCGCGGACCGCGACGCGCTCAAGCAGCTCGTCGGCCAGGCGGGTGCCGCCGTCACCGGGGAGATCCAGCTGACCGAGGCGTTCTCCGACCCGATGCGCTCCGATCAGCTGCGTGACGTCGTCTCGCGGCTCCAGCCCGCCGGTGTCCAGTTCCCGACCGCGGGCGACCCCGGCACCCTCGCCGGCGCTCTGCTCGGCTCGGTCGCGTTGCTGAACAAGGACAACGCGCAGCCGCAGTCCACGCCGGTGGAGCTGGCGGCCGCGCTTGGCGGGCTCACCGACGGCGGTTTCCTCAAGACCGGCGGAGACGTGAAGCCCGCGCAGCTCGCGATCGTGCTCACCGGTTCCAAGTACACCGGGGACGGCGCCGGTGACCGTGCGTCGACCATCGCGCGGTTCGCCGCGCAGCTGGACCGTTCCGGCGCGGGCACCGTCTTGGCGGGCGACGCGGGATCCGCCGACGGCACCGGCGCGATCGGCGTCGTCCGCGCCGACACCTCGTCGACCTCGATCCTGTCCACTGTGGACAACGCGGAGACCGCGGCCGGCCGGGTCACCACGATCTTGGCGCTGCGCGAGCAGCTCGAAGGCGGCGCGGGCCGCTACGGCATCGCGGGCAATGCCCAGGCTCCGGCCCCCGGTATCGCGGCCGACGGCAACTAGTCCCCCTTTCGCATTTCGTCCTCTGAATGCGGTACTTGCGTGTGCAACTACCGCATTCAGAGGACTAAACGCGGGGCCAGAGGCGGGTTTTCGGGAGTGGGCGGGCGTAGGAGCCGGCCCGGCTGGTCTTGAGGTTCAGCGCCACCAGGGATTCGGCCAGCCGGACCGCGGCCGCGACGCCGTCGATCACCGGGATGTCCAGCATCGCCGAGATCCGGCGATCGAGGCCGGTCATCCCCGCGCAGCCGAGGACGAGGACCTCCGCACCCGCGTCGCGGGCGCGCCGTCCGGCGGTCAGCAGTGCCGATTCCGTCCGGCGTTCGTCGGTCAGTTCGAGCACCCCGAGCCCGGCACCGAGGACGCCGACGCAGTTCTGCGCGACGCCCGCGGCGTGCAGGCTGTCTTCGATGAGCCCGCACGTCCGGTCCAATGTGGTCACGACGCCGTAGCGTCTTCCCAGCAGGCAGGCCAGATGCGCGGCGGCCTCGGTGATGTCGACGACGGGGACGTCGAGCAGCTCCCGCGCGCCTTCCCTGCCGTGCTCACCGAAACCGGCCATCACGAGCGCGTCGAACGGCTCGTCCAGCCCGTTGAGAAGGTCGAGGACGGCTGCGGCGCTCAGGAAGCTGTCCAGCCAGCCCTCGGCGGATTCAGGGCCCCACAACGGGGTTCTGGCCAGGATCTCGGTGCCGGGACTCGCCGCGGCGCGGGCGCCCGCCTCGATCTCCTTGGTCATCGCCTCGGTGGTGTTGCAGTTGGTGACCAGGATCCGCATCACGCGACCCGTTGCTTGCGCGACACCACGAAGTAGAGGGCCGCGGCGGAAGCGGTACCGATGAACCACGAGTACGGCGCGGCCGGGGCGAAGAACGGCACCAGGGCGATGATCGCGGACAGCGCCGCGGTGGGCAGGAAGGTGACCATCGCGCGTGGGTTGAATCCGCGCTTGTAGTGGTACGGCGAACCGGGTCCGGCCACGAACAGCTTGTCCACGTCGATCCGGCCGCGTTTCACCAGGTAGTAGTCGACGATCATGATGCCGAACAGCGGGCCGAGGAAGGCGCCGAGACCGCCGAGGAAGTAGTTGACCACCGCGGGCGACGAGTACAGCTTCCACGGCAGCACGCACAACGCCGCGACCGCGCTGATCATCCCGCCGATGGTGAAGGTGATCCGTTTCGGCCAGATGTTGGCCAGGTCGTAGGCGGGCGAGACGAAGTTCGCGACGATGTTCACGCCCATGGTGGCGATCGCGAAGGTCAGCGCGCCGATGATCAGCACGGGGGTGTTGTCGATACGGGCCAGTAGTTCGGCAGGGTCGGTGATGGCTTCGCCGAACACCTGGAGGCTGCCGGCGGTCACCAGCACCGACAGCAGCGCGAACGCCGTCGAGTTGATCGGCAGTCCCCAGAAGTTGCCGCGCCGTACCGTTTTCTGGTTCGGGGCGAACCGCGAGAAGTCGCAGAAGTTGAGCATCAGGGTGCCGTAGATGGACAGGATCAGGCCGACGGCGCCGAACCACTGCCGTACTTGCTCCCCTGTGGACAGTGCCTTCGGGTTACTCGTCAAGGAGATGTTCCAGTCGGCGGCGGCCAGGATCCACACCGCGAGCGCGATCATCACGACCCAGATGCCGGGACCGCACCAGTCCTGGAACTTGCGCACGGCCTCCATGCCGCGGGTGAGCACGAGCGCCTGCGCGAGCCACAGCGCGATGAAACAGATCCAGCCGAGGGCGTGCAGGCCGAGGAAACCCACCTCGGTCAACGGTTTCAGACCCGGATCGATCGCGAGCACGAGCAGCGTGATGGCCACGGACGCGAGGTAGGTCTGGATGCCGTACCAGAAGATCGCGATGATCGCGCGGATGAGCGCGGGCAGGTTCGCGCCGAAGGTGCCGAAACTGATGCGGGCGACCACGGGGAAGGGGACGCCGGTCTTCTGGCCGATCCGGCCCATCAGGTTCATGCCGAAGTAGATGAGCACGAAACCGGTCAGCAGCGCGGTGAACACCTGCCAGGCCGAGAGCCCGAGGACGAACAGGCCCGCCGCGAAGGTGTAATTGCCGAGGTTGTGCACGTCCGACATCCACAGCGCGAAGATGTCGTAGACCTTCCAGCGGCGTTCTTTCGCCGGGGCGAGATCTTCGTTCCAGAGCCGGGGATCGGCGTTCTCGGTGGTAGGCGCTTCGGACCGGGTTGCTGGGGCGGCGGTCATGCGGGCCTCCGATCGACGGGGACATCCGGTCGATTTGGTATCCCAAAATTTGGCATCCCAAATATCACCCCGCGGTGGCCCGCCGTCAAGGTTTCTGCCGATAAACTCGGGTTACGAGCTGTTACGGCAGTATTGAACGAGGGGGTCGGGTGGCCGAGGAAGGACCGCGTCAGCCGCTGGCCGCGACCCGGCAGCGGGTCCGCGACGAGCTGCGTGAACGTATCCTCGCCGGACGGCTGAAGCCGGGGGACAGGCTGGTCGAACGCGAGCTCGCCGAGGACCTCGGAGTTTCGCGGGTCCCCGTGCGCGAGGCCATCCGCAGCCTGGAGGCCGAGGGCTTCCTCGCCGTCCAGTCGCCGCGGCGCATCGTCGTGCGCCAGCTGGCCAAGGCCGACGTCGAGGAGCTGTTCGACGTCCGTGAGGCACTCGAAGGACTCGCCGCCGGACTGGCCGCCGAACGGGCGGGCAAAGCGGAACTCCGCGCGCTCGAACGGCTGCTCACCGACGCCGCCCGCGCGACCGAAAGTGGTGACCCGGCCCGGATCACTCTGCTCAACACCCGCTTCCACGACCAGATCGTCGCGCTCGCCGGCAACGGGCTCCTGCACGAGATCCTCCGCCCGCTCGAGGGCAGGCTGCGCTGGCTGACCAGCCAGAACGAGCACTGGGGTGAACTGCTCGACGAGCACCGCCGCCTCTACGACGCGATCGCTTCGGGCGACGCCGACCGCGCGCGGGCCCACGCCGTCGAACATGTGCGGGTGAACCGGGCGGTCACGCTGAAGGCGTTGTTCCCCGAAGATGACGGAGAACGCTCCGCCGGGTGAACCGGGAATGTCAGACTCGCGGCATGATCACCGACGAACAACGGGCCGCCCGCACCGCGCGGGCGGTGGCCGCCGCGGTTTCCGCGGGACGTGACCTCGGCATCGCCATCACCGGACCCGAGGTCCTGTACGACGTTTTCTCCGTCATCGTGCGGCTGGCGCCTTCTCCGGTCGTCGTGCGCGTGCCGACCGTGCTGCCGCGCACGACCACGCTGGAGACACAGCTGACCGACCAGCGGCGCGAACTCGCCGTCGCCACCTGGCTCGGCGAGAAGGGGCTTCCGGTCGTCAAGCCGAGCCCGCTGGTACCGGCGGAACCCGTGCAGCGCGACGGTTTCTCGATGACTTTTTGGGAACTGATCGAGTTCGTCGAGGACGCGAACCTTGCCGTGGAGCACTCGGCCAAGCTCGTCGCGAAGCTGCACGCCACGCTCCGTGACTATCCCGGCGACCTGGCGTTCCTGAACGGGCTCGACCCGTTCATCCCCGACGGCCTCGCCCAGCTCGAAGGCAGGCCGGAGCTGCTCGACCCCGCCGACCTCGACCGCGCCCGCCGCGAATGGGAGGTCTTCCGGTCGCTGCTGGAATCGGAGGAGGCCTTCGCCAAGGCGTTCCCCGGTGCCACCGTGCAACCGGTGCACGGTGACTCGCCGGGCTACAACCTGATCGTCACCACCGAAGGCGAGCTCTACTCCGACTTCGAACTGGTGAACCGCGGCCCGATCGAACGCGACCTCGCGTTCAACGGTCCCGAAGGCATCGAGGCCTACAACGCCGCCGCCGTCGGACTCGGCCTGCGCGAGGTCGACGAAGGCGCGCTGCGAACCTTCGAGGCGGTGGGCCTGCTTCAGGTGGTCGCGTGCCTGTCGATGGCGCCCGAGCTGCCGATGCTGGTGGACGGTCTCAAGCCGATGATCGACCAGTGGCGGGGAACCCCCTTCGCCGGAGGGCTCGGCTAGCCGAGCATCGAAGTCCAGGCTTCGGCGAATCCGGGGAAGGTCTTCCCGACCGTCCCCGGGTTCTCCACTTCGACCCCTTCGACCTTCAGGCCGAGCACCGCCGCCGCCATCACCAGCCGGTGGTCGTCGTAGGTGCGGAACTTCCCTCCGTGCAGCGGCGCCGGCGTGATCCGCAGCCCGTCCTCGGTCTCGCGGACGTCGGCGCCGAGCGACGACAGTTCGGTGGCGAGCGCGGTCAGCCGGTCGGTCTCGTGGCCGCGAAGATGCGCCACCCCGGAGATGACCGACGGTCCCTCGGCGAAGCACAGCAGCGCCGCGATCACCGGCGTCAGCTCGCCGACGTCGTGCAGGTCCAGTTCGACGCCGGGAATCGCGCCGCTGCCGGTGACCGTCAGGCCCGCCGCGTCGAGTTCGGCGGTGGCGCCGAGAACGGGCGCCAGGCTGCGCAGCCAGTCCCCGGGTTGCGTCGTCCGCTGCGGCCAGCCCGCGATGCGCACTGTGCCGCCGGTCGCGATCGCGGCGGCGACGAACGGCGCCGCCGTCGAGAGGTCCGGCTCGACGATGTACTCGGGGCAGGAAAGCCGTGTCGGCGCGACGTGGAACTCGGCGCCCTCGCGGTCCACAGTGGCCCCGAACCGGCGGAGCATCTCGACGGTCATCGCGATATGCGGCTCGCTCGGCACCTGGCCGCCCACGAGGCGCACGGTGACACCCTGCTGGAACGACGGCCCAGCGAGCAGCAGTGCGGACAGGAACTGGCTCGACGCCGAGGCGTCCAGGTCGACCCTGCCGCCCCGCAAGCCGCCTTCGCCGTGGACGGTGAAGGGCGGCGCCTCGCGGTGGTCGTCGTCGATGCGGGCGCCGAGGTCGCGAAGTGCCTTCAGCAGCGGCCCGATGGGACGGCGGCGGATGGCCTCGTCGCCGTCGAACAGCGCCGGGCCGGTTCCCAGCGCGGCGAGCGCGGGGGTGAACCTGGCGACCGTGCCCGCGTTGCCGAGCTCCACCCGGACGGTCTCGTCGGGATGGACGCGGCCGGGGCCGAGCGGGTGCACGAGGTAGCCGCCGATGCTGCCCTGCGAGTGGGCGCCGAGTGCGTAGATGGCGCCGAGCATCAGGCGCGCGTCCCGGGAGTCGAGCGGGGTCCGCACCCGCGTCGGCGCGCTGGCGAGCGCGGCGAGGACGTAGGCCCGGTTGGTGATCGACTTCGAACCGGGGACACGGATGTCCGCGTCGAGCGGGCCTTCCGCGACCGGTGCGGTCCAGGTGTCGTGCGCGTCTGTCACGCCGCGAGAGTAGCGGTTTTCCACTCCAACGGACGCTTGCGGCGTGGCCGGTGAGCGCTTCGGCGGGCGTGCGATAAGGTGGAAGCCCGTGGGACTTCAGTCGCGGGCTACCAAGTATGTCTTTGTCACCGGAGGCGTTGCCTCCTCTCTGGGTAAGGGACTCACGGCTTCCAGCCTGGGTCAGCTCCTTACCGCACGTGGGCTCCGGGTCACGATGCAGAAGCTGGATCCGTACCTCAACGTCGATCCGGGCACGATGAACCCGTTCCAGCACGGTGAGGTGTTCGTCACCGACGACGGCGCCGAGACCGATCTGGACATCGGGCACTACGAGCGTTTTCTCGACCGGGCTCTCGACGGCAAGGCGAACGTCACCACCGGGCAGGTGTACTCCGAGGTCATCGCCAAGGAGCGCCGCGGTGAGTACCTCGGCGACACCGTGCAGGTCATCCCGCACATCACCGACGAGATCAAGGCGAGGATCACCGCCGCGGCGGGCGCCGACGAGGACGGGAACAGCCCGGACGTCGTGATCACCGAGGTCGGCGGCACCGTGGGCGACATCGAGTCGCTGCCGTTCCTGGAGGCCTGCCGTCAGGTCCGCCACGACGTCGGCCGCGACCAGTGCTTCTTCCTCCACGTCTCCCTGGTCCCGTACCTCGCCCCCTCGGGCGAGCTGAAGACCAAGCCGACCCAGCACTCGGTCGCCGCATTGCGCAACATCGGTATCCAGCCCGACGCGCTCGTCTGCCGCGCCGACCGTGAGCTGCCGGAGGACCTCAAGCGCAAGATCGGCCTGATGTGCGACGTCGACACCGAAGCCGTCATCGCCTGCCCCGACGCGCCGTCGATCTACGACATCCCGAAGGTGTTGCACCGTGAGGCGCTCGACGCCTACGTGGTGCGCCGCCTCGGGCTGCCGTTCCGCGACGTCGACTGGACCGTGTGGGGCGACCTGCTCGACCGCGTGCACAACCCGTCGGAGACGGTGCGGGTCGCGCTCGTCGGCAAGTACATCGACCTGCCGGACGCGTATCTGTCGGTCACCGAGGCGCTGCGCGCGGGCGGGTTCGCCCACCGCGCCAAGGTCCAGATCTCCTGGGTCCCCTCGGACTCCTGCGAGACCCCGGCCGGCGCGGCCGCGGCGCTGTCCGATGTGGACGGCGTGCTGGTGCCGGGCGGCTTCGGCGTCCGTGGCATCGAGGGCAAGGTCGGCGCCATCGCCTACGCCCGCACCCACGGGCTGCCGCTGCTGGGCCTGTGCCTCGGCCTGCAGTGCATGGTGATCGACGCGGCGCGGAACCTGGCGGGTATCAAGGACGCGAACTCGGCCGAGTTCGAGGACGGCCCGAACCCGGTCATCTCGACGATGGCCGACCAGCGTGACGTCGTCGCCGGCGAGCGCGACATGGGCGGCACCATGCGGCTCGGCGCCTACGTCGCCAAGCTCAAGCCGGGCTCGCAGGTCGCGAAGGCGTACGGCAGCACCGAGGTCTCCGAGCGGCATCGTCACCGCTACGAGGTCAACAACGCTTACCGCAAGCGCCTTTCCGACGCCGGTCTGGTGTTCTCGGGTACCTCGCCCGACGACCACCTGGTCGAGTTCGTGGAGCTGCCCGCCGACAAGCACCCGTTCTTCGTCGGCACCCAGGCGCACCCGGAGCTCAAGAGCCGCCCGACCCGTCCGCACCCGCTGTTCAGCGCGTTCGTGAAGGCCGTCGTCGACCGCAAGGTCGCCGAGCGGCTGCCGGTCGAGCTGCCCGAGGCCGCTCAGACGGTGGCCCGGTGAGCGAGCCCGGTAAGCACGAGTTCACCGTCGCGTCCACAAAGGACGTCCACATCGGACGTGTCGTGGGGCTGCGGGTCGACGAGGTCGTGATGCCCGGCGGCGGCACCGCCCGTCGTGAGGTCGTCGAGCACCTCGGCGCGGTCGCCGTCGTCGCGCTCGACGAGGACGGCGCGGTCACGCTGATCCACCAGTACCGTCATCCGATCGGGCGGCGGCTGTGGGAACTGCCCGCCGGGCTGATCGACAAGGCGGGGGAGGACCCCGTCGGCGCGGCCCAACGCGAGCTGGTCGAGGAGGTCGGGCTCAGCGCCGAGCGCTGGGAGACCCTGATCGACGTCGCGGCGTCGCCCGGCTTCACCGACGAGGTCGTCCGCGTCTACCTCGCCCGCGACCTGTCCGAAGTGGACAGGGAGGTCCTTGGCGACGAGGAGGCGGACCTCGTCATGCGGAAGTTCCCGCTCGCCGAGGCGGTCCGGATGGCGCTGGCCGGTGAGCTGGTGAACGGGTCGACCGTCGGTGGCGTGCTCGCCGCGCACGCGGTGCTTTCGGGGGCGGCTTCGTCGCGGCCCGCCGACGCGCCTTGGGAGGACAGGCCGACGAAGTTCGCTTCGCGCGGTCTCTAGCCGCTCGCTCGTGACATGAAAGGCCCCTTCATTGCAAATTTTGCAATGAAGGGGCCTTTCATGTCAGTTCCGAGGCGTTCAGTCCCGGAGACGGCGGCCCTGCGCGTCGGTGCCGCCGTTCGCCAGCAGCACGATCCCGTCGACCAACGGCCAGACCGCGCCGATGCCGCAGGTGACCACCACGACCGCCAGTTGCCCCAGCGCGAGCCCGACATGGCCGGTGTAGAAGCGCCCGATCCCGAACGGCAGCACGATCTGCAGTACCCCGGCGGCGACCTTCGACTTCGGTGAGTACGGCGCGACCGCGGCGGGCTGCTGGTACACGGGCACGAACGGCGGCGGGTCGAACCGCGGCGCCAGGTACGCCGGATGCGGCGCGGGAAGGTCCTGGAACAGCGGCCGGAGTTCGCCGAACGTCACGGCCTCGTACGCGGCGAGGACGCGGCCCTCGTACTCGTCCGGCGTGATCCTTCCCTGGCTGTAGTGGTCGGCGAGCAGCCGCGCCGCCTCCTCGCGCTCGGCGGTGCCGGCGCGCATTTCGTCCGGGTCCGGTTGCTGGGACATGCTCCCAAGGTAGCCCGTTTCACACCCGCGACGCGGTACGCGCGGCGAACCCCCGAACGGGTCGCGGTCGTCCTAGAGTGTCCGTGTGTCACGGGCCGGCGGTACCGGAGTCGCCCAGGTGGTCGCCGCTTACCTCGACCATCTGGTGGTCGAGCGCGGAACCGCGAGGAACACCCTCGACAGCTACTCCCGCGACCTGCGCCGGTACACCGCGTACCTCGGCGATGCCGACGTCGAGTGCTTCGACGATGTCACCTCGGCGCACATCACCTCGTTCGGCGCGGCGCTGCGCGAAGGCGACGAAGAGCATCGGCCGCTCGCCGCGTCCTCGGCGGCCCGAGCGCTGGTCGCGGTGCGAGGGCTGCACAAGTTCGCGCACGCCGACGGCATCACCGAGCACGATCCGGCTCGCGAGGTCCGCCCGCCCGCCGCGGCCAAACGGCTGCCCAAGGCGCTGCCGGTGGCCGACGTGCTGAAACTGCTGGAAACCCCGCCGCCCGAGGGCGAACGCCCGCTGCGGGACCGGGCGCTGCTGGAGCTGCTCTACTCCACCGGCGCGCGGATCTCGGAGGCCGTGGGGCTCGACGTCGACGACATCGACGACACCGAACGGACCGTGCTGCTCGACGGCAAGGGCGGCAAGCAGCGCATCGTGCCGATCGGCCGTCCCGCGCTGGAAGCGGTGCACGCGTACCTCGTCCGCGCGCGGCCGGCGCTCGCCACCCACGGCAGGGGGACGCCGGCGATGTTCCTGAATGCCCGCGGTTCCAGGCTTTCCCGGCAGAGCGCGTGGCAGGTTCTCAAGGACACCGCGGAATCCGCGGGGGTCACGGCGGGCGTCTCTCCGCACACGCTGCGCCATTCCTTCGCCACGCATCTTCTCGAGGGCGGCGCCGACGTCCGCGTCGTGCAGGAACTCCTCGGCCACGCTTCGGTGACCACCACCCAGGTGTACACGCTGGTCACGGTCAACACGCTCCGCGAGGTTTACGCGACGGCACATCCCCGCGCGCTCGGCTAGGCACTTTCCGGTAAGTCATGTTCGCGGTCTTTCAGGACAGCCTGGACAGCGCCTAAACGACCCGGTCAGTCCCGGCGTGCCTCGTTGGCTCGACTCCCGGATCGCGCATAGGCTGCCGAGGATCCTGCCGAAGAGGAGCTTTCGCGTTATGTCGACACCGAACGAGCCGGCGAAGCCGTCCGCGTCCGCCGGTTCGGCTGCCGCGAGCCTCAGCCAGGTGACCATCGCAACCCCCGCCGAACACGACGGCGACGAACCGTCGGAGGACACGATCTCTTCCCGCGGCCGCAAGGCCAAGCGCGCCAAAGAAACCAAGCAGCAAGAACTCGAGAGGGACGCTATCGGCCCCACGGGCCGTCCGTTCCGCGAGATCCCCGATCCGCCGCCGCTGGACCGGCATGGTCCCGCACTGGTGATGGCCATGTGCAACCAGAAGGGCGGGGTCGGCAAGACCACCTCGACCATCAACCTCGGCGCGGCGCTGGCCGAATGCGGCCGCCGGGTACTGCTGGTCGACTTCGATCCCCAGGGCGCGCTCTCGGTCGGCCTCGGCATTCAGCCGCACGAGCTGGACCAGACGGTCTACAACGTCATCATGGAGCGCTCGGTCAGCATCGCCGACGTCATCCGGAAGACCCGGGTGGACGGTGTCGACCTGCTGCCGAGCAACATCGACCTGTCCGCGGCCGAGGTCCAGTTGGTCGCAGAGGTAGGGCGCGAACACACTTTGTTACGGGTCCTTCGTCCGGTCATGAACGACTACGACTATGTTCTTGTCGACTGCCAGCCCTCGCTAGGCCTGCTGACGGTGAACGCACTGACCGCCGCGGACGGTGTGATCATCCCGCTGGAGTGCGAGTTCTTCAGTCTGCGAGGCGTAGCGCTCCTGATCGACACCATCGAGAAGGTGCAGGAACGCCTCAACCCCAAACTGGACATCACCGGGATTCTCGCCACCATGTACGACCCGAGAACCCTGCACTCGAAGGAGGTCATGGCGAGAGTGGTGGAGGCATTCGGCGACACCGTGTTCGACACGGTGATCAACCGCACCGTGCGGTTCCCCGAGACGACGGTCGCGGGCGAGCCGATCACGACCTGGGCTCCCAAATCAGCGGGCGCGGCGGCCTATCGCGCGCTTGCCCGTGAGGTGATCGCTCGGTGAGCAGGCGAGCTTCCCTGCCCGGAGCGTCCGAACTTTTCAGGATCACCTCCAGCCCCGCGCTCGATCTGCCGCCCGCGCCCGAACAGCCCGCCCCCGCGCAGGGGAACGGCAACGGGAACGAGACGGGGAACGCGCACAAGGAACAGCTGACCCGTGCCGCGCGCAGCGGGTCCGGGCGGACCAAGCACGACGCGAAGATCACCGTCTACGTCTCCGGCGACGAACTGCTGGCGATGGAGCAGGCCAGGCTGAACCTCCGGGCGAAGCACGGCCTCGTACTCGATCGCGGCAGGCTGGTCCGCGAGGCGGTGGCCGTGCTGCTGGCCGACTTCGACGCGGCGGGCGAGGACTCGGTCCTCGTCCAGCGTCTGCGGGCGGGCAGCGAGGACGGGAAAGAGACCGAGAGCTGATGGACGACCCGGCTGCGGCTGCTCCCAGCGGCTCAGAGCCGGTCGAGCGGACAGAGGCAGACGAGACCCCCGCCGTGCACGAGACCGTGCACGGCGGGATGGTCCCCGAAGGACTGGCCAGTGAAGAGCTGAGCACGTCCAAGTTCAAGGTGAACCTGTCGAACTTCCAGGGCCCCTTCGATCTGCTGCTCCAGCTGATCTCGCAGCACCAGCTCGACGTCACCGAAGTCGCGTTGCACCAGGTCACGGACGATTTCATCGCCTACACCCGTGCGCTCGGCACGGAGTGGAACCTCGACGAGACGACCGAGTTCCTGGTCATCGCGGCGACCCTGCTCGACCTCAAGGCGGCACGGCTGCTGCCCGCCGCCGAGGTGGAGAGCGAAGACGACCTCGCCCTGCTCGAAGCACGGGACCTGCTGTTCGCGCGCGTGTTGCAGTATCGGGCGTACAAGCAGGTCGCGGCGCTGTTCGGTGAGCTGGAGGCCGGCGCGCTGCGGCGGTATCCGCGGTCGGTCGCGCTCGAAGACCGGTACATGGGGCTGCTGCCCGAGGTGATGCTCGGCGTCGACCCGGCGAAGTTCGCCGAGATCGCCGTCGCGGTCTTCCGGCCGAAGCCGCCGCCGACGGTGTCGATCGCGCACATCCACATGGGCCGGGTCTCGGTGCGCGAACACGCCGCGCTGCTGCGGCTCAAGCTGGCGGAACGAGGCGAAGCGACCTTCGGTGAGCTGGTCGAAGACTGCGAGCACACCGTCGAGATCGTGGCGCGGTTCCTCGCGCTGCTGGAGCTGTACCGGGAGGCCTCGGTCCAGTTCGAACAGCTGGAGGCGCTCGCCGAACTGCACGTGCGCTGGACCGGCGGGTCCGTGGAGGAGGCGTCGGTGGCGGCCGAGCACGATCGCGCCGCCGCTGAGGACGAGGAGTACGGGTGAGCCCCGAAGAGACCGAGAAGACCGAAGAGACCCCGGAGGCCGAAGCGACCCCGGAGACGGCCGAGGCCCCTGCCGTCGAGCCGGAGGCCGAGACGGAGCCGCCTGCCGACGAAGGGCTCGTCGCGGCGGGCGACGGCGACTACCCCGACGTCACCTCCGACGAGGCGCTCGAAGCGGCGCTCGAGGCGTTGCTCCTGGTCGTCGACTCGCCGATCAACGAGGAATCGCTCGCCGACACCGTCGGGCAACCCGTGTCGCGGGTGACCGTGGCGCTGCGCACGATGGCGCAGAAGTTCACCGAGCGGACCAGCGGAATCGACCTGCGCCGAGTCGGCGAAGGGTGGCGGTTCTACACTAGGGACGTCTATGCCCCGTTCGTGGAGAAGCTTCTGCTCGACGGCCAGCGTTCCAAGCTGACGCGAGCCGCACTGGAGAGCCTCGCCGTGATCGCCTATCGGCAGCCGGTGACCAGGGCCAGGGTCGCCGCCGTCCGAGGGGTGAACGTGGACGGGGTGATCAGGACGCTGCTGGCGCGCGGCCTGATCGAGGAGATGGGGACCGACCCCGAAACCACAGGCACGCTGTACGTGACGACCGAGCTGTTCCTGGAGCGACTGGGCCTCTCGTCCCTGGCCGACCTTCCGCCCATCGCTCCATTGCTACCCGAAGTGGACACCATCGATGACATCTGACCCACATCCCGACGGCATTCGGCTGCAGAAGGTCCTTTCGCAGGCAGGCGTCGCCTCGCGGCGCGCGGCCGAGGACCTGATCGTGCGCGGTCGCGTGAGCGTGGACGGCAAGGTGGTCACCGAACTCGGCCGCCGGGTCGATCCGGACAACTCCGTGATCCACGTCGACGGCACCCGCGTCCAGGTCCGCGAGGACCTCGTCTACCTCCTGCTGAACAAGCCCAAGGGCGTGCACAGCACGATGAACGACGACCGCGGCCGTCCGTGCGTCGGCGACTACCTGCGCGGCCGGTACGAGGAGACGCCCGGCATCGTGCACGTCGGCAGGCTCGACGAGAACACCGAAGGACTCCTGCTGCTCACCAACGACGGCGACCTCGGCCACCGGCTGATGCACCCGTCGTTCCGCGTGCTGAAGACCTACTTCGCCGAGGTCGAGGGCATCGTCCCGCGCGGGCTCGGCAAGGAACTGCGGGCGGGTTTCGAGCTGCCGGACGGCATCGTCAAGGTCGACCAGTTCCGGGTCAAGGACATGCTGGCCGGGCGCACCCAGATCGAGCTGGTCATCCACGAAGGACGCAAGCACATCGTGCGGCGGCTGATGGCGGCCACCGGGCACCCCGTGCGCAAACTGGTCCGGACCGCGCTGGGCGACGTCCAGCTCGGTGCCCAGCGGTCGGGTTCGATCCGGCGGCTGAACCGCGGTGAGGTCGGCTCGCTGTACCGGGCTGTCGATCTGTAGAACTTTCCGCTCTACTGCACAAGTGATCTCCGCGTTTAGCTCTTCCTGATGGGCTTTCAGCCGACGGGGAAGGGCTCAACCGTGAAAACAGTTGTGCTGGCAGGGATCTTGGCGGTCGCCGCGGCCGTGGTCGCGGCACCGCAGGCCGCGGCGAAACCGCGGAGCAGCGAACCGGTCTACGACTTCGCCCAGGCCGTCCGCGAGACGGCCTGGGTGGACATCGGGCTCGACGGGGACGGCGACGGCCGTTCGGACCGGGTCGCCGCGGACATCATCCGGCCGAAGGAACCGGCGGCGCAGGGCAAGAAGGTCCCGGTCATCATGGACGCGAGCCCGTACTACTCGTGCTGCGGGCGGGGCAACGAGAGCGAGCTCAAGACCTACGACTCGGCGGGCAGGCCGGTCGGCTTCCCGCTCTACTACGACAACTTCTTCGTCCCGCGCGGGTACGCCGTGGTCCTGGTGGATCTGGCCGGTACCAACAAGTCCCGCGGCTGCACCGACATCGGCGGGCCGTCGGACGTCAATTCGGCGCGCAAGGTCGTCGACTGGTTGAACGGCCGCGCGAACGGCTACACGACGGCCACCGGTCCGGCCAGGACGAACGCGACCTGGTCGACGGGCGCGGTCGGCATGATCGGGAAGTCCTACGACGGCACGGTGGCCAACGGCGTCGCCGCGACCGGCGTCGACGGGCTCAAGACCATCGTGCCGATCGGCGCCATCAGCTCCTGGTACGACTATTACCGCTCCGACGGCGCGAACCTGCGCCAGGGCAGCCCGGCGGGGTTGGCGCAGACCGTGTCCCGGCGCAACGGTGGGCAGAACTGCGGTGCGGCGAACCAGAAGCTCACCGCGGGAGCGACCTCGAACGGCGACTACAACGCGTTCTGGCTCGACCGGGACTACGTGCAGAGCGCTTCGAAGGTGAAGGCGAGCGTGCTCGCTTCGCACGGCCTTGGTGACTTGAACGTCAAGACGATCAACTTCGGGCAGTGGTGGGAAGCGCTGAACGTCGAGCGCAAGATCTGGCTGACGCAGGCCGGCCACGTCGATCCATTCGACTACCGGCGGTCGGCGTGGGTCGACACCCTGCACAAGTGGTTCGACCACTATCTGCTCGGCGTGGACAACGGTATCGAGAAGGCACCGGGCGCGAGCGTGGAACGCGAGCCCGACGTCTGGGTGGACCAGCCGGCATGGCCCGCGGGCAGCGCCGTCACCCTGCGCCCCGCGTCCGGCAGCACCCCGGGGGTCGGCACGCTCGGCACGACCGCGGGGACGGGAACGGTGTCGTTCACGGACTCCTCCGGTCAGTCCTCGAACACCTGGGCCGCGAAGCCGACGGAGACTTCGACCGGGCGCGTGCTTTTCAGCACCGGCGCGCTGGCGAAGGACCTTCACGTGTCCGGAACGGCGAAGGTGACTGTGACCGCGACGCCGTCGACGTCCACGGCGCGGCTCTCGGCGGTCCTCGTCGACTACGGCCCGGCGACGATCCGGAACTACACGGGACCGAAGGAAGGCATCAAGAACGAGCTGACCCAGTCGTGCTGGGGCGCGAGCGCGCCCGGTAACGACGCCTGCTACCTGAACACGAGCACCGACGCCGTCTCGGTGGGGCTGAACATCATCAGCCGGGGGTGGGCGGATCTGGCCAACCACCGTTCGCTGAGTCAGGAATCGCCGCTGACGCCGGGGCAGCCGTACACGATGACGTTCCGGCTGGCGAGTACGGATCACGTCGTCCCGCAAGGACATCAGCTCGCGCTGATCATCGGCGGGACGGACGGCTCGTTCATCTCGGGACCGGCGCAGTACCCGAAGATCACGGTGGATCTGGGCAAGACCTCGCTGGCGCTGCCTGTCGTGGGCTCGGGTCCGTCGGCGGTTCCGGCGGCGCTTCCGGTGGCTCCGGTGGGGATCGCTCCCGCCACCATTTCGGGGCTTGAGCGCGGCTAGGCGAATGCCATGAAAGGTCCTTTCCTTGCGAAATTTGCAAGGAAAGGACCTTTCATGGCATCAGCGTGCGGCGGTCACGACCCATACGCCGCCGGGGATCCGCACCCCCTGCGGGGTCTCGAACTCGCCGAGTGCGCCCCGCACGCCGTCGCGGAGGCCGGCGAGTGTGGCCTCGTCCACGCCCCGCAGGTTGTGCTGGGTCGGGGCCATCGAGAAGACGAAGTCCGTCGCGTCGTCGGCGTCCACCCCGAAGCCCATGTCCGCGTCCACCGGCCTGATCTCGATGTCGCGGAAGCCCGCCGCCGTGAGCACTTCGGTGATCCGCTCGGGCGTCAGCAGCGAACCCATCCCGCGTGCGGCGGGGGAGGGCTCGCGGAGGTAGGGCGCGAGCGCCGCCGTCGCCCGTGCGTAGGCGCTGTCGACGTCGCCTGACCGTGGCCCCACGAAGGCCAGCCGCCCGGCCGGAGCCATCGCTTCGCGAAGATGCTCGAACGCCGCGACCAGGTCGGAGAAGAACATCACGCCACCCCGGCTGATGACGACGTCGAAGCCGGGCCCGTCGAACGGGTGCACCTGCGCGTCTCCCTGCTCGAACGCGACGTTGGTGATTCCTTCGGCCGCCGCGTCCAGGCGAGCCCTTTCCAGCTGTGGCGCCGAAAGGTCGATGCCCAGCGCGTGCCCGCTGCCCGCTTTTCTCGCGGCCAGCCGGGTGGTGAGTCCGGCGCCGCAGCCCACATCCAGGACGGCGTGACCGTCACCGATGTCCGCCGCGTCGAAGAGCGGCGCGTCGAAGGCTTCCATCATCCCGTTGTAGCGATCCGGGCGATCCGCCCAGAGCCTGCCCTCCCAGCCGTTCCACGCTTCGGCCTGTTGCTGATTGACGATCGCCGTCATCCCTGGCACCCCATCCGCGTCGTTACTAGAGTTGGACTCTAGTGATTGACTCTAGAGATAGACTCCAGTCATGAGTGGTGTCAAGGGCGCCCGATCCGAACGGGCGGCGGAAACCCGGCGGCGGATCATCACGGCCGCCACGGAGCTCTTCCTCGCCGACGGGTACGGCGCGACCACGCTTCAGCAGGTCGCGGACCGTGCGGGCGTGGCGGTCCAGACCATTTACTTCACCTTCCGCAACAAGCCGACGCTGCTGAAGGAACTGGTCGACGTCGCGATCGCCGGCGACGACGGTCCACTGGCGACGATGGAGCGGCCGTGGTTCGCGCGGGTGACGGACGCGCCGGACGCGCGTGGGGCGCTCAACGCGCTCGTCACCGGCAGCCGCGCCGTGCTCGAACGGGTCGCCGCCGTCACCGACATGGTCCGCACCGCGACCGCGGCTCATCCCGAGCTGCGCGAATTATGGCCGGATCAAGAGGATCCGCGCCACGTCGTGCACGCGACGGCGGCGAAGGCTCTGATGGGGAAGCCGGGTGCTGTCACCGGTCTCGCCGTCGACAGGGTGGCGGATGTCCTCTACGCGCTCCTCAGTCCGGAGATGTTCCTGATCCTCACCCGTGACCGTGCTTGGCCGCTGGACGTGTGGGAGCGCTGGGTGGAGGACACGCTGGCCGCGCAGTTGCTCGAGCGGGCCTAGACGAATGCCATGAAAGGTCCTTTCCTTGCAAAATTTGCAAGGAAAGGACCTTTCATGGCGCGTGGGGGCGGGGTCAGCCGGTCTGCGAGGCCGGGCTCTTCGAACCGAAGGGCTTCCGCTGCAGTGCCCGCGCCACCGGTTCGACGATGCGCGCGGCCGTCGGGCCGAGGATCGCCATCAGGAGCACGTACGCCGTCGCGAGGGCCGCGAGCTCGCCGGTCACCGCGCCCGCCGCCACCGCCAGCCCGGCGATGACGATCGAGAACTCGCCTCGGGCGACCAACGCGGCTCCGGCACGAGCCCGGCCCATCTTCCCGATGCCTTGCCTCCGCGCGGCCCACCAGCCGGTGCCGACCTTCGTGAGCGTGGTCGCGACCGCCAGGACGACCGCCCAGCCGAGCACGGGCGGGATCGAAGCCGGGTTCGTGTTGAGCCCGAACACGACGAAGAACACGGCGGCGAAGAGATCTCGCAGCGGTTCGAGCATGTGCGTCGCGTTCTCCGCCGTCGACCCCGAGATCGCGATGCCGAGCAGGAACGCGCCGACCGCGGCCGACACCTGCATCGCCGAAGCCAGGCCGGCGACCAGCAGGGCCGCGCCGAGGACCTTGAGGAGGAACACCTCGCGGTCCGGGCTGTCCACCGCCGCGGAGACGTACCGGCCGAATTTCAGCGCGATCACCAGGACGACCGTGATCACCATCAGCGAGATCCCGACAGCCTTCAATCCGCCGAGGAAGCTCACCCCGCCGAGCACCGCGGTGAGGATCGGCAGGTACAGCGCCATCACCAGGTCCTCGAACACCAGGATCGACAGCACCACCGGGGTTTCCCGGTTACCGAGCCTGCCGAGGTCGCCGAGCACCTTCGCGATGATCCCGGACGACGAGATGTAGGTGACGCCCGCCATGACGATCGCGCCGATCGGCCCCCAGCCGAGGATGAGCGCGACGATCGCGCCCGGCGCGGCGTTCAGCACGATGTCCACGAGACCCGCCACCCACGAGCGTTTCAGCCCGGTGAACAGCTCGGCCGCCGAGTACTCCAGGCCCAGTAGGAGCAGCAGCAGGACGACCCCGATCTCGCTGGCGAGGTGGGTGAAGTCGCCGATGTCGCCGAGCGGGATCAGCCCGCCCTGCCCGAAGCACAGGCCACCGATCAGGTACAGCGGGATCGGGGACATCCCGATCTTCCCGGCGAGGCGGCCCAACGCGCCCAGCCCGAAGAAGACCGCCCCGAGTTCGATCAAGGACAGTGCGGTGTGATCCATCGGCGATCAGCCGTACTTCAAGATCTTGACGGCGGCCTCGAGACCTTCGGACGTGCCGACCGCGACGAGGACGTCGCCCGCGGTGAGGTTGAAGTCCGGCGTGGGGGAGGGGTGGACCTGCCCGGCCCGCATCACCGCGACCACCGAGACGCTCGTGCGTGTCCGCATGGCGGTGTCGCCCAGCGTCCGGCCGTCGAACGGCGAGGACGCCTTGATCGGCAGCTGCTTGGTGTTGATACCGGGCAGGTCCCGGTGCTCTTCGGTCAGCTGGGCGACCAGCTGGGGCGCGCCGAGCAGGTTCGCCAGCGCGCCCGCTTCGTCGGTGGTGAGCGGAAGTGAGGCCAGGCAGGCGTCGGGATCGTCCGTTTTGGACACGATCAGCTCGACGTGTCCATCGCGATGGGTCACCACGCCGACGCGGCGGCCGTTGCGGGTGGCGAAGTCCTTGCGGACGCCTATTCCGGGGAGCGGGGTCACTTCGACGTTCACGTGAACAACAGTAACTCACCGTTCGTTTCGCGCGGGACGGATCAGGAACAGCGCCGAGATCCCGAGCATCAAGGCGCACGTCGCGCCGTGGATGCCGAGGGCGGCGCCCATGGATCCGTTGTGGGTCAACACGATCAGCATGTCGCCGAACGGGATGAACGCCAGCGCGAGCATCGCCCAGCCCAGTGCGCGGGCGTTCCGGAACAGGAGCAGCGCGAGCACCACGAGCGCCGTGCCGATGTCGCGGACCCCCTTGACCGCGAGGATCGGGTCACCCTCGGACGGCATCACCGGCAGTCCGAATCCGCCCGTCTGGGACGCCGGGAAGAACACGTAACCGCTCCCGAAGTAGAGGACGAAGAGCACGAGGGCGGCGGACAGGACGTAAGCGATCTTGATTCTGGTCATGATCTCCGACTCCAAAAGCTAGCAGTGCTAGGAACGAGACGGACTTTAGCGCTAGCGCTGCTAGCTTGTCTAGCGGTGCTAGCATGTTCGTATGGTCACCACCCCCCGGCGCGAGCGGGACCGCTCGCAACGCGAACAGCTGATCGTCACCACCGCCCGCGAGATCGCCGAAGAAGAAGGCTGGGACGCGGTCACCACACGTCGGCTGGCGGCGAAGATCGAGTACAGCCAGCCCGTGCTCTACAGCCATTTCTCCGGCAAGGGGGCGATCATGGCGGCCGCGGCGCTCGAGGGATGCACCGAAATGGCCGCCGACATGCGGAAGGGGGCAGGGGCGGCGGAGGGCTCGCGGGACGCGCTGCTGCGGCTGGCCGAGAACTACTTCGACTTCGCCGACCGCAAACCCGCGCTCTACGACGCGATCTTCACCCTCGCCAGCGAACTGAACTTCGCCAGCCCGGACAGTCCAGCGCCGTTGAAGGACGCGTTCGGCGCGCTGCTCGAAGTCGTGGGCCCGGTCTCCGGCGAATACGACCCCGGCCTCTACACCGAGACCTTTTGGGCGGCTTTGCACGGCCTGGTCACCCTCGAACGCAGCCGGCGGCTCCCGGCGCCCGCGCGCGCGGAGCGGATCGGCATGCTTGTCGACCGGTTCGCCGTGGGCGGCTGAGGCGTGTCGCGTGCCACCAGGCAGAATGGTCGTCGATCAGGTGAGCGACGAATGAGCTGAGGAGAGTTTCGGTGACGGGAGCCCTGCGTGGTGTGGTCGCGATGGACGGCCCGTCCGGAACCGGGAAATCCACGGTTTCGCGGAAGCTCGCGACGAAGCTCGGCGCCGGTTACCTCGACACGGGCGCGATGTACCGCATGGTCACCCTCGCCGTCCTGCGCGCCGGGGTCGACCCGGCCGACGCGGACGCGGTCGCCGACGTCGCCGTGAAGGCCGAACTCGGCATCGGGACCAGCCCCGACGAGGCGACCGTGACCCTGGCGGGCGAGGACGTCGCCGCCGAGATCCGCGGCGCGGACGTCACCACCGCGGTGTCGCCGGTTTCGGCCGTCCCGGCGGTCCGCGAACTGCTGGTCACCCGGCAGCGCGAGATCATCGCCGAGGTGCTCGGCCGCGTCGGCGGCATCGTGGTCGAGGGGCGCGACATCGGCACGGTCGTCTCGCCCGACGCCCCGCTCAAGATCTTCCTCACCGCTTCGGCCGAGGTCCGCGCCGCGCGGCGCAGCGCGCAGGACTCCGCGGCCGGTCGCGAGTCCACCGTGGATGTCGCGAAGGCGGCGGTGGAGCGGCGCGACCATCTCGACTCCACGCGGGCGGCGTCGCCCCTGCGCGCGGCCGAAGACGCCGTCGAGGTGGACACTTCGGCGCTCAACATCGACCAGGTGATCGTCGCGCTGGCCGAACTCGCCCTGCACCGTGGTCTTCTCGAAGGGTGCCCCGCCGAGGCCGCCAGATGAGCGCGAAGGGACTGCCCGAAGGCGCGAGCGGCCCGATCCACACCTTCGGCAGGGGGATCTCGAAGTTCATCGTCCGGCCCGCTTTCCGGGTCCGGGTCCACGGTGGCGAGCGGGTGCCGGCGTCGGGTCCGGTGGTGTTCATCGCCAACCACAGCTCGATGGTGGAACCGCAGCTGCTGTTCGGAATGTTGTCGCGCCGCACGGCGTTCCTGGTCAAGGAGGAACTCTTCCGGGGGTTCGTCGGCTGGTTCTTCCCGAAGCTGGGCCAGATCCCGGTGAAACGGGGGGCGGTGGACCGCAAACCGCTGATGATGGCGGTCAAGGTGCTCGAGGACGGCGGTGCGGTGGGGATCTTCCCCGAGGGCACCCGCGGCCTCGGTGACGCCGAGAACTTCGAGCGCGGCGCGGCCTTCCTGGTCCGCGCCGGGAACGCGACCGTGGTTCCGGTCGCCACTCGGGGGACGTACAAACCCGCCGGCGCCAAGAGGCGTTGGCGGCCACGCGTCGACATCATGGTCGGCGAACCTTTCACTCCCGCGATCGGGAAGGGAAGGACAGGGCTGGAGGAGGGAACCGAGCGGCTTCGCATCGCGCTCGCGGACCTCGTGAAGGCACTGGACGAATGGCGCTTGGAGCACGGGCTCCGAGACACGCGACAGGATTGAGTACATGACAGAGCTAGACGGAGTCGGCGAGATCGACGGCTCCTGGTCCGACGAATCCGAATTCACCGCGCTCGACGCCCAGATCGCCGCGGGCGAGGCCGAGGAGGAGGCGCAGCTCGCGCAGCCGGTCCTCGCCGTCGTCGGCAGGCCGAACGTGGGCAAGTCGACCCTGGTCAACCGCATCCTCGGCCGCCGCGAGGCGGTCGTGCAGGACGTCCCCGGCGTGACCAGGGACCGCGTCGCCTACGACGCCTTCTGGGCGGGCCGCCGGTTCACGCTGGTGGACACGGGCGGCTGGGAGCCGGACGCGACCGGGCTCCAGGCCTCGGTCGCCGCGCAGGCCGAGATGGCGATGGCCACCGCCGACGCGGTCCTGCTGGTCATCGACGCCAGCGTCGGCGCGACGGCCACCGACGAGGCCGTCTCCAAGGTGCTGCGCAGGTCGAAGAAGCCGGTGCTGCTCGCCGCCAACAAGGTCGACGACGACCGTCTGCTCGCCGACACCGCGTCCCTGTGGTCGCTCGGCCTCGGCGAGCCGTACCCGGTCAGCGCGCTGCACGGCCGCAGCTCGGGCGACCTGCTCGACGCCATCGTCAAGGCGCTGCCGGAGATGCCGCGCGACGGTGACCGCGCCACCACCGGCCCGCGCCGGGTCGCGCTGGTCGGCAAGCCGAACGTGGGCAAGTCGAGCCTGCTCAACAAGCTGTCCGGCGAGGAGCGGTCCGTCGTGGACTCGGTCGCGGGCACCACTGTCGACCCGGTCGACTCGCTGGTCGAGCTGGACGGCGAGACCTGGCGGTTCGTCGACACGGCGGGCCTGCGCAAGCGGGTCAACTCGGCCAACGGGGCGGAGTACTACGCGTCGCTGCGGACCAAGACCGCGATCGACGCGGCCGAGGTCGCGATCGTGCTGCTGGACGCCGCCGAACCGCTTTCCGAGCAGGACCTGCGGGTGCTGACGATGGTCGTCGAGGCGGGCCGCGCCTGTGTGCTCGCCTTCAACAAATGGGACCTCGTCGACGAGGACCGCCGCCACGCCATGGTCCGTGAACTGGACCGCGGCCTGGTGCGGGTGCCGTGGGCGGACAAGGTCAACATCTCGGCGCTCACCGGCCGGTCCGTGCGCAAGCTCGCGCCCGCGCTGCGGACCGCGCTGAAGTCCTGGGACCAGCGGGTTCCCACCGGTCAGCTGAACGGCTGGCTCGCCGACCTCATCGCCGCGACCCCGCCGCCGGTGCGCGGTGGCAAGCAGCCGAAGGTGCTGTTCGCGACCCAGGCCGGTATCCGGCCGCCGACGCTGGTCCTGTTCACCACCGGCTTCCTCGAGGCGGGCTACCGGCGGTTCATCGAACGGAAGTTCCGTGAGCGTTTCGGTTTCGAAGGCAGCCCCGTACGGGTGAATGTCCGGGTACGGGAAAAGAAGCAAAGGCCCAAGGCAGGCGGAAAAGCGGCCGGAAAACCAGCGGGCAAACCAAAAGCGCGCTGATTTCTCACGATGTAGGTGAATATTTCACTGGGTGGACACGCCGATGACCTCGGGTTTCGGCGTGTCCCCCGGTGAGGTTCGACACTCTGCCGAGACCCTCCCGAGATATGCCGTTCACCTGCGGTAAAGTGAACGGTCTGCTAGCGGGCGCCTCATTCGGAGAGCGAGCCCGAATGACGCACTTCGCGAAAGGTGTGTGATGGGCTTGAGCGCCCATGGTTCTTTTCTGCCCAGCTCCGTCCTGCCCGTGGTGACTCGATGACCCTGACCGCCGATTCCCGTCCGATCGCCTGCGTCGCCGAAGTCACCGTCGCCCCGTCCCCGGCTCCCGTCGCCGACCGAGCCCTGTTCTGGTCCGGTCTCGGAGCCGGTGAGCGCACCCTGCTCGACATCCTCGCCGAGACCGCCGCCCGCCACCCCAACGCGGGCGCGATCGACGACGGCGAGACCACGCTGTCCTACCGCAAGCTCGTCGAGGAGATCGACGCCTACGGCCGCAAGCTGACCGCCAACGGTGTCGGCGTCGGCGACCGGGTGGGCGTCCGGATCTCTTCCGGCACCGCGGAGCTCTACGTCGCGATCCTCGCCATCCTGTCCGTCGGCGCCGCCTACGTGCCGGTCGACGCGGACGACCCGGACGAGCGCGCGGAACTGGTCTTCGGTGAGGCCGATGTCGCCGCCGTCGTCTCCGATGGCGGCGCGATCACCGTGCTCGGCTCGCCCGGTGGGGTCGAGGGCACTCCCGCACCGGCCGACGACGCTTGGATCATCTTCACCTCCGGCTCGACCGGGAAGCCGAAGGGCGTCGCCGTCTCGCACGCCTCGGCCGCCGCCTTCGTCGACGCCGAAGCGCGGCTGTTCCTCACCGAGGAGCCGATCGGCCCCGGCGACCGCGTGCTCGCCGGCCTGTCGGTCGCGTTCGACGCGTCGTGCGAAGAGATGTGGCTCGCCTGGCGCCACGGCGCCTGCCTGGTCCCGGCGCCGCGTTCGCTCGTGCGGACCGGCGTCGACCTCGGCCCGTGGCTGGTCGCGCAGGGCATCACCGTCGTCTCGACCGTGCCGACGCTGGCCGCGCTATGGCCCGCCGACGCGCTCGAGGACGTCCGCCTGCTGATCTTCGGCGGCGAGGCCTGCCCGCCGGAACTGGCCGAACGCGTCGCCGTCGAAGGGCGCGAAGTCTGGAACACCTACGGCCCGACCGAGGCCACCGTCGTCGCCTGCGCCGCGCAGATGACCGGAGAGGGGCCGGTCCGGATCGGCCTGCCGCTGGTGGGCTGGCAGCTCGCCGTCGTCAACGAGGCGGGCGAGCCGGTCGCGATGGGGGAGACCGGCGAACTGGTCATCGGCGGCGTCGGCCTGGCCCGGTATCTGGATCCGGAGAAGGACGCCGAGAAGTTCGCGCCGTTGCCCTCGCTGGGCTGGCGGCGCGCGTACCGCAGCGGTGACATGGTCCGCGCGGAGGCCGAGGGCCTGCTGTTCCTCGGCCGTCTCGACGAGCAGGTCAAGCTCGGCGGCCGCCGGATCGAACTCGGCGAGGTCGACGCCGCGCTCCAGGCGCTGCCCGGCGTGCAGGGCGCCGCGGCCGCGGTCCGCCGCACCAAGGCGGGAAACCAGGTGCTCGTCGGGTACGTCGTGCCCGCCGAAGGAGTCGAGTTCGACCACGACGAGGCGGCGACCCGGCTGCGTGAGCAGCTGCCCGCCGCGCTCGTGCCACTGCTGGCACTGATCGACGACCTGCCGACGCGTACTTCCGGCAAGGTCGACCGCAACGCGCTGCCCTGGCCGCTGTCCACTGTGGACGCCGCGAAATCCGGTCTGTCGCCGACGGAGAGCTGGCTCGCCGAAGGCTGGGCGGAGATCCTGGGCGTCTCGGTCGACAACCCGAAGGCCGACTTCTTCACCAACGGCGGCGGAAGCCTGACCGCCGCGCAGCTGATCGCGCGGATCCGCACCCGGCATCCGCAGGTGTCGGTGAGCGACATCTACGCCAACCCGAAGCTCGGCGCGCTCGCGTCGATGCTGGACGCGCTGAGCGGGGAGAAGACCGAGCGCCGTGACATCGCGCCGACCCCGCGCAAGGCCGGGATCATCCAGTCGCTGCTGATGATCCCGCTGATGGGCCTGGTCGGCCTGCGCTGGACGACCATCGCCGCGACGCTGTCGAACGTGCTGTCGCTGGCCGGTTTCGCCTGGGCGCCGACGCTGCACTGGGCCTGGATCGCGGCCGCTTGGATCGCGCTGTTCAGCCCGGCCGGGAGGATCGCGATCTCGGCGACCGGCTCGCGGCTGCTGCTGCGCGGAGTCCGTCCCGGCAGCTACCCGCGCGGTGGGAGTGTCCACTTGCGCCTGTGGACCGCCGAGAAGCTCGCCGAGTTCAGCGGCGCGGACAGTGTCGCGGGCGCTTCCTGGATGACGACGTACGCCAAGGCCCTCGGCGCGCGGATCGGCAAGGACGTCGACCTGCATTCCCCGCCGCCGGTCACCGGCATGCTGAAACTCGGCCGCGGTGCCGCCATCGAACCCGAGGTCGACCTGACCGGGCACTGGGTGGACGGCGATCTCGTGCACATCGGCAAGATCCGAATCGGCGCCGACGCGCGGATCGGCGCGCGCAGCACGCTGTTCCCCGGCGCCCGGATCGGCAAGGGCGCGGAGATCGCGGCCGGGTCGACCGTCCGCGGCAACGTGCCCACCGGGCAGCGCTGGGCCGGTGCCCCCGCCGCCCGTGCCACGAAGGATTCGCTGAAGTGGCCGTCGAGCCGCCCGCCGCGCTCGCGGTTCTGGGCTTCGGTCTACGGCGCGACCTCGGTCGCTCTCGGTCTTCTGCCCGCTGTCGCCGCGCTTCCGGCGGTCGCGGTGCTCGGCTACGCGATAGCGGGGACGGCTTCGCTCGGCGCCGCCCTCGGGCAGGCGCTGCTGTTCACGCCGCTCGCGACCATCGCGTACTTCCTGTCCTACGCCCTACTCGTGCTCGTCGGCGTCCGTTCGCTGAGCATCGGCATGGTCGAGGGTTACCACCCGGTGCACGGGCGTGCCGCGTGGCAGGTCTGGGCGACCGAACGGCTGATGGGCATGGCGCGGGAGGGACTGTTCCCCTTGTACGCCAGCCTGTTCACTCCGGTGTGGCTCCGGATGCTCGGGGCGAAGGTCGGCCGCAACGTCGAGGCGTCCACCGTCCTCGCGCTGCCGAAGATGACCCAGGTGGACAGTGGCGCGTTCCTCGCGGACGACACCATGGTCGCCACCTACGAACTCGGCCACGGCTGGCTGCACGTCGCGCCGGCGCGGATCGGCAAGCAGGCGTTCCTCGGCAACTCGGGGATGGCCGCGCCGGGACGTTCGGTGCCGAAACGCGGTCTGGTCGGTGTGCTGTCGTCGGCCCCGCTCAAGGCGAAGAAGGGCTCGTCGTACCTCGGGATGCCGCCGCTGCCGGTCCGCCGGTCGGTCGGCGAGGCCGACACGAGCCGCACGTACACGCCGCCGCTGCGGCTGAAGGCGGCGCGTGCGCTCGTCGAACTGTGCCGCATCGTGCCGGTGATGTGCGGTGTCGCCTTGACCGTGCTGGTGGCCGCCGGGATCTTCGCGCTGGCGGCGGCGTACGGCTTCCTGGTCGCGGTGCTGCTCGGCGGGCCGCTGCTGCTCGCCGCCGGTGCCGTCGCCGCGCTGACCGCCACCGCGATGAAGTGGCTGCTCGTCGGCCGGTTCCGCGCGGTCGACCATCCCTTGTGGAGTTCGTTCGTCTGGCGCAACGAACTCGCCGACACCTTCGTCGAGGCGCTCGCCGTGCCGTGGCTGATCGGTTCCCTCGGCGGCACGCCGCTGCTGCCGGCGTGGCTGCGGACCATGGGCGTCAAGATCGGCCGCGGCGTGTGGCTGGAGACGTACTGGCTGCCCGAGTCGGACCTGGTGAGCCTCGGCGACGGCGCGACGATCAATCGCGGCTGCGTCGTGCAGACGCACCTGTTCCACGACCGGATCATGACGATGTCGCCGGTGACCCTGGACGAGGGAGCGACGCTCGGGCCGCACGGTATCGTGCTGCCTGGCGCGAGCATCGGCGCGCGGACGACGGTCGGACCGGGCTCTTTGGTGACCCGGGGCGACGCGGTTCCCGCCGATTCGCGCTGGCTGGGGAATCCCATCTCGGCCTGGACCAAGTAGGAAGCGGGGTTCGTTCGCGGGTGATTTCGAAGGCCTCCGCACAGCCCTCGCCCGGCTCGGACATTTCCGGTGACTCCTATCTGCCCCGTCACGGTAACGGCGGTTACCGTGTCCGGCACTACGATCTGGAGCTGGACTACAAGATCGGTCCCAACCGGCTGTCGGCCTCCGCGGCCATCACCGCGGAGGCGACGCAGGCGCTGTCTCGGTTCACCTTGGACTTCGGCGAGTTCCGGATCAACCGCGTGCTGGTCAACGGGAAACCGGCCAAGTACACGCGGCGCGCGCACAAGCTGCAGGTGAAGCCGGCGAAGTCGCTGGCACTCGGCAGCGAGTTCGTGGTCGAGGTCCACTACGTCGGCAACCCGGGGCCGCTTCCCGGGCTGTGGGGCGACATCGGCTGGGACGAACTGACCGACGGCTCGCTCGTCGCGAGCCAGCCGGTCGGGGCGCCGTCGTGGTTCCCGTGCAACGACCATCCCTCGGACAAGGCGACCTATCGTGTCGCGCTGACGACGTCGTCGCCGTATCTCGTGGCCGTCACCGGGAACCTGGTGGAGCGGCACGAACGCGCGAGCACCACGAAGTGGGTCTTCGAACGACCCGAGCCGACGCCGACGTACCTGATGAGCGTCCAAATAGGACGGTACGACGACGTCGAACTCGTCTCCGGTCCCCAGCCCGGCTGGTTCTCGCACCCCGCCGTCGAGGCCTTCCGGATCAACCTCGACGGCGGCTCTGTGGTCACCTCGGTCCCGCAACGGGCCGCCGTGCCGCCACGCCTGCGCCGGGCGTTCGCCCGTGATTTCGGGCGACAGGGCCGGATCATGGACTCGCTGCAACGACTGTTCGGGCCGTACCCCTTCGGCGAGTACGTCATCGTCGTCACCGACGACGACCTCGACGACCCGATCGAGGCACAGGGTATGTCGATCTTCGGCGCCAACCACGTCGACGGGCGGCGCACCCACGAACGACTCGTCGTGCACGAACTGGCGCATCAATGGTTCGGCAACAGCCTGACCGTCGCCGACTGGCGGCACATCTGGCTGAACGAAGGCTTCGCGACCTACGCGGAATGGCTCTGGTCCGAGGAATCCGGCGGGCAGAGCGCGCACGAGTGGGCGAAGACCTGGCACGCGCGGATGACGGTGAAGCCCGCGGATCTGCGGCTCTCCGACCCCGGCGTGGCGCGGATGTTCGACGAGCGCGTGTACAAACGCGGCGGCCTTCTGTTGCACGCCTTGCGTTTGACCGTCGGCGACGCGGTGTTCTTCCCGCTGGTGAAGGCTTGGGCGACGGAGAACCGGCACGGTCTGGTGACCACCGCGGCTTTTGTGGCGCTTGCCGAACGCTTCGCTGGTCGCTCGCTGGCTGGGTTCTTCGACGCTTGGCTGGACGCTCCGGCGCTGCCTGCGTTGCCGTCCGTCTGACCCACGTGGGTCCGATTCAGGTGCCGCCGGCGATGATCTTGGGGTGCGATCCGGGGACGGGCTCGCAGCCCTGACAGCGGCTGCTGCCCGGGGTGGTTCTGCTCTGCGATGGCCCACCTGCCGGTAAATCGGTGGTTCGCGACCAGGCGCCTCGCTACCGTCTCCCTGTCGACTGGGGGAGGGGCGATGGGAAGGAAGAGTCCGCAGGAGAAGAAGCGGCTGAGCTACGCCAAGGATCGCCGCAACCGCTACGGCGAGAACGACAAGTCCTCGCGCAAGAACATCCCGCGCCACAAGCGGCGGGTGAACCGGGCGAACCGGCATCGTGAGCAGCAAGTGCTCAACGGTGTGCGTGGCTCCGCGGACATCGAGGGTGCCGCGATCGCCGAGGAGAGCTTGCTCAAGACCCGGCCGCAGCGGTGGCAGAAGTCGGCCGGAGTCACGCTCGGCGCGCTCGTCCGGGGGAAGCTCGCCATGACGGACGAGCGAAGGGTCTTCGAGGCGGAAACCTTGTCGCCATTGAGCAACGACGAACTGGGCGAGATACTGTCGGCGGCGGTGCACATGCTGCCGCTCAGATACGCGGCGATCCTGCATCTTCTGTACTACGCGGGTCTTCGCGCCGGCGAACTGTCCGCCCTGGCTCTGCGGGACGTGTCGGCCGACACGGTCATCGTCCGTGGACCGCGGCAGCGTACGGTCCCGATTCCGCCTGAGCTCCGGCCTCTGCTCGATGCCTACCTTCGGGAGCGTGTCGACGAGGGGCCGACCTTCTTCCTCAGCGACAGCTGCGGTCGTCCTGTGCCGCCTGCCACCGTCAACAGCCTCGTGGTCGTCTTCGGATTCCTGATCGGCCTGCCGGGGTTGTCGGCGCGAACGCTGCGCAAGACCTTCGCCGTCAACCTCCTCCGGGCCGGGGTCGATCTCGACGACGTCGCCGCGATGCTCGGGCACGCGTCGCCTGTAGCCACTCGGGCCTACCTCGCCCTCTGAGCAATAGGTCGGATGTATCTGCGGCTTTCTGGGTGAGCGCTCTGGTCAAACTGGGAATATCTCTGGAAACATGCCGGTCGCCAGGACTTGATCTGCGGTAAACGTAGTATGAATCTGGAGGCGACCCATGGCCGAGCTGTCCAGGCGATCGATGCTGAGGGTCGCGGCGGGGGCAGCCGCGCTCGGTGGCCTTTGGACTCAGGGGGCTCCGCCGGCGCTCGCCGGGCAGGACGTCCATCGCCGGATCGTCGACGACGCGCGCATGCTCTGGAAGCGGATGCCGAAGAACTGGCAGGAGGGCCCGTTCCTCGCCAACGGCTTCCTCGGCGTGCAGTTCTACGCGGGCGCGCAGCCGAACGTCCTCAAGGTGATGCTCAGCCATTCTCAGGTCCAGGACCAGCGCGGGCAGTGGGAAGCGGGCATCGGGTACTCGCGGCTCCCGATCGGCTACCTCACCCTCACCTTCGAGGGCGCGATAACGGCGGTGGACTGGCACCTGGACCTGTACAACGCCGAACTCGGCGGCACGATCACCACCACCCGGGGTTCGGTGCGGTTCTCCGCGCTGGTCCACAACGACCAGGACCTCCTCCTCGTCTCGCTCACCGGGGAGGCGTCCGCGGAATGGGGGTTCACGCCGCTCGAATCGGCGACGACCAGGACGATCCGCAAACCGCCCGAGTACACGGCCAATCCCGTTCCGAAGCTGGCCAGTGCGGGCGGGACCCGGTATTGCGAGCAGCCGCTCCACGCGGGCGGCGGGTACACGACGGCGTGGCGTGAGCGGACGATCGGCACGCGACGGCTCCTGGCGGCGACGGTCGCGTACGCGTTCCCCGAACCGACTCACACCGCCGAGGCGATCAGGAGGGTCGATCGAGCGTCGGCGGTGCATCCGGACGGCCTCGTCGCTGTCCATCGACACTGGTGGAATGCCTTCTACCGCCGCAGTTTCGTCTCCGTTCCGGACAAGCGGGTCCAACGGTTCTACTGGATCCAGCTGTACAAGACCGCCTGCGCCACCCGCGCGAACGGACCGGTCGTCGCCGAATGGGGGCCGTGGTTCCCGGAGGTCGGCAACAGCTGGACGGCGGTGTGGTGGAACCTCAACGTCCAGGTCACGTATCCGATCGTCAACAGCAGCAACCATCCCGAACTCGACGCCGTCACCGCGACCTTCCGTCGTGACCACGCCAACCTCGAACTCTCGGTCCCTCCCGCGTACCGGGACGGTGACACGTACGCCCTCTCGCATCCGGGGGACTGGCGGCTGCGGCCCGGCGGCACCCGCGCGGTCGGGATCCCGGGGCCCGCCACCAAGAACGACCAGACCGGCAACCTGATCTGGGGCTTGCACAACGTGTGGCTCGCGTACCGGCACAGCATGGACGTTCGCGTCCTGCGCGACGTCCTGTATCCGACGCTCGCCAAGGCGCTCAACTACTATCGCCACTTCCTCGCCACCGGCCCGGACGGCGTCTTGCACCTGCCGATGACGAGGTCACCCGAGTACGCCGACGCGGCCGACTGCACCTATGACCTGTCGTTGATCCGCTGGGCCGCGCGGACACTCGTCGAATCGGCGGCCAAGCTGCGGATCGACGACCCGCGGGTACCGGTGTGGCGGGAGATCGGCGAGAAGCTGGTGCCGTACCACCAGGATCCCGCCCAGGGCGTGCTGATCGGCGATGGTGTCCCGCTGGCCGACTCGCATCGGCACTTCTCGCATCTTCTCTGGCTCTATCCGTTGCGGGAGAAACTCTGGGACCGTCCCGGTGACCGGGACATCATGCGCCGCACTTTCGCGCACTGGTCCAGTGCCCAGGCGAAATGGCACGGGTACAGTTTCGCGGCGGCGTCGTCGATGAGCTCCGTGATGGACGCGCCCGAGGAAGCCCTGCGGTACCTGAAGATCTTCCTCGACGGGACCGTCGTGGCCAACACGCAGCTGACACCGAACACGATGTACCGCGAGGGCGCGAACCTCGCCATCGAAAGTCCCATCACCGCCGCGCAGTCCATAGTGGACATGCTGTTGCAGGGCGATCACGGAGTGCTCAAGGTCTTCCCGTCGGTCTCGTCGACGTGGCCGGACGCGTCCTTCGAGAGCTTGCGCGCGGAGGGTGCCTTCCTCGTGGACGCTTCCCGCGCGAACGGCGCGACCGAATGGATCCGTGTCCACAGTGAGGCGGGGGAGCCGCTCACGCTGCGGCACGGGATCCCCGGCGACATCGACGTCCGTGACGGGCGCGGACGGCGGCTTCCTTGGCGGCACGCGGGTCCCGGCGCGATCTCGATCCCGCTCGGCCGCGGCGGGACGGCCGTCGTCACGCGACGCGGTACGCGTCCGGCGCTGGAGCCAAGGGACGTTCCTGGCGATCGTGGAACTCCGGCATGGGGGGTCTGAAGATGGACATCACACGCAGGACGATGCTCGGCGGGGCGCTGGCGGGCGTGGCGGCGGCCGGATTCGCGCCGCCGGTGTCTGCGGTGGAGAACGACTTCGCGCTCGGCGGCCTCGACTGGCCCGGTTTCCTCGGCACGGCGGACCTGATCTGGCGCCGCATGCCGAAGACCTGGTACGAAGGACCCTTCCTGGGCAACGGTTTCCTCGGCTCGGGCAGCTACGCCGAACCGGGCCGCAACGCCGTCCGCTTCACCGTCCAGCACAGCGAGGTGCAGGATCACCGGCCGGAATTCGGCTCGCTGTTCGGCCTCGCGCGCCTGCCGATCGGGTACTTCACCCTCGAACCGGTCGGCGCGATCACCGGGATCGACTGGCGAATGGACCTTTGGAACGCCGAACTCAGGGGCACGATCACCACGGCCGCGGGCAGTCTCGCGCTGCGCGCGATCGTCCACACCGGACAGTCGCTGCTGGCCGTCGAGATCGAGCCGTCCGAGGGGGAGCGCGGCTTCGAGTGGGTCTTCCACCCGGCCGAAGCGGTGAGCCCCAGAACGGATCCGAAGTTCGGTAAGCCGCCGCCCGCCGGGTATGTCGCCAACCCGCCCGCGAGCCTGGAAAGTAGCGGTGACACCAGGCTTTCCGTGCAGACGCTGCTGTCCGGCGGGGAGCACGTCACGGCGTGGCGCGAGGTCACCCGCGGATCGAAGCGGACGCTGTACACGTCCGTGGCATGGTCGTTCCCGAAGCGGACGGCCGCGCGAGAGGCGTTGAAGACGGTCCGCCGGGCAGAGCCGTTCTCCGCGTTGACGGTCGGACATCGTCGCTGGTGGCACGACTACTATCGGCATGGTTTCCTGTCCGTTCCGGACACCCGGCTCCAAAGTTTCTACTGGATCCAGCTGTACAAGATCGCCTCCGCCGCGCGCCGCGAAGCGCCGGTGATGGCGACCTGCGGACCGTGGCTGGAGCCGACCCCGTGGCCCGCGACCTGGTGGAACCTGAACGTCCAGCTCGAGTACTGGCTCATCCACGGGTCCAATCACCTCGAACTGGACGCCGTGAGCCACGCGCTCGGCAAGTTCCGGGCGAACCTGACGAGCCAGGTCGCCGAGCCCTACCGACACGATTCTGCGGGCATCCCGCGCACGACCGACATGACCCTGCTCAACGGCGCGGTCGGTACGAACGCCGGGTTCCCGGTGGGCATCCCGGGTAAGGAGACGCCGACTCCGGAGGTCGGCAATCTCACCTGGGCGCTGCACAACGTCTGGCTGTCCTATCGGCACACGATGGACCGGCGCCTTTTGCGCGACACGCTGTTCCCGCTGCTGCGCAAGGCGATCAACTACTACCTTCATTTCCTGGCACCGGGGCCGGATGGGAAACTGCATCTGCCGGCGACGTTCTCCCCGGAGTACGGCGTGAACGCGCCGGACTGCACCTACGACCTCGCGCTGATCCGGTGGGGCTGCAAGATCCTGCTGGAGTCGGCGGCGGAACTGCGCGTCGACGACCCGCTCGCGGGGCGGTGGCGGGAAGTGCTGGCCACGCTGGTCCCGTATCCGGCCGACGCCAACGGTTACATGATCGGCGCGGGTGTGCCGTTCGCGAAATCGCACCGGCACTACTCGCACCTGCTGCAGATCTACCCGTTGTACGAGATCACCTGGGAGCGGCCGGAGCACCGGCGGATCATCGAGACCTCGCTCGACCACTGGGTGGGCTTCGAAGGCGCGTTGCAGGGCTACACGTTCACCGGCGCCGCGTCGATGTCGGCGCAGATGCTGCGCGGCGAGAAGGCGGCGTTCTACCTCGGTGAGCTGCAGCGGCGTTATATCCAGCCGAACACGATGTACAAGGAATCCGGTCCGGTGATCGAGACGCCGCTTTCGGCCGCGCAGTCGCTGCACGACATGCTCGTGCAGAGCTGGGGCGGGGTGATCCGGCTGTTCCCGGCCGTGCCCGCCGCATGGGCGGACGCCGCGTTGCGCGATTTCCGCACGGAGGGCGCGTTCCTGCTCAGTGCCTCCCGGCAGGCCGGGAAGACACGCTGGGTCAAGGTCACGAGCGAGGCGGGGGCGCCGTGCGTGCTGCGGACGGACATGGACGGGGAGCTGACCGTCCGCGACCGGTGGGGGCGGCCGAAACGCTGGCGGCGGCTACCGAACGGCGACGTCCACCTCGACCTGCGGCGTGGGGAGGAGGCCGTCGTGCATCGCGCGGGCGACCGGCCCGACCTCGAGATCCGGCCCGTCCCGGCGAACGGGAACAGCGCGTCATGGGGGATGCCGTGACGTCGTGAGCGGCGATACGCGAGAGTGTTCCTGTACTTCTTCCGGACGACAGGAGCACAGATGTCCCAGCCACCGCAGCCGGGCGAGCCCGAAGGTCAGGCGCCCGACGCCGGGGCTTCGCAGGGGCAGCATCCCCAGCAGCAGTATCAGCAGCCCTATCCGCAGCAGCCATACCAGCAGCAAGGCTGGTACGGCGCGCCGCAACAACAGCCGCCGCCGTCGTCGTCGAACAAGACGGCGCTCTGGGTAGGCCTGGGTGCGCTGGGACTCGTCGTGATCGTCGCCGTCGTGGCGATCACCGGCTTCGTGGCGCCGGGGTTCTTCCTGTCGGACTCGAAGGACAAGAGCACGGCCGCGTCGTCGTCCTCGTCGGCTCCGACGTCGAACTCCGAGGACACGGCGACGCAGAGTCCGGTGAACATCCCTTCGAGCAGGGTTCCGGTGCCGCAGCGCAGCACGCCGCTGGCGGATCCGACGGACTGCGCGTTCCCGGCGGATTCCTCCGGTCCCGTGCCGAAGAAGGTGAACCCGCCCGCGGCGGGCCCGACCCCGGCGTCCGGCACGATGGCCGTCACCCTCAAGACGACGGCGGGCGAAGTCGGGCTGTCGCTGGACCGCGGGCTCGCGCCGTGCACCGTGGCGAGCTTCCTCTCGCTGGCGCAGCAGGGTTACTTCGACGGCACCTCGTGTCACCGGCTCGGTACCACGGGACTGCAGATGCTCCAGTGCGGCGACCCGGAAGGCTCCGGAATGGGCGGGCCGGGATACACCGTTCCGGACGAGGTCTTCTCCGGACTCAAGTACGGGCGGGGCATCCTCGCCATGGCGAAGAAGCAGGCGCCGAACTCGGGCGGCAGCCAGTTCTTCATGGTCTTCGGTGAAGCGGAACTGCCGCCGGAGTACACCGTGTTCGGGAGCATCTCGGACGCCGGACTCCAGACCCTGGACAAGGTCGCGCGCGGCGGGGTGGACGACGAGAAGGGGCCGGGCGACGGGACCGGACCGCCGCGGATCCCGGTGACGTTCCAGTCGATCGCGGTGGGGTGACACGGTTTCCCGCCCCGGTCGTGAGTGGTGAGGACGGTTCTATTGAGGGGTAAGGCAAATGTGTCGGGTGCGGTGGGCGGTCCGCTCATGGCCGCCTTCGATCGTGCCGCGAAAGCCACGTCGGCGGCGTAGCGAAGGGCCCCTTCCCTACCTTCAGAGTAGGCAAGGAGGCCTTCACCACCACCTGGGTCGATCACTTTGAACTGACGGTGCGAAAGTGGCTTTCGCAACACGCCACATTTGCCTTACCCCTCAATAACCGTCCTCACCACTCACGAGGTTTCAGCACCGGCAGGACGACCCGCTTCGTGCACTCAGCGGGATGGCGGGTACCGAACACCGAACCACTGCTCGGCGTCGTACTCCTCGAACCGCTCCACCTCAGTGAAACCGAGCTTCGCCGCGACGCGCATCGAGCGTTCGTTGGCAGTCTGTGTGCAGAGCACCACCGGTTCGCCGGGCAGCGCGTCGGCGAACCAGTCGAGCGCCGCCGCGCACGCCTCGGCGGCGTACCCGCGTCCCCACGCCTGCGGCAAGATCAGGTAACCGAGCTCGGTCTCCCCGGCATCCGGACGGATATGCCCCGGACGTTCCAGGTCACGCTGATCGAGCGTGATCATGCCGATCATCGATCCGTCGAGTTCGATGACGAAGAGCCCCGGGCGCCGGCCCGGCACGTCTGGTCTCGTGCGCTCGAGTTCGTCCCGCGGCCGAGCGCCACCGATGTAAGTGCCCACCTCCGGCGAGGCGAAGAGCTCGATGAACGCCGCACGGTCTCGGGCCTCGGACCCGCGGAGTACGAGCCGCTCGGTCTTGATCGGGGCAGGAGGCCAGGCGACCTGACCGAGCTTCGTCATGGGCGGCAACGTAGCGCACGCCGCTACTCCGGTGCCTGGAAGCCGCCGATCTCCTGCTCGAGCAGTTCGGCCAGTCGCAACGGGGTGCGGTCTTCGAACATCGGACCGATGAGCTGCACCCCGACCGGCAGGCCCTCGGGGGACCGGCCCGTGGGTATCGCGGTGGCGGGCAGGCCGGGCATGGTGGCCAGGCCAGCCCAGACGAGCTGATCGAAGTACGGGTACTCGACGCCGTCGATGGCGATGCGCCGTTCCATCGGATTGGGGTGGTGGTCGTGCGGGAACGCGGGCGTCGGCGTGATCGGGCACACCACGGCGTCGAACTGGGCGAACAGTCGCCGCCAACCATGGCGATGGACTTGCCGACGCTTGTCCGCCTCCATCCAGTCGCTATGGCTGAACAGCATGGCGCGCAGCCGTACGGCGTCAAGGCTCTGGTCGTCCGTGCCGGCCCGCAGCCGCTCGAGCGATTCGATGGGGAAACGCGCGACGGAGCCCGAAATCAGCAACTCCATGTAGAGCTTCGCGGCCTCGGTCAGATCGGGCAGCAGCGGACTGCGCCGTGCGACGCGGGCGCCACCGTCGACGAGCGCGTCGGCCACCCGGTGCACGCCCGCTCGCACGGCGGACCCGGTCGGAATGAGCGGATGGTCGTCGAGGACCAAGACCCGGAAATCGCGGAGCCGCTCGTGGCGGGCGGGCGGCAGTGCCGAACGGTGCGCCACGCCGTGCGTCAACGGGTCCGGTCCGGCCATGACGTCGAGCAGGAGCGCGAGATCGCGGGCGGTGCGCGCCATCGGACCGACGACCGCGAGGTCGAATTCGGCCGGGAAGGCAGGCTCGGACGGCGGGACCATGCCGCGGACGGCCGCCAGTCCGAGCGTCGGCTTGTGCGCGTAGACGCCGCAGAAATGCGCCGGGGTGCGCAGCGAGCCAGCGAGGTCGGAGCCGATGGACAGCGCGCCGAACCCGCACGCCAATGCCGCCGCCGACCCGCCGGAGGACCCGCCCGGCGTCCGATCGTGGTCCCACGGGTTGACGGTGGTGCCGTAGATCTCGTTGAAGCTCTGGATGTCCTGCAACCCCAGCGGCACATTGGTCTTGCCGAGCACCACCGCGCCCGCGTCCTTGAGCCGCGACACCTGGACCGCGTCCTCGGCGGGCATGTGGTCCCGGTGCGGGGGCATGCCCCAGGTCGTGGGCAGCCCGGCCATGTTGTACGACTCCTTGACCGTCACCGGGACGCCGAGCAGCGGCCGGTCCTCACCCTGCGCCCGTGCCCGGTCGGCATGGTGCGCGGCGGCCCGCGCGCGGTCGAAGTCCGGCACGCAGATCGCGTTGATCACCTCGTCGTCGCGCTCGATCCGGGCGATCGCCTCGCCGGTCAGTTCCGCCGATGTCACCGCACCGGCGCGCAACGCGACAATCATTTCTTCGGCCGTCTGAAAGGTCGATTCCATGAATTCGACGCTATCGGCGTGCCGTCGGGGGCACGAAATTCCTAGTCATGCAACAGAAAGGCCCGTTCGTGGACTCGTTCTGCGGCCGTAGGCGGATCGGCGCAGGTCACGGTGCTGAAAGCGGGTCGACTCCGCCTGTGCGGGCCATGAAATTCCGCTTTGCGCAACGGGACGGATGTCTCACTTGCCTGCCGCTGGCCGCTTGGTCGTGTGTTCGGACTTTTCGCTCCAGCGAAAAGGAGTTGGAGCCTCTGGGATGTACTACCCATCCTGGCTTCGATGGCCCAAAGGGGATCCGGTGATTCACGGAAGGAGAATGATGTCGCTCAAACTCGTCTTCGTACGTCTCGCGACGGCGCTGCTGATAGCGGGTGCATCGACAAGTGTGGTGACTGCTCCGGCGATGGCCGGGACGGCCGGCGCGCCGAGTGATGGCGTCGTCACCGTCGAGGCGAAGAAGGGGCATTGGCAGTGGGCGCACTCGCGCTACTGGTTCGTCGACGGTGTCAGCATGTGGGCGGCCCGCGCCAATTGCCACGCCTGGGGGAGGTATGGCGTCAAGAAGGACTGGTGGCCCAAATATCAATGCAGGTTGAAGTTCATGCATTACAGCCTGTACGAGTGGGTGTCGTAGCGAGCCATGGAAACGCGCGATCAGGCCTGGTTCGGGATCGGCCGGGCCGTCCGGACCGCGCCGAGGTGATCCTATGTGGTGGCAACGCTTCGCGTGGCGAAACTCCGCACTGGGAAGGTCTGCGTGGTATGACCGATCGTGTTCCGTGGCAAGCCGACGCCTATTTCGACCTCACCCGCCGGGCGTGTTTCGTCTGCGAACTTCTCGTAGGCAACGCCGAATACCCGCATCACGTCGCGTACCGGGACGCCGACGCCGTGGTCTTCGCCAGCCGTTTTCCCTCCGTGTTCGGGCACTTCCTGGTGGCCCCGGTCGAGCATCGCGAGCACGTCGTCAGCGACTTCACCGTCGATGAGTACTTGGCCATCCAGCGGGTCGTGCATCGTGCGGGTAGCGCCTTGAGCGCCCTGCTTTCGATCGAACGGCTCTACGTGTTGTCCTTGGGCAGTCAACAAGCCAACAGACATGTCCACTGGCACCTCGCGCCTCTGCCTCCTGGCGTCCCGTACGACCAGCAGCAGACCGCGATATTCGACCCGGCGCGCGGCTACCTGGACATCCCCGGGGACGACCTGGCCGATCTCGCGCGCCGGCTCGGGGAACGTCTGACCGGCTGACCGCAGGCCTGGGCAGGATTCCCGAAGCCACGTCCAAGTGTCATGAAAGGGTCGTTCAGGACGAAAAGTGTCCTGAACGACCCTTTCATGACATTCCCAGACGGCGTGACCGGCCAGTCGCGGCTCAGAGCGGGTTGTGCGCCCCCAGTGGCGCTGTGCAGAACGGTCCGCCGACGTACTCCGCCGCGACCCCGGTCGGCGCGGGCAGGTCGGCCAGCTGGTCGGCGTAGGTCTCCGCGTTGTCGAGCGATTTGTAGCCCAGGGCCTCGGCTTCGGCGAGCGAGTAGACCCGGCGCGTGTTGTCCGAGACGCCCCAGATCAGCCGGTAGCCGGGGGAGGGGTAGCTCAGGCAGGCCTCGAAGAGGCGCGCGCCGTCGTCGGGGGAGAGCCAGGTCGTCAGGCCGCGCGGGCCGAGGACGAGCGGGCTTTCGAAGCAGGAGCCGATCCGGATGACGATCACGTCCATGCCGAACCGCGAGTGGTACAGGCTGCCGAGCGCTTCGATGGCCGCCTTGCTGACGCCGTAGTAGGTGTCGGGCCGGGGCGTGGAGTCGGCGGGGAGGCCGTGCTCGCCCGCTTCGTCGTTGCGGCGGAAGCCGACGGAATGGTTGCTGGAAGCCAGGATCACGCGCGGCACACCGGCGGCTCGCGCGGCTTCGAGGACGGTATGGGTGCCGTTGATGTTGACGTCGAGGGTGGCTTCCCACGAGTTCTCGCGGCTGTGCCCGCCCAGGTGGATCAACGCGTCGACACCGGCGCACGCCTCCGTCATCGCCTCCGGGTCGGTCACCGAGGCGGTGATCAGCTCGACGCTCTCGCCGGCCTCGGCTTCGGGCTGCGGAGCCAGGTCGAGCAGCCGCAGTACCCGGCCGGATCGGCGCAGCCGCGGCCGCATCAGGGTGCCGACGATGCCCGCCGAGCCGGTGATCAGGACGCGCTGGTCTGCCATGTGAACCCCTTGTCAGTGAAAGAAAGTAGGGAATGATCAGCGGATGCCGGCGCGACGCAGTTGCTGGCCGAGTTCCGCGGTGATTTCGGCGAGGAGTTCGCCGACGCGCTGGGCATCGGCGTCGGTGACCTCGGTGACCGGCATGGAGCAGCTGATCGCGTCGGTGCCGGGGATGCGGTATGGGATCACGGCCGCGACGCACCGGACGCCGAGGCTGCCTTCCTCGATTTCCGCCGCATAGCCGCGTTCGCGGGTCTTCGCGCATTCGGCGTGCAGCGCTTCGACGGTGGTGATGGTGTTCGGGGTGAGCGCCGACAGCTCTCCGGTCAGGAGCCCGTCGATCTCGTCGTGCGTCAGCTCGGCCAGCAACGCCTTCCCCAGCGCGGTCGCGTGGGTGGGCAGCGTGCGGCCGACCCGGGACACGAGATGCGTCGAGTGCCGTGACTCGCGCGTCTCCAGGTAGACGACGTCGGTGCCCTCGCGGCGCGCGAAATGCGCGGTGTAGCCGGTCTTCTCCCGGATCCGCTCCAGCGCCTCGGTCGCGTACGGGACGACCGGGTCGCGGTCCAGATAGGCCGTGCCGCAGATCAGTGCGCGGACGCCGAGGCGGTAGCGGGCGGTGTTGGTGTCCACCTCCAGCCAGCCTGCTTCGAGCAGGGTGCGGAGCAGCCCGTGCAGGCTCGACCTGGGGAATCCGGTCCGCGCGTGGAGATCCGACAGCGAGAGCCAAACGTCGTTCGCGGCGAAGGTCTCGATGAGGTCGATCGCCCGCCGGGCCGATTTGACCCCGGCGGGTTCGGCGGCGGGCGCGCCGTTCGCCACTGTGACAGCGGCTTCCTGCTGTGGCATCCGCGCTCCTCCATCCGGCCGTTGACTTGTGACTCCGGCCATATTAGCGTCCCGAACAGCGTTCTTATGGATGAACATAATCACTATAACAGACTCCGTTCATGGATGTGAACAGGTCGGGCTGGGCCTTCGTGAACGCGGAGAGGAGTCAACGGTGCACGTACTCGACTGGGCGATGGTCTGCGCGTATTTCGCGTTGATGGTCGTGATCGGCTGGTGGTCGCACAAGCGGATCCACGATGTGAAGGACTTCTTCACCGCCGGGGGCCGAATGCCCTGGTGGCTGACCGGGATCTCGCATCACATGTCCGGCTACAGCGCGGTGCTGTTCGTGGCCTACGCGGGCGTGGCCTACACGAGCGGGATCACCGTCTACTTCTGGGGCATGGCCAGCATCGGCATCGGTGTCGGTATCGGCAGCTGGCTGTTCGCCGCACGGTGGAACAGGCTCCGGTCGAAGCTGGGGGTGGCGTCCCCGCTCGAGTACCTCGCGCGGCGGTTCAACGTCCCGACGCAACAGGCGCTCGCGTGGAGCGGCAGCCTGCTGAAGATCTTCGACATCGCGGCGAAGTGGTTCGCGATCGCCACGATCCTCAACGTCTTCGCCGGGGTGGACTACACCTGGGGCATCATCATCACCGGTTCGGTCACGCTGGTCTACTGCACCGTCGGCGGTCTCTGGGCCGACGCGCTCACCGACTTCGGCCAGTTCGTGATCCAGGCCATCGCGGCCATCGCCATGCTCTGGGTGGTGCTGGGCAAACTCGGCGGCGTCTCCGGTCTGTGGACGATGTGGGGCGACCTCCCGCCGAGCCACCTCAACCCGACCACGTCGAAGTTCACCACCGTAGTGCTACTCGTCTACGTGCTGGTGAAGACACTGGAGTACAACGGCGGTATGTGGAACCTGGCGCAGCGCTACATGGCCGCGCCGGATACGCACGCGGCACGCCGGGGCGCACGGCTCTCCTCGATCCTGTACCTGGTGTGGCCGCTGTTCATGATGTTCCCGATGTTCGCGGCACCGCTGCTGATCCCGAACATCGAGAACCCGGACAACGCCTACGCGATCATGACGACGACCTTCCTGCCGCCGGGCCTGATCGGGCTGGTGCTGGCAGGCATCTTCTCCCACACGATGGCGATGGTGTCGTCCGACGCGAACGCGATCTCCGCGGTCATCACCCGCGACATGCTGCCGGTGCTGATCAAGAAGACCCGGCGGTGGACCGAAGCGCAGGGTCTGCTGGCCGCCCGTATCACGACCGCGATCTTCATCGTGCTGACCATGGCGGTCGCCACGCAGGCCCCCAAACTCGGCGGTGTGCTCGGGATCGTGGTGCTCTGGGTCGCGGCCCTGATGGGCCCGATCTCGGTGCCGCTGCTGCTCGGCATGCTCCCCTGGTTCCGCCGGTCCGGCTCCCGTGCGGCGCTGATCTCGTGGGCGGGCGGTCTCATCGCCTACGCGATCGCCTACTACGGCTACAACGCCACCCTCGCGGTCACCGTGTCCACCCCGATCCTGGTCTCGCTGGGGCTGTTCATCGGGCTCGGCTACCTCATGCCCGAGCGCAAGGCCTCCACCGACGAGCTCATCGACACGATCGACCGCGACGACGACGTCCTACCCCGCAAGTCGCAGGACGGCACCACCGTGCCCGCCTGACCGGGCCCGTACCCGGGACCATCCACAAAGAACGAAAGAGAAATCCATGGCACAGCCCAAGATCGAACTCGACGGCCTACTGGCGTTCCCCTTGACCCCCTTCACCGAGGGGCTGGAACTCGACCTCGACGCGTTCGCGGAAACCGTCGAGAGCCACGTGGCCGCCGGAGCCGGTGCGCTGTTCGTCGCCTGCGGTACGGGCGAATTCAGCTCGCTGTCCCCGGACGAGCACGCAGCGATCCTGCGCAAGGCTCGTGAGGTCGTCGCCGGGCGTGTGCCCGTGTGGGTCGGCGCGGGCGGAGGCGCGGCGTCGGCCCGTGCCGGGATCGCGGCGGCGGAGGCGGGTGGCGCGGACGGCGTCCTCCTCCTGCCGCCGTACCTGGTGACCGGCCCGCCGTCCGGTCTGGTGGACCACGTCCGGTACGCCGTCGGGGACTCCTCGATCCCGGTGATCGTCTACCACCGTTCCACCGGCGTGTTCACCCCGGACTCGGCCGTGGAACTGCTCGGCATCCCGTCGGTGGTCGGCATCAAGGACGGCTTCGGCGACGTCGAGCTCATGAGCCGGATCATCACCACGATCCGCTCCGTCGGCACCGACCGCGCCCGGGATTTCCTGTTCTTCAACGGTCTTCCGACGGCGGAGGTCTCCGCGCGCGCCTACGCCGCGGTCGGCGTGGCGCGGTACTCCTCGGCAGTGCACTGCTTCGCCCCCGAGATCGCGGCCCGCTTCCACCGTGCGCTCGCGGAGAACGACGACGCCGTCATGGAGGCGCTGCTCGCCGGGTTCTACCTGCCGCTGGTGGCGCTGCGGGACGAAGGGAAGGGCTTCGCCGTGTCACTGGTCAAGGCCGCCGCGCGCCTGCGGGGTGACAAGGTCGGTTCGGTCCGGCCGCCGCTGGTCGAGCCCACCGCGGACCAGATCGCCCGCCTGGAGAAGGTCATCGACGGCGGGTTCGCCGTCCTCAAGTCCGTCGAGGCCGGTGCCTGAAGATGAAGGTTCTCGACGTCGTCCTGACCCCGGTCGCCTTCGCCGACCCCCCGCTGCTCAACGCGATGGGCGTGCACGAGCCCTTCGCGCTGCGCGGTGTCGTCCAGCTGATCTGCGAGGACGGTGTGGTCGGCCTCGGTGAGTCCTACGGTGACCTCGCGTTCCTCGACCAGGTCCGGAAGGTGCTCCCGGAACTGAAGGGACACGACGTGTTCGACCTTCCCGGCCTCCGCCGGAAGGTCGCCACCACCCTCGGCGAAGTCGTCTTCGCCGACGCGCACGGGCTCACCGGCGGCTTCTCCGTCAGCAAGACCGTCGCCAGCGTGTACTCGCTGTTCGAGGTGGCCGCGCTCGACGCGCAGGGCCACTATCTCGGCAGGCCCGTGGTGGACCTGCTCGGCGGCAAGGCGCGCGACGCCGTCGACTTCTCCGCCTACCTGTTCTACAAGTTCGGCGCCCACATCGGTGCCGACGAGGACTCGTGGGGCGAGGTGACCACGCCGGAGGCGCTCGTCGGCGAGGCACGCCGCATGGTGGAGGAGTACGGCTTCGGCTCCATCAAGCTCAAGGGCGGCGCCTTCGACCCCGACCAGGAGATGGACGGGATCCGCGCGCTCGCGGACGCGTTCCCGGACCACCCTCTCCGCATCGACCCGAACGCGGCGTGGACCGTCGAGACCGGGATCCGGGTCGCCGAAGAACTCGACGGCGTCCTGGAGTACCTCGAAGACCCGACGCCGGGCATCGAAGGCATGGCGCGGGTCGCGGAGAAGGCGAACATGCCGCTGGCCACGAACATGTGCGTCGTGCGCTTCGCGGACATCGAGCCGGCGTTCCGGCAGCGAGCGGTCGGCGTAATACTTTCGGACCATCATTACTGGGGTGGCCTGCGGGACACCCAAGCCCTGTCGACCACGGCGGAATGCTTCGACGTGGGGCTGTCCATGCATTCGAACAGTCATCTCGGGATCAGTCTGGCCGCTATGGTGCACGTGGCCGCGGCGACGCCGCACCTGACCTACGCCTGCGACACCCACTGGCCCTGGAAGACGGCCGACGTCATCGCCCCGGGTGCGCTGGAGTTCGTCGACGGTGCGGTCGCGGTGCCCGACAAGCCCGGGCTCGGGGTCGAACTCGACCCCGACGCGCTGGCGCGGGCCCATGAAGACTATGTCCGAAGTGGACAGACCAAACGGGATGACGTGACCTATATGCGGAAGTTCGTCGGAAGCTTCGAACCGAACACGGCACGGTGGTGACGAGGTGAAGGTCACCGGATACGCCTACCCCTGGGACGTTGTCGACGATCCCGGCTTCGTCGAGCGGGTACGGGAGCTCGGCGTCGACGAGGTCGCCGTCGCCGTGTCGTACCACAGCGCCCGCGCGGCGACGCCCTGGTCGCCCGAGCGCACCTCGGTCGTCGCGCGCCACGCGGCGCTGTACCGGCCGGTGCGCGAGGAGGCGTGGGGTGAGCTGAAGCCCGCCGAGCCGGACTGGGTCGAAAGCCGCGACAGCGCGGGCGACGCCGTCCGGACGCTGAACGAGGCGGGGATCCCGGCCGCGGCGTGGCTCGTGCTGACGCACAACTCCCAGCTGGGCACGGAGTTCCCGGATTTCACCGTGCGCAACTGCTTCGGCGAGCGGTATCCGTGGGCGCTGTGCCCCGGCCAGCCCGCGGTCCGGGAGTACGCGGCGAACGTGACGGCCGAAAGCCTCGCCGGGCTCGACTTCGCGACGGTCATCCTCGAGGCCTGCGGTCCGCTCGGCGCCGTGCACCAGCACCAGCACGAGAAGACCGACGGCGTCTGGTCGCCCGCGGTGGCCCGGCTGCTCTCGATCTGCTGCTGCGACGCCTGTCTCGACGCTTGGGCCGCGGCGGGGCAGGCCCCGGCGAAGGCGCTGGGCAAGCTGCGGGCCGAGGTCCGGCGGTTGATCGACAGCGGTGACCTCCGGGCGACCGAGGACAAGATCCTGCCCACCCTGCGGCAGGTCCTGCTCGACACACGGCAGCGGGCGACCGACGCCCTCCGGCGCGAGGTGATCGCGAAGATCCCTTCCGGGCCCCGGATCGTGCTGCACGGCGCGATGGACCCGTGGGTCACCGGCGCGCTGCCGGGGCTGACGCCGTCGGCCCCGGACGACGTCGACGCGGTGGTGCTGCAGAACTGGGCACCCGGCAGGCCCAGCGTGGGCGCCGTCGCGGCGGCGCGGGCGAAACTGCCGGAGAAGGTCGCCGTCGGCAGCTACATCACCGCGGTGGCGGCGGGCCCGGTCCCCGACATCGAGGCCTACACCATCGAACTCGGCAAGGCAGGCGCCACCGAGCTGCACCTGTACCACCTCGGCCTCGCCGGCCCGGGGCGCTGGGCGGATCTCATCGCCGCCGTCAGCGCCGCGCAAGAACTCTAGGAGACGCAAGAAAAATGAGCCAGGCAACGGATCCCGCCACGCTCGAACAGATCCTCGCGGCCGCCGCCGATGCGGCAGGCACAGCGGCGGCCGCGACCCCAGTCCAGCGCGCCGGATGGCTGAACGCCGCCGCGGACGCCCTCGACGCGGCCGCGGACGAGCTGATCGCGCTGGCCAACCGGGAGACGCATCTCCCGGCCTCGCCGCGACTGCAGGGAGAGCTGAAGCGCACGACTTTCCAGCTGCGCCTGTTCGGCGAGGTGCTGGCCGACGGCGCGTTCCTCGGCGCCACCGTCGACCACGCGGACGCCGCGTGGCCGATGGGACCGCGGCCGGACATCCGGCGGCTGCTCACCCCGATCGGACCGGTGCTGGTGTTCGCCGCCAGCAACTTCCCGTTCGCGTTCAGTGTCGCGGGCGGGGATACCGCGTCCGCGCTGGCCGCCGGTTGCCCGGTCGTGCTCAAGGCGCACTCGGGTCACCCGGAGCTGTCCGCCCGCACCGGCGACGTCCTGCGTGAAGCGCTGGTCGGGGCCGGCGCGCCGGAAGGGATCTTCGCGGTCATCCACGGCCAGCAGAACGGCGTCACGGCGCTGAAGGACCCGAGGATCCAGGCGGCGTCGTTCACCGGTTCGGTGCCGGGCGGGCGCGCGCTGTTCGACATCGCGACCTCGCGGCCGTCGCCGATCCCGTTCTACGGTGAACTCGGCAGCGTCAACCCAGTCGTCGTCACGCGGGCCGCGATCGACGCGCGCGGTGAAGCGATCGCCAAGGGCTACGCGGGTTCGTTCACCCTCGGTGCCGGCCAGTTCTGCACCAAGCCGGGGCTGCTGTTCCTGCCCGAGGGTCACGGCCTCGAAGACACGCTGCGCGAGGCCGTCGCGGCGATCCCGGCGCAGCCGATGCTCAACGAGCGTATCGCGGCCGGATTCGCCGACGGGCTGGCGAAGCTGAGCGACGTCGCCGGTGTCGAGGTGCTGTCGGAATCCGTTGGCGCGGAAGGGATCTCGCACGGTGCGACCCTGCTCGCCACCACCGCCAAGGCCTTCCTGGCCGACGCCGACACCGTCCGCGAGGAATGCTTCGGCCCCGCGTCGCTGATCGTCACCTACGCAGATCAGGACGAACTGATCAGCCTGCTCGGCGTGATGGAACCCGGCCTCACCGCGACCATCCAGGGTGAAGAGTCCGATGTGGACTGGATTCGCCCGGTGCTCCCGTCGCTGACCCGGGTCGCCGGTCGTCTGCTGTGGAACGACTGGCCGACCGGGGTCACGGTCACCTGGGCACAGGAACACGGTGGTCCCTACCCGGCGACCACCGCGCCGACCAGCACCTCGGTCGGCACCGCCGCGATCGAGCGGTTCCTGCGACCGATCGCCTGGCAGGGCTTCCCCGACACGCTGCTGCCGGAACCGTTGCAGGAGAACAACCCGTGGGACCTGCCCCGCAGGATCGACGGGAAACGCCAGTAAACCTCGTGAGTGGTAAGGACGGTTAGAACAGTCCTTACCACTCACGAGACCCACCACCCGCCGCCGCCCTTGATCCCGTCTCGACCCCCTTGGGAGGCACCGTCATGTCCGGATTCGGTCACTTCGACAGGAGAACGGCTTTGAGGGGAGGCGCGGCCGCGGCCGCTTCGGTGGCGCTCACGACCGCTCTCGCGAGCCCTTCGTCAGCGCGGCCCGCGGCTCCGGGTTCGGCCCCCATCGTCACCGGCTATCGCGAACTGCAGATCGGGATCAACCGGCCCTCGGCGGAACGCACCGCCGCGCTGGCGAACCTGGACCGGGTCGCGAAGGCCTACCACGACAGCATGACGGTCGGCGGCGGTCCACTGTGGAAAGACCTTCCGCTCGGTCCCGGCAGCGAGTTCACGACGTCGATGTACGCGCGGCTCCGCGCGATCGCGGTCAACTGGGGGACCCCGGGAGGCGCGCTGGCAGGCGATCCCGCCGTGCTCGCCCGGATCAAGGGCGCGCTGGAACTGCTGTACACCAGCGATCAGTACAGCGAGAAGACCGCCGAGATCGGCAACTGGTACACCTACGAGATCGGCATCCCGCTCTACCTGCTGCACATCCTCGCGACGGTCGCCGACGAACTGACCGAGGACGAACTCGCCAAGTACCTGAAGCCGGTGCTGAAGTTCTCCGGCGATCCGAACCGCCGCACCAACAATCCGAGCGTCGTCGAGACCGGCGCCAACCGTGCGGACAAGTCGACGATCTCCATCGTCTCCGGCGCGATGCTCGGCGACGTCGAACGGATCAAGCGGGGCGTCGGCGCGTTCACCGACGTCGAAGGCGGGGGAGCGGCAAGTGTCATCGCCAAACTCCACCGCGCGGCGGGCGACGGTTTCCACACCGACGGCTCGTTCCTGCAGCACGACTCGGTGCCGTATCCCGGGCATTACGGGATCATCCTGCTCACCGCGGTCGCGTCCGCCATCCACGTCACCAAGGGCACGGAGTTCGCACTGCCCGCCGACGTGCGCGAGGCGACGTACGCGCTGGTCTCCGACACGTTCGCGCCATTCGTCTACGCGGGTGCGATGATGGAGTCGGTCCGCGGCCGGTTCCTTTCGCGGCAAGGGGAATCCGCGTACGACATCGGGCACCAGCTCACCGGCGCCGTGGTCCTGCTGGCGCGGTCGGCGAGCGGGAAGCGCAAGGAAGAGCTCGGTGGCCTCGCCGCGAAGTGGATCACCGAAGACACTTTCGCGCCGTACCTTGAAATTCCCGATCCCGAACGGTTCGCGCCGGGGCCGGACCTCGTCGGCATCCCCGGTATCGAGTTCGCGCAGGAGCTGCTGGCGACCGAGATCCGGCCGGCGCGGACGGTCGCGGCGCATCGCGTGTTCGGCCAGCAGGACCGGATGGTGCACATCACCGAAGGCTGGTCGGCCTCGCTCGGCGTCGCCTCGACCCGGATTTCGCGGTACGAGTCGATCAACTCGATGAACCTGCACGGCTGGTACGTCGGTGACGGTTCGCTGTATCTGTTCCTGCCCAAGGCGAAGGGACATTTCACCGACGCCTACTGGCCGACGGTCGACCCGCTGTTGCTCCCGGGCACCACCACCAAGACCGGCCCGACCCCGAAACTGGAGTCGGTGCCGCTGACGAGCAAGGATCATTGCGGTGGTGTCCGCTGGGACGCGCGGCACGGCGCGCACGCCCTCGACTTCATCTCCCAAGACGGCACACTGACCGCGAAGAAGTCGTGGTTCTTCACGCCGTCGGGGGTGCTGTGCCTCGGCGCCGGGATCACCGACTCCTCCGGTGAGCGGATCCGCACCACGATCGAGAACCGCAACCTCGGTGAGAACGGCTCCGGTGTCCTGCTGGCCGATGGCCATCTCGTCGACGGCTCGGAGTCCTTGCGGCGCAAGCGATGGCTACATCTGGAGAAGGTCGGCGGCTACGTCCTGCTCGACGACGCCGAGGTCACCGCGCTGCGCGAGGACCGGACGGGGACCTGGCGCGACATCGACAAGGGCGCCAACACCAAGGGCACCACGGTGCCGTACACGCGGCGCTACCAGAAGCTGGTCATCGAACACGGGGCCAAGCCGTCGAACGCGAGCTACGCCTACGCCGTCCTTCCCACCGCGTCGGTGCTGGAGACGATCGCCTCGGCCTGGTCGTGGCGTGTGCGGTCCAACACCGCGACCGTGCAGGCCGTCCGGCTGTGGGACGCGACCCTGCTGGCGAACTTCTTCGCCGCGGGCTCCGTCGACGAGGTGTCGGTGTCCGGTCCGGCGTCGGTGGCGCTCGGCCGGACCCGCGACGGCTGGCGGATGGCCGTTTCGGACCCGACGCAGCGGCAGGACGTCCTGCGCGTGACCGTGCGGCGGAAGACCGTCGAGGTGCCGGTGAAGGACACCTTCGGCGCCACGCAGGTCGTCCGCGTTTAGGGGATTGAATGCGATGCGTCAGGTCGGCACCTGTGGGGATTCCCGGCCGCGGTCAATCTCAGGCTGGTCCGTGAAGGGCCCCTTACCTACCTTCAGGGTAGGTAAGGAGGCCTTCACGGCCGGACGCGCCCGCTCCTGCCTCTGACTCGATCGTGCCGACGATCCCCGGCCGACTGTCATTTAGGTCACGTTCTGACCTGAATGGTCCCTACGGTCATCTCATGACCGACATCGAGCAGTTCCGCATCGACATCCCGCAGTCCGATCTGGACGACCTGACCGACCGGCTGGCCCGCACCCGCTGGCCGTCGGCGCTGCCCGGTGCCGAGTGGAGCAGGGGCGTCCCGGTCGCGTACCTCAAGGACCTCGCCGAATACTGGCGAGACGGCTACGACTGGCGCGCGTACGAGAAGCGGCTCAACGACTTTCCGCAGTACACCACGACCATCGACGGACATCGGATCCACTTCCTGCACGTCCGCTCGCCGGAGCCGGACGCGATCCCGCTGATCATGACGCACAGCTGGCCGAATTCGATCGCCGAGTTCCTGAACGTCCTCGGACCGCTCACCGATCCGCGAGCCCACGGCCTCGACCCGTCGCGCGCCTTCCACGTCGTCGCGCCGTCCCTGCCGGGCTTCGGCTTCTCCCCGTTTCCCGAGCCGGCCGACGAGCGGCCGTGGGACATCGCGCGGGTGGCGCGGACCTGGGCGGAGCTGATGAGCCGTCTCGGCTACGAACGCTATGGCGCGCACGGGAACGACGCCGGAGCGCTGGTGACGCCCTGCCTCGCGGTGCACGTGCCCGAGCATGTCATCGGCTCGCACATCACCTCCGGACTCGGCGTGCCGACCGGCGATCCTGCCGAGTTCGAGGGGCTCACCGAACGGGATCAGGCGGATCTCGCGGGACTGTTGGAGCGTTTCGCGGGCGGCAGCGGATACGCGCCGTACCTGTCGAACCGGCCGCAGACGCTCAGTTTCGGCTTCCTCGATTCGCCGGTCGCGCAGCTGGCGTACCTGGTCGAACGGTTCAAGGAGTTCGACGGCTGGCCCGAAGGCGCGGCGCCCGCCGAGCCGATCGACCGCGACCTGCTGCTCACCAACGCGACGCTGTACTGGCTGACCGGGACTGGCGGCACCTCGCTGTGGCCGTACTACGAGGGAGCGGCCGCGATGCCGATCGACCAGACCGTGGTGCCGACCGGCGTCTCCCACGGCGGGCCGTCCGCGCTGCGCACGATCGCCACCCGCAAGAACGACATCGTGCGCTGGGCGGATCACGAGAGCCCGAGCCATATGGTCGCGATGGCCGTCCCGGACGACGTGGTGACCGAACTCCGCGAATTCTTCGGAAATCTCGCGAAGTGATGTCGAGCGGTGGTCGTCGGCTCCGACCCAGGGACGAAGCTAAAGTGCGAGCGACCCCATGGAGGAACCTGATGACCACCTCGTTCGAGACCGTGACCTCGGCTGACGGCACCGCGATCGCCTTCGAGCGCACGGGACAGGGCGCGCCGGTGATCCTGGTCGGCGGCGCGTTCAACGACCGGACGACCGTCGCCGGACTGGCCGCGACACTGGCCCCGCATTTCACCGTGATCGCCTATGACCGGCGAGGGCGGGGCGACAGCGGCGCGGGCGCGGTTTATTCGGTGGAACGCGAGGTCGAGGACCTTGCCGCGCTGGTCGAGCACGTCGATGGTTCGGCGGCGGTGTTCGGGCACTCGTCGGGTGCCGTGCTGGGGCTGGAGGCGGCGGCCAGAGGCGTCGCCATGACAAGCCTCGCCGTGTACGAGCCGCCGTATGTCGTCGACGACAGCCGTACGCGGCCCGCGCCCGACCTCTTCGACCGCGTCCGGGCGTTGATCGCCGACGGCGACCGCGACGGCGCGGCCGAGCTCTTCCTGGTCGAAGGGACGGCCACCCCGGCCGAGGTCGTGAAAGGGATGCGGGACGACGCGTTCTGGGCGTGGTTCACCGGACTCGCCCACACACTGCCCTACGACCTCGCGCTCTGCGGTCCCGGAAACGTGCTGCCCGCGGAAAGGCTGGCGAAGATTTCGGTGCCCACGCTGGTCATCGACGGTGGGGAGAGCGACGCCTGGATGCGGGCGGGCAGCCGCGCGGTCGCCGACACGGTCCCCGGCGCGCGGTACGCCACCGTCGAGGGGCAGGACCACGGCGTCCTCCACCAGCCGGACAGCTTGCGCGATCTGCTCAGCGAGTTTTTCGGCTGACAGGCTCGGCCTGTTCGAGCAGTTCGGCCAGCGCGGTCAGTGGCGGGCTGACGTGGCCGGTCCGCCAGACGAGACCGAGCTGACTGGACGCTTCCAGGCCGCGGACCGGGACGTAGCGCAGATCGGTGCGGGTGTGCTGTTCCGTCAACGGACGGCACACCAGCATCGCGTGCATCCCGGACGCCGCCAGCGCCATTCCCTGCTGGACGGTCGTGATCCCCGCGGTCGAGGGAATCGGCGTTCCCGACGGAGTGGCGGGCGGGGTGCGCGCGGCCTTCCAGTAGCCGGGGCCGTCACCGGCGCGGTGGAGCAGGTCGAGTTTCGCGAGATCTTCCCGATCGATCGACTCGCGCTCCGCGATGGGGTGACCGGTTCCGACCATCACGTACTGGTCTTGCGGCGGGAACCGGAAGCCGACCGTGAGCTCGGGTTCGTGGACCGGGAGTTCGGCGATGACGGCGTCGATCTCGCCGTCGAGCACGGCGGTGAACGGTGAGCCGAGCGGGACGTCGTGGGTGTGCACGGCCACGCCGTGCCGATCGCGCAGCGCGCGGAAGATCGAAGTGACCTCCTCGTAGACCATGCCGGTGAACCCGACCCGCAGTTCTTCGACGGCGCCGCGCATCGCCCGCTCACGCGCGCGCTCGAAGGTGCGGAGCAGCGCGCGGTAGGCGGGCCGGATCTCCCTGACGAACTGCGCGCCGACGCGGGTGAGCCCGACCTTGCGGCTGGTGCGCTCGACCAGTCGCGCGCCGACCCGTGTCTCCAGCGTGGCGATGAGCTGGCTCACTCGCGATTGCGAGTAGCCGAGCCGCTCTGCCGTATGCCCGAAATGCAGTTCCTCCGCCAAGGTGAGCAGGCATTCGATCTGCTGCAGATGCGCTTGGTGCATGGTCGGAAGCGCGTCACCCATACTCGGACGATAACACCGGATCGATGAGCCTGACTCATCGATCGATGAGGAAAGCGTCGTTGTTCCGGGTGCCGCGCGGTGATGGGCTGGACGGCATGAGTTCCTTTGTCTCTCACCCGGATCCGGTCCTTCCGGAGCGGACTTCCCTGCCGCGATGGGCCGCCGTCGGCGTGCTGACGCTGAGCACGTTCCTGGTGGTGACTTCCGAGATGCTGCCGGTCGGAATGCTCACCCCGATGGCGGACGGTCTCGGTGTCTCCGCGGGTGCGACCGGTCTCAGCCTGACCGTCACCGGTCTGGTTTCGGCGGTCACCGCTCCCGTGGTGCCGCGGCTGCTCGGGGATCTCGACCGCCGCCGGGTGCTGGCCGCGGCCGTGGCGGTGCTGGCCGTCGGCAACGGGCTGACCGCGATCGCCGTCGATTTCGGGCTGCTCATGGTCGCGCGGATCGTGCTCGGTGTCGGTATGGGCGCGGTCTGGGGGATGGCTTCTGCCGTGGTCGTCAGGCTGGTCACGGCTCGCGACAGCGCACTGGCGGTTTCGTTCACCGTCGGGGGCGTCGCCGCCGCCTCGGTGCTCGGAGTGCCGTTGGGCACGTTCGTGGGGAACGCTTTCGGCTGGCGCGCGGCCTTCTGGTCGCTCGCGGTGTGCGCGTCGCTGCTCGTTCCCGCCTTGCTGCTGGCCTTGCCCGAGCTACGCCGTCCCGTGGTCGTCGAAGGGACCGGCACCGGACGGCACCGCTCGTTGTTCCGTCCCGCCGTGGTCACCGGCCTCGCCGTGGTGGTGCTGCTGGTGACCGCGCACTTCGCCGCGTACACCTATGTGCGTCCGGTCCTCGAAGAACTGCCCCGGATGCCGGCGGGCGCGATCGCGTCTCTGTTGCTCGTCTACGGTGTGTTCGGGCTGATCGGCAACTTCGTGGCCGGAGCCGCGGCCGGGCGCAGGCCTCGGCCGACCGTGCTGCTACTGGCGTCCGGTATCGCGGTCGCGCTCGGGCTTCTGGCGCTTTTCGGCGCCTCCACGCTCATCGCCTGGGTCGCGATCGCCCTCTGGGGGATGGCCTACGGCGGACTGTCGGTCGGCGCGCAACTGTGGATGACCGCCCTCGCGCCGGATCGCGTCGAGCACGTCACCGGTCTCTACGTCGGCGTGTTCACCGGTTCGATCGCCCTCGGCGCTTTCGTCGGCGGCCTGGTCGTCGAGGGGGCGGGTGTCGTGCCGTTGCTGTGGAGTACGGCGGCGCTCGCCCTGGTCTCCCTGCTGGTGGGTTCGGTGGGCAGGCCCATCGCGGCGTAGTGGTCTCGTGCGGCGCGGGTCTGCCCCAACCCGGCCAGCGCGCGGGCTTCCTGCAGCCGGTAGCCGATCCGCCTCGCCGTTTCCAGCGCGAGCCGGTGCTGCCCGAGGCCCGTCGTCGTCTCGCCGACCGCGAGGCAGGCGGTTCCGAGGCTGTTCGCCGCCATGGCCAGCAACAGCGGATGGTTGAGCCGGGTGAGGATCGCGCACGCGCGTCCGGCCTGCTCACGCGCGTCGCCCGGACGATGGGCGAGCAGCAGGGCGTCGGCGAGGTCGATCCGGCTCCACGCCTCGCCGAACAGGTACCCGAGCTCCCGCGATGAGTCGATCGAACGCTCGATGGTCGCGAAGGCTTCGTCGAAGTGGCCGAGCCGGGCGAGGACGAGGCCGAGCTGGGCCGAACTCAGGATCGTGCCGCGGTCGTCCTCGCGCAGCGCCACCGACCGCCGGGCCGACTCCAGCGCGTCGGCCAAGTCGCCGAGGACCTCCTGCGTGTTGCTGAGGTTGGTCCACAGCGTCGCGGCGGCGTCGGTGTTGCCGTCCGCGACAGCCAGGCCGTCCCGGTAGAACCGGATCGCTTCGGCGTAGTGGCCGAGCATGCTGTGCAGGGCGCCCGCCCGGGAGAGCGCGATCGCTTCGGCCGCGCGATCGCCGGATCTCCGGACGACGTCCAGCCGCTCCATGGCGCAGTCCATCCCCTCGGTGAGCCGGCCGTTCTCCCAGAACGCCAGGGTGAGGCTCGCCAGGCTCAGCTGGACCGCGTGCGGATCCCCGATCCGGCGGGCGGCGGCGACCCCGGTCCGCGCCACGGCGAGCAGCTCGTCGAGATACCCGCGTTCCCGAAGGTGTTCCGTGGTGTCCTCGGCGATCCGCCAGGCGTACTCGTCGAGACCGGTGTCGAGCGCGTGGCGCGTCACCGCGACCAGGTTCGCCCGCTCCTCGCGGTACCAGCCGGGGCCGCCGCCGTCGCGGTAGTGATCGAGCAGCCTGGTCATCGCCGGACCCGATTCCTCGTCGCGCGCGACGGTGCGGGCGTGCTCGGCGATCAGGTCGTGGAACGCGTAGCGGCCGAGCGCGGGCTGCCTGAGCAGGTGGGCGTCGAGCAGGTCCTCCAGCAGCCGTTCGGCCTCGTGCTCGCCGGTACCGGCCAGCGCGGCCGCCGCGGGTACCCCGATGTCGGTGCCGGGATTCCGCCCCAGCAAACGGAACATGCGCTGCTGCGCGGTGTCGAGCTCCCGGTAGGACAGTGCGAACGCCGCGGCCACGTCGCGTCCGCCGACCTTCAGCTCGGCCAGCCTGTCGTGTTCGGATCCCAGCCGTTCGGCCAGGGTCTCCACGGTCCATTGCGGACGATTCTGCAACCGGGCCGCCGCGATCCGGATCGCCAGCGGCAGGTTCCCGCACAACGCGGCCACGCCCGAGCCGGGTCGTCCGGACGCCGCCGCGAACAGGGCGCCCGCCTGTTCGTCCGGCAGGACTTCGAGACTGATCGACGCGGCACCGTCGACCGCGGCCAGCCGGCGCCTGCTGGTGACCACGAGCGCGACCGTGGTGGAACCCGGCACCAATGGTCTCAGCTGTTCGGCGCTCGCGGCGTTGTCGAGCACCACGAGCAGTGACCGGCCCGCCGTTCGGGTGCGCCAGAGCTCGGCCCGCCGCTCCACGCCGCCGGGGAGCCTGCTCGCCGGGATGTCCAGCTGGCCGAGCAGGGCTTCGAGCGCGGCCTCGGGCGAGAGCGGTTCACGGGCGGGGGAATGCCCGTGCAGATCCACGAACAGCTGCCCGTCGGGGAAATCGGCGGCGAGCCGGTGCGCGACGTGGACGGCGAGCGAGGTCTTGCCGACGCCGGCCATCCCGTCGACGGCCACCGGGCGGCCGAACCGGATGGTGTCGAGCAGACGGCCGATCTCGGCTTCCCTGCCGGTGAAATCCGGGACGTCGTAAGGGAGGAAGCACCGGGTCTTGCCGTATTCCGGCTCGTCGCGGAGGATCCGCTCGTAGAGTCCGCGCAGCTTCGGCCCGGGGTCGATCCCGAGTTCCTCCACCAGCCGCGTCCGCGCCTGCCGGTAGACGTTCAGCGCGTCGGCCTGCCTGCCCTGCTGGTGCAGCGCGCGCATGAGCAGCCCGGCGAACGGCTCCCGGAGCGGGTGTTCGGCGACCAGCGCCGTCAGTTCAGCGACGGTGTCCTCCCCGGCGGAGATCTCTTCGTCGAGGCAACGCTCCACAACGGACAGACGACGCTCGTCGAGTTCTTCGGCCTCGCCGCGCAGCGCCATACTGTCCACGCCGGACAGAGCCGGGCCGTGCCAGCAGCCGAGTGCTTCACGGAACTCGCCGCGCGAGACGTGCTCCTCGAACGTGCGCAGATCGAAGGCGCGCGGGCGCAGGACGAAGCCCGGGCCTTCGGCGGTCAGGACGTCGTCGTCGGCGCCCTCGGCGACGAGTGCGCGTTTCAGCGCGGTGGTGAGATTGCGGATCTGCCGGGTGGCCGTGGCGGGCGGATCCTCGTCCCAGACGACGTCCACCAGCCGGGAGACCGAGACGACGCGATCGGCGCCGAGCAGCAGCGCGGCCAGGATCCGCTCCTGCCGTGAGCCCGCCAGTTTCAGCGCCCGCGCGCCGCCGCGGACCTGCACCGGACCCAGTATCCGAAACTCCATCGCACCCCCTTCCGCGAGGTTAACCGGCCGCCCGCCCGCGCCGGTGCGGAAGTGATGCAGCTGTGATGCGCCGTCCGGCGAACCTGCTGAGGACGGAATACGGGACGTGATGAGGAGAACCCATGCGCAAGCGGTATTACGCGGCGTTGGCCGGGCTGGTCGTGGCCGCGGCGGGAATCGGCGTGCCCGCCGCGGCGGCGGCCAGTGACCAACGGGCGGAGACGGAGCGGCAGGTCTGTCAGCGCGCGTTCGACCGCGCGGTCTGGGAGGACATGGACAGCTTCAACAAACGCGACGAGGCCCGCTACCGGGCGATCATCCACCAGAACATGGTCACCATCGGTCGTAAGGGCCAGACGATCATCGGCTACGACGCCAACGTGGACCCGGTGGTCGATGTGCAGTTCAAGCTCCCGTACGAGTGGAGCATGCCGTGGACGGTGACCCACACCGTCGTCGAGGACTGCAAGATGGGCTACGCGATCCTCGACGCCTACTACAAGGCTCCGTCACAGAACATCGACCGGCACTACACGATCAGCCTGACGCTGGTGCGTGAGCACGGCAAGTGGCTGGTCATCAAGGACACCGTGACCGACGTGCTGCCCTGAGGGAGGTCGTGAGTGGTAAGGACGGTTCTAACCGTCCTTACCACTCACGAGGTGACCCTAGGGTTTCCGGCCCACCCCGGCGTACGGCAACGCGTTGATCTCCGGGTCCTCGGACATGTCGCCTGCTCCCTGGGGGTTCCACATCGCGCAGCCGACGACGCCGGGCTCGACGACGTCGAATCCGTCGAAGAACGAAAGCACCTCGTCGTGGGTCCGGGGGATGGGGTCGTTCTGGGTGCTCTTGTACGCCTCGATGGCCTCGTCGAGGCCGCTCGAGTTCGCGTCGGCGGCGACGTGCGAGATGGCGAGGAAGCTGCCGGGGGCGATTCGCTCCCGATAGCGGGCCAGTATCGCGTGCGGATCCCATGAGTCCGGCACGAAATGCAGCAGCAGCAACATGAACAGGCCGACCGGCTGGTCGAGGTCCAGCAGTTCCTTCGTTTCGGGAGCGTCGAGGATGTCGTTGACGTCGCGGAGGTCGGCCTGGATCGCCGCGCACCGGTCGTTGCCGCGCAGCAGCAGTTTGGCGTGGGCCACGGCGACGGACTCGCGGTCGACGTAGACCACCCGGCAGGACGGGTCGATCCGCTGGACGATCTCGTGGAGGTTGCCGACGGTCGGGATGCCGGAGCCGATGTCGAGGAACTGCCGCACGCCCGCGTCCACCATGTGCAGCGCGGCGCGCCGGAGGAACGCCCGGTTGAGGCGGGCCGCGTCGCGGATCCCTGGCATGATCTTCAGGATCTGCTCGCCGAGGACACGGTCGGCCTGGAAGTTGTGGTCGCCGTTGAGCCAGTAGTCGTAGACCCGGGCGGGATTCGGCACGGTCGTGTCGACCTCGGGGGGTACCCAGCTCAGGTTCGAAGTCACCGTCGTCGCCGCCGTTCGGTTGGGATCCGTTGGGGCACAGGAGTCTAGCGGGCTCACGGGAACTGGCCGCCATCGTCCGATCGTGTGGATGTCCGACGGCGGAGCCGTCTTCGCGCCCTCGTGGCCCTAAAGTGGCTGGGTTCAGCGCCCAGACACCGGGGAGACGAGCACGATGGCACCACCTCCGGACGTCGCCGTCGCACCAGGCCGGTGGCCGCTGCTGGGACATACCGTGCCGATGCTGCGTGATCCGGTGAAACTGTTGTCCTCACTGCGATCGCACGGCGACGTCGTGCGGCTCGACTTCGGCCCGATGCCGGTCTACCTGGTCACCACGCCGGAACTGGCCTGGCGGTTGCTCGCCGTCGACGCGGCGAAGTTCGACAAAGGCATCGTGTTCGACAAGATGCGGCCGTTGTTCGGCGACGGGCTCGCGACCTCCAACGGAGCCTTCAACCAGCGGCAACGACGGATGATGCTGCCCGCCTTCCAGCGAAGCCGTATCGCGCTCTACGCCGAGACGACGATGACGAAGGTCGCTGTAGACCTTGCGGACGCGTGGAAACCGGGCGAGGTGGTCGAATTCGACCGGCGCATGCAGGATCTCGCGCTGACCGTCTCCGGGCGCACGCTGTTCTCCACCGAACTCGGCGACGACGCGCTCGCCGAGATCCAGCGGTCGATCCCGATCATGTTGAAGTACGTCATGGTCAGGGCGTTCTCGCCGAAGTTCGTGGAACGCCTGCCGATCCCGGCCAACCGCGAGTTCGACGCGGCGGCCGCACGCCTGCGGCGGGTCATCGGCGACGCCGTCGTCCGGGCGCGCGAGAAGGGCGGCGATCAGGGCGACCTGCTGTCGATGTTGTTGCTGGCCGAAGACGACGAGACCGGCGAGAAGATGACCGACCGTCAAGTAGAGGACGAGGTCATCACGATCCTCACCACCGGCGCCGAGACGACGGCCGTCGCGCTCGCGTGGTTCTTCCACGAAATCGGGGCGCGGCCGGAGATCGAGCGCCGCTTCCACGCGGAGGTCGACGAGGTGCTGGCAGGCGGGCCCGCGCGGTTCGAACACGTGCCGCGCCTGGTCTACACGCAGCGGATCATCAACGAGGTCGTCCGCCGCACCCCGCCGGTGATCCTGATGCGGCGGGCGCGCGAGGACGTCGAACTCGGCGGCGTGCGCGTCCCCGCCGGTACCGAGGTCGCGGTCAGCCAGCACACGCTGCACCGCGATCCGCGCTGGTTTCCCGATCCCGGCCGCTTCGATCCGGATCGCTGGGAGCCGGAGCGCGCCGCGGAGGTACCGAAGGGCGCGTTCATTCCCTTCGGCGCCGGAGCCCGGCTGTGCCCCGGACATCAGTTCGCACCCACCGAGATCGCGTTGGTGGCGGCGACGATCGGCGCCCGGTGGCGGATGGAACCGGTACCGGGTGTGAAGGTCTTTCCCAAGATCAAAGCGACGATGCAGCCGAACCGGTTGCCGATGATCGCGCGGCCGAGAACCTCGGGCTGACGGTGAGCGTCCGATCACCCCGTGTAGGGTTCATGCTCCTTCCGAGCGTCCCGATTCCGGAGAGGGTTCTGTGAGAATGCCGCTCAAACTGGCCACGGCGGTGGCCGCCTGCTGCGTGCTCCTCGGTGGTTTCCTGGTCGCGGCCCCGGCCGAAGCCGTCGACGTCCGCTGTTCCGATCTGGATCTGCCGGTCACCGGCCCGCTCGGCGAACCCGCCACGGTCCACGGCCGGCTCTGCCTGCCCGGCGGTCCGGCACCCGGCGCGGTGCAGTTGCTGGTGCACGGCGGTACCTACAACAGCGCCTACTGGGACCTGCCCTACGACCCGGATCGCTATTCGTACCAGCGGGACATGGCCAAGCACGGTTACGCGACCTTCGCCGCGGACCAGCTCGGTACGGGCGGGAGCAGCAAACCGCCCAGCCTTCCGCTCCTGCTGCCGGTGCTGGCGCGCTCGATGCACGAGGTGATCGGCCATCTGCGCGCGGGCCGGGTCGGCGGCACGCCGTTCGAGAAGGTCGTGATCGTCGGGCATTCGGTCGGTTCCGGCATCGTCGCGGCCGAGGCTTCGACGTATCAGGACGTGGACGGCGTGATCCTCACCGGAATGACGCATCTGCCATCGGTCCCCGCGCTGACCTTCGGGGTGCTCTTCGGCCTCCAGCCCGCGTTCACCGACGGGAAACTCGGTTCGCTCGGCAGCGATCCGCTGTATTTCACGACGAAACCGGGAGCACGTGCCGGACTGTTCTACGCGACGGAAAATGCCGACCCCCGGGTCATCGAAGCCGACGAGGCGACGAAGGATCAGGTTTCGGTCCCGGGAATGGGAACGGTCGCCGTGTTCGGGATCGTGCTGCCCGCGACGAAAGCGATCCGGGTGCCGGTTCTCCAGGCGGTCGGCTCGAAGGACATCCTGTTCTGCGGCCTTTTCGCGCTTCGGGACTGCTCGAGCGGCGAGACGCTGCGCCCGGCGGAAGCGCCGTTCTACCGGCCTGAGGCACAGCTTTCCACGTATGTTCTGTCCGGTGCCGGACATTCGCTGGCCTTACACCGCAACGCGTCCGAATATCGGGACGCCACCCGCGTTTGGCTGAGGGACAAGGTGGGAGTTGCAGTACCGTAGGGTGACCACCCGATTGGATGATCGGCGAACCGTGAGTACGGTTAGAGAATCGTGGAAGATGGTTCTCCACCACGGAATACGAAAGCGACCCCAGGACCGGCGGACGTGACTGCCCCACTTTCGGACGGCGAAGAGTTCCCCGTATCGCCGGACGCCCCGAAGAGAACTTCATCCTCCGCATCCCCGAAGCGGAAGAACACCGCGCCGACCCGCGCCACGCTGGCCCGCAAGTGGGCTTACCTGGTCACCGGTACGGCGTATCTTCCGTATACCCACGCGCAGATCGAAGAGCATTTCGCCGCTCTGCTGGACGAGGTCTTCGCGGCGGTGCTGAGCGAAGACGCCGAGCCCGCGCAGGCCGCCGAAGCCGGCGCGCGGCTCGTCGCGCTCAGATGCGTCGGCCCGGACAGCCTCCGTCGCACGATGGAGGTGCTCGGCAAGGGGCTCTTGCACGAGCCGGAGTTGCGGAGCGTGAAGTCGCTCCCCGAACGGGTACTGCAGGTGCTCGGCGCGCTCGCGGCCGGTTATGGCGAGGCGTTGCGCGAGAGCATCCAGACACAGCAAGAGGATCTGAGCCGCACCCTGGTCACGCTCGAACGCGAGACCCGGCGCGAACTGGTGCTGACCCAGGCACGTTTCGAACAGCTCTTCACCGGTTCGGCCACCGGCGTGGCCGTCACCAGGGTCGACGGCCGCGTCCAGCGGGTGAACCCCGCGTTCGCCGAAATGCTGAACCGGCCCGTCGCGGACCTGACCGGGCTCAACCTCTACGACCTCGTGCATCCGGACGACGCCGAGGGACTGCGCGAGGGCTACCGGAAGCTGCTCGAAGGCGAGAGCCAGCGGCTCGAGCTGTCGCGAAGACTCGTAGCCGAGGACGAGGAACCGACGTGGGCCGGTTTCTCCGGCGCTGTCATCCGCGACCCGGCTGGCGAGGCCCAGCAGCTGGTCACCCTGGTCGACGGGGACACGGACGTCTCGTTGCTGCAGCGGCAGCTGAGCCGTCAAGCCCTGCACGACCCGCTGACCGGCCTGCCGAACCGGCAGTGCTTCGGAACGCGCCTGGAACGGGCACTGCAGCACGCCGACCCGTCCTTCGGCGTCACCGTCTATCACCTCGACCTGGACGGTTTCTCCCTGATCGCGGGCGGGCTCGGCCAGAAACAGAGCGACGACCTGCTGAAGAACGTCGCCGCGAAGCTGCGGGCCGTCGTCGGCGGCGAGGACGCGCTCGTCGCCAGGATCGGCGGCGACGAATTCGGCATCCTCATCCAGAACACCGCGGCCAGCCCGGACGTCGCCACCGTCATCGGCATGATCAACCAGGAGCTCTCCGAACCGGTCTACCTCGAAAGCGGCAGCGGGGTGGCGGTCTCGGCCTGCGTCGGGGTCGTGCACCGGCCACCGAGAGACATCGCGCCGAACGAGCTGCTGCGCGTCTCCGGAATGACGCTGCGCCGGGCGCAGGCCAACGGCTACCGTCAGTGGGCGCTGTCCGATTCCGTTCTCGACATCAGGGAACGGCACGAGTTCGGCTTGGCCGTTTCCATGGCGGGTGCCTGGGAGACCGGCCAGATCGAGGTCGGCTTCCGGCCGCTGACCTGGCTGGCGGACAGCAGGCCGGCGGGTGTCGAGGCGAGGCTCGCGTGGAACCACCCGCGCCACGGCCGGATCGGTCACGACACCTGCGCCCGCTTCGCCGACGAGACCGGTCTCATCACGCCACTGGGCGAATGGCTCATCCGCATCGCCTGCGAGGAGTCGGACGACAGGCTCCCGATGGTCGTGGGACTGACCCCGCACCAGGCCGCCGATCCCGATCTCGTCGGGTCGGTGCGGACCATCCTGACCGCGACCGGAGTCGGGCCGTCACGGTTGCGGCTGGGCTTCCCCGTCGGCGCGGTGCTCGCCGAACTCGGCGAGACGGTCGACAACCTGCATCTCCTCGCCGAGATCGGCGTGGACGCGGAACTGCAGGACTTCGGCGCGGCCGGTGACGTCGTCTGCCTCGTCGACGTACCCGTGCGGACGGTCCGGATCGCGGCCCGGCTGGCGGAGCGGCGGACGGAACCACTGGCGGAACGTTCGCTGCGGAACCTCATCGACACCGCGACCATGGCGGGCGCGACGGTGATCGCGGACGGGATCGACTCGACCGGCGACGCCGGATGGTGGCAGAACGCCGGTGCCCACATCGGAGCCGGAAGGTATTTCGGCTAGGCCGATCTCGTGTGCTCGGAGCCGTAACTCGCGTGCTTGGAGCCGTAACTCGTGAGTTCCGCCTCCAAGCACGTGAGTTCCGGGTTTGAGCACGCGAGTCACGATTTCGGTTAGGCCGTTTGCCGCAGCCGAAGGCGCTAAGTTACCCGAGGGTTGACGTTCGCGGGCGGATTGGGCAACATCCCAGGTCCTCACCCCGCACCTCGGAGGCATGCACATGCAGGTAGGCCCGAGGCGTGGCGGGCGTTTCAACGCGCCCGTCGTCGTCTTGAGCCTGTTGCTGGTGATCGCGCTCGGTACCTGGTGGGGCGTGGACTATCTGCGGGCCCGGTTGGCGGGCAACGGTTGTGACGCCCTGACGCCGGTCGAGATCACCGCGGCGCCCGACGTGGCACCGGTGCTCACGCGGCTCGCGAAGACCGTGCCGCAGGAAGAATGCTTCAGTGTCAACGTGACCGCGCGCGAGTCGGCCGAAGTCGCCGATCTGCTCGGGACCACCGCCTCCGGCGGGCCCGACGTCTGGGTTCCCGAGTCGAGCACGATGTTGTCGCAGGCCAGGGACGCCGGCGCGTGGAACCTGCCGGAATCCGGTCAGTCGGTGGCGAATTCCCCGGTGGTGCTGGGACTTCCCGACGAAACCGCGCGGCGGTTCGGCTGGCCGGGGAAGGCGCCTTCCTGGCAGGAGATCCTCGACGGCTCCCCGGTCGGGATCCCGGACCCGGCGCGCGATCCGCTCGGCGTCGGCACCCTGCTCGCCCTGCGGAAGGTGACCGAGAAGGAGCCCGATCCGGCCGCGGCCTTCACCGCCGCCATGCGGAAGCTGAACCCCGCGCCGGGCCAGGCCCCGGCGGCTGCCCCGGCGACCGAACAGGCGGTACTCGCACGGAATCTGGTCGCCGCGTACCCCGGTGTCCCGGTGCAGGGGTTCGACTACCCATATGTCGTGCTGCCCAAGGCATCCGAAGCGTCGAGGACCGCTGCGGAACGTTTTCTGCGGCTGCTGCTCGATCCGCTCGCCGGGAGCATCTTCGCCGACGAAGGATTCCGGGCGCCCAGCGGTCAGTTCGCCGTGCCGCGGGCGCAGGACAGCCGGACCGACCCGGCGCCGCATCCGCCGGGACCGCCGCTGGTGACCGACCTGTACGCCGCGCTGCAGGCCTGGGCCGGGACGAACCTGAGCGCCCGGGTCCAGGTGCTGCTCGACGTCTCCGGTTCGATGGCCGCCTCCGTGCCGGGTACGGGGAAGAGCCGGATGGAGCTCACCCTGCAGGCCGCGACGCAGGGGCTCGGACTCTTCAAACCCTCCACGGAGCTGGGGTTGTGGCTGTTCTCGACCAAATTGGACGGTGACAAGGACCATCGGATCCTGTTGCCGATGAAGACGATCGCCGAGCAGAAGTCGTCGGGCGGGGTCGAGCGGCTGCAAGCCGTGCGGCCGAAAGCCGGTGGCGCGACCGGGCTCTACGATTCGATCCTCGCCGCGTACCAGAACGCCAGGCAGAACTGGAAACCCGGCCGGATCAACCTGGTCGTCGTCCTCACCGACGGGCGCAACGAGGACGGCGAGACGATCGGGCTGCCGCGGCTGCTGGAGGAACTGGGCGAACTCCAGGACCCGAGGAAACCGCTGCCCGTCATCGGGATCGGCATCGGGCCGGATATCGACGCGTCCGAACTGCGGCGGGTTTCCACCGCCACCGGCGGGGATTCGTTCACCACCCCCGATCCGAGGAAGATCTCGGACGTCTTCTACCAGGCGCTGAGCAAGATCATGTGCCAGCCGCCGACCTGCAAGAATTGAGGCGACCCGTGGCTCTCCGGGGGAAAAGACCTTCGCCGGTCACCTTGGCCGCGTTCGCCGCCGGTGTGATTCCGTTCGTGCTGCACGCGTGGGCCGCCCTGCACGGCAGCCTCGCACAAGACGATTTCGTCATCACCTACCACGCCGCGAAGTCGGGCCCGTTCGACTTCGGCTACTTCTTCCAGGATTACCACGGCCATCTCGCGCCGGGCGGATTCCTGCTCGCCGACGTGCTGACCGCGTGGGCGCCCCTGAACTTCGCCGCGCTGATGGCGCCGGTCCTGGTGATGCAGGCGGCGTCCTCGGTGCTGTTGTGGGCGATACTCGTGCGCTGCTTCGGGCGCCGGTGGGGGATTCTCGTCCCGTTCACGATGTTCACGACGTCGACCTTGCTGCTCGTCCCGACGTTGTGGTGGGCGTACGCCATCCAGATCGCGCCCGTACTGCTGGCCGCCACCGCCGCCCTCCACGCGCACGTGCGGTATCTCGCCGACGGCGGGCGCTGGGCGATCGCCACCGTTGCCTGGACCGTGTTCGGGCTGGCCTTCTACGAGAAGGCCGTGTTCATCCCGGTGCTGATCGCCGGGATCACCGTGTTGCTCGGCATTTCCCTGCGCCGTCACCTCGTGCTGATGGGTGTCCTCGCCGCCGTCCTGGCGGGCTACGCCGTCGTTTTCCTGGCCTTGACCACGAGCCAGGTCGGGCAAGGCGGCGGTGCGGTCACCGTCGGCACGGTCGCGGACATGACGGGCCGGATGCTCGGTGACACCCTGATCCCCGGACTCGTGGGCGGGCCTTGGTCGGGCCCGGGGCCCGGGGCGACGTTCGCCGCTTCACCCGTGGCGGTGCGGATTCCACTCCTCTTCCTGGCCGTCGTGGTGCTGGTCGCAGGGATCCGCGTGGGCGGGCTCCGGGCCAAGAAGGCGTGGCTGCTGCTGGGGCTGGTGTTCGTGGCGGACATCGGGCTTTCGGCGGCCACCCGGCTCACCGAGGTCGGCCCGGAACTGGGCAGCGATCCCCGCTACGTCGCCGATCTGGCGCTCGTCGTCGTGCTGTGTCTCGCTTTCGCCTTCCTGGAACCGAGGCCGCTCGACCGGCCTTCGGATATCGTGCCGTCCGCGGCGAAACGCCCGATCGCCCTGGCGCTGTGCCTCGCCCTGCTCGCGAGTTCCGCCGTGGGGTTCTCCCGGCTGGCGCCCGGACTGCGGTTCGACCACTCCCGTGAGTTCCTCGCCAACGCGCGGGCCTCGATCGAACGGGACCCCGATCTCGTGCTGTTCGACACGGCGGTGCCGAACGACGTCCTGCACGGCTGGTTCGGCGAAAACGCCCGCACGTCACGGGTGGTGGGGCTGATCCCGGGCTTCCTGTTCGACCAGCCGACGAGCCGGATGTCTCTTTTGGACGATGCGGGCACCGCGCGGACGATCACCGGTGTGGAACCGGTTTCCCGCGGCGTGCCCGGCCCGGTGGCGGGCTGCGGGTACACCGTCGGCGAGCACCTGGTCCGCGTTCCGTTGGACACGCCGGTTCTCGGTCGCCACCTGCTGCGGATCGACTATTTCACCTCGGACGGCGGCGAAGGGTTCGTGGACCGCGACGGAATCCGCGTGCCGGTGTGGTTCCAGCCCGGCCTGCACACGATGTATCTGCCGATCGAGGGCCTGTTCGACAAGATCGGCTTTCAGTTGTCCGCCAAGGGTGCTCCCGTCTGTCTCAGGAAGGTCGACGTCGGCAAGCCGCTCACTCAGTAGGGGTCGTACGGGCTGTCGTGGCCGAAGACCCTGGCAACGGGCGCCAGCCGGAGCCGCAGCAGGACCTTGATCCCGACGTTGCGCAGGAACCACGGCATCTGGGCGAGCACGCGCAGTCTGTCCTTGAGCGACGGTGGGGAGAGCCGGAACCGGGCCAGCGACGTCGCGCGGTCGAGATAGGTGTAGCGCCGTCCGAAGAGGACTTTCGCGATGGTGCCGAGGGTGACGCCGATCGACGAAAAACAGTCGTGGACCAGGATTTCCCGGCCATCGGCCAGGTTGGCCGACCAGCGCAGGTCGTCGGTGTAGGTCCAGTAGTCGTGTTTGCCGTCGATGTAGAGCAGCTGGATCGGACGGTCCCAGGTCGGGCGGAGTTTCGTGCTGTACTCCGCCACGAGCTCCACGACGTCCTCGACACCCGCCTTTCTCAGGTTCGCCTCGAACCGTTGGCGTGTCGGCGATCCGCCGAACAGGCGGCCGTCGACGAACGGATCGACGGCGACCACCCGCGCGCCGACCGTGCGGGCGGCACTGGCGAGCACGATCGTCGAACGGCCCTGGTGGCTGCCGATTTCGACGATCAGTTCGCCTTCGGATAGGTGGCGGGCCGCGTTCCACAAGGCCAGGCCCTGATCGCGGGTCATCCAGCCTTTGACCGGCTCGGCGAGCGACCACGCTTCTTCGAAACCGTCCGTCAGGGGTCTTTGCTTCTGCGTGATGACGCACCTGCTCAGGTCGCGGGGACGAATGGGTAGGCGCATAGTAGCCACGTTTCCGCCTAGTATCTACCGGATGGTAACCCCCGGGGCGCTCGTGAAACGGCCGAGCACGTGGATCGTGCTGGCGCTGACCGTGCTGTCCTTTGTGCAGCGTCCCGGCAGGACGACCTTCGACACGAAACTCGATCTCGCCGTGGATCCGCTCGCCTTCCTCGGCAGGGCGCTGCACCTGTGGAATCCCCAGGCGACGGCGGGGGAGTTGCAGAACCAGGCATACGGCTACCTGTTCCCGATGGGACCGTTCTTCGCGCTGTGCCAGGCGGTCGGGATCCCGGTGTGGATCGCGCAGCGGTTGTGGTGCGCGATCCTGCTCTCGGTCGCCTTCGGGGGCGCCCTGCTGGTGGCCCGCGCGCTGAAAATAGGGAACGAACGGACTCGGCTGATCGGAGCAGTCGGTTACGCCCTCGCGCCGAGGATGGTCACCGAAATCGGTTCGCTGTCCTCGGAAATGCTGCCGGCCGTCCTGCTGCCGTGGGTGCTGCTGCCGCTGATCCTCGCCGACCGCATCGGCTCGCCGCGCCGTGCCGCCGGGTTGTCCGCGCTCGCCGTGCTGTGCATGGGCGGGATCAACGGCGCGATGGTCGTGATGGCGCTCGTGCTCCCGGGGTTGTGGTTGCTGACCCGGAAATGGCGGAGCACACACGTCGCGCTGGTCATCTGGTGGTTCGTCTTCGTCGTCGGCGTGGTGCTGTGGTGGTTCCTGCCGCTGGTGCTGCTCGGCCAATACAGCCTGCCGTTCCTCGACTACATCGAATCCGCGACCAACACCACGGCGCCGATGTCGTTGTTCGAGGTGCTGCGCGGCACGAACCAGTGGGTCGCCTACGTCGTGCAGGGCACGCCGTGGTGGCCGTCGGGCTGGGCGCTGATCGACAATCCCGTGCTGATGGCGGCCACCGGGCTGGTGGCCGCGGTGGGGCTGCTCGGCCTCGCGCGGCGTGGCCTGCCCGAACGGCGTTTCCTGGTGCTCGGCGTCCTGACCGGGCTGACGCTGCTGACCGTCGGCTATGTAGGGACGCTCGACAGCCCGCTGGCGGAACCGGTGCGGGATCTGCTCGACGGCCCGCTCGCGCCGTTGCGGAACGTGCACAAGTTCGAACCGGTGCTGCGACTGCCGTTGATGCTGGCGTTCGTCCACGGCATCACGAGCGCCGCGCCCGCGCTGCGCCGGAATCTGCGGCCCGTGCTGGGCGCCTTGCTGGTGGTGGCGATGGCCGCGCCGGTGTGGTTGCTGACGTTGCGGCCAGGACCGGGCTGGGACGAAGTGCCGGGATATTGGTACGACGCCATGGGCTACGTCGCCAAGACCGACGCGACGGCACGTACCCTGCTGTTGCCCGCGACCGGGTTCGGCGAGTACGACTGGGGCCGCACGGTGGACGAACCTGCGCAGCCCATCGCGGACAGTCCGTGGGCGGTGCGCAATCAGGTGCCGTTGGGCTCGGAGGGCAACACCCGCCTGATGGACTCGGTCGACGCCGCTTTGGCCGACGGCAGAGGGGATCCCGGGCTCGCGGAGTTGCTCGCGCGGTCGGGCTACCGGTTCCTGGTGCTGCGCGGCGACATCGACCGCGCCAAGGTCGGCGCGCCCGATTTCACGACGTTGCGCGCCGGGCTGGCCGGGTCACCGGGGATCGAGAAGTCGGCCCAGTTCGGGCCGCTGGAGATCTTCGAGGTGAAACGGCCGGTGCCGCTCGTCACCGCGACGTCCGCGAAGGACGTCCCGACGGTGAGCGGCGGTCCGGAGAACCTGCTGCCGCTGATGAACTCCGGGCAGCTCGACCCTGGGACACCCACGGTGCTGACCGGGGACGGCGGTTCGCCGACCGGGCCGAGGCTGGTCACCGACGGGCTGCGCCGCGCCGAACGCAACGTCGGCGGCGTGCGGGACAACCTGAGCCAGACCCTGACCGCCGGGGAATCCGCGCGGCAGCAACGAGCCGCCCTGGACGTGCTGCCGTTCCCCGGCGAGCAGCACCAGACCGTGGCCGCGTACCGGGGGATCCGTTCGGTCGACGCGTCGACGGCGGCTTCGTTCGCGGACGCGTTCGGCGGTTCGGACCCGAGCCATCAGCCGTTCGCCGCGCTGGACGGGGATCCACGCACCGCTTGGCATTCGTCGAGTTTCACCGGCCCGATCGGCGAGTGGCTCGAAGTCGAACTCGACACCCCGCGGCTGGTGAACTCGGTCGATCTCGCGATGGTCGACGACATCCGCGTCGGCTGGCCGCCGACCCGGATCCGGATCACCACGGACAACGGTTCCGTCGATCACCAGGTCGTCCGGGGCGCGGGGGCGCACACCTACCCGGCGCCCGCGGGGGTGACGCGCAAGGTGCGGATCACGTTGCTGTCGCTCGTGGTCGGCAGGCAGGACGGCAACGTCGGGATCTCGGAACTGAAGATCCCCGGCGTCGACCCGCAACGCGCGCTCGAAGTCCCCGCCGACCTCGGGCCTGGCCCTGCGCCGGGCTTCGCGTTCACCAGGGGCGCGCAACCGCGTTACGCGTGCGTGCCCGACGGAGGGCATGTCCGCTGCGATGCCAACGCGGGCCGCGACGGTGAAGAACCGGACGGGATCCGGCGGCTGTTCTCGACGACGTCGCCGAGCGCCTACGAGTTCGGCGGCACCGTGCTGCCCGCCGGCGGTGGCCGGTTCCCGGTGACCTTGCCCGGCGTGCAGGTATCGGCGACTTCGCAACTGGGCGGGGATCCCTCGGCGAGCGGATTCGCCGCGGTGGACGGGAATCCCGCGACCACGTGGCTGCCCGACGTCACCGACCTGCGGCCGACGTTGACCCTGGACTGGGCGAAACCCCAGACGATCTCGGGAATCCGCGTCGCCGCCGACACCGGCGCGCCCGCGCGGTTGGAACTGACCACACCGACGTCGAGCCGTTCGGTCGAACTCGACTCCTCCGGTGCCGCGACCTTCGCCCCCTTGGAAACCTCGCAGCTGAAGATCACGTTCGCCGGCCTCGACGACGACCAGCGGACGCGGAACTCGCTGGGTATCGGGAGCCTGTCCCTGACCGGTGCTGAACTTCCCGCCCCGGCAGCGGAATTCACCCTGCCCTGTGGATCGGGGCCGAACGTCCGCCTGGACGGCTTCGACTACGACACGTCCGTACGCGGCACCCTCGCCGACTTCGTCGCGCACCGGCCGCTGACGCTGTCCGCGTGCCCCGATTCGGCGGGCGGCGTCGACCTGGCGGCGGGCGGGCACGAACTCCGGACCGATCGGTCCGAGTCCTTTGTGGTCCAGGACCTGTGGCTCAAACCCGCCGGCCGTGCCGTTTCGCCCGCTACGCATCGTGCAGTCACCGTGGACTCCTGGGACGCGACGTCCCGGTCGGTCACCGTCGCGGATGGTGACGAGTCCATTTTGGCCGTCCCGGAGAACGCGAACGCGGGCTGGACCGCCTCGCTGAACGGGACTCCGCTGGTGAAGACCCGCGTCGACGGCTGGCAGCAGGCGTGGTTCCTGCCCGCCGGCTCCGGTGGCGTGGTGCAGCTGGAGTTCGCCCCGGACTGGAAGTACCGGTCGGGTCTGCTGATCGGCGCGGTCGCGATCCTGCTGGTGCTGATCGGTGCGCTCTGGCCCGCCCGCCGTCGACGTCTTCCGGTGGAGGCGGGCTCCGGGCGGCTGGTCCCGGTGGTCCTCATCGGACTGCTGGCCGTACTGGGCGGGATGCTGCCGATCGTGCTGCTGATCGCCGTCCTGCTCGCCCGCCAGTTCAGCGAACGCGCGCCACGGTACCTCGCTGTCGGCGGCATGGTCGTGGGAACGATCGTCGCGGTGGTGGGGCGGCTGCTGGGGCACGGTCAGGAGTGGGCCTACGGTCCGGTGACCCAGGCTTCGCTGCTGCTGGCGGCGGCGGCGATGGTGGCGACTTGTGTGCCTTGGTTCGGTGGACGTTCACTTGAGACGGACGTCGGGCCGAGGTCGTAGGCGGGCACTGTCCAGTGCCGCCCGAAGTTCGGCCGCGACCCTGCCGGGCTCCGAACGCAGCCGTGAGGGCAGCGTCTGGAGTACGACGATCCCGGCCGCGGCATAGCGGGCGTTGCGGGCAAGCGTGTCCCGAAAGCCGGCATCTCCCGCGTGGTACCCGAGGGAATCGATTTCCCAGGCGAAGCCCAATTCGTCGCACCAGCCGTCCGGCTGGGCGATATAGGTGCCGTTCGCGTCGAAGATCTTGACGTTCCAGCGGCATTCGGGAAGATCCGATCGTTGCCAGAGACGCCAGGCATCGGCTTCCGCGACCGACCGGGCACCGCCCAGGATCGGCAGGAGCATGCTTCTCAACGGCTCTGCGCCTGGCCGTCTGCCTTCGTCGAGTTCGTCCGCGAGCGCCCGCGGAAGGCAAAAGCCGCGCTGGACGGACTCGGCCATCATCGCCGTGACGGTGTCCTGATCCGGTGTCCTCCGCGCCGCGTCGATCACGGCTCGGGGTACTGGAGCTGTCGGGATGCCGGACCGTGGCCTGGGATTCGGGAGACGTCGTGACCGTTCGACGTGGACGAAGCCGCTGTTCGTGACCGAGCGTTCCGCCGGGACGAGAACGTGGACCTCCTCGGTGTCCGGGAGATTGCGCAGGCCATATCGCTCCAGGGCCCGTACACCGGTCAGGATCGAGCCGCTGCCGGAATGCAGCAGGGCGGCGTGGATCTGCTGTTCGTCGGTGGGCTCGCCGTTCTGGAGCAGCACGACGCCGGGCAGCAGCATCCGCCACGTCCCGCCGGGCTCGCAGCGTCGCGAGACCGTCCGGCGCGGCATGCCGACGGCTTCGAGTTCCTTCGCCGTGATCACCCGCGAACCGCTGGTGATCAGTGGGTGGCGAGCCCAGTCTCCCCTTCGCACGGGACCAGCATGGAGTCGATCACCGACATAACCCGGCGCCCGGCTTCGTGACCGGACCTTTGATGCGTGACTGTGTGGATTTTGGGACATCTGACGTCCCAAAATCCACACAGTGCCGGTCAGGCGCGACGCGACCGCAACTCCAGGACGGCACCGGACAGAGCCAGACCCCCGGCACAGCAGGCAGCGACGGTCACCACCTGAACAGCCGACGAGTGCAGCCAAGCGGTCACCAGCACCGTTTCCACCACGACGGTCGTCCACATCAGCACGGTCACCCGCCGGTCACCGGCGGCGAGGCGCGAAAAGAGCAGGATCTGCACCAGTGCGAGCATCGAGCCGGCGAGGGCGAACGGCCAGACCGGCATGGTGCTGGCGGCGTAGCCGGAGCCGCCGATGAAGGAGAGCAGGCGTGGGCCGGCGACCACCGAGACGAGGAGCACGACGGCGTCGAGGGCGGCGCAGACGGCCAGGGCGGCGGGCAGGATGCGGCGGCGGTCGTCGCCGTTCGCGAAGCGGGGGAGTACCAGCACGCCGACGGCTTGGGGGAGCCAGTAGGCGATCTTCGTGACGATCGCGCCGAGTGCGTATTCGCCGGCTTCGGTGGCGGGGAGGGTGTGGCGCGCCAGCACCAGGTCGAGGTTCACCAGCAGGACCAGCGCCAGCATCGCCTGCGCCGCGTGCAGGACTTCGCCCGCGTGCCAGCCCGCCTTCCGCGGTCGCTGCCGTCCACAGAGGACCCAGCCGCAGAAGATCACCAGGTACGAGCCGATCGCGGTCCCGGCCAGCGCGCCGGTGGCGTCGCCGCCGATCAGCAGGCCGATCAGCGAGCCGCCGACCTTGCCCGCGCCTTCGAGCGCCATGAGTCCGGCCAGGAGGGCGAAGCGGCCGCTGCCCTGCAAAAGGCCGTGGAAGAGGCCGAGCAGCGTCAGCGGGCCGAGTGTGACGGCGAGCAGCAGCGCGGGCACCACGGAATCCAGGTGCAGCACGAAGACCAGTACCGGCGCCAGGAGCAGGCCGATGGTCGCGACGATGGCACTCGTCGTGAGGCCGAGCGCGAGGAGTGTCCCACTGTCCTGCGGTTTGCGGGCGACCCGCAGCGCGACGACGGTTTGCAGACCCATCGCGGGGACGACGCCGATCACCAGCACCGCCAGCAGCGAGCTCAGCTCGCCGAACGCGCTCGGCGCGAGCAGCCGGGCGGCGATGATGCTCAGCGCGTAGGCGCCGGCGTTGTTGGCCGCCAGCGCGAGCGAAACGAGGATCGCCGCGACACGCTTGTCGGTCCTGGTCTCCTCGACGTCTACGCTCAACGGTGCTCCCATTACCGGCGAGTAATCGAGCGACCATAACCGCGATCGCGGCGGAAAGGGAAGAGCAGTTGGACGCACGGCGCGAACGTCTCGCCTTGGCAGCGGTGTCGGCCGGGCTGGCGTCGCTGGTGTTCCTGCCCGTGCTCGGACGCGGCTTCGTGCTGAGTTACGACATGGTGTTCGCCCAGCGTCAGTCGCTGATCCCGGACGCGCTCGGACTCGGTTCCGCCCTGCCGCGATCGGTTCCCGCGGACGCCGTGATCGCGCTCGCGACCGCGGTCGTCCCCGGCGACGTCGTCCAGAAAATCATTCTGCTGCTCTCGCTGTTCCTTGCGGCATACGGCGCAGGGCGGCTGGTCCCGACGGAGCAACTCGGTACGCGGATCGTCGCGGCCACCGGGTACGCGTGGACGGCCTATTTCGCGGAGCGGTTGTTCATCGGGCATTGGCCGCTGCTGCTCACGTACGCCTGCCTCCCGTGGATCGTGCGCGCCGCGCTTTCCCTGCGCCGGAACGAACCGAGGGCGCTCGCGGGGCTGGTGCTCGCCTGTGCCCCAGCGGTGCTCACGCCACCCGGAGGTGTACTGGCCGCGCTCACCGCGATCGCACTGGCCGGACCGCGAAAACTTGGCCACACCGTCGGTCTCGCCGTCGTCCTCAACCTTCCGTGGCTCGTCCCGACACTCCTGCACGACGGCGGCACGCTGTCCGATCCGGCCGGGGTGGCCGCCTTCAGCGCCCGCGCGGAAAGCTGGGGCCCGGCGATCCTGAGCGTGCTCGGGCTCGGCGGGATCTGGAACGGTGACGTCGTCCCCGGCAGCCGGGGCGCGCCGATGGCCCCGGTGCTGATCCTCGTCACGGTCGCCGTGGCGCTGGCCGGGCTCCGCCCCCTCGCGCGAAAGTGGGGGACACCGCCGGCGAGAGCGCTGCTGCTGCTGGGAGTTCTCGGTGTCGTGCTCGCCGCGCTGGCGACACTGCCGTTCGGCGAGCCCGTGCTCTCCTGGGCGATGGGGCACGTCCCCGGCGCGGGACTGCTGCGGGACGCGCAGAAATGGGTGGCCTGGTGGGCGCTTCCGGTCGCGCTCGGGTTCGCGCTGGCGGTCGAAGCCGCCGCCGCGCGCCTGCGGACCGGGGCGGCGCGTGGGGCGCTCGTCGTGGCCGCCGCGCTCTTTCCCTTGCTCACCATGCCCGATCTCGCCTGGGGCGGCTGGGGAAGGCTCGAAGCGGTGCGCTACCCGGCGGACTGGAGCGAAGTGCACCGGGTGCTGGCGGAAGACGGCCGGCCCGGCGACGTCGTCACGCTACCGCTGTCCACGTTCCGGAGTTTCGCCTGGAACGACCACCGGACACAGCTGGATCCGGCGCCGCGGGCACTGCCCGAGACCGTGCTCGTCGACGACACGCTGCGCGTCGGCGGCGAGGAGATCTCCGGCGAGGATTCCAGAATGGACCGTGTCCGTGCCGCGCGGTCGGCGGAAGACCTGTCATCGGCGGGAATCGGCTGGATCCTGGTCGAACACGGGACGCCGGGCCGAGTAGACCCGCGGTTGCTGACCGGCGCGGAACCGGTGTGGTCCGGTGACTGGCTCACGCTTTACCGCACTCCCGGTGAGCCCGCCGTGACCGGGACGCGATCGCCGATCCCCGTGGTGCTGGCAAACGGAGTAGCGCTGTTATCGATCGCGGCCGCACTGTTGTGCCTTAAGTTACCGGTGCGTACATTGAGCCGACGCAGGAATTCCCTGTCTTGGAAGGAGTAGGTCTTGGGCACCCTCATCGGCGCGGCAGCCGCCGTCATCATCGGGCTCGCGACGGCCGCGGGCGGGAGTTACGCGCTGACGAACACCGCGGATCCGGACGCCGCACCCCAGGTGCAGGCGAAGATCAAGGAGCAGTTCAACCCGAACTCGAGCCCCGAGCACGTCATTTACGGCAACCGCTGAGCCGGTGTCCGAGCTCGCTTCCGACCACGCCGGCCGGGTCGTCGGGCTCTACGGCGACCCCACCGTTTCCTGGAGCATCCTCCTGGAAGCGAGACTGTCTTCGGTGCTGACGCCGGAAAAGGCGCGGATGCGGCTGGCGGTCGCGGTCGAGGAACGGCCGTGGCTCGGAGCCGCTCCCGAAGTCGTGGCCGTTTCCGGCGAAGAACTTCCGGCGATCCGCGATCGATTCGCCGAGACCTCGTACGAACGCGGTGCGCCCTTGATCCGGGTCGCGGTCGGTGTCGACGAGCCCGTCGTGCTGATCGCCGCGCATCACGGCGCCCTCGACGGTCTCGGCCTGCTCGCCGTTCTCGGGCTGACCCTGGACATCCCGATCTCGTCCGCCGCCAAGGGAATCGGCGCACGCACGGCCGATCGATCCTTTCTCGTTTCCGCCTTCCAGCGCCTCGCGGAAGCACTTTTCGCGCCTCCGGCGAGAATCACCCCGGAACGGGCCGAAAGCCGCCCAGGAGACGTGTTCAGCGCGAGGATTCTCCCTCGCTCGCGGCTCGGGTCTTCGGCCTTCGCGGCGGCCGCCGCCAAGCTGACCGAGACGTGGAACGCCCGCCACGGCGAGGAAGCCATCAGGGTGGTGGCCGCGGTCGGCGCGTCCTGTCGAAGTGGAGCCGCGCCCGAACCCTTGCACGACAGCGCGTTCTTCCGGTTGCGACTCGGCGGGAAACCCACGGTCGCCGAAGTGGGCGCGCTGCTGGCCGCGCAGCCGCCGGAACCCGATTTTCCCGCCCGCAGCAGCAGAATCGCCCGGCTGGGCACCCGGCTGCTGGCGAGCAGGCTCGGTTCGACCTACCTGGTTTCCAATCTCGGCGTCGTTTCGGCGGCGGACGCGGTCACGTCGATCGCGTTCTATCCCGCCGCCAGCGGCCGCTCAGGCGTGGCGTTCGGTGCGGTGACCGTCGGCGAGACGAGTACCGTCACCGTGCGCGCACGCCGCAAGGACTTCGACGACGCCGCCACGGCCGACCTGGCCGACGGGATCGTGGAAGCCTTGCGGCGTCAGTGTCTGTAGGCGAACCCGCCGGTGATTCGACACAGCGGGTTCACGGCTAGGGTCACGTTCCGGACAAAACCTCAGCTCCGCCAACAGGCGTAAGGACCCTGGGATGGGGGATGGCCACCCCGGCCACGTCGCGCACGAGTGATTCGAAACGGTTCACGCTGTGTTCCCAGTCGAACAGGCTCGCCCAGGTGATGCCGGCCTTGCCCATTTCGGTCCGCCGCACCCGGTCGGCGAGCAGACCGTCGACCTGCGCGGTGAAATCGGCGAAGTCGTCGGCCAGCAGCCCGGTTTTGCCCTCCACGATGGATTCGGCCACCCCGCCCGCCGCCCGGTAGGCCACCGAGGGCACGCCGTGCGCGGCGGCCTCCATGATGACGATTCCCCAGCCTTCCTTGACCGACGGGCAGAGGTGCAGCCAGGACCGTTCCAGGATCTCGTGCTTCTCGTCCTCGTCCACCCAGCCGTGCAGCCGCACGCGGTCTTCGACGCCCCGGTCGCGGGCGTGTTTGCGCAAGACCTCTTCCCACGGTCCCTGGCCCACGATCTCCAGCTTCAGCGTCGGCCAGCGCCGGCTCAGTTCCGCGACGACGTCGATCGCGTGCTCGATCCGCTTGTGCGGCACCAGCCTGCTGACCGCGACCAGCGTCGGCTCGGTCTCGCGGACGGCCTTGCCGCGCGGGGGAGTGTCCAACCCGTTGGGTACCACGGTGATCCGCGAGCCTTCGATACCGAGTCCGGCCAGTTCGCCCTTGGTGATCTCGGAAACCGTGACGTAGCGGCAGTGCCGGAACAGCCACGGCGCCAGCCGCGACTCGATCCACCAGCCGATACGGCCCAGCGTCTCGCCGAGCGCGCTGATCCACTGTTCCTTGTGGACGTGGTGCACCAGCACGAGAACCGGGCAGCCGGCGACGAGCCTGGCGAAGAACGGCATCCCGTTCTGGACGTCGACGACGAGGTCGGCGTGCGCTTTACGGATCGCCCGGAGCGCATGGAGATAGACACCGAACTTGTTGCCACGGCGGCGGTAGCGGACACCGTCGCGCCATTCCCCGGCGTTCGCGCCCGGGTACGCGGCGCACTGGATCTCGACCCGGTATCCGGCTTTGGCGAGTCCCTCGGCCATCTGCTCGACGTACCGCTCGGAGCCGCCGCCCTCCGGATGCCCGGTGTCGCGCCAGTTGACGAGCAGCACACGTGGCCTTTCCATCGTGGTTCTCCCAACCTGTTAGCGACAATGCTAGGTTACCGGTGCGTACACGGTAGAGGAATCATTCTCGGAAAGCGATGGTTCGATGGTCGGTAATCGGTCGGTGACCCCAGCAACGATGCCTCATCGCGCCACTTTGCGCAGATCGGTGACGTTGTTCCGGGCCTTTCTCACCGAACAGACGGATCCGGACGGTTTCTACTCGGTGCTCGCCGACGACTCGGTCCGTCAATTGGCGCGGCACACTCCGTTGAACGGACGGACCATCGTCGACGTCGGTGGCGGGCCCGGCTATTTCTCTGATGCGTTTCGCGCCGCCGGAGCCACGTACCTCGGCATAGATCCCGACGTCGGAGAGCTGACGGCGCGCGGAGAGGCAGGTGAGAACATGGTCCGCGGCAGCGGGACGAAACTGCCGGTGCGCACCGCGTCCGTGGACGTCTGCTATTCGTCGAACGTCCTCGAACACGTTTCCGAACCCGAGGTCATGCTGGCCGAGATGTGCCGGGTGACCAAACCCGGCGGCACGATTTTCGCCTCGTTCACGCCGTGGTATTCGCCGTGGGGCGGTCACGAGACGGCGCCGTGGCATTTCCTTGGCGGCCACTACGCCCGGCGGCGTTATCTCGAAAAGAACGGCAAGGAGCCGAAGAACAAATTCGGGGAGAGCCTTTTCGCCTTTTCCGCCGGCGCGGCCATCCGGTGGGGGAAGGCCGCGCCGCTCGCCGATCTTCAGGAGGTCTACCCGCGCTACCACCCCTCCTGGGCCCAGTGGATCGCGCACGTCCCCGGGATCCGGGAAGTCGCGTCGTGGAATCTGGTGATGGTGCTGCGCAAGCGTCAGTGACGTGAGGGGGCGGGGCGGCGCTTCACCAGCAGGAAGACCCCGAGCGCGAGGAAAGCCGCGCCGCCGATCCCGAGCACGATCGGCCCGGTGCTCCCGATGAAGTCCAGCTTGCCCTTGTTCTCGTCCACCTGCTTGACCATCGCGTCGACCGTCGCGTCGGTGAAGGCCAGCTTGCCGTCGAAGACCACCGTGGGCGTGGGATTCGCGGCCGACCGCAGTTCCTGGTGCGACCGCTGTTCCTGCTTGACCTGGATCCCCGTCACCGGCTCGATCCAGCTCGTGATGGTGCCCTGGTAGAACTGGCCCGCCTCGACGGAGTCGCCGGCGGCGCCGATGAGCGAGCCCGGCACCTTCTTCGTCGAGATCTTCGTGTCGGGGATTTCCTGGACGAACTTGTAGACCTCGACGCCCTTGATGTCCTCGACACCCTTGAACCGGGCCTGGACGGGGCGGCCGGTGTTGTCGTCGTAGACCTGGTAATCCTTCTGTTCGGTGCCGAAGGGGAACTTGAAGTTCAGGCCGGGCTGCGGCTTGTACTCCTGGACCTCCTCGGGCTTCTCGCCCTCTTTTTCGGGCTTCTCCTTGAGTTTGGTGACGAAGCTGCTGTTGGCCGAGCACTTCGCCTCCTGGTCGCCGCCCGGCGGGACGTACCCCTCCGCGGTGCGGCGGTCGAAGCAGACCTGGCGTTTGCTCGCGCTGACCACGGTCTGGTCGCTGGTGTCGACGACCGAGACGGCCATCAGCCACACGGCGACGTCCGTGCCCTCCCGCATCTCCGGCGGCGCGAAGTTCGCCACCACGCGGGCGGTCGCCTTCAGCTTGGCGTCGTCACGGATCTCCGTGACGGTCTTGCCGCCTTCGGTCTTCACCGCGAGCACCTTGGACGCGGTGCCTTCGAGGACCGACGTCGATTCCTGGTTCAGCGGCACCTTGGCGAGCTCGGGCTTCACGTAGGTCGGCAGCAACACCGCGCCGGCGACGGCGAACACCCCTAGTGCCAAGAAGATCAGGCTCAACGCTCGACGCAACGGTCCTCCTGGTGAGACCACGGAAAAATCAACATTACCCATCGGTAATCAGTCGCCAGATACTGGCTCCTGGGCCGGTCAGCGTCAAAGGTGTGACCGGCGGTCATAGGCACCGCGTGCGACCGGAAGGCGGTACGCGCGCCGCCATTCGGCGCAGGCAGCCAAACATGTTTGTTCCCGGGAACAACGTGAGCGGGACCACCATCGGACGACTTCCGGTGCGTGGAAAGGAACTCTGTGCCGCAGGACCTGAACGATCCCCGCGCGCTGGACATCGGCGCCTACTCGGATTCGATCACCGACGTCGAGCTCCGCGACGCGGTCGCCGACGTCGCCGCGCTGCTTTCGTTGCACGGCAACGTGATCCGTGATCTCGACGCCAGGAGATCACGGTGGCGCCCCGGGCGGCGGTCCCCGCATCCCGACATCGTCGTGTCGGCGGCCAGCAGACGTCCACAGTGGACGAGATCGGCGAACCCCGAGGTGACCCTGCCGGTCGCCACGACCGCGCGCGGCCGGACCCTCGCGGTGCGGCTGACCGCGCGGCCCGGTCTCGGGCACACGCTGCTGGACCTCGCGAGGATCATCGACGCCGACATGGCGCCGGAGAGAAGGAGCTAGGCGTCCGCCAGCCGGACCGCCTCCAGCGCGACGTAGAGCTCACCGACGTCGACCGGGTCGGACAGATCGCGCCGGGTCAGTTCCTGCACCCGGCGCAGCCGGTACCGGACCGTGTTCGGATGGACGATCAGCCGGTCCGCGGCCTCCTTGGCCGAGCCGTGCCCGGCGAACCACGCGACCAGCGTGTCGAGCAGGACCTGCCGTTCCGGCTTGGGCAGCACCAGGAGCCCGGCCAGCACCGAGCGCAGGACGTCCCGCGACATCTCCGGCGCGCTCGCGACCAGCGTGGTGACCGGGGAGTCGCCGAAGACGGCGACGCCGGCGGCACCGGTGGTCAGTGAGCGGCGGGCGATCCGGGCGCGGTGTACCGCGTCCGGTATCTCGAGGAATCCGTTGAACGGCCTGCTCATCCCCACCGCCAGGGGCAGGGTGCCCAGTACGTCGCGCAGCCGCCGGACGTCCTCGACGCGGTCGATCACGACCAGGCCGACCTCGGCGCCGGGCCGCCAGGCCGATTTCCAGCGCCGGGCTCGCAGCAGGGCTTCGACGCCGGGCGGTTCGTCCGGTTCGATGGATTCGGTCACGACGGCGACGAAGGTGCCCGCCGCCGGGAGGTCGAGTTCCCTTGCGGCGTTCTCGAGCTCGGCCTGGGTGGCGAACCGGCCCTGCAGCAGGCCGTCCAGCAGGGCGAGCTTCTCCTGGGAGAGTTCGGCGGCGACCTCGCTGTACGCGGTGGTCAGCGCGTCGGAGTAGAGGTCGATGGTCTTCCACACGTTGGAGTTGATCTCCACCGTGCGGGCGGGGTTGATGAAGCCGGGGCCGGCCAGCTCCAGCAGACGCTCGTAGACGAAGATCCCGCCGATCCGGAACGCGCGGAGCACGGACGGCAGCGGGATACCCTGCCTGGCCTGGGCCAGCCCGGTCTTGCGGGCCGCGTCGAGCGGGAGTCCCCGCCCCTCGACGAGCGCGGTCAGCGCCCGTTCGAGATTCGCGCGGCAGACCTTGCGCAACTCGTCCGGCGCGGTGCTGTCCACCTGGTGATAGAACTCGTCCTCGTCGCTGAGGAGCTGGGCGAGGCGATCACTGAATTCGGGCAGCCGGGTGAGCATCGCCTGCATGAGCACACGCTGCTCCCGGGGTGCGGGAGTAGCGAGAGCTTCGGTGCCCATCCGTCAACTCTAACCCGATCGAGTGGCCGCTTTTTATCACGATGCGACGAAAGGGTGGTTTCACGAGCTGAGCTCCGTTGACAACCTGCGGAGTGTGTCGCGGGCTTGCCGCAGCTCATCGGGGGTGACACCGCTGTCGTCGAGCACGGCGCGACGCCGGGATTCACTCGCGTCCCACAGGCGCTCCAGCAACCGTGTGCCCGCGGGCGTGATGGCGTACAGGGGCGAGTGGCGATGGGCGGGATTCGGCTCCGCGCGAAGCTGGCCCGCCTCGGTGAGGTCGTCCGCGACGCGTTGCACGGCTTGGCGGACCTGTCCGAGTCGCCGCGCTATGGCGGGGACGGCGAGCGGTTCCTCGGACACCGTACTGAGCACGTGCCAGCGGGCGACCGTGGTGCCCGGTCCGGTGGCCTCCCGCTCGCTGATCCGGCGGCTCAGGCCCGCCACTTCGTAGACGTCCGCGACTACGCCGAGGACGGGAGTGTCCGGACCGTCGACGGTGAATGGCATTTCGGCTGGGCGCTCGACGGCCGTGCGCTGGCCGACGTGTGGATCAGTCCCGCCCGGGGCGAGCAGGGGCGATGGGGTGGACGGGGAGTGGCGGATGAGTCTGCGCTTCTACGACGAGAAAATCGGCGCGTTCCGGTCGACCTGGCTCGGCCCCGGCAAGGGCTGGGTGATCCCGTTCCTCGGGAAGCCGACGGAGGACGGCTTCGAGATCGAAGCCGACACCGACGGTGTCCGGCGCCGGTGGATCTTCTCCGAGCTGACCGGCGAGAGTTTCTCCTGGCGGGCGGAGGAAACGCTGCCGGACGAGGACCCCTTCGTCCGGCAGCGTTTCGAGGCCACTCGCGCGCTCAGTGGTTGATCTTGAACCACGGCTGCGACCAGCCGAGATAGGTGTAGTTCCACGCGTTCTTGATCTCCGAGATCGTGGTCTCGGTGAAGCTGCCGGGGCCGTGGATGTCGTTCGACAGGAACTTGCCGCCGCCGATGGAGATCATCGTGTGCCCGGTGCCGCCGTTGCTGAAGAACGCGAGCCCGCCCGCGGGGACCTGGGTGTCACCGGGGTGCTTGTACGAACCCGGGATCTGGGTCCAGTGCACGTAGGCGGTTTCCGAACCGCTCGCGGTCCAGCCGTAGGCCCACGCGTTGATCCGGTCGCACCAGCGGTAGTAGTTGGGATCGTTGTTCGTGTGCACGTGCGCCTTCGCCCACGCGACGGCTTCGGCGCAGGTCCGCGGGTTGCCGGTGCCCGCAGTGGAGCAGGAAAGGGTGCTGCCGGCACAGTCCGGGGCGACGCGGCCGTCCGAACCGGTGTAGACGTAGGCGTCGCTGATGTAGCCGCCCTTCGACGGCACGTAGTCCCAGATGTCGGTGGTGCCGTACTTCCCGGTCACGGTCGAGCCGTTCGTCTGGCAGTCGATCGTGACGGCGGTGCCGCTCGCGACGGTGCCGACCGAACTCGCGCTGGTGCTCGGGCTCGACCGCACGGTCACCGCCACCCCGGAGTCGGTGTTCACCGTGCCCGTCGCCGCGAGCGCCTCGCCCGCGCCGCCGAGCATGATCGCCCCGGCCAGGGCGATCGTGCCCACCGCGCCTCTGGCGATCCTCGATCGGATCTTCATCTCTGTCCTCCAGTGGTTTCCCCGAATAGGGGGACAGGATGGCGGATCCCCGTACAAGGCGCGTACAAGAAATCAACGGTCCGAAGTGGACGGTTCTATACCGGGACGAGCTCCGGTTCGGCGGCCTGTCCGATGATCGGGACATCATTCGCGTAATGGGCGTTCCGCTCGGTGAGCAGTGTCCGAAGCCGCGCGAGCGCGCGGAACTGGGCCGCGCGGACCGCTCCCGCGCTCGGCAGGCCGAGCCGTTCGGCCGTCTCCTCGGCCGAAAGCCCGAACACGAACCGGAGCGCCAGCACCTGCCGGTGCGGCATCGGCAATCTCGCCAGCAGGACACCGGCCTGCAGCCGGTGTTCCAGGCGTTCGATCTCGTCCGGGTCGCGGCGGGTCCAGAGCGGCAGCCCGTCGCCGATCTCCGGGACGGAGGCGACCGGTTCGCGGGAACGGCGCCGGTGTAGATCGGCCACCTTGTGCCCGGCGATCCCGAGGGCGAACGCGAGGAACCGGTCCGGGCGGTACCGGTAGCGGGGCAAGGCGATCAGGACCGCCTGCAGTACCTCCTGTGCGCAGTCCTGTGCGTCGCAAGCGCCCGTTCCTGCGCTCCCGAGCCTGCTCGCGCAGTAGCGGAACACGTGTGGGCAAAGGAAACGGGTCAACTCCTGGATCGCGTCCGGATCACCGGCCACGGCCGCCCGGACCACTCTGCTGTCCGGGTTGGGCAGTCGTCCCGCCGTGGCGGCGGCACGGGAGTCCGCGGGGACCGTCGATGGCGCTACCTCGTCCAAGTCTGCACTCCTGGTTCAGGGGAACTGCCTGCCAAGGTGCGCCCGTCATCGGGGACTGGGACTTCGTGCGCGGTGGTCCAGCTTGCCGCTCCCCGAGAGGGATGTCCACACGACGTGCCGGAAGTCATCCGAACCGCGCAATGTCTACTGTGGACACTGGTCGCGTGCCACCTTGAAGCAGGACAGTACTGGGGGATAGGCGGTGGTATCGGTGCTGAGGAGATCCGACGTCCAGACCAGGCAATGCGCGAGAACCCGGATCCGCTGGTCGAGATCGGCGTTCTCGCAGGCCTCGTCGATCTGGTCGGCGCAGGTGACCCGGTCGTCGCGGACGCTGGCGGCGATGGCGCGGACGATCGCGGCCACGCCGGGATCGAGCCGGTCCGGCCGGACCGCCATACCCGCGTGATCCCGCAGTCGCAGGGTGAACGGTTCACCGATCCGCAGCGACCGGCGGCGATCCTTGGCCGCCAAGGAGAACGTGTCGACCAGTCGTCCGACGACGTCGCCGAACGCCGGTGCGCGCCGGGTGGAGGAAGCGATGGACACCAGCGCGGTGGCGAGCCGGTCGGCTTCACCCGATCTGGTGAGCGAAAGGAGGTCGCGGGCGACGATGTGCGCGCGTTTGGCAGTGAGTGTCATGTCGGGCCCCTCGTTCGTCGTGCCGATTCCCGTTACCCCGCGGTGCGAGCGCTAAACCCGAAGGCCCGCCGATTGGCGCTGGTGGGGGTGCGGGTTGCGCCGTTCGGCTCACGTCGCGGGTTCTGTAACGGTGAGAGACCGGAAGACGTCGCCTGGTGCGACCGGTCGTCGGCGGGCGGAGGCCATGCTGTCGAGTCTTCTTCCCGGACCGCGGGAGCTCCGGGCACCGCTCGCCGCGGGATACGTCTGACTTCTCGGCCTCTGGCTCGCCCTGCGGCCGGGCCTGCCTCCATCGGCTCAGGCTTCCGGCGACGAGGACTTCCGCGACAAGGTGCTGCCCCACATCCGAGGTCTCCAGGAGGTCGCCCGCCGGGTGGGCGGGAACCGCCGGAGATCATCGCCGGTGCACGGACACTGGTGAACACCGGCGCCGGGCCATGGACGACTACCTCCACCGGTGGCATCTCCTCGGAACCGTCGTGCGGCTCGACGTCGTGGGCGGCGGCCGAGCAGAATCTCGCGGCCGCGCTCGCCGTGGAACGGGGTCGTGCCCGGCTACTACGCCGGTTATCCGAACGCTCGGGCGCCGATGGAGACGCAAGGACGGATCGCGACCGTCGCGCCGAGCGAGTCCACGCCGAAACCGAAGTTCCAGCGACCGTCCACAAGGGACACCCTCCTTGAATCCGGTGCCCGGTTTGAGGCATTCGCGCGGGTTCGCGAGGGAGTCGTGAGTGATAAAGACGGTTATTGAGGGGAAGGGCAAATGTGGCGTGACCGAGCCTCTGCGGTGAAGGACCCCTTCACTGGCTCAAGGCATAGGCGGCCTTCGCGGCCGTGGTTCTGGACTGGCCGACAGGAGCCGACCGCGCCCCCCGAGTGTTCCACCAAGGACACTTTTCGCTGACTCGATGTCCGAGTGATGCCCAGATGGTCGATTTCACAAGGGGGTCGTGGGGGGGGGTTTTGGGTTGGAAACCAAAAAACCCCCCCCCCCCCCCCCCCCCCCCCCCCCACCCCCCCCCGCCCCCCCCCCCCCACTCCCCCAACAACC
>NZ_JBWKEB010000023.1:94586-105320 GCF_056435665.1 Amycolatopsis sp. NPDC043887
GACTGGCTGCTGAGGCGACCACGAGGTGGGGGCACAAAGGGGGGGTGGGGGGGGGGGTTTGGGGGGAAAACCAAAAACCCCCCCCACGACCCCCTCGCCGAACCGTGCAAATAACTCAAGTCGGACACTGTCACCGCGGAAAAAGTCCGTTATGAACAGTTGGAAGGTGCCTGGTCGGCGAGTCCCGCTCCTGCCGCCAACTCCGGCACGCCACGTTTGCCTTACCCCTCTATAGAACGATCATTATCACTCACGACCCTTTGTGGACACTGGCGGCGCGTCGCCTCTACCTGGTAGCCGGCCTAGCGCGTGAGCAGGTCCCGCAGCGCCTTCACCACCTCCGCCGGTGATTCCTCGGCCATGAAGTGCCCCGACGTGACCGTCCGATGGTCCAAGTCGGTCGCCCACGCCTGCCAGAGCGCGACGGCGTCGTAGCCCAGTGCGGCGCCCCAATCCTGCTGGAGCACGGTGAGCGGCATCGTGAGCCGGTTGCCCGCCGCGCGATCCGCCTGGTCGTGCTCGACGTCGATGCCGGCCGACGCGCGGTAGTCGGCGACGATCGAGGTCACCGCGTTCCGTGACGCCTCCAGGTACGCGGCCCGGACGTCGGCCGGGATCGCGTCGCCGCGCTGGGTCCACGCGTCGAGGAAGTGACCGAAGAACGCGTCGGGAGCGGCGCCGATCAGCTGTTCGGGCAGTCCGGACGGCTGGGCCATCAGGAAGAGGTGGAAGCCGACCGCGGCGGTGGTGCCGTGCAGGACGTCCCACATGTCCAGCGTCGGCAGCACGTCGAGGATCGCGAGATGGCTCACCTTGTCCGGGTGGTCGAGGCCGGCGCGCAGCGCCACCAGCGCGCCCCGATCGTGCCCGGCGAGGGCGAACCGGTCGTGACCGAAGGCCTTCGCGACGGCGACGGCATCAGCCGCCATCGACCGCTTCGAGTAGGTCTCGCCGGTGTCGGCGGGCTTGTCGCTTTCGCCGTATCCTCGCAGGTCAGGGCAGAGGACGGTGTGGTCGGCCGCCAGATCCGCCGCGACGTGCCGCCACATGAGGTGGGTCTCGGGGAAACCGTGCAGCAGCACGATCGGGCTGCCCGTCCCGGCGACGGCGACGTTGACCGCAACGCCGTCCGCGACGGGCACGCGCTGGTAGTCGAATCCGGTGATGCGCATGGGTACCTTCCTGGTCGTTCCGTGACGATCGCCAGCGTCCCCGGCCCGAATCAGCACCCGGTCAGCGGCGACCGAGCGGCCGGGGCACGATGATCACCGTCGGTGCAGCGAGGAGGTGACGATGCGGTTCGGGGTGCTCGGTCCGCTCGTGGCCGAGGACGCGCGGGGCGAAGCCGGGCTCAAGGGCCCGCGGCACCGCGCGGTGCTGGCCAGGCTGCTGATCGCCCGTGGCCGGGTCGTGCCGGTGGAACGCCTGGCCGACGACCTGTGGGAACGCCCGCCTGAGGGCGCGGTCGGCGCCGTCCAGACGTTCGTCGGTGCCCTGCGCCGCGCCCTCGAGCCGGATCGCGCGCCCCGTGAGCCCGCGCGGCTGCTCGTCACGGTCGCCCGCGGCTACGCTCTGCGCGCCGATTCCGTCGACGCGTGGGACTTCGAGATCGCCGTCGCAGCGGCCCGTGAACTGCTCGACGCCCGGCGGCCGGACGCGGCACTGTCGCAAGTGGACACAGCGCTCGCGCTCTGGCGCGGCCCCGCGTACGCCGAATTCGCCGAGGAGGGCTGGGCCGTCGGCGAAGTCTCCCGCTTGACCGAACTCCGTTCGCTGGCGGGAGAACTCCGTGCCGAAGCGCTCCTCGCGCTCGGGCGCGCCGCCGAGGCTATCCCGGGGCTGGAAGGGCTGGTGCGTGCGCATCCGCTGAGGGAGAACGGTTCCCGGCTTCTGGCGCTCGCGCTCTATCGCGCCGGGAGGCAGGGTGACGCGCTGGCGGTGTTGCGCACGGCGCGCGAACACCTCGCCGACGAACTCGGCATCGATCCCGGCGCCGGCCTGCGGGAACTGGAGGCCGACATCCTCGCGCAAGCGCCTCGGCTGGAGCCGTCCGCGCCCAAGATCGCCAAGCGGCCACTGGTCGGGCGCGACGCGGAGCTGGCCGAGCTCGAAGAAGCCGTGACGCGGTCTCGGCTGGTGCTCGTCTCCGGCGACGCCGGGGTGGGGAAGACCGCGCTCGCCGAAGCGTTCTCCGCACGTCTCGCCGCGCGAGGCTGGACCACGGCGTGGGGAAGCGATCCCGACGACGAGGGCGCGCCGCCCGCCTACGCCTGGACCCGGATCCTGGCCACGCTCGCCGACGCCGGGTACGGCCCGGCGCCGACGGCGGAGCCGGGGACCGAAGACCCACTGGCCGCGCGCTGGCGGTGGCATCGCGCCGTCGCGGCTCATCTGTCCGCTGCCGCGCCGCTCCTGCTCGTCCTCGACGACCTGCACTGGGCGGGCGAAGAGACCTTGGCGCTGCTGACCTCGGTGCTGGCCGAACCGGTGTCGATCATCGCGACCTATCGCGGCACCGACCCACCCGCCCGGCTGACGGACTTCCTCGCCAGGGCCGCTCGCCACGAGCCTGCCCGGATCTATCTAGGCGGCCTGCCCGAGACCGAGGTCGCCGGCCTGGTCCGTGCCACGACCGGAGAAGAGATCGATCCGGAAACCGCCGCGGTACTCCATCGGCGCACCGGCGGGAACGCGTTCTTCGTCCGTGAACTCGCCCGCCTGCTGGCCACCGAAGGCGTGGCCGCCTTGGACGCGGTGCCGCCGGGCGTCCGCGACGTCGTCCGCCACCGGGTGGACGCGCTGCCGGACGACGTCCGCGGCGTGGTGCGGCGGGCGGCGGTGATCGGGACGGACGTCGATCTGGACGTTCTCGAAACCCTGGTGGGGAAGACCGCGCTCGACGCCGCCGAGATCGCGGTCCGGCGCGGATTCCTGACCGAGCGGGCGCCGCGCCGGTTCCGGTTCGCGCACGCGCTCGTGCGGGACACGCTCTACCACGATCTCTCCCGTTCACGGCGCGCCCGCGAACACGGCGAGATCGCCGAGGCGCTGGAAGATCTCCGCCCGGACGAGGTCGACGCCCTGGCGCACCACTTCCTCCTGTCGGAGGAGCACGACGACCGTGCCGCGCGGTACGCGCAGGCCGCCGCCGAACGGGCCGAGAACCGTTTCGCGTCAACGGAAGCGGCACGCCTTTGGGACGCCGCACTCGACGCGTACGACCGCTCCGGCGCCTCCGACACGGCGAAGCGGCTGGAGCTGATCATGGGCAAGGCCCGCGCTTCGGCCGTCGCCGGCGGGCTCGGCCAGTCGCGGAAGCATCGGGCCGAAGCGTTGGAACTGGCCGAAAAGCTGGACGATCCACTGCTGACCGCACGGGTGATCGGTGCCTTCGACGTCCCCGCCAGCTGGACCGAAAGCGACGACAGGGAACTCGCTTCCCGGATCGCGGAAGCCGTCGAGCGCACCCTCGCCGCCTTGCCCGCCGAACACATGGCCGAGCGGTGCCGTCTGCTGGCGACCCTCGCCGTCGAGATGCGGAACGCGGGTGGACCGCGGGCACGCGAGGCGGCCCGGGAAGCCGAGGAGCTCGCCCGGCGGCTGGAAGATCCGGCTCTGCTGGCGTTCGCGCTCAACGCCCGGTTCCTGCAGTCCTTCGACCGCGCCGGTCTCGCCCCCGAGCGGGCCGCGATCGGCGCCGAACTGGTCGACCTCGCCGCGCGGCACGGACTTGTGACGTTCGAGGTGCTCGGGCACCTCGTGCTCCTGCAGGCGAAGAGCGCGCTCGCGGATTTCGCCGCCGCGGACCGGCACGCCGCGTCGGCGGACGAACTCGGCGAGCGATACGGTCTTCCGCTCGTCGGCGTGTTCACCCGGTGGTATCGCGCGATGCGGACCGCGATGACCGGTCCCGGTGGGGAGGCCGCCTACCGCGCCGCGGCGGCGGGTCTCGCGGGAACGGCCATGTCCGGTGTGGACAACGGGATCCTCGCGCTCGCGCTGTACTGCGACCGGATCCAGCGTGGTTTGCCGCCGGAAGCTTTGGAAGACGACTACGGCGCTTACGAAAGCTGGTGCCGCCCGGTGCTCCCGATCCCGGATTCGCCAAGAGACCTGCTGTTCGAGGCACGCACCTGTCTGCACGCCGTCGTCGCGCTCGAACTCGGTGACCGGACGACGATGGAACGCCTGTACGCCGAACTCCTGCCCGCCGAAGGGGAGATCGCCGGCGCCGGGAGCGGGATGCTCACCCTCCGCCCGGTCGCGTACTACCTCGGCGAGCTGGCCACCGCCCTCGGCCTGCGAGAAGCGGCCGCCGAGCACTATCGGAAGGCGCGGGAAATCGCGGTGAAGGCCGGTTCACCGCACTGGGGTTAGCTCACTGCTCGCGCATCGCGCGGCGGATCTCGGCCAGCTTGTCCTTGGCGGCCTTGTCGCGGTCGGCGATCTTCTTGTCGAGCGAAGCGACGTCTTCCTTGCCGCCGAGCCCGGCGAGCTCGGTCGAGCCCAGCGACGTCGTGTAGCGCTGCTCGATCCGGTCCCGCACGTGGTCGAACGAGGGCACGCCGCTCTCGCTGTAATCCGGCTCCGGGACCTCGACCGGCGCGGTCGGGGTCTCTTCGACGATCTCGGCGTCGAGGATCTCCGGCTTCTTGTCCGGGCTGTTCTCGGTCATCGTCCACTCCGTCCTGCGTGCCACGGCACGGCTTCGGTCATCAACCCGAGCATGCCCGAAACCAGCCGCATCTGGTCGACCGTGCGGATGTCGGCTTCGACCAGCTGCGGCGAGCAGACCACGATCGCGAGCGCCTGCGCCCGTGAGAGCGCCACGTTGAGCCGGTTGCGGGAGAGCAGGAAGTCCAGGCCACGCGGCAGATCGACGGCCGACGACGAGGTCATGGTGGTGATCACCACCGGCGCCTCCTGCCCCTGGAACCGGTCCACGGTGCCCACCCTGACGCCGGGGTGCCCGGCCTGGTCCAGTGCGCGGGCCACGACCCTGGCCTGCAGGTTGTACGGCGCCACCACCAGGATGTCCTCGTCGCCGAGCGGCCGGGGCTCGCCGTGATCGGTCCAGGCGCGGCCGTGGAGTTCGGCGACGAGGGAGGTGACCGCCTCGGCCTCCTCGATCGACCGTGTCGTGTTGCCGTGGTGGTCGACCTCGGCGAGGTACAGGCCCGCTTCGACGCCGTCGATCGACCGCTCGGCCGCCGAGGGATGCGAGTGCAGGCGGCCCGCGTAGGACAGCCGCGACACCGGCGCGCAGACGGCCGGATGCATCCGGCGGGTCTCGTCGAGGAAGTACCCGAGCTCGGCCGGGATGATGTCCGCCTCGTCGATCAGGTGTCCGAGCGCGGACGCTTCGGCGCCCGCGGGATGCGTACCCTGCACGACCTGCGGCAACTGCTGCGGATCGCCCAGCAGCAGGAGATTCTTGGCGCACATCGACACCGCGAGCGCGTCGGCGAGGGCGAACTGGCCCGCCTCGTCGATGATCAGCAGGTCGAACGGCTCTTCCCGGATCGCGGCGTTCGCGAACGTCCAAGCCGTCCCGCCGACCAGATGTCCGGTGTCGTGCTCCTCGCGCCATTTCACCAGCGCGGGATTGGTCTTCGGCTGCTCCCACGGCGCGGCTGGATCCGGGGTCCGCTTGGCGCGTTTGGCGCACGGCAGATCCGGCGCGTTCTTGAGCGCGGCCGACAGCACGTTCTCCACGGCCTTGTGACTGGTCGACGTGACTGCGATCGTCTTGCCCGCGCGCACGAGTTTCGCGATCAGCCTGCCCGCGAGGTACGTCTTGCCCGCGCCGGGCGGGCCCTGGACGGCGAGCGTGGAGCCGTCGAGCGCCTCGACGGCCTCGATCACCGTGGTCACCAGGTCCGGCCCGGGTTCGGGCAAGCCCCGGTCGTCGCGCAGCCGCGGCGTCGTACGCCGGAGGAGATCGACGCCGGGATGGGCGGGCAGCACCGGCAGCGTGTCGACGACGAGGCGGGCGAGATCCGCGACCGCGTCGTCCTTGGGGGAGGGACGGACCGGGCTCCCGGGCAATACCGCGACCGGCCGGTCGGCGGTGGTCTCGTCGGGCGGACAGCTCTCTTCCAGGGTCAGCTCGACGGCGGTGGCCGAGACGACCTTGGCGTCCCTCGCGGCCGCTCCGTACCGCAGGCGGACGTCGTCGCCGGGGGCGAAGGGATGCGGCCGGTCCGGGTCGCAGCGAAGCACGAGCGAGCGCTTCGCCTTCCGGACCCGGCCCGACGGCGGCACCCAATTCCCGGCCTCCAACGAGACCGGGACGGTGCAGGCGTTGTCGGTCTCCAGATCGCCGAGCGGGGCGGCCAGCTGGCGGAAGTACTCCCACCACGCCGGATTCGTCTCGCGGCGGTGGTAGCCGACGGACGCGGCCAGCAGCGCGCGGGCGCGATCCTCTCCGGTGAACTCGGCCGGATCGTCGGGAAGCCCGTCCAGCAGCGGATCGACCAGCGCGGCCAGCTGCGCGGCGCGTTCGGCGCGTTTCTGGGCGGCGACGTCCTCCTCGGTTTGCCGGAGCAGAGCGTCCACATCGGACTCTTCCGGCGGCTCGGCGAGCGCGATCCCTTCCTCCACGCGGACTTTGTGGAGGAACTCGAAGAGCCGCAACGTGGAGACGCAGTCGTATTCGTTGTAGTCGCCGATCCCGCGCAGCACTTCGTCCGCGTGTTCGGTCTCGCCGGAGGCGGTGAGTGTCAGGTATTCCTCGTAGGCCTCGATGCTCGAAACCGCGGTCTTGACGTCGCCGTCGCGGGCCTCGGGCATGTAGAGCGGTTCGAGGTACTTGATGGAGTACGACCGCTGCGAGACCCGGAGTGCCTTGCGCACCACGGAATACAGGTCCACCAGACCACCGCTGCGCAGCAGGTGGTCGACGGCGTCCTCGCGGGTCCCGTGCACGGCGGCGAGCCGCTTGATCGCGGTGACCTCGTACGGGGCGTAGTGGTAGACGTGCGAACCGGGATGCTCCGTGAGCCTCGCGGTGGCGAAGTCGACGAACTCCTCGAAGGCCCGTTTCTCCTGCGACCGGTTGTGCGCCCAGAACGGCGTGAACTTCGTGCCCTCCTCGACGGTAACGGCGCCGAAGAGGTATTCGAGCCCCTCGCCCGCCAAGGCGTACGGGTCGCCTTCCATGTCGAAGAACACGTCGCCGGGCGCGGGTGGCGGGAGTTCGGCCAGCGTGTCCGGATCGATGACCTCGTAGGCGATCTGCCCGGTGGCGTCCTGCCTTACCTGGATCGCGGCCTGGGCGCGCAGCGTGGTGAACGACGTCGTCGAGATGTCGCGCGGCCGGTCTTCCGGAGCGGCGGCCGCGAGCGCGTCGATGGTGCCGAGGCCCGCGGCGACGAGTTTGCGCCGCTGGTCGCCGCGCATCCCCGCGACCAGCGAAAGATCGCGATCGGCCTCGCGGGCGCTCGCGCAGTGCGCGGCGTAGGAACAGCCGCCGCACGCGGGCCGCTCGTCGGCCCACAGCGGGACCGGCAGGGTCGGCGGCCGGTTCCGCAGCCGGGCGCGGAGCCGGTTTACCAGCGGGAGGAAGTCGTCGACGCGGAACGACCGCGTGCTGTGATCGCCCAGCAGCAGATGCATCCGAGGACCGGCGGGCCAGCCCGCCCGGCGCAACGCGTCGGCGTACGCGGTCAGCTGGACGACTGCGGCAGGCTTCGCGTGCCTGGCCAGCTTCGTGTCATAGACCTCGTAGCGGCCTTCGTCGTCCCGCATCAGAAAGTCGGCGCGGCCGGAGAACTCGCCGTCGTGGAAAACCGCCTGGTAGATCACCGGCGCGCCGGCCCGTAGCGCCTCTTCGGTGGCCTTCGCGGCGACGATCGGGTCGCGTTCGTCGATCTCGACGACGGCGCTCCGTTCGCCGCGCAGCTTGTCCAGCGTCGCGGCCTCGTGCGCGCGCCCGTGCGTGACCGCCAGCTGATCCGGCCCGGAGCCCGGCCGTGGCGCTCCCGGGAGGCCGGCGGCCAGCGCCTGGTTCAGGAGGCTGCGGTGCTCGCATTCGAGCAGGTCGGCGAGATCGGACGGGGTGTACATCGCCCGGGAGTCTCGCACGGACTCCCGGATGGACGGTCTCGGCGCGCCGGAGTCAGCCGGAGGTGTGGTCGAACTTCAGATGTGAGGTGATCCGGTAGCGGTCGCCCCGGTAGAGGGAGCGGGTGTACTCGATCACGCGGCCGCCCGCGTCGCGGGTGGTGCGCTCGAAGAGCAGCGCGGGGGAATGCTGCGGGACGCCGAGCAGGCCGGATTCGTCGGGGTCGGTGACGGTCGGCTCGATGATCTGCACGGCCGTCGCGGGAACGACCTCGTACCGGGTGCGGAGCAGTTCGTAGAACGAACCGGATTCGAAGCCCGCGGCCGTGATGTCCGGCACGAGATCCCGGGGGACCAGGATCCGTTCGATCGCCATCGGCGCGTCTTCGACCACGCGGACGCGGGTGACGGCCACCAGCGTGTGGCCGGGGGAGACCTCGAGGCGCTTGCCGAGCCGGGCGCCCGCCGGCGTGGTGGAGAACTCGATCACCCGGCTGGTCCAGTGCCCCTCGGCGGGTGGGGCGAACTGCTCGCCGCCGGTGGCGGGAACGAGGTCCTGGGAGATCTTGCGCGGAGCGGTGAAGGTGCCGCGGCCGTGCTCGCGGACCACGAGCCCGTCGCGCTCCAGTTCGTCTATCGCGGCTCGCAGGGTGGGGCGCGAGACGCCGATTTCACTGCTCAGCGCGCGTTCGGAAGGCAGGACCTCACCCGGCTGCCGCCGCTCGATGAGCTGGCGGAGCCGGTCCTTGACCTCTGTTCGCCGCATGACCACAGCCTACCCAGTGGTCAGCGTGAATTGGCTGGTGGACAAGTTGTCTAGACCTATTGACTTTACCACTTCGCGGGGAGACGGTGAAAGAAACTGACCAGTGGTAAAGGAGACGACGATGTCGACCTCAGGGAAGTTTCGCGCCGCCGCCGTCGCGGCGTTATCGGTCGCCGCACTGGCTGTGGCGCCGGGTGCCGCGGCCGGAGCGGCCGCTTGCGGGGCACTGTTCGACGATTTCCACTACGGCTCGCACACCGACGGGCTCCTCGGCCGGCACGGCTGGCAGGTGCGTTCCGGCGCCGGCGGCCCCGGCGTCGGCGGTGCGCGCTGGGCTCCGGAGGGCATCACCTTCCCGACGTCCGACGGGGACAAGGTGCTGCAGCTCGCCTCCACCACCGACGGCACGCCCGCGGGCACGACGCAAACCGAGATCATGCAACCCGACCGGCGGTTCTTCGAGGGGACCTACGCGGCCCGGATCCGCTTCTCCGACGCGCCGGTGTCAGGCCCGGACGGTGACCGGATCAACCAGACGTTCTTCACCATCAGCCCGCTCCGCTACGACAACGACCCGATCTACAGCGAGCTGGACTTCTCGGAGTACCTGCCGAACGGCGGCTGGGGCGAGGCGGGCCCGGTGAACTTCCAGACCAGCTGGCACACCTACACGCCGGATCCGTGGTACGCCGAGAACAAGAGCGACAGCCAGCGCCGCAGCATCGACGGCTGGCATTCCGTCGTCGCGACCGTGTCCGGCGGCCATGTGCGGTACTACATCGACGGCGCACTGGTGGCCGACCATGACCGCAGCGGGCCGTTCGACGTGTACCCGCGGCAGAACATGTCCCTGAACTTCAACCAGTGGTTCATCGATCTCACGCAGCACAGCGGCGGCACGAGTGCCTACCTCGAGCAGGTCGACTGGGTCTACTACGCGAAGAACGAGGTCCTGACGCCGCAGGCCGCCACCGAACGGGCCGCGTCGTACCGATCCTCGGGCGTGCGGTTCGCCGACGATCTCGGTGGCTGTTAGACAGGAGCCGTGGATCGGCTGACAAATGGGGCGCCTATCAGACTGAACGGAAGGACTTCGAGTGGGCGAGAGACTTCAGCCGCGGTGAGTTGAGATCCGCGAACGCGATACTGATTGACTGGGCCGACGACATCAGCTACGCGACGCACGACCTCGAGGACTACTTCCGGGCCGGGCTGATCCCTTTGCGCAATCTCGCGATCGACGACAACCGCATACTCAAGCATGGTCGCCGACGGTTGAAGAAGATCAACGGTTTCAACGAATATCGCTTCCGGGAGCAGATCGACGCGATCGTCGGCCCAGGCGTCGTGGACGCGGTCCGGCTCGTGGACGAAGCCCCCTACGTCGAAGTCGATGAAGAGTGTCAGTACCGGGTGGCCGCGCTGAAGGAGCTCACGTGGTTCTACGTGATCGACAGGCCGCCGCTGGCCATCCAGCAGGAAGGTCAGAAGAGGAGCATCGGTTCGCTCTTCGACCGGTTGCTCATGTGTCTGGAGTAGTCGCCGAACAGCCCGAAGATCCCCATCCAGCTCCGCGTGATCTACCGCGACATCAAGCGTGACGATGAGGCGAAAGGGACCTTCGATGACAACAAGGCGGCCCGGTGCGCAGGGCCGTCACCGACTACATCTGCCTGCTCACCGAAGCGCAAGCTGTCGATCTCGGGAAGCGCCTGGCGGTCGGTCGCAGAGTTCGATGTTCGGTACCTGGTTCAACTGAACGTGGGCATGCCGAGGGGCCCGTCGCCGGTGGGGTCGGCGGGCTCCTCGGGGCTTCAGCGGCGGGGCTTCTGTAGCGGGTCGAGGTATTGGGGCGGGATGAATTCGGGCCGCCCGTTGGTCATGCGGACTTTCCAGCCGGATTG
>NZ_JBWKEB010000024.1:0-104334 GCF_056435665.1 Amycolatopsis sp. NPDC043887
CAGCGTTCGTCCTGAGCCAGGATCAAACTCTCCAACAATGTCAAATTTGATCGAGGCAATCTAATGCTCTCAAAGGAACCCCAAAACGAGGTTCAAAAAACATAAGCTCTACTGGCTTAGTTCACTAGCACACTGTTGAGTTCTCAAGCAACACACCCCAGATCGCACCGCAGTCACACGGCCTTATCCGAAGCAGTCATTCCTAGCAGTTTTTGGTGAGACACCCACTCAATCGCACTGAGCGAGAGCTTGGTTCGTGTCCCGGTCGGCCACCCGGTCTCCCTGGCGACGAAGAGAAGATTACACGTCCGGAAACCCCCGAAAACAGGGGGGTACCTTAACGGCGTTTACGCAGGTCAGAGGCCATATACAGGGTCGAAGCCGGCGATCGCCCCACAGGCGGCCGGGGAACCACCCGGCGAACTTCCGGCGAAGAATATTGCTCCGAGTACATTGCACCGTATTGATCCTGATGATTGCTCCGATTAGCGTCGGGCTCATGAGCACTGCGGAACTCGACGGCATCTCCGTCGCCTACGACGACCTCGGCACCGGGTTGCCCGTCGTCCTCGTCCACGGCCACCCCTTCAACCGTTCGATGTGGCGTCCCCAGGCCGAGCGCTTCAGTCAGGAGGGTTACCGGGTCATCACAGCGGACCTCCGCGGGTACGGCGAGACAACGGTGGTCCCGGGCAAGACCGGGCTCGACGTCTTCGCCAAGGACATCGCGCGTCTCGCGGATCGACTCGGCCTCGGGCGCTTCGTCCTCGGCGGCCTCTCCATGGGCGGGCAGATCGTCATGGAGTTCCACCGCACCTACCCCGACCGCGTCGCCGGGCTCCTGCTCGCCGACACCTCTCCCCAGGAAGAGACAGAAGAGGGCAAACGCGTCCGCAACGAGATGGCGGACCGGATCCTCGCGGAGGGACTGAACCCGTACGCGGAGGAAGTCCTGACGAAGATGGTCTCCCCGGAGAACGTCCGCACGATGCCGGACGTGGCGGCGCACGTCCTGGGGATGATGCGCACGACGCCCAAGGAAGGAGCGGCGGCCGCACTCAGGGGGCGCGCCGAGCGTCCGGACTACCGGGACAGCCTCACTCGCGTAGAAGTGCCGGCCCTGGTCGTCGTCGGGACTGAGGACGAGTTCACGCCGGTCGCGGACGCCGAGCTCATGCACGACCTCATCCCCGGCTCCACCCTGGCGGTGATCGAGGGCGCCGCTCACATGCCTAACCTGGAGCGCGAGGCCGAGTTCAACACCGTGTTCGCACAGTTCTTGAAAGAGATCGAGTGATGCCTTCCATGTCCCAGAAGACCGTTTTCGTGACCGGTGCCAGCGCCGGATTCGGCGTCGAGATCGTCCGCCGGTTCGCCGCCGACGGCGCCAAGGTCGTCGCGGCCGCGCGGAGTAAGGACCGGCTCGACAAGCTGGCCGTCGAGCTGGGCGAGAACGTCCTCCCCTTCGAGCTCGACGTCCGGGACGCCGACGCGGTGGCCGCGCTCCCCGGCACGCTGCCCGCCGAATTCGCCGAAGTCGACCTGCTGGTCAACAACGCCGGCCTCGCGAAAGGACTCGAACCCGCCCATCGGGCGAAGCTCGACGACTGGGACCAGATGATCGACACGAACATCAGGGGGCTCGCGCACCTCACCCGCGCGTTGCTGCCCGGCATGGTCGAGCGCGGCCGCGGACACGTGATCAACATCGGGTCGGTCGCGGGCTCCTACCCCTATCCCGGTGGCAACGCCTATGGGGCGACCAAGGCGTTCGTCCACCAGTTCAGCCTGAACCTGCGCGCGGACCTGCAGGGCACCGGCGTCCGGGTGACCAACGTCGAGCCGGGCCTGGTCGGCGGCACGGAGTTCTCCGTCGTCCGGTTCGAGGGTGATCAGAGCAAGGCCGACAACGTCTACAAGGGCACGACGCCGCTGACGGCCGCCGACGTCGCCGAGTCCGTCTTCTGGGCGGCTTCGCAGCCGGAGCACGTGAACATCAACGTCATCGAGTTGATGCCGGTGGTGCAGAGCTTCTCCGCGCTTCATATTCACCGAGAGAGCTAAGACCGAAGAGGTCGAAGAGCGCCTGCTGTTCCGGGCTCCGCTCGGTCAGCAGGCGCCGCGTCCGAGGGCGGCCGCCGGTGGACGGATACCGCAGCACCGTCTCCCCTATCCCCGCGAGGCTGTCCATCAGCTCACGGACCGACAGGTTCATCCCGGCCCGGTCGGCCTCGCGCCGCATGAGGTGGGTGACCGTGGACGCGAGCACCGTGACCAGGGTGTGCACCGCGATCCGATGCGGCGTCCACTCCCAGCGCGGGGCCGGGCCGGTGACGGCGGGACCGGTCAGCCAGCGGAACGTCGAGTCGAGGTGGGTCCGGGCCCGGTACGCGGTGACGACTTCGGACACCGGCCAGTCGTGGTCGGTGACCAGCACCTGCTTGCCGAAGAACTCGTCGTGCAGCCGCGACACGGCGGCATCGTCGACCTTCCAGGTCAGCCGGATCTCCCCCGGCTTCGTCCCCGTCAGGGAAGGGGAGAGCACCCGTTCGACGCGGCGGCCGCGGGTGATCCGCGCGATTTCGGCGTTCACCTGGCCGCGGTCACCCCGGTGGACGCCCGACGCGAGTGCGGCGTCGAGGCCGGCGAGTTCCCGCGTCGCGGTGCCCAGTTCCTCGCCGAACGCGCGGGCCTGCGCGTTGTGCAGGGTCTCCGAATGGGTCAGGATCACTCGCCGCCGCACGCCCGCGACCACGGCTCTGGTGTCGAGAGCGGTCAGCCCGGCGAAGCGCTCCGGGTCGACGGGCTTGCGCGCGGACGGCGGTTTCGCCAACAGCTCCGGATGCTCCGAAAGAGGCAGCGCGCCGACGAAGTGCCGTCCGAGGTCCAGTTGCGCGGCCTGGCCGGCGGTGAAGACCAGCGTGACGGGGTACAGCGAGCGGAGTCGCTCGGCGAGCGCGGCGAACGGCGGCGCCTCTTCCCGCGGGTACACGTGTGACGCCAGCGGGATCGCGCCGTCCTTGGTCACCACCAGGCCGAGTCCGGCGAGTTCGCAGCGGCAGGGGTCTGCCGTGGTGAAGGTGGCGAACTGCGCGACGTCCACGGCGAGCGCGGCGTCGCCCGTCCCCAGCCAGGAGAGCACCGCGTCGGCGACGGCGGTCTCGATCCTGGCGATCCGTTCGCCGGTGAGACGGTGCAGCGCCCGCCAGTGATTCGGAAGGTCTGCCTGGATGAATTCCCGGGCGACGGACTCACGCCACCAGTCGGCCAACTGCGTTTCGGGCGCTGTCGCCCGGTGCAGAACGGCGAGCGCGAGATGCGTCCCGAGAGTGGTCGCGGCGCGCTGGGCTCCGACGGCTTCGTCGACCCGGCGCACGAAGTCAAGCCGTCGCAGCGTGGCCCACACCGCTGCGACGTCACCGAAGGTCCGGTGACGCGCTTCGCCGGGGGCGGAGACATCGCCCTCCATCGCGCGCCCGATCTCTTCGGCCGTCCCGAGGTAGCGCTGCGACACGACCCTCGGCTCGCCGTCGACCCGCGCGGAGGTGACGAGGTAGTAGTACGTCCGCCCGCCGACCTTCTTGCCGATCACCGAAGCCACACTTTAGGTAATACACTCCGACCCATCGATCGGCAACCAAGATCGCGCCCTGACCAGCGAGAACAGTGATCACACCCACGTGGGTGACGCGGTGGCGGGATGCACACTGGCAGGTGGAGCGGGTCCGGCCATAGCGTGCGGGAATGGCATCCCCTGCTGACGCGAACGCCCCCACCACCTCGGCGATGCGCCGGGCACTCGCCAGGGCGCGCGACGGGAAGACCCTCGACCTCACCGAGGCCTCGATCCTGCTCCAGGCGCGCGGCGACGATCTCAAGACGCTGTCCGAGCACGCCTCCCGGGTCCGCGACGCCGGACTCGTCGCGGCAGGCCGTCCGGGCGTGGTCACCTACAGCCGTTCGGTGTTCATCCCGCTGACCCGGCTGTGCCGGGACCGATGCGGCTACTGCACCTTCGCGACCGTCCCCGGCCGCGTCGAATCGCCGTTCCTCTCCCCCGACGAGGTCCTCGACATCGCCCGCAAGGGTGCCGAAATGGGGGTCAAGGAAGCGCTGTTCACCCTCGGCGACCGTCCGGAAGACCGCTGGAAGGCGGCGAAGGACTGGCTCGACGCGCACGGCTACGACGACACGCTGTCCTACGTCCGGGCGATGGCGATCCGGGTTCTCGAGGAGACGGGTGTCCTCCCGCACCTCAACCCGGGCGTGCTGAGCTGGCAGGACTTCCAGCGGCTCAAGCCGGTTTCGGCGTCCATGGGCATGATGCTGGAGACGACGGCGAAGCGGCTGTACACGGAGAAGGGCGGCCCGCACTACGGCTCGCCCGACAAGGACCCCGACGTGCGCCTGCGGGTGCTGGAGGACGCAGGACGCAGTTCGGTGCCGTTCACCACGGGGATCCTGATCGGCATCGGCGAGAACTTCGAGGAACGCGCCGACTCGCTGTTCGCGATCCGCAAGGTCGCGAAGACCTACGGCGGCATTCAAGAGGTCATCGTCCAGAACTTCCGCGCGAAGCCGGACACGAAGATGCGCGCGACCCCGGACGCCGATCTCGAAGAACTCGCCGCGACCATCGCCGTCGCGCGTCTCGTGCTCGGGCCGCGGATGCGGATCCAGGCGCCGCCGAACCTGATCGGCCAGCAGTACGAACTGATGCTGAACGCGGGTATCGACGACTGGGGCGGCGTCTCGCCGCTGACCCCCGACCACGTGAACCCCGAACGCGCGTGGCCGCAGATCGACGAGCTCAAACGCCGCACCGAGGCGCTCGGCTTCACCGTGCGCGAGCGGTTGCCGATCTACCCGGAGTACGTCAAGGCCGGCGAGCCGTGGCTGGACCCGCGGATGAACGCGCATCTCGCGCCGCTGACCGACACCGAGACCGGGCTCGCCATCGAAGAGGCGATCCCGGTGGGCATCCCGTGGCAGGAGCCGGACGGCGGCTGGAAGGAGGCCGGGCGTACCGATCTGCACGTCGAGGTCGACACCGTCGGGCGCACGGAAGACCGCCGCAGCGACTTCGACTCGGTCTACGGCGACTGGGCCGAGATCAAGGGCAATATCAAGACCGCGCCGCAGCGGTTCGACCTCGATATCCGGGATGCCTTGCGCAGCGCGGAAAAGAACCCCGCCGGGCTTTCGGACGACGAGGCTCTGGCTCTGCTGCACGCCGACGGGCCGGAGCTTGACGCCTTCACCAAGATCGCCGACGACCTGCGTCGCGAGGTGAACGGCGACGACGTCACCTTCGTCGTCACGCGGAACATCAACTTCACCAACGTCTGTTACACCGGCTGCCGGTTCTGCGCGTTCGCCCAGCGGCGCACCGACGCGGACGCGTACACGCTCTCGCTGGAGCAGGTCGGCGACCGGGTCGACGAGGCGTGGGCCGCGGGCGCGACCGAGATCTGCATGCAGGGCGGCATCCACCCGGATCTGCCGGGCACCGCGTACTTCGACCTCGCGGCGGAGGTGAAACGCCGTCAGCCGGACATCCACCTGCACTCGTATTCGCCGATGGAGGTCGTCAACGGCGCTTCGCGGACGAACCTCTCGATCGAGGACTGGCTGGCGCGCGCGAAGGAGGCCGGCGTCGACTCGCTGCCGGGCACGGCCGCGGAGATCCTCGACGACGACGTCCGCTGGGTGCTGACGAAGGGCAAGCTGCCGACGTCGGAATGGATCAACGTCGTCACCACCGCGCACAAACTCGGCATCACCACGACGTCGACGATGATGTACGGCCACGTCGACACGCCGGCGCACTGGGTCGGGCACCTGAAGCTGCTGGCGAAGCTGCAGCGGGAGGGCCTGGAGCGCAACGGACGGCGGGGCTTCAGCGAATTCGTGCTGCTGCCGTTCATCCACCAGAGTTCCCCGATCTACCTCGCCGGGCTCGCCAGGGCCGGGACGACGCTGCGCGAGAACCGCGCGGTGCACGCGCTGTCCCGGCTGTTGCTGCACGGGATGATCGACAACATCCAGAGTTCGTGGGTGAAACTCGGTGAGGAAGGCAGCCGCGCGGTGCTCCAGGGCGGGGTCAACGACATCGGCGGGACGCTGATGGAGGAGACGATCAGCCGGATGGCGGGGGCGGCCAACGGGTCGTACAAGACGATCAGCGACATGCGCGCGATGGTCGAACCGCTGGGCCGTCCGCTGCGGCAGCGGACCACGGAGTACGGCACGCCGACGGCCGAGCGGATCGCCGCGGCCCAGGCATCCGACGGCGTCGCGACGGCGGTGCGGCGGCCGCTGTTGCCGCTTGTCACCAGCTGACGAAAAGTCATTGACGGCCCCCTTACCCGCGTACGACCGCGGGCAAGGGGGCCGTCACGTTCCGTGTGGCACCGCTCACAAGGCGCGGGGTTCGCGGGCGTTTTCTGTGCTAAACCCGAGACTCACTTCCGGGCAGCCGAGAGGACGTCGATGACCGCGAGCGCAGTCCAGGTGGCCGATACCGCCCGCTATCCGTTGTCCGAGCCGGGAAGCCCCGCGTGGCGCGAAATCGTTTCCCGGACCCGCGCCGAACTGCGGGAAACGGGCTGCAGTGTGCTGGCCGACTTCATCCGTCCGGAGTTGCGTGACGTCCTTCGCGACGAAGGCGCGAAGATCGCTCCGGAGGCGTACGCGAAGGTCGAACGCGTCAACGCCTACAACATCGCCATCGACACTCCGCTGCCGGAAGACCACCCCGGCCGCACGATCATGGAACGCGGCAACGCCTTCGTGGCGCGCGACCGGATCCCGGCGACCGCGGTGATCCAGCAGCTGTACTCGAGCCGTGAGTTCCAGCGGTTCGTCGCCGACTGCTTCGAACTCCCCGAGCTGCACGAACTCGCCGATCCGCTGTCCGGCCTGGTGCTCAACGTGATCGAGCCGGGCCGCTCACATCCGTGGCATTTCGACACCAACGAGTACACGGTCAGCATGCTCACCCAGGAGGCGGCCGACGGCGGAGTCTTCGAATACTGCCCGAACATCCGCTCCGAAACGGCGGAGAACTTCGACGACGTCCGCGCCGTGCTGGCGGGCGAACGTGATCATCTGATCAAGCGGCTCACTCTGCGTCCTGGCGATCTTCAGCTGTTTCGCGGACGCTTCGCGCTGCACCGGGTGAGTAGGGTTCAAGGGGCAGTCGCCCGCCATTCCGCGATCTTCGCGTACAGCGAGCGCCCTGGGGTCATCGGCAGTCCGGAACGGACGAGACAGCTGTTCGGCCGGGTCCTGCCGGAACACGTCGCTTCCGCGGCGGTCCGGGGCGATCAGCTGCTCGACTAAGTCAGGAGCATGGCCGTGCCTTTGGATTCGACCGGCAAGATCAATTTCGACGACATCTACACCGAGCCCGATCCTCGCGCGTTCTTCGGCACCTTGCGCAGACTGGACTACGACATCCCCCAGCAGGCCAAGGCGTACTTCGCGAGACTGATCGACGAGTACCGCGCGGAGGCCGACGTCAAGGTCCCGACGGTGCTCGACCTCGGCTGTTCCTACGGCGTCAACGCGGCGCTGCATCGCTGTGACATCTCGATGGACCGGCTGTACGACCACTACCGGGACGGCGAGTCGCTGAGCCGGGACGAGCTGATCGCGCGCGATCGCCGGATGGTCGAGAAGCTCGCCGTCGGCGACGGTGTCCGCTTCATCGGCCTCGACGCCTCCGCGCCCGCATTGGACTACGCGCTCGCCGCGGGCTTCATCGACGACGCGATCCACGCGGATCTGGAGAGCGAAGACCCGACAGAGGAGCAGCGCGCGCTGCTGGCCGACGTCGACATCGTCATCTCGACCGGCTGCGTCGGTTACGTCACCGAGAAGACCCTCGTCCGGATCGCGCGGGAAAACCGGCCGTGGATGGCGCATTTCGTCCTCCGGATGTTCTCCTATGGGCCGGTCGCCGAGAGCCTCGCCGAATTCGAGTACGAGACGACCGGGGTCGACGGCCTCTTCCGGCAGCGGAGATTCGCTTCGGCTGAGGAACAGTCGCAGATCTTGGACAATCTTTCCGTCGCGGGCGTCGACCCGCGTGGGCTGGAAGCCGACGGCCGGCTGTACGCGCGGCTGTTCGTCTCCCGGCCGAACGGCGCGGCGGGCGAGCTCGCCTCCGCGCTGAACGCCCTTCCCCTTCGAGATCAAGGATGATCGTGAGCAGTCCGGAACCGTCCACCCGCACGTTCGGCAACGAGGACATCCTGCCGCGGGTCCCCGTCCCCAGCCTGGACGACACCTGCCGCCGGTTTCTCGAGTGGTGCTCGCCGCTGCTCACCCCCGGGGAGCTCGCGGAGACCGAAGGCGCCGTCGCCGAGTTCCTCGCGGCAGGAAGCCCGGCGCACGAACTGCAGAGCGCGCTCGAGGCCTACGACAAGCGGGAAGGCGTCCGCAGCTGGCTCGACACCTTCTGGCCGTACCGCTACCTCGGCCGCCGCGACCGGATCGCGCTCAACGCGAACTTCTTCTTCCTGTTCACCGAATCCCCGCTGGGACAGCTCGAGCGCGCGGCCGAACTGGCGGCGTCGGCGGTGGACTACAAGCTGAAGCTCGACGAGGAACTGGTGCCGCCGATCGTGCTGCGCGGGCAGCCGCAGTCGATGGTGCAGCACAAGTACCTGTTCTCGGCGACGCGGATCCCCGGCGCCGTGCAGGACACCGCGCGCACGCCGTACCGCGAGGACTGGCCGGGGCCGTCGAGGGCGCGGCATATCGTGGTCTTCCACCGCGACACCCCGTTCCGGATGGACGTCATCGCGCCGGACGGCCGCCCGTACTCCCCCGAACAGCTGGTCGCGGGCCTGCAGGTGATCGTCAAGTCGGGGAACTTCATCGAAGACCCGCGGACCGCCGCCGGGCATTTCACCACCAAGGCCAGGGCGGAGTGGGCGGCGACGCGGGAAGCGCTGCTCGCCGCCGGGAACGCGGCCGCGCTCGACGACATCGAGACGGCGTTGTTCTGCCTGTGCCTGGAGGATTTCACGCCGGCGAACACGCAGGAGGCGTGCGACAACCTGCTGCACGGCGACAGCGGGAACCGCTGGTTCGACAAGGCCGTTTCGCTGATCGTCTTCGAGGACGGCACGGCGGGGATCAACGTCGAGCACTGTGAACTGGACGGGACCACGATCCTCGGGTTCACCGACGCGCTGCTGAGCGGAACGCGGCTGGAGCGGCCGCCCGCCGACGGCGTCCCGGCGTCCGAGCTCATCGAGTTCGTCCTGGGTGAGGCGCTGCGCGAGGACGCCCGCGCCGCTGCCGCGTCCTTCGCCGAGTACGCCGAGGCGACCGCTACGAAGACGGTGTCCTTCACCGACTTCGGCGCGAAGCGGGCGAAGGAGCTGGGGATGTCCCCGGACGCCTTCGCGCAGATGGCGTACCAGCTTGCGCACAAGCGGGCGAAGGGGATCACCGGCGCGACGTACGAGTCGATCGCGACGCGGCAGTACCAGAATGGGCGCACCGAAGCGATGCGCGTGGTGACGCCCGAGGTGCAGTGGTTCGTCCAGGTGATGGACGACCCGCAGGCCGACCGGCAGACGCGTCAGGCGGCCTTCCGCGCGGCGGCCGCGAAGCACGTCACGCGGGCGAAGGAGTGTCAGGCGGGTGACGCGCCGGAGCAGCACCTGTGGGAGCTGCAGCTGATCCAGAAGCGGCGCGGCGTCGAGGACTCTCCGGCGCTGTACTCGTCACCCGGCTGGTTGAAGATGCGCGACGACTACCTGAGCACGAGCTCGGCGCCGTCGGTGAACATCCAGTACTTCGGCTTCGGGTCGACCAGCCCGCAGTGCATCGGTGTCGCGTACGTGCTGCTGCCGGAGTCGTTGAATCTGTACCTGTGCACGCCGAAGCACGTGGCACACGAGATGGAGCTGTTCGCGACCGAACTGGCCAACGCCATCCGCGAGTTACAGGAGTTGCTGGCTTCTTGAGGGGTAAGGCAAACCATGGCGTGTCCGTGAAGGCCTCCTTGCCTACCCTGACGGTAGTGAAGGAGGCCTTCACGGACATCGATAGGGTTCCGGCGTGCTGGGAAAACTGGGGTTGCTGGGCGGACTACTGCTCTTCGTGGCGGGGTGCACTGAGCCCCCGCCCCCGGCGCCGGTCCCTCAGCCCGTGCCCACGCCGGTGCCGGGCACCGTCGAACCGGCGGGCTGTCTCGGCACCGGGGTGACGGTGAAATCCGGGCCGGTCGAGGCCGCGCTGGGCCATCGCGCGATCGTGCTCACCCTCACCAACTGCGGCACGACACCGCGCACGCTCACCGGCTATCCCGAAGTCCGCTTGCTGGACAAGGAAAAGCGGCCGATGGCGGTCGAGGTCGAGCACGGGACGTCGTACATGGCGATCGATCCCGGTGTCAGCGCGCAGACGGTTCAGCCCGGCGGGACACTGCTCTCGGTCGTCTCGTGGTCGAACACCGTCACCGTGGGTTCGCCGGAAGCGGGCGCCTACGTGACGGTCGCGGCCGCGAAGGGTGACCCGGAGCAGCGGATCACGGTCGACACCGACCTCGGGACCACGGGCAAGCTGACGCTGACGGCTTGGAACCCGAAGCTCAAAAACTGAGGTTGCCGAACAAGCCCTCGAAGAAGTCCGGCGCTGACACGACCACGAGACCGGCAAGTCCCATCGGCAGAGCGGCCAAGGCGACCTGGGCGGCCTGCCGGCGCGAGCGGATTCCCCGCCAAGCCACGAAGGCGATCGCGAGGGCCGTCACGACCGCCAAGGTTCCGACTCCGGACCGGTCGGACCGCCGGACGAGGTCGGCGACCAGCAGACCCACGACCGCCGCGGTGGCCACGGTGCCGCGCCGGTCGGTCCGCCCGACGGCATCGAGCACGAGTCCGGCGACGAGGCCACCGGCAACAGCCAGACCACACCACAGTACGAGCGTCGGCAGGTCGATCCGGTAGGGCATGCCCGCGTACTTGACGCCGTACATCACCGCCTTGCCGAGATAGAACGCGAGTACCGCCGCGATCAGCGCGCAAACCGCTCGAACCACTGCCCGACGCCTCGGCATCCCGGGGACGACGGCGACGATCAGCACGATCCAAAGGGTGAAGCTGTGCGCCAGTGGCCGAAGCGGCTCGCTGTAGTAGGCGTAGGCGCCGACAGCACCGGACACCGCACCGGCCGCGATCACCGCCACATCGGAGAATCCGAAGTGACCGGACGCGTGCTCACCCGCAGGATCGTTCCCCACCTCGGCCGACATCGTTCCCCCCGTTCGCGAACTCAGCCCGCTACATCGTCGTCGACCTCAAGAAGGCCTGTTCGGAGCCGTCGACCACGAAAGCGGTCCGCGACTTGGTGGTCGTGGGCAGCTCGCAGGAGAGCCATGCCACGCCGGGTGTCAGAAGCCCCTTCAGCTGTTTCGGCACCTCCGGGACCCCGGCTTCGCACTTGAGATCGCTGATCACCTTCGACACGGCCGCGGGCCGAAGCTTCACCACGGCGGACAGCCGGAGGTCGGACGGCCCGGGTGCCTCGATCCGGCCCTCGGAGGTGCCCATCCTCTCCTCGACCCAGGACGCCTCGACGATCTCGCCGACGTCGGGGAAGTCCTCGGCGACCGGCGCCGGATCGGTGCGGACGGCCATTTCCTCCGGCGCTGCCGGGGCACAGGCCGCGATCAGGACGACCGCGGCCGTGATCCCCCACGTCTTCCCCATGGTGCGCATGGGGAACATCTTCCCTCAGGCGGTGAGCTTCAGGATGTCGATTCCGCGAGTGTTGTCGGCGACATAGACGTAACCTTTGTGCCAGTAGGGCGCCCACGCGCTGGCGTCCGCCGGGCGGAAGTAGGCGATCTGCTTCGGGTCGGTCGGGTCGCTGACGTCGAGGAATCGCGTGCCCTGCGCGTAGAACGACTGCACGAGGACCTTGCCGCGGATGTCGAAGTAGTGCGCGGAGCAGTCACCCGACGCCGGGTCGCTGCCTTCCTGCCCGGCGACGCTCCAGGTGCCGACGGACTCGAGGCGGAACGGCTTCTCCGGCGTCGAGCGCCAGCCCTCGCCGTTGTACGAGTTCTTCAGCGACGAGATCGTCAGCACGCCGTCACCGGCGCAGCCGTCGAGGAAGCTTTCTTCGGTGGCATAGATCAGGTCTCGGCCGTGCCAGCGGTTCGCGTCGGCGCCGTCGGCCGAGCGGTGTCCCGCCGGGTGGAAGCTGTTGTGCATGAACTTCGACGGCGCCGCCGTCTCCTCGATCCCGCCGCCCGCGTAGGGCACCGGGTCGAACGCGGTCGCGCGGCGGACCTTCCCCCGCACGGGATCGCGGTGGTGGCCGTTGGTCCAGTAACCGCGGACGCCGCCTCGTCCGGACACCCACGCCACGCCCTCGGCGTCGACCTGGACGTCGTGCACGTAGTCGGTCTTGCCGTCGTTGCGCGCGAGTTCGATCGGGTTCGGGAACGTCTTGGGGTTGCGCGGGTCGCGGATGTCGGTCACCCAGATCGGGCGGCCGCCCCACTCCGCGGGCTGGTTCGCGGCCTTCGCGGGACCGCCGGTCCACAGATACCGGCAGTCGTCGACGCAGCTGGTCGTGTGGCCGGCGGGCACCTTGGTATAGCTGAGGATGGCCGGTTTGTCCGGGTTCTTCAGGTCGATGATGTAGATACCGGACTCGCCGGTCTGCGTGGTACCGCCGTAGGCCCGCGGGTCGCGCGCGAGGAAGACGAGCTTGCGCTTGACGTCGACCTCGGTGTCCTCGGTCTCCCACAGACCGGGAAGGCTGACTTCACCGATCAGCTTCGGCGCGGCGGGGTTCTTCGTGAGGTCGTAGACCTTCAGGCCGAACTCGCCGGAAACCGCCATGACGTCACGTTTGCCGTACTGCAGGAACCCCATGGCGATGGCGCCTTGCGCGTCGGGCACGTTGCCGACGGCCTTGACGTTCTTCACCGCGCCGGGGGCACCCACGACCCGGACCTTCTCGCCGGCCGGTTTGTCCTCCTCGCCGCAGGCCGCTGCGGGCAGACCGGTGGCGATCAGGGTCGCGGTGACCGTGGCGAGCGCCAAGCACGAACGGAGCAACCAGTTTCCTCGCACAGAAACCTCCCAGGCTGGTCCCTGCACCTTATGATCGCCACTTTGCCCGCACAACCGCCATTGGTCTGTGGGACTGCTCGGTGCGGGACTGCTATGACATCCTCATGCGCTTGCGTCTTCTGGTCCCACTCCTGGCCGCCGCCCTGGTCGCGGCGGGCTGCTCGGAATCCGGCGAACCGCCCGCACCGGACGTTCTTCGCGTGGGCCTGGCCGCCCCGGCGACCCTGCTGCCCGCGGACGTCCGCGACCAGTCCGGGCGGATGCTCGCCGGCGCGCTGTGGACGCCGCTGGCCGATTACGACCCGGCGACGGGGAGGTCGACGCCGCGGGCGGCCGAAGCGTTCACCAGCTCCGATCGGATCACGTGGACGGTGAAGCTCAAGGACGGCGGGAAGTTCCACGATGGCACCCCGGTGACGGCGCAGTCCTATGTGGACACCTGGAAGACGATCGGCGCGGAACAGTGGCAGGCGTCGCGGGTGATCAAGGATCTCTTGCGGGCCAAGGAGATCACCGCACCGGATCCGCTGACCATCCGGCTCGTGCTCGACCGGGCGTCCGGTCAGGTTCCCGCCCTGCTCTCCTCGCCCGCGCTGGTCCCGTTGCCCGCGTCGGCACTGACTTCCCGTGATTGGACCGGTTTCGCGCAGCGTCCCGTCGGCAACGGGCCGTTCCGGCTGGACGGCCCGTGGCAGCCGTCGGGCGGCAAACTGATCCGCGTGGCGGACGCGCCGGGCAAGGCGCGCGTGATCGAACTCAAGACCGGCGACGCGGCGGCGCAGTACGACGAGGTCAAGGCCGGGAAACTCGACCTCTCCACCTTCGTCCCCGGCGATCGCCACGAAGCCATGCACGCCGATTTCGCGCGGCGGCACGTGATGTGGGCCCTGCCCACCGTCGCCTACCTCGGGTTTCCCCTGACCGCACAGCACTTCTCCGACGCGACCGTCCGGCACGGCTTCGCGCTCGGGATCGACCGCGCGGCGCTGGAGGCCGGCGTCCTCGGCAAGCAGGTGGACCCGGCGAAATCGCTGCTGCCGCCCGCCGTCGCGCCGGGTGAGCGCAGCAGCACCTGCCGTCCCTGCACGTTCGACGCCGAGGCCGGAAAATCCCTGCTGTCCCAGGCGGAGTTCCCGGCCACACCCGTCCACTTCGGACAGTCGCAGGCGAGCTGGCTGCGTCCGCTCGCGGAGCAGGTCGGCGCGGCGGTCGGCGTCCCGCTCGCCGCGGAGCCCGGACAGGGACCGTTCGCGATCGACGTGGCCCTGATGACGCCGAGCCCGCAGGAGGTGCTGGCCGAGCTCGCGAAGGCGACCGGATATCAGAGCGACGGGTTCGCCGACCTGCTGAAATCGGCCGAGGAGACCGAAGCAGGCGAGAGCGGCGAGGTCTACCGGCTGGTGGAGAACCAGTTGCTCCGGGATCTCCCGGTCGTGCCGCTGTGGTCCGGGCACGGGCACGCCGTTTGGGCGGACAGGGTGGGCGACGTCAAGGCGACGGCGTTCGGCGGGGTGGACCTGTCAGGTGCCTCCGTGCGGTGACCCGAGCGTGCACTCGCCCGCGACGACGTCGATGAAGGCCGAGGTCAGCGGGTCGGGCGTGCCGCGGCAATAGGCGGCGAGCGTGCGCCGGATCGCCGGTTCGGGCCGCAGGACGCGGCCGTGGAAGCCTGCGGGCAGGACGTTGGCCGGGACCAGCGCGGGACCGAGCCCCGCCGCCGCGAGTACCGGGGCCGCCGCGCTCTGTTCGGTCCGGACCGCCGCCCTCGGCTGGAACCCCGCCGCGGCGCACGCCTGGTCGACGAGGTCGGCGAGGCCGTTGCCCGGCGCGTAGTGCACCCACGCGCAGTCGGCGAGGGTCGCCAGATCGACGACGCCGGTGCCGTCGTCCTCGCGCGGCCCGTCGATCGGCAGGACCACGACGAACTCCTCGGCACCGATTTCGCGGACCGGCCCCTCCCAAGCCCGCGGGACCGGGCCGACCGCGACGTCGGCCTCCCCCGCCGCCATGGCCTCCCGGAGCTCGTCCGCGTGCCGGAACTCCACCAGCCGCACGTCGACCTCCGGCCGCTCCCGGCGCCAGACCCGCAACGCCGCGGGCAGGACCCCGATGCCGACCGAGTAGACCGTCGCGATCTGGAGTTCCCCGGCCTCCAGCCCGGACGCCTGCCGGGCCGCGCACCGCGCGCGTTCGGCGTCGGCGAGGGTGGCGCGGGCGTGCGGCAGCATGGCGCGGCCCATCGGGGTGAGCCGGACGCTGCGCGGCAGCCGTTCGAGCAGCGGGCCGCCGACGCCCTTCTCCAGCGCGCGCACCTGATGCGACAGCGCGGGCTGCGTCACGTGCAGCAACTCGGCGGCCTTGGTGAACGAGCCGGTGTCGACGACGGTCACCAGGTACTCGAGTTGCCGCAAGCTTGTCATGAAGAGAGTTTATCGGAGCGGTGATATCTATGCCTTGGACTTATCTCTATGGCGGGTCCAGGCTTGAAGACATGAACGAAGAACGCAAGGTCGCCCTGGTCGCCGGGGCCAACGGGGTCATCGGCAAGAACCTGATCGCACACCTGGAGACCCTGCCCGGCTGGCGTGTCATCGGCCTGTCGCGCCGCGGCGGCCCGGGCCAGATCGCGGTCGACCTGCTCGACGCGGACGACACTCGCGCGAAGCTCGGCGGCCTGGACGACGTCACGCACGTGTTCTACGCGGCCTATGTCGACAAGCCGACCTGGGCCGAACTGGTCGCGCCGAACCTGGCGATGCTGACCAACCTCGTCGACGCGATCGAGCCCGTCGCGCCCGGACTGCGCCACATCAGCCTCATGCAGGGCTACAAGGTCTACGGCGCCCACCTCGGCCCGTTCAAGACCCCGGCGCGCGAAGACGACGCCGGGCATATGCCGCCCGAGTTCAATGTGGACCAGCAGGAGTTCCTGGAGAAGCGGCAGGCCGGGAAATCCTGGACGTGGTCGGCGATCCGGCCGTCGGTGGTCGGCGGCACCGCGCTGGGCAACCCGATGAACCTCGCGCTGGCCATCGCGGTCTACGCGTCGATCTCGAAGGAACTCGGCCTGCCGCTGCGTTTCCCCGGCAAACCCGGCGCGTACGACAGCCTCCTGGAGATGACCGACGCCGGGCTGCTGGCGAAGGCCACCGTGTGGGCCACCGGTTCGGAGAACGAGGCGTACAACATCGCGAACGGAGACCTGTTCCGATGGAGCGACCTCTGGCCGCGGATCGCGCGGTACTTCGACCTGGAGGTGGCGCCGCCGCTGCCGATGTCGCTGGACGTCGTCATGGCGGACAAGGAAGAACTCTGGACGTCGATCGCCGCGAAGTACGGCCTCGACGTGCCGTACAGCGCCGTTTCGTCGTCGTGGGCGTTCGCGGACTTCGTGTTCGGCTGGGACTACGACATGTTCGCGGACGGCTCGAAGGCCCGGCGGGCCGGTTTCCACGAATACACCGAGACCTCGGCGATGTTCTTCCGGCTGTTCGACGAGTTCCGGAAGGCGAAGGTGATCCCCTGACGCTCTCGTGAGCGGCGAGGACGGTTCTATTGAGCGGTAAGTCAATTGTGGGCGTGATCGAGCCTCTGCGATGAAAGACCCCTTCGCTGGGTCAAGGGCAGAGAGGAGGCCTTCGCGGCGTGGTTCTGAACTGGCCGACAGGAGTCGACCGCGCTCCCAGTGTCCACAAGGGACGCTTTTCAGCGACGAAATGTCGACCCAAAGGGCATATGTCCGGTTTGCCAAGGGGGTCGTGAGTGGCAAGTAGGGTTTCTATTGAGGGGTAAGGCAAATGTGGCGTGTTGCGAAAGCCACTTTCGCACCGTCAGTTCAAAGTGATCGACCCGGGTGGTGGTGAAGGCCTCCTTGCCTACTCTGAAGGTAGGGAAGGGGCCTTTCGCTACGCCGTCGACGTGGCTTTCGCGACACGATCGAAGGCGGCCATGAGCGGACCGCCCACCGCACCCGACACGTTTGCCTCACCCCTCAATAACCCTCTTTGCCACTCACGACCCCTCGCCAAACCGCGCGAATCGCTCAACTCGGGCACTGACACCTCGGAAAACGTCCCTTATGGACAGTCAGGAAGGTGCCTCTTCGACGAGTCCCGCTCCTGCCGCCGACTCCGGCACGCCACGTTTGCCTTACCCCTCTATAACCGTCCTTACCACTCACGAGGCTTGACGCTAACCCCGCCCGATGTACGGCATCGCGGTCGCCGTGACGGTCAGGAACTGGACGTTCGCGTCCAGCGGCAGCCCGGCCATGTACAGCACGGCGTCCGCGACGTGCCGGGCGTCGAAGGTCGGCTCGGCCTTGACGCTGCCGTCGGCCTGCGGGATCCCGTCGGCCATCCGCAGGGTCATCTCGGTGGCGGCGTTGCCGATGTCGATCTGTCCACAAGCGACGTTCCAGGCCCGCCCGTCGAGGGAGATCGACTTCGTCAGCCCGGTCACCGCGTGTTTCGTCGCGGTGTAGGCGACGGACGCGGGGCGCGGGGCGTGCGCGGAGATCGAACCGTTGTTGATGATCCGCCCGCCGCGCGGGTCCTGCGCCTTCATCAGCCGCACGGCCTGCTGCGCGCACAGGAACATCCCGGTCAGGTTGGTGTCGACGGCGCGTTTCCAGTCCGTGAAGGACAGTTCGTCGACGGTCCCGCCCACCGAAACACCCGCGTTGTTCACCAGGAGATCCAGCCGCCCCCATTCCGCACGGACGGTCTCGAACAACGCGGCGACGGACTCCGGGTCGGCGACGTCGGTGGGTACGGGAAGCGCGTTCGTGTCGCCGTCGGCGGTCTCGACCAGCGCGTCCGCGCGGCGGCCGGCGAGGGCGACCCGGTAACCGGCGCCGAGTAACGCGCGGGAGATCTCCCTGCCGAGCCCGGAACCCGCCCCGGTGACGACCGCGGTCCTGCCGTTGCCCATCGAACCTCCTCGCAGACCGTGCCGGACCGATCCGGCTCGGTGATTGTTTTCCGATTACCCGCGTCCGTTCAGGCTAGCGCGCCGCCGTCGGCGGAAAACGTTCACCCGTCGGCCGTCGCGCCTTCACGAAAATCGGTAACCCCTTCACCGCGTCGAGGCGATTCACCGGATGTGCCCAGGGGGAATTCACACCGTTCACTTCGTCGCCGGAGTGGTGGACAGTGAAGAAGAATCCGCGCTTCCAGCTGGTCCAGACCGGCGAACAGACCATCCGATGGCGGCTGCTCGGCGGCAACAACGTGTCGCTGGGTTCGGCGCCCGACGACTATCCGCGAGCCGAGGAATGCCTCGCCGCGATCGCCTGGCTCAGCGCCCATGTTTCCGAGCTGACCAGCGATTTCAGTCATCTCAGCGGGGGACGCTGGCGCTGGCGCCTGCATCGGGAAGACCGCATCGTCGCGATCGCCAGCCATGCCTACGGGCGGCGTATCGAGGCGCAACGCGGCCTCGACCGATTCCGCTCGGCCACCACCGAGGCGTCCATCGGCGAAGGCATCGAGACCATCGCCGATTGGCGCCGGAAATACCGTCGCGATTCCGGCGGTATTTCACCGAATCGTTCTCCGTGACGACCGCTCACGGAAAGTGCGTTCCCCGGAGATTAACCACCAGGACGTCGGGCGGGAACGCGAAGCACCGTCGCCGGACAGTGTTGCGGAGCGAGGATTGTGACAAGTCACGGAATCCCGTGACGACTTGGGGACTAGAGAAAGAGTGCAAACAAGATGCGTGCTCGTACCACTCGGTTTCTCGGCGCCACCGCGATCGCCGCGTGTGCCTGCCTCACCCTGACCGGCACCGCCTCGGCGGTCGCCCCGGCCAACGGCCTCGAAGACGTCCTGGCCGCGGCGGGCTCGGACACCACCGTCGACATCACCGGCGCGATCCTGGCCAACGCCAACGGCGCCGCCTGGAACACCGACCCGGACAACCACGTCAACATCCCGCCGCTGCTCGCGCCGGGCGGCACCTTCACCGTTCCCGGTGACCTGTACGCCGACGAGGTCGTCTACAACACCACGACCACCCTGCCGCCGAACGGCTCGTCCCAGGGCAAGGCCGCGCTCAAGGCCTCCGGCGACGCGGGCGACGGCAAGATCGACATCGCGCGGTCGTCGTCGCCCCGCGGCTCGTCCGACCCCGCGTCGTTCGAGTACTACGCTTTCGCCACCGACGGTGTCACCTGGTCGTCCTCGGCGACCGGCTCGGGCGCGGGCCTGTCCCTCACGCTGGCGCAGCTGCGCGGTATCTACGACGGCTCCATCACCAACTGGAACCAGGTCGGTGGCGCCAACGCCGCCATCGTCGTCTACCTGCCCCAGACCGGCTCCGGCACACTGAGCTTCTTCACCACCACCGTCCTCGGCTTCGACCCCACCACCAAGCCGGTCACCATCAAGCGGTTCCAGGAGCACGACGGCAACTCGATCCTCGCCGCCGACCGCGCCAACGCGATCGCCCCGTTCTCCATCGCGCAGTGGATCGCCCAGGGCAACGCGGTGACCGCGGACAAGCGCGCGGGCTTCACCGTGAACCCGCTGACCGGCGCCGGCTTCAACGGGTCCCCGGTCGCCGGTTCGGCGGGCAACTACACCCCGGCCTTCACCACGGCGTTCCTGGGTTCGCGCAGCGTCTACCACGTGCTCGACACCCGCACGCCGAGCTACGACCAGGCCCAGCGCGCCGTCGGCTTCGCCGCCGGTGACACCGCCGCGACCGCCAGCCCGCTGTGTGGTGGCCAGCTCGCCACCACCATCAAGCGGTACGGCTTCCTGACCGTCTCGGGCCCGAACGGCCTGTCCTGCGTCAAGTCCTGACCCTCCTAGCGCGTGAAGGCCCCCTTCCCTCTGCTGAGCCGAGGGAAGGGGGCCTTCACGCGCAACGGGACTACTTGGGGGCGACGCCCAGTGCGGCGAGCGCCGGGTCGGTCATGATCACGCCCGCGCCGGTGACCGGGTCGAAGCCCGGGGCACCGAGGTCGATCGCGGTCGACACGAGCGCGTTCCTGATCTCCGCCTGGGTCGCGGTCGGCTTGCCCTGCTTCAGCAGCGCGGCGATGGCGGCGGCGCTCGGCGCGGCGGCCGAGGTCCCGAAGAACGGCTGGAAGCCGCTCACCGAGGTCGCGACGCCGTCGGCCGCGGTGATGTCCGGCTTGTTCCGCGTCGCGCCACCGGTCGAGGACACGTTGCCGGGGGTGATCACCGAGCCGTCCGGGTGGTAGAACTGGTGACGGCGACCGTCCGAGGTGAACCGTTCCCACTTGCTGGCGGCGGTGAACAGACCCGGGTACGGACCGGCCGGGTTCGCCGGGTCACCGGCTTCGAGCGCGCGGCCGAAGGCACCGGCGGCCGGGGCGGCCGCGACACTGAAGGCGTTGACGGCCGCCGAGTGGCCGGAGGTGACACCGTTGGTGCTGAAGGCTTTCAGGTCACCGGAGGCGACGAAGCGGCCGCGGATCACGTTGAGCGCGATGAACCGGTCGGCGCCGCTGTACTTGACCACGGCGACCTTGAAGCCCGAGCCGCTGGCCGGGACCTGGGCGATCTCGTACGGGTTCTGGGTGCCGTTCTGCGCGCCCTCGCTGGAGGCGACGACCGCACCGGACGAGTTCAGGACGAACAGGTCGTAGTCGCTGGTGGCCTTGCCCCACGGGTCGGACCAGAACAGGGTGACGTAGCGGCCGACGGAGTTCGGCGAAAGCGCGTTGTACAGCTGGGTCGTGGCGCTCGGGTCGAAGTCGTGCGGCGTCCCGGTGATCCCGGAGATCTTGCTGCCGGAACCGCGGAAGTCACCCTCGTAGTAGCCGCTGGTGCCGTCGGTCAGGTTGCCCGAGTTCCCCGCGGAGGAGAAGTAGAGCGCGCCGTCCGCGGTCACGTCGTTGACGGCCTGCGCGACCGGGCCGTCCTGGAACGGCGACTCGTCGAAGTAGGAGACGTCGTCGACGATGATCGTGCACTTGCCGGTGGCGCGCAGGGCGCGGATGTTGTCGGCGAAGCTCTGCTCGCTGGTGAAGGCGGTCGCGAAACCGAGCGCGGCGCCGGGCGCCATGTCGTGGATGATCTCCAGCATCGCGGTGCCCTCGTCACCGCTGCCCGCCTGGCCGGGGAGGACGTCGACGGCGGGGAGCTCGCCGGCGGTCTGCGACGCCTGGAGCGACTTGATGCCGTCCGAGAGCACGCAGACCTTCTGGCCCGCGCCGGTGACGCCGTACTTGGTCCGGGCGGTGTCGTTGCCGTGCGCCTTGTCGCCCTCGGCGACCTGCAGCGCGGCGGCGGTCTTCTTGGCCGCGGCCTGCCGCCGGTCCTGCGGCGCGGATTCGTTCCAGGTCATGGCTTGGGAAGCGGCCTTGACCTCGGCGACGTCACCGCGTCCGGCGATCGCGTCCACCGCGGTCAGGGGGAGATCGGCGCGGATCGCTCCGGCGGGTGAGGCGTAGCGGACGGTGCCGCCCGCCGCCTTGACGGCGTCCACCAGGGACTGTCCGGCGCCCTTGATGTCCACCGCGACCGTGCCGGCGTCACTGACGCCCAGCCCGGTCCGGTACTCGGGCAGCTTGCCGGCCAGGCCCTTGTCGGCGCGGAGGCGCTTCTCGACGACGAGCTGGCTCGACTGCTTGCGCTCGGCCGGGGTGAGGCTCTTCTTGATGCTCTGCAGTGCGCTGATCCCGGCCTGGGTGCGCACCTCTTCCGACGGCTGGGCACTGGAAACCGCGGTCGACAGCAGCAAAGCACCGACCGCGACCGGAACCGAGCATGTGACCACCCGGCTGAATCTGCTCATCGAACTCTCTCCCTGTTTTTCACCGGCACAGCCCGTGACAGGAATTCCTTCGGTCGCCCGAATGAATTACCCCTGACCGGGTGCAATGGGGAGAATCTAAAGAGCGATCAGTGAGGAGTCCACCGACCAAAGTCGGTATCGGGGGAAGCGCCACATGGTGAGACCGATTTCGGTCCGAAAAGACCGAAATCGCTCTTAAGCCCAAGCCGGAAACAGTCGCCAAAGTGCCAAAGCCGCCAGCGACGCCAGAGTGAGCAGCACCGGCCCGGTGATGACGTAGGTGGAAACCGGCCGCCACCGGCGGTAGAGGAAGGTCGCCCCGGCCGCCGCCGCCACGAATCCGCCGAAGGCCAGCACGAGCCCCGCCCACGCGTCGCCGTCGCCGGTCCGCCCGTCCTGCGCGTCCGCCTTGCCGTTCTGCGGGGTGGGCCGGAACGGCCTGCCCTCCAGGACCGCGGTCACCACGGTCGCTTCCTGCGAGGCCAGCGGCCACCAGGACGCGGAGGTCACCAAGGTCAGCCGATCGTTCTGGGTCTTGCCGTAGTCGGCACCCTCGTCGAGCGGGCGCGTGGCCTTCTCGGTCACGCGGTAGACGGATTTGCCCTGAGTCGTCGCGACGACGATTTCGTCACCGGGCCCCAGTGCCTCCAGCGAACCGAACGGACCGCCGTAACCCGCGTTGCGCGCCACGATCGCGGCGTTGCCCGGCTGCCCGGGACCGGCGGTCCCCGGCACGTGGCCCGGCCCGGACGCGGTTTCCCCGCTCGACGCGCCTTCGACGACGACCTGCCGCAGTTTCAGCGCGGGAATCTCCAGCACGGCGACCGGCTTGCCGAACTCGACCGGTTCGGTGGGCGGAGCGGCACCGAAGAGGCTTTGGCCGGCCCCCAGCGCCAGGCCGATCTCACCGCGGATCTCGCCCAGTGCCTTCCGCTGGTCGCTCGCCTGGAGCATCGGCCCCAGCGCGTAGACGACCAGGGCCAGCGCCACCAAGGTGGTGACCAGCCAAGCGGCGAGGACGGTGCCGATCCATCCCGGACCGAAACTCAGGAAGCGGGTTTCCGGTTCTTCGACGGAGGTGCTCACGCCGTCCCTCCGGCCGATTTACGCCGCAGGAGACCGAAAAGCATCGCGAACGCGGCCCCGATCTCGGCCAAGGCGACGACCAGCCACCTCGGCACCGGGCGTCCGGCGGCGACGTACGCCGTCGCGGACGGCAACGTCGCCAGGATCACCAACGCCACCAAGGGAATGAGCGCGCCCAGCACGCCCGCCCCCGGGAACTTCGGGATATCGATCGACTCGGCGAGATTCTTGGCCGCCAGCACGCTTTCCGGCGTCGGCGCGGCCGCGGCGGCGGGACCGGAGGCGGCCGCCGTCGCCGACGTCCCGGCAGGCGAACCCGTTCCCCCGCTGGGACCGGTCAACGAGGAATCGGCGGCCGTCGTTGCACCGTTCCCGCCCGCCGGTGGCGGATTCTTCGCTTCTTCCCTTTCCTGACAGGCGTCTTGGACCGTCCCGGTGCCGATCTTGGCCACTCGCGCGGGAACGGTGGCCGCCAGGCCAGGGCTCAACGGGGTCATCCCCGGTGGGAGCAGCGACTGGCCGTAGCCGCTCGCCAGTTCGGCGACCGCCTTCAGCTGCGCCTGCTTTTCGGTCATCGGCTCGCAGGTCGCGTCGATCAACGGATTGACCGGTGCCGCCAGGTATTCCACGAAGGTCAGCGGGTACGCGCCGTCCTTGGTCACGGTGCCCGGCTGCACGGTCCCGTCCGCGCCGACCTCCATCGAATCGGCGGCCAGCTGCAGGCTTTCCCTGGTCGGCGCGACGAAGTTCCCCTTGCCGTCCGGGAGCGCGACCGGCGCCCAGCCATAGGCCCTCGCCGTCGCGAGATCGGTGATCACCCAGCTCATGCAGCCGCCGGTGCAGACGAATCCCGTTCCCACGACACCGTTCTGCACCGTCTTGCGCACGGCGAGCTGACCGGTTTTCGCGTCGACGTTGTGCAGCGAGCGGGCACCGGGATCGAGCGCGTTGAGATCGGAGATCACCCCTGGCGATTTCCCGTTCAGCTCACCGAAGTACTCGGTCCCCTTCTTCGGGAACACCCAGGCCTCCGGCGCCGCCCCGGCGAGGACCCTGCTCAGCGCGAGCGGCACGGTGCCCGGCCCGGATTCCCCGGTCACCCCGAAGAAATCCAGGCTCTCGGCGCCGGCCCTGGCGCTGGCCGCGTTCGCCTCGTTCTCCCGCGTGACGGCGGCGAGCCCCGGATTACGGCCGACCAGCGGGGTACCGTTCCGGAAAATGCCGCCCCGGCCGTCCAGATCGGGTTGCTGTCCCCCCTTTGTGACCATGTTCGCCACTTCGTCGAGGGTGAACCGCAGGGTGCCGGTGAACTTCGCGTTGAGCGAACTCCCGTTGTCGTCGGTGTCGGTCGGCGACCAGCCGACCGCGGCCACGACGGCCGCGTTGATCCCGACCGGGATGTACTGCCGGTCCCGGACGGTCTGGGGGGCGAGCGCGTTTCCGCTGCCGGTGATCACGAGATCCGAGGTGCCCTTGTCGAACGCGGTCAGACCGGCGTTTTCCGTCTCGCTCACGATGTTCGCCGGCTGCTCGGCCTGGGTGGGCGCGCAGAGCGCCTGGTTCCAAGCGACCGCGGTGCGGCCCAGCCGCTCCGGCATACTGGCGCTGAGCGTGTTCTGACCGGCGCCCTTACAGCCTTCGACGCCGATCGCCTGCTGCGACGGAGTGAATTCGATCGAGCTGTCGATCCAGGTCACGAACGCGCCGTCCGCGTTCTTCGCGGTGATCGTGACCGCGACCGAACAGGGATTGTTCTCGTCGCACCGGAACGAATACTTGTTGCGGGTCTTCGCACCGGTCGCCGGATCGACGACGTCGGGATTGGCCGCCCAGGAAACCGTGGGCGGCTTGTCCGGCTGGCCTTCGGCGTTCTTGTTGAAGGTGGTGTACAGCGGGTCCCAGATGATCGGTTTCGGGGTGGAGGAACCGAGCGGGATCTGGGTGTCGATGACGATGTCGCCGGTTCTGCTGCTCCGGCGGCCCGTGGCACTGTCCATATGCGCCGCGTTCGCGATGAATTCGTCCTTCAGCTCTCCGCAGTAGGCCCGGACGCGCGCGCTGACGCTGCTGTCCCGCGCCCAAGGCGGTTTACCGGCGACCTTGATCAGATTGTCCGGCAAGCTCTTGGGGCAGACTCTCAGTGACGCCTGCGCACCGCTCGCCAATCCCGACACCGTGATCCGCACCGGGTCGCCGTTCCGGGCCGCCGACAGATCGGCGGGCTCGGTTTTGAGGGTGTACGGCGGGTTCGCCGGCGCTTGCGCCTGCGCCGCGGGGACGGACACCCCCGTGACCATCAGCACCCCGCAGATCAGCAAGATCCCGACTTGTCTTGCGCGGACGAAGAACACGGACGACTCCCAAGGTGCGCGGGCATACGGCGGAGAGCGGGACTCGATCACGAGCCGCGCCGAAACCAACGTCCCCGAGTCGCCCGTTCGGGGTCAACCGCCCCCGGACCCGCCCCGGCACAGATTCACACGCGCCCCGTCGGGCGTTCCCCGCTTGGACACCTTTCGCGGTATCGGGCACCACATACTGGCCGCATCGAGGGGCGACGTGGTGTGCCCTGAACTCGTTTGCCCACCGATACGAAGGAAGGCCGCTCGTGACCGTCGCGCCACCCCGGCCCGACCCGTCCTCACCGGGAGCCCCGGTGCGGCGGGCGATCACCGAAGTCCTTTCCCGGGCCGACCGGGCGTTCCGCCGGGTCACCACCGGCGCCGGGCTGGCCATGCTGGGCATTCTCCTGGTCATCGGCTTCTTCCTGGTCTACCGGTCCGGGCCCGCCTTCGACAACAGCGGTTTCGGGTTCTTCACCACCATCCGGTTCGACCCGGCCTCCGGCGTACTCGGTGTCCTGGGCCTGCTCTACGGGACGATCGTGGTCGCGCTCATCGCGGTCCTGGTCGCCGTGCCGCTGAGCATCCTCGCGGCGCTGTTCATCACCGAATACTCCAGCGGCCGGATCCGCGGCTTCCTCACCGGCCTCGTCGACCTGCTCGCCGCCATTCCCAGCCTGTTGTACGGCCTGTGGGGATTCAGCTTCCTCGGCCCGCAGATCGTCCCGGTTTCGACGTGGCTGACCGAGAACCTCGGCTGGTTCCCGTTGTTCGCGTCCAAAGAGAACACGCTGTACATCCAGTCCATGTTCATCGCCGGGCTGGTGGTGTCCCTGATGGTCCTCCCGATCACGACCTCGGTGATCCGTGAGGTGTTCGCGCAGACTCCGCCCGGGGAAAAGGAAGCGGCGCTCGCTCTGGGCAGTACGCGGTGGGGGATGGTCAAAACGGTCATGCTGCCCTTCGGCCGGGGCGGCATCATCGGCGGTTCGATGCTCGGGCTCGGCCGCGCGCTCGGCGAGACGATCGCCGTTTCCCTGCTGCTGCCCCAGGTTCCGGAGATCACGCAGCACATCCTCCAGTTCGGCGGCGCGACCATCTCCGGGTTCATCGCCAACAACTCCGGAGCCTCAGGCCTTTCGCTGTCCGGGCTGATGGCGGCGGGCCTGGTGTTGTTCGTCTTCACCCTCGCTACGAACTTCACCGCGTCGGTGATCATCTCGAAGAGCCGGTCGGGTGCGGGAGTGGATGCCTGATGACCACGACACTGACTCCTCCGGTCGCGTCCGGCCCGCGCGAACTCGTCAAACGGCGCCCGTCGGAGACCACGCGGCAGGACCGGCTGGCGGCGCTCGGCTGCGCGGTGTCGGCCACGCTGCTCACCTGGTTCGTCATGCACCTGCTGCTGGATTCCCCCGGCTGGCTGGCGGATCTGATCGTCGCCTACCTGCTGTACCTGGCGATGCTCTACCTCGTCACCCGCGACCGCTTGGGCAAACTGGCCGCGTCGGACCGGCTCGTGTCGACGATCGTGGTCTCCGGGGCGCTCACCCTGCTCGTCCCCTTGCTGTTCCTGCTGACCTACATCGTGATCGAGGGCGCCCCGTACCTGCGTCTCGGCTTCTTCACCCACGACATGTCCGCGGTCGCGCCGACCGATCCGGTCACCGCGACCGGCGGTCTGCACGCGGTCGTCGGCACCCTTCAGCAGACCGCGCTGACCCTGGTGTTCGTCGTTCCGCTGGGCGTGCTCACCGCGATCTTCCTGAACGAGACCCGGTCGAGGTTCCGCCGCCCGGTGCGGATCATGGTCGACGCGATGAGCGGGCTCCCGTCCATCGTGGCCGGTCTGTTCATCTACGCGGCGCTGATCATCCCCGGGATCCAGGCGGGGGTGGGACTGTTCAGCTACAACGGTTTGATGGCCACCTTGGCGCTGACGATGGTCATGCTGCCGACGGTGACGCGGACCGTGGACGTGGTGCTCCGGCTGGTCCCGGACGGGCTGCGCGAGGCGTCGCTGGCACTCGGCGCGAGCCGGGCCAGGACGGTGTGGTCGGTGGTCCTGCCCACCGCGCGCACCGGCGTCACCACCGCTGTGATCCTCGGGATCGCCAGGGTGGCGGGCGAAACGGCACCGCTGCTGTTCACCTCGTTCGGCTCGCTCGCGATGAACGCCAACCCGTTTTCCGCTCCACAGGAGAGCATCCCGCTGTTCATCTACCGCTTCATCAAGCAGCCGCTGGAAAACGTCCAGCAGCGCGGTTACGTCGGCGCGCTCGTGCTGATCCTGCTCATCTTCGGCCTGTTCGCGATCGCCAGGATCGTCGGACGCGACCGGTCGAAGCGCAAGGCGAAAAGAACGAAGGAGAACCGGTGACCGACACCATCGATTTGTCCACTGTGGACGGCAGGCCTCAGGTCACCTTGACCGGTGGCCCGCCGCCCGGTGCGGCGGAACTCGAGTCGCGCGAGATCGGCGCCTGGTTCGGCGACCGGCTGGTCCTCGAAGGCGTGTCGCTGCGGATGCCAGCCAAAGAGGTGACGGCGCTGATCGGTCCGTCGGGCTGCGGCAAGTCGACCTTCCTGCGCATCCTCAACCGGATGCACGAGCTCGTCCCGTCCGCTTCGCTGACCGGTGAAGTCCTGTTGGACGGCCAGGACATCTACGCCGACGGAACCCGGCCGCAGCAGGTCCGGCTGCGCATCGGCATGGTGTTCCAGAAGCCGAACCCGTTCCCGGCGATGTCCATCCGGGACAACGTGCTCGCCGGGCTGAAACTCGCCGGGGTCAAATGCGACGACAAGAACGCGCTCGTGGAACAGAGTCTCGAACGCGCCGGGCTGTGGCGTGAGGTCCGCGACCGGCTGAGCTCGCCCGGCGGCGCCCTGTCCGGCGGGCAGCAGCAACGGCTCTGCATCGCCCGTTCGCTCGCGGTCCAGCCGAACGTGCTCCTGATGGACGAACCCTGCTCGGCCCTCGACCCGACGTCCACCCGGCGGATCGAGCAGACGATCGCCGAGATCGGGCACGAGGTGACCGTCGTGATCGTCACGCACAACATGCAGCAGGCCCAACGGGTTTCGGATCACTGCGCGTTCTTCCTCGCGGCCGAGAACGAACCGGGCCGGGTGATCGAACACGGTCCGACCGACACGATCTTCAACGCGCCGTCGGACGAACGCACCTTCGACTACGTGAACGGGCGGTTCGGATGACGACCTTGCGCGGGGTGGGCGCTTTGGCCGGGATCTCGGCGCTGCTGCTCTCGATCTCCGTGGCGGGCGCGCCCGGCGCGGCGGCGCTCAGCAGGGTCACCGGCTCGGGGTCCAGCTACGTCGGTGTGGCGATGACCGACTGGCAGAACGGCGCGACGTCGCGGGGTATCCCGGTCAACTACTCGGCCACCAACTCACCCGCCGGGGTCAACCAGTACGGCGACCGGACGGTCGACTTCGGCGGGACCGAAGCCGAGGTCTCCTCACTCCTCGCGGCCGGCGGTGGCGGCGTGACCGCGCAGACCCGCGGCTACCAGTACGTTCCGGACGTCGCCGGCGCGGTCGCCGTCATGTACAACGTCACCGACCAGGCGGGCAAGCGGGTCGACTACCTGCACCTCACGCGCGAGGTGATCGGCCGGATCTTCAGCCGGGAAATCACCCGCTGGAGTGATCCGGCGATCACCGCGACCAACGGCGGGAAGTCGCTGCCGGACCAGCCCATCACCCTCGTCGGGCGGACCGGGCAATCCGGGACGACGGCACTGTTCTACGACTTCGTCGCGCACGCGGCACCCGACGCTTACCAGCGTTTCGTCTCCCGCAACGTCGGCAACGGGATGGGCAGCCTGCCCGCCGGGGTGCGCCCGATCCAGCTGCCCGAACGAGGACCGGACGCCGATTGGTACCGGCTGCTCGCGGACTCGGACCAGATCGCGCAGGCCATCGGCAAAGCGACCATCCCGTTCTCGATCGCCTACGACGAATTCGCCTACGCGCAGCGCCACAACGTGCCGTCGGCTTGGGTGCAGAACGGCGCGGGTCAGTACACACAGCCCTACGCGGAGAACATCGCCTCCGCGCTGAAGTTCGCGGAACTCCGCCCAGACCTGAGCCAGAAACTCGACAAGGTCTACTCGAACGCGGACCCGAAGACTTACCCGATTTCGGCGTACTCCTACATCATGATGCCCTGTACGAGCGGCCGTGACACCTGCCGCGGTGGCTACGGCGACCAGGGCAAGACCGACACGATGACCGCGTTCCTCGAACACGTGGCCTGCGACGGCCAGATCAACATGGCCCGTATCGGCTACTCGCCGCTGCCGCCGAACCTGTCGCAGGAGATCATGAACTCCAACGCGCGGCTCACCGGGCAGCCGCCGAAACAGCTGAACGCGGGCAACTGCGCCAACCCGACCTTCCGCGGCAGTCTCGGCGCGGGCGCCACCAGCCCGCCCGACCCGCTGGTGACCGCCGGGATCATCGCCCCGAACGGCAAACCCGCGGCCGGGCCGGGTGCGGGTGGGCCGAGCAAGTCGGCGGGGCCCGCCAACGGTCCGGCCACCGGCGACAAGACCGCGACCGCGACGGCGAGCCCCGACGAGGAATCGGCGGGCGGCGGCTCGAAGAACTGGCGGGAAGCCGCACCGGCGGCCTACGACGAAGGCGGGTTCGGCGGCTTCGGGGGCTGGGCGGCGCTGGTGCTCTTCGTGGCGATCGTGACGCCGCTCGTGGTGCGCGGAGTGGTGAGGAAGCTGCGGGGATCTTGGGGCTCGTGAGTGTTTCGGGTCGTTCTAGCCGTCCTTACCACTCACGAGGGGACCTGGACCAGCCTGAACGTGCCGTTGCCGGCGTTCTGGTGTCCGTGAAGGCCTCCTTCCCTACCTTGAGCGTAGGGAAGGAGGCCTTCACGGACCCGCGATCGACCGGCAGTCACCTCCGGTAGGTACGCAAGACACCGTTGGCTCTAACCGTCCTTACCACTCACGAGGTCTCTACGGGAAGGTCAGCACGACCTTGCCCCGCCCGTGCCCGGTCTCGATCTCCCGGTGCGCCGCCGCGGCTTCGGTGAACGGATACGTCCGCCGGACGAGGAATCGCAACTCCCCCTTGACGTACGACGACGCCAGCATCCCCAGCCGCTCGGCCGACCGCGTCCCGGTGACCACTCGCGCCCCGGCCTCGGGCGCGCGCCCGTGCTCGACCAGGGTGAGCACGCGGTCCGGATTCCCGACCAGCTCCAGGGAAAGGTCGAAGGCTTCCCCGCCCGCGCCGTCCAGCGCCGCGTCGATGCCGGACGGCGCGAGGCCACGCACCCGGTCCGCGAGGCCGTCGCCGTAAACCACCGGTTCGGCGCCGAGCGAACGGACGTAGTCCTGGTTCGCCTCGCTCGCCGTCCCGATCACCTTCGCCCCGCGCAGCCCGGCGAGCTGGACGGCTGCCGTGCCCACCGCGCCCGCCGCTCCGTGGATCAGCAGTGTCTCGCCGCGGGCGACCCGGAGAGCGTCCAGCGCCAGATACGCCGTCTGGGTCCCCGCCGTGAACCCGCCCGCGACCTCCCACGGCATCTCCGCCGGCTTCGGCGTGACGTTCTCCGCGGGCACCACGATGTACTCGGCGTATGCCTGCACGGCGGTGAAGCCGAGCACCTCGGCCCCCGCGACGAGGCCGGTAACCCCGGAACCGACCTCGTCGACGACCCCGGCGAACTCGTTCCCGGGGACACGCGGCCAACGCAGCTCGAGCCCCGCGGGTTCCCATCCCGCCCGCACGGCCGCGTCGTACGGCTGCACCCCCGCCGCCTTCACCCGCACCCGGACTTCCCCCGCCCCGGCGTGCGGCTCCTCCAGCTCCAGCACCCGGAGCACTTCCGGGCCACCGGCTTCCGTGAACGCGGCCGCTTTCATCTTGTACCTCCAGTTCGTCCCTGCTGTCGGAACCCAGCCTCATACCTCCAGATAGCTGGAGGTCAAGAATTGTCGGTGTGAAGTTCTAAGCTGCGCTCGTGACGAGCTACCGCATCTCCAGGGCAAGCGCTTCCGACGCCGGCAGGCTGACGGCGCTGATGCACGAATCGGCCGCCTACCAAGGGGAGTACGCGTCGATCCTCGAGAACTACCAGGTCACGGAGGACTACCTCGCCACCCATCCCGCGTTCGTCGCCCACGCGCAGCGGGATGTGGTGGGCTTCTACAGCCTGATCGAGTACCCGGCCGAGCTGGACCTGCTGTTCGTCGCCGATTCGGCTCAGGGCACGGGCATCGGCGCGTGGCTGATCGAGCACATGCTCGGGCAGGCCGCGGACCTCGGCATGACCGAGCTCCGCGTCGTCTCCCATCCGCCGGCGGCCGGGTTCTACGAGCGGATGGGCGCCCGCCGCGTCGGCGTCGTACCGCCCAGCCCGCCGAAGATCACCTGGGAGCGCCCGGAACTGGTCTTCGACGTCAAGCATCCACCGCACGACTGAACCGGCCGATCAGTTTGCGCAGGTGCCCGGCGAATTCCGGGGAGTCGACGACCTCGAAGTCGCTGTCGAGCAGGCCCAGGTAGAGCGCCAGGTACTCCAGCGTGTCCGCGCCGGCTTTGAGCAAGCAGGTCCGCTCGTCGACGGCTTCGACGACGACGGCGGGCGGCACCTTCGCCGCGGCCTCGGCGGCCGGGGCGTGCAGCCGGATCGTCGCGTGGTGCCGCCACAACGCGGCGCCGACGCCACGTTGGAGGTAGGCGACCACGCCGCCTTCGGGTGGTTCGCGTTCCTCGAACCGTCGGCCGTTGGGCATCCGCGGCCGCACCCGATCGGCGCGGAACGTGCGCCAGTCCTGCTTGTCGACATCCCAGCCGACGAGGTACCACCGGCGGCTCATGTGCACGACGCGGTGCGGCTCGATCTGCCTTCGTGTCTCGGATCCGCTGTGCCCCACGTAGTCGAAGCGCAGGGTCTCGCGGTCACGACAGGCGGCAGCGATGGCCGCGAGCACCTCGGCGTCGACCGTGGGCCCTCCGCCCTGCACCGCGAGCGTCGCGGAATTCAGCGCCGCGACTCGGTGCCGTAGCCGCGACGGCAGCACCTGCTCCAGTTTCGCCAGCGCGCGCACCGACGTCTCCTCGATCCCAGCGATCGTGCCGCCCGCGGCCGTGCGCAGGCCCATCGCCACCGCGACGGCCTCTTCGTCGTCGAGCAGCAGTGGGGGCATCGCCGCGCCGGCGCCCAGGCTGTAGCCACCGGAGACGCCGGGAGTGGCGTCGACCGGATAGCCCAGGCCGCGAAGCCGCTCGATGTCGTTCCGGATGGTCCTGGTGGTGACGTCGAGCCGGTCCGCCAGTTCCGGCCCCGTCCAATTACGCCTGGCCTGCAGCAACGACAGGAGTCGCAGCAGTCTCGCCGAAGTTTCCGCCATGGATTCCACCTTGTCCGCAATCGCGGAACGAACCTTTCCGCAATCGTTCCTAATCTAGCCCCATGACCGAAATCAAGCCCTTCCGCCTCGCCATCGACCAGGCCGAACTCGACGACCTCAAGGACCGCCTGCACCGCACCCGCTGGCCCCGCGAGGTCACCGGCGACTGGAGCAGAGGCGTCCCGGTCGCCTACCTCAAGGGATTGGCCGAGTACTGGGCCGACGGCTTCGACTGGCGCGCCCAGGAAGCCGAGCTGAACGAGTTCCCGCAGTTCACCACCGAGATCGACGGCCAGACCATCCACTTCCTGCACATCCGCTCGACCGCCCCGGACGCGCTGCCGGTGCTCCTCACGCACGGCTGGCCCAGCTCGCCGTTCGAATTCCGGCGGGTCGTCGAGGAGCTCACCGAGGAGTTCCACCTGGTCATCCCGTCCCTGCCCGGTTACGGGTTCTCGAACCCGGTGAGCGGCCCCGGCTGGGGCAACCTGTTCCGCGTCGCCCAGGCATGGACCACGCTGATGGACCGCCTCGGCTACGAGCGCTTCGGCGTCCACGGCACGGACGCGGGCGCCGGGGTCGCAGGCATCCTGTCGATGATTGCCCCGCACCGTGTGGTCGGCGTGCACCTCACCGGGACGAGCGCGGGGATGCCCTTCGGACCCGCGGTCGACCTGGACGGCCTCGACGACAAGGACCGCGAGCGCGGCGAACGCTTCAACCGGTTCCAGTCCGACGGCCTCGGCTACCTGCACTTGCAGGCCACCCGGCCGCAGACGCTTGCCTATTCGCTGAACGACTCCCCCACCGGCCAGCTCGCCTGGATCGTGGAGAAGTTCGCCGAATGGACCGATCCGGCCAAGGAACTGCCGGACGACGCCGTCGACCGCGACCACCTGCTGACCGCGGTCAGCCTGTACTGGTTCACCGGCGCGGGCGCCTCCTCCGCGCACGCCGTGTACGAAGGCATGGAGGTCTACCGGCAGATGTCGCAAGGCGGCTGGGGCGAGGCGCCCGCCGGTCCGCCGCGTGGGATCGCCGTCTTCGCCGGGGACACCACGATCCGGAGCCTGCAGGACGGCCCGGTGGAACACTGGTCCGAGTACGACACCGGCGGCCACTTCCCGGCGATGGAGGTCCCCGGTCTGTTCGCCGAAGACCTCCGTTCCTTCCTGAGAAAGTGCGTCTGACCATGGACCAGCTGAGCCCACGGGCCCTCAACCGCGCGACACTGGCCAGGCAGCTCCTGCTCGATCGCGCCGATCTGCCCGCCGTGACCGCGATCGAGCGGCTGGCCGGCCTCCAGGCGCAGGCCCCCGACTCGTCCTATGTCGGGCTGTGGTCACGACTGCGGGATTTCCAGGTGGACGAGCTGGCGAAACCGCTGGCCGCCCGCGAGGTCGTCCGGTCGACGCTGATGCGCGGCACGGTCCACCTGGTCACGGCCGCAGACGGCCTCGCCCTGTGGCCGACCGTCAGATCAGTGGTCGAGCGCGGTTTCCTCGGCCACTACTCGCGGGAGATCGCCGGACTCGACCTCGCCGCGATCGCCGAAGCCGGACGGGCACTGCTGGCCGGACGGCCCCGCACACGCGCCGAAATCCGGACCGCGCTGGCGCCTCGATGGCCCGACGCCGACCCGCAGACTCTCGCGTACGCGGTCAACAGCCTGCTCCCGCTCGCGCACGTGACCCCGCGTGGCCTGTGGGGCCAGACCGGCCCGGCCGCGTTCGCCTTGCTCGAAGAGTGGGTCGGTGAGCCGGTCACGTCCGGGATCTCCCTCGACGACCTGGTGCTGCGTTACCTGAAGGCGTTCGGCCCGGCGACCGTCCGCGACGCGCAGGTCTGGTCGGGGCTCACCAGGCTCAAGGAGGTCTTCGAGCGACTCCGGCCACGGCTGATCACCTTCCGCGACACCGAGGGAAAGGAACTGTTCGACCTTCCCGACGCCCCGCGGCCAGACCCGGAAACCCCGGCGCCGACTCGGTTTCTTCCCGAGTACGACAACGTCCTGCTCTCCCACGCCGACCGCGTCCGAGTGATCCCCGATGGCCGTCGCGTGCCCTTGCCACCGGGTAACGGCGGCCGACGGGGCACCCTGCTCGTCGATGGTGAATTCCTGGCCATTTGGGCGATCAAAGGGGCGACCCTGACGATCGAATCGCGGAAGCCGTTGCGAGATCAGGATTCGATCGCCGAAGAGGGCACACGGCTCCTGGAATTCGTAGCGCCGGGCTCGGCACACGACGTCCGTTTCGGCATCGGCGGATAACAGTCCGGCCTTTCGCCGTAACGATGGGCGCCGTTCGGGCGAAGCAGCCGCCAAAGAGCCTGAAGGGAGCGGGCCATGAGCAAGAACTACGGATTCATGACGGTGCTGGCGGGGCTGAGCGCGCTCGCGGTGATCGCGGTCGCGGCGGTCTGGCGGTACCCGAACACCTCCGACGTCACGGCGGTGATCACCGCGGCGGGAACGGTGATCGGCACCGTGGTGGGCGCCTTCTTCGGCGTGAACGCGGCCTCGGCGGGACGCGTGAAGGCCGAAGAGAGCCGGGATCAGGCGACGGCGGCGCTGGTGAAGGTCGCGGGCGAGGCGGACAGGGGAAGCGACGTCGCGAAGGCGGCGATGGAAGGCGTGAGCTGACTGTCCTTTATGGACACATTCAGTCGAGCGCCTCGAGCAGGGCGAGATCCGGCGGGACGAGGGTCGTGGACAGCACGAGCTCTCGCAATAGGTTGTCGTTCAACGCGTTGCCGACCGGCTCGCCGACTTCTTCCCGCCGCAGCCCGAAAACGCCGCCGGCGGACAGCCGCGCCCGGACGTCGATGACGACGTGCTCGACGCGGCGGGCGGTCCACGTCTCGCCGGGCCGGAGTTCGGCGAGCACCTCGGCCGTCTGCTGACGGGACAACGGCTGCGGATTGAGGTCGTGCAGCAGATACCGTTGCCCGAAGACGACCAGGACCAGGCGTTCATCCGCGCTGAGGCGCCAGCGGCGGGGCGGCACGGTGACGTCGTCGTGCCGAGTGACAGGCTGCCCTCCCTCGGGCCCCGCGACGTACAACTCGAGCAGGTGCTCCCGCCTGCCCGAACCGCGCACGAACAGCGGTGTATAGCCGTCCGACAGGGGGATCGGCTCCTCGCCGCGGGACAGCCAGCGGGAATTCGGCAAGCGGATGGGCAGCTGGCCGGTGTTGCTGACCCACCATTGCCCGTCGGTGAAGTTCAGCAGCCCGTGCCTGCGGCTGACCTGCAGGTCGTTTTCCCCCACACAGACGTCGACCTGCGGCCGATTGCGTCCGAAAGTGATCTCGCCGCCTTCGCCGGGGTCGACGGACACGCCGCCCGCGAGCGTGAGCGCGAACACCGCGCCGGGAGCCGACGGCGGCACGCCGAGCGCCAGGCTCTCGTGCGTCGTCGTGAGCCGCTTCATCGTGCCTCCTCCTGTTGCCCGGCATTATGAGGGACGCCGCCGGGGACGGGTCCCGATGTCGCGTTCGTCCGTATGTTGGACTACATGATTGACTTCTCCAAGGACACCGTCTTCAAACTCACGCCGTGCAAGCCGAAGGACATCGCGCCGACGGTGCAGCCGATCATCATCCCCGGAGAGGAGATCATCTCGTCGTTCAAGGCGGTGCGCGACTTCGTGGTGTTCACGAACAAGCGGCTGATCGCGGTGAACGTCCAGGGCATGACAGGCAAGAAGAAGGACTTCACTTCGCTGCCTTACAACAGGATCCAGGCCTTCTCGATCGAAACCGCGGGCACCTTCGACCTCGATGCCGAGCTGGACCTTTGGTTCAGCGGGCTGGGGAACGTGCGGCTGGAGTTCCGGGGCTCGGACATCCGGGCCATCGGGCAACTGATCGCCACCCACACGCTCTAAGCAGTCACCTACTTGTTTGGGCCGGACTGCGGTGGGCGCTGGGTCCGGTGGGTCGTGAGTGGCGATTCGGGTTCTAACCCTGATTGCCACTCACGACCCACCTGGCCGATCTTGGTCCCTGCTGCCCCGGGTGTTGCGCTGTGGCTTTCGCAACGCTGGTCGCCTGCGTCTCGCGAGTGCGCGGGTGGCCGTTTCGTGTGATTGGACGGACGACACACGTGATTGACGGGACGACACGCGTGTTCAGGCGGACGACTCGCGGCGAAACACCCGTCGCGCGCGTGTCGTCCATCCAGTCACGCGCGTCGCCCCCCGGATCACACGTGTCGTCCCAACAAGCACGTGAGACCGCCGGTGCGGTACAGGTGCTCGTGAGTGGTAAGGACGGTTAGAACCATCCTTACCACTCACGAGGCCAGCTACATGTTGATCTTTTGATGCCGGGGTTTCACTGACCTCGGGATGATCACCGTTCTTGGCCGCTGACCTGCGCGGACGGGGCTGGACACTTCTCGCGTGTTCTCACCCCTACCCGACGTCTGACGGCCTGGAGACGGCCTGACCACTCCTCCCCCATCTCCCCGATACGAAGCCATCCACGCGGCCGTCTCGTCGGGTCAAGGCACGCATTCCCGCCTTGACGCGGCGTGACGGCCGTTGTGACGATCTGGCATCGGGGCGATGGCTCCGCGTAACAGCCGTTGGTCCGTCTGCGACATCGGTGGCACGAATGTCTCAACGAGGAGGCCGACGTGCTCTTTGGCGTACCTGCGCGCCGCTGGCGGCGGCAACACCTGTCCACGGCGGCAGCGGGCGCACCGCCCGGCCGGTGGGCGGAGCGGAGCGGCAGCCCGCCGTGTCGGGCAAGGTGCGCCCGCAGGCGAGACGCGGACGCAAGGTGACCAGCGCGCCGCCGACGGCGGCGCGCCTTGATCCCATAGAGCCAAATTCGGCAGGCACTGTCGCAACGACTCACTAGCGAGTCGACCAACGGCCAGGACACTGCGATGCTGTAAGGAAGTTCGAACGTGGAAGACACTTGGTTCTCTCGGGACCTACCAGTCCTGGAAGCAGTAGTGCGATTCTTTGAGGAGCACGATCGAGATCTTCTGCCAGACGGCGGAGACTTAATTGCCATGACTGGACTGGAATTTGCTGATATCGCCAAGGCGTTGCTCGCACTCGACGGCGAGTACATCGACATACGTCGAACTGGAGGCGACGAACCAACCTCCTTATGGGTACAGCGTGTCCACGGACCGGCGCGTCGCGCAGTGGGCCAATGGCCAACACCCGAGAACCTCACCGAGAGAGTGATTGAGACGATCAATGAAGCCGCAGATCGGGCTTCTGACCCAGAAACCAAAAGTCGACTGAAACGGCTTGGTGAGACATTGGGAGGAGCGACGAAAGAAATTCTCACGAAGACACTGGCGGAGGTTGTGGCTCGACAGGTAGGCGCATAGGACATGACGGGAAATTTGAGCGCAAAAAGCGCCGTTGAGATATGTCACGATTTGATCGAACTTTGGAAAAGTCGACAAGATGGAGAAACACAGTTTCGAGAGCGCGGGTCTCGCCCCAACTTTATGAAGTTTCTTTCTGTATACGGACTCGTCGCGCATACTTATAGAATTGGATCACATGCTCTAGAAATGTACGAATCAGGCCTCGTGATCGAAGCTTTCCCCCTCTTGCGCATGTGCTACGAGTCAGCACTAACCGCACACTGGCTAGCACAGAACTCAGACGGCGCCGAAGCACTGCTAAATAAAGATGTTCAAGGCAGGAAAGCGGCCGTGACAACTCTAGCCAAGACACGATCTGAGATATTGCGCTCAGGTGCACAGAATTTTCCGGGCGCAGACAGGGAATTCTTGAAGACGTCATCGCAGACTCAGGCGAAGCACTTTGAGCAGCTGTGCAACGACCTGGAGCCCGCTGGCGCTGACGCCTATGCTTACTACCGACTTATGAGTTGGTACACACATCCAACTGCACGTCTTATTGATCTATATATTCAACCGAGCGAAGATATGACAAAAGTAGATTCCTTACGACAGGAACCCGAACAGATGGATGCCAACATGTGGGTCCATTTCCTTGCATATTCGCTCGTTTGGGCAGGACGCGCCTTAGATTTTATCGACGACGAACGGCTTCACAGAAGCAAGCTGCGCGAAGCCGCCCGCGCGCTGGGAATCCCGGATGTACTGAAGTTATCGAACGATGCACTTCGTCGAACCAGCAAGGCAAAGCAAGAGGAAAGACGCTCAAAGTGGAAGGGGCCGAACTTATCTAACTAAAAGTCGCCGCTTCTCGGCCTTGGAGTGCATCGTTGATACGAAGAAGTATTGAGGGATGGATCGTCAGCGTGCCAAGATCCTCCCGACTAACCCAGACCACTTCTCGACTTTCACTACTTGTACGCACGCCCCCTCCAACGGGTCGAGCCCGGAAGCAGATCGAGAACTCTTGCCGCACCTCGCCATCGTCATACGCGATGACGTGGTTGGGGTTCGAGTACAGCCCGATCACCTCGGTCACCTCGCACTCAATCCCGGTCTCTTCACGAACCTCCCTCACAGCGGCCTGCGACAACGTCTCGCCGAGTTCGAGCTGTCCGCCGGGGATCGAGTAGAGGTCGTTGTCGGTGCGCCGGATCATGAGGATGCGGCCTTCGTCGTCCTGGATGAACGCGGACACGGCGACCGCGATGCTGTTCGCCTTGGGGGCGTTCGGGTCGTTGTAGTAGTCGACGCGTGCCATGTGTGGCCTCCTAGAAGGTGGCGGGCTTGGCGAGGTTCCAGACTGCTTCGAAGCTCTCCGAGTAGGTCTCGAAGAGATCCCCGGCGGATAGCCGGCGGAGGTGCAGGGATGGGGCGTGGGCTCCCTGGAAGCCGTAGACGTGCGTGTTGATGATCATTTCGTCGTCGAAGCGGAAGATCGAGTTGTAGAGCGTCGTGTTGTGGAAGCGCATCTCCACCCCGTCTACCCCGATCAGCGGCCGGTAGAACGCCAGCGCGTTGCGGATGCGCGCCGCAAGCGTCCCGTCGCCTAGCTGCTCCTCGTCGCCGCGCAGAGCGACACTCTCCCCGTCGGGATCTCCGAAAATCAGCCGAATCTTGGCCCCGGCCTGAGCTTTTGCTGCCAGGTCCTTGATGAACCGCGGGCGCTCCACCAGGAACAGCGCGGCGTGGACCAGCACCTCGACGGAGTCCGACGCTTCCTTGATCAGCCGGTCCCACAACTCGACGGGGATGGCGTTGCGGTGCGGGAACACGCGCACGACCTCGGCGGCGGCCGTCTCGGCCTTGCGCTCCGGGGCCACCGAGTCCGGCCATAGGTAGGTCTCGGACTCGCGCGCCATCGCGGCGATCTTGTGACGATGCTTCGGGTACGGCGTCCGCCCCTTGGTGATCCACCGTTCCACGGTCTTCTGATCGACCCCGGTGGCGTCGGCGACCTGCTTCGGCGTGAGGCCGTTGCGTAGCAGGGCGTCCCGCAGGCGTTCGTTCGGCATCCGCCCTCCTAGGGACTTGTAGGGACGTCTTCGACCGTACCAGGGACGTCCCTAGATGTCCCGCCACGTGGTGATCACGTCCCGCGTTTTGGCGGAGATTAGGTGCCAGGTTGCCGGGGACTCGCCCCAGCACCTCGACACCAAGAGGGAGGCAGGCATGACGACTCCAATCGCCGGTCAGGCAGCGTCCGCACGCGGCTCGGGAACGTGGACAGCTCGCCGGTTCGTGATCTGAGCGCCCGATGCGCGACACGGTCCAGATCCACGTCACGGCAGACCTGCCGATCCGCGTCCGCGCGCTCACCTACGCCAACCGGGCGGAGATCCGTTTCGGCAAGGCGTTCCCCGTGGTCCTGCTCGTCGATTCCGACGCGATAGCGGTGCTGGGGAGAGAACTCGCAGAGGTCCAGGCCGCACTGAGCGCGGCTGCCGCAAGGGGCAAAGACGGCGACCAAGTGCCGACAGACACAGACAAGCAAGGGAACTAACGACATGGCTATCTACAAAGGACACCGCTTCGCCATCGACTTCGACGAAGCGTTCGCGCAGGGCCTCGTGATGGTCGGCGAAGTCTCGCCGGACAACGAGTACCAGTCACGTGAGGACCGGGCTGCGGGTCGTCCGGCTCGGCAGCGGGTCGATGAGGTGACGGGCAAGCGTCAATGGAAGGTCACCGTGACCGACCCGGACGAGACGAAGGCCAAGCGCGCGTCGTTCGAGATCACGTTGCTGGCCGATGTGCAGCCGGTGCCGACTACGTCGGAGGTGCTGCCGGGTATGCGGCCGATCGAGCTGGAGGGCCTGACGGCTGAGCCGAAGGTGGCTGGTCAGGGCGAGTTCAAGTACCAGTCCTACACGTTCCGCGCGACCGGCTTCAAGGCTGCGGCATCCGGTGGCGGGTCGAAGTCTGGCCGGGCCTCGGCCGCTGCTGAGTCCACGCCCAAGGCTGCGTGATGACGGGCGGGGCGCCGGGGAGCCAACGGGTTGCTGTGGTTTCCCCGCACCTGGTCCAGGCGTGGGAGGCGGCGTATCGCCACTACAGCGCCATGACGCAACAGGCCGCGCGCGGCGCAGATGCTTTGGCGGCGCATGACATGGCCGTGGCATCCCTGGCGGTGGCGGCCGCCTGGCGAGAGCTGGCGACTCAAAGCCGGTTGCCCTGGTGGGTGCTCGCGGCCGTGACGGCGGCGGCTGAGGGGTTCGAGGACAACGCGCAGTCGTGGGAGATACGCGCTTACAGCGAGGAGGGGCAGGGTCGTGGCGTTCAACGCGATGTGGAAGCCGGGACGGCAGGCGGTCGCGGGGATGCAGGGCAATGGTTCGGCGAACCCGGCCCTGGTGATCTACCTGGATCCGGACAGTCTGGCGATTCTGCCGCCGTCCGATCCGGCCGAGTGGCCGGAGTTCATCCGGCTCCTTCGCCAAATCCGCGACGGCTCGGACGAACTGGCGGTGTTCCTCGACAAGCACAAGGCGGTGCGGGATGACCACTCTCGACCGGAATGAGCCGCAGACTCTCAAGGATGCGCACGCCGTTGCCTCGGCTCGTCGGCCGAAGCCGGGGTCGAATCTGTCGGCGTGGCTGACGTTCCATCAGGCCAACGCGCGCATGTATCGCGCGGTGTCCGATGTGGACCGAGGGCATCATCACGAACTTCGTTACTGGGTGGGCTATGAGGAGCGGAAGGCCGAGGAGGTGGCCGCGCAGATCCAGAAGGGGAAGTCGGAAGCCAGCTAGAAACTGAATGACAGAGCGAAAAACGCGCGTGGGGACGTGCGGCGTACAAACACGTCCTCGCACGCTTCCCTCGTCTCGTAAGGCGCAGAACCGGTAACTGGCCTAGGAACCTCGCCGGTTCTGCGCTGTCCACAACCTTTGGAAGTGAACAATGACAACGCTAAACGATGGCAACAAGCGTCCGCTAGACGGGGTCACCCGAACGCGCTGCACAGTCTGTAAGCGGTTCGCGAAGCTTCTGCCCGGCGAGACGGAATGTGCTCCTTGCCGGGGAATGCTGCCGCTGGATCTGACCGGCGGTGGTCGTCGATGAACGCGAACGGGATCGGTCTTCTCCTCATCGGCGGCGGGGTGCTGGGTGTGGTGGTGTGGCTGCTGCACAAGCTCGGCCGCGCCCTGGCCACGATCGCGGAAGTCCTCGCCGCCGCTATGGTCGTCTTCATCGCCCTGTGGTCGGCGGTGAAGTTGTTGGGGTGGCTGGGAAAGCAGGTCTTCCAACACTGGCGGACCAGCCTCGGCGTGCTCGCTGCGGTGGCCTGGTGGCAGTGGCTCGACTGGCCGTCGCTCGCGATCACGACGGGTTCGGTCGGCGTGGTGCTGGTGGGGTGGCGGCTGCTCGACGTGGTGTCGTTCGACCGGTGCTGTGGCCGGTTCCTGCGGGCGTGGTGGCTGCGCTGGTTCACCTACGCCCGGAAACTGCCGGGCTGGCTGCACGCCTGCGGCCTGTCCATCTCTGACGGCACCGTGCCGGTGGAAGTGACAGTCAACCTGGTCGGCCGTCGCCGGAAGGCGGTCTCTCGCGCTACTGGTGGTGCTGCGGTGCAGGTGCCGAAGGTGCTCGGGGTGAAGTCGGGGCCCTCGTGGGATGAGGTCCGGGTTCGGCTCGTGCCAGGTCAGAAGCCGGAGGACTTCGACGACGCCGCCCGTGCGCTGGCCGTTGCCCGCAAGGTCACCCGGTGCCAGGTGCGGGAGCTGGAACCCCAACGTCGTTTCGCTGGACTTTCAGCGCCGCGACCTGCTCACCGCGTCGGTGGACTGCGCAGAGCTGTCCGACCTAGCAGCCGTCGACGCGGTAGATCTGCGGCGGGTGTTCGCCGGACGTACCGAGTACGGCCAGGACTGGCGGCTGCCGCTGACCGGTCCGGGCGCGCACATGCTCGTCGCCGGCGCCACCGGAGCCGGAAAGAACTCTGTCATGTGGTGCCCGCTCGTGTCGGCGGCGTCGGCGATCCGGGCCGGGACCGTGCGGGTCTCGGGGATCGACCCGAAGGGGATGGAACTCGCCTACGGACGCGGGATCTTTGCCCGCTACGGGGTTGCGGGTAAGGAAGCCATCGAGGTCCTGGACGACCTGCTCGACGGCCTCGAATCCCGCAAACGCGAGTTCGCCGGGCACACCCGCAACGTCCCGATCTCCACCGATCACCCCTTGGAGATCTTGGAGTTCGACGAGATCGGAGCACTGACCAAGTACACCGACCGCAAGACCCGCGAAGCCATCGTGGAACGGGTCGCCATCCTGACGACACAAGGTCGGGCACTCGGCTACACGGTGCGCGGGTATGTCCAGGAACCCACCAAGGACACCGTTCCCGTGCGGGAACTGTTCCCGCGCCGGGTGTGTCTGCGCGTCACGTCGAAGACGCATGTCGGGATGGTCCTCGGTGACGGTGCCTATGAGCGCGGGGCGTGGGCGAATCGCATCGACGAGTCGGCTGCGGGGATTGGCTACATCTGGGGTGAAGGCATCCGCGAACCGCTGCGGGTCCGGGCTGGCTGGGTGCCGGACGAGACGGTCAAGGCGCTGGAGACCTACGTGACCAACGGCGGTGCTCATGTCGTCGACCTGGCTACCCGTCGCGGTCCTGAGGGGGTGGCGGCGTGAATCGCGTTTTGGTGTTCCTCGATGCGATCCGCGATCACCTTGATTCGTTCGCGCTTCCTCCGGCCGCGTCCGTGCGGGTTGGGGTGGGTCCTGATCCGATCACTGTGCAGCTCGATTCGCGTCGGCTTGAGGACGTCGCGCGTGGCCTGCTCGCCTGGGCTGACTCCCTGGAGGATGTAAAGACGTCGCTGTGGCGTCCCGAGGGCGGCGCCTCGGTGCACCTGGAACTCAGCGGCCGGACTCCCTGCGGCATCCCCGTGGTCGTCTACGGCGGCGTCTGGTTCGACGAAGCCACGTTCCCGGACCTGCCTTCCGGTATGCGGCAGGAGATGCCGGTGTTCGTGCTGCGGCAGTGGGACACACCTGGGGAGGTGGCAGCGTGACGAGCACCAAGGAAGCCGCGGTGACCCCGCCGGCCAAAACTCGGGCCGCCCGGATGCGGGAACCCCTCGTCTCGGACGTGGTCAAGGCGACCGCTGAGAAGCACGGGGTCTGTGTCCGGCCGTTCACGATGGAAGTCGGCGACACCGATACCGGCGAACTCCGCTACGTCCCCGTCCCCTGCGGCTCCACCGTCGAATCGGTGTGCCTGCCGTGTGCTCGGAAAGCGAAGGCGCTGCGGCAGGTCCAGTGCCGTGAGGGCTGGCACATGGACACCGAACCGGACTTCACCCCGGAGCCGCCGTCCGAGGTCCAGACGGAGCTGTTGGCGTTCCGGGCTGACCTCGTCGCGGCCTACCGGCAAGAGACGAACCAGGCCGAAGCGGATGAGCTGCGGGAGGAGATCCAGAGTGTCGATGAAGAACTTCGGCAACTCGGGATGCGGGGCCGTCTCCCGTCGATCGACCTGCCCACAAAGAAGGTGGTGAAGCGCTCGACGAAACGGCGGCAGGACGCGCCGAACCTTCCTCGACGGAAGGTCGCCAAGACCACCGTGGGCCGGGAGTACGCGGGACGGTTCCGGCCCTCGATGTTCGTCACGCTCACCTGCGACACCTACGGCCCGGTCCGCTCCGACGGCGCACCGGTCGACCCGTCGACCTATGACTACCGGCGGGCCGCTCGGGACGCGGTGCACTTCTCGGCGCTAGTGGACAGGTGGTGGCAGAACCTTCGGCGGGTCGTCGGCTGGGACGCACAGTACTTCGCCACCGTCGAACCCCAACGACGGGCCGCCCCGCACCTGCACGCGGCTATCCGGGGATCGGTGCCGCACGACGTGATCCGGCAGGTCACCGAAGCGACCTATCACCAGGTGTGGTGGCCCAACCACGACGAAGTGGTCTACGTCGACCGGATGCCGCTGTGGGACGGCGACGCCAGGGTGTTCGTTGACCCGGACACCCGCGAACCGCTGACCGAGTGGGACGACGCGGTAGAGGCCGTGGAGGACCCGGCGCACGTGGTCACGTTCGGGCGGCAGGTCCACTCGAAGGGCATCCTCGGCGGGACGGAAGAGGCCGGGCGGCACATCGGCTACCTGACCAAGTACCTCACCAAGTCTACGGGTGAGGTGGTCGAGGCCGACACGGCGCGACAGAAGGACCACCACGACCGATTGCACGCGGAACTGTCGGTGACACCCTGCTCGCCTCGCTGCGCCGTGTGGCTGCTCTACGGCATCAACCCCAAGGGCGCCAACGGAAAGACCACACCAGGGCACTGCAAGGGACGGGCTCACCGCCGTACCACGCTCGGCCTGCCGGGGCGTCGGGTGCTGGTGTCGCGCAAGTGGTCCGGGAAGACGCTCGTCGACCACAAAGCGGACCGGAAGGCGTTCGTCCTGCAAGCGCTGGCGGCCGTGGGCATCGAGAAACCGGCACCCGATCCGGCCCGTCTGGTCTGGCGCAAGGTCGACTCCGGCGACCCCTCCGTGCCGCCTCGGGACCACCTGGTGATGCACGCGATCTCGGAACGGATCACGTGGAAAGCCGAGTACGACAAGGCACTACTAGCCGCGCAGAGTCCACCGAATCTTTCGGCAACTCCGCTCGCGGCCTAAGGGGGACGACATGGACAGCACGGATCGGCTGTGGTCGGTCGAAGACGTCGCGGACTACCTCCGCGTGCCAGTGAAGACGCTCTACCAATGGAAATGGCTCGGTGAGGGGCCGCCGGTACGGAAGATCGGCCGTCACCTCCGCTATGACCCGACCAAGGTCCGGGCCTGGGTTGCCGAGGAGGCCGCCTGATGGGACACATCCAAGATCGCTGGTACAAACCCGCCAAGGACGCCAAGGGGAACCTGCGGCTCAACGCTCGCGGGAAACCCGTTCTGGAGAAGACCGAGCTGTACGGCGTCGGAATGCGGTACAAGGTTCGCTACCTCGACCCGGACGGTAGCGAGCGGTCGAAGTCCTTTCCGGACAAGCAAAAGAAGCGCGCCGAAGACTTCCTCATCGAAATGGAGTCAGACAAGCGCGAGGGCAAGTACATCGACCCGCGCGCGGGCCTGGTGCTGTTCGAGGTCGTCGCACAGAGCTGGCTGGACTCCCAGACGGTCGACTACACCAGCCGGGAGCGCTTCGCGACGCGCGTCAATGTCCACCTGCTTCCGTACTTCGGCAAGAAGGCGGTCGGGTCGATCCGGCCGAGTCATTTCCAGACGTGGTTACGGAAGCTCCAGGACGATGAAGCCTCGGAGACCTCGCGGGCGCTCTACTTCGGGCACCTGGTGTCGATCCTGAACTTCGCGATGGCGGACAAGAAGATCGCGGAGAATCCGGCGCTGTCCAAGGTGATCTCGCGGCCGAGGGCGAGCCGGAATCAGGTCGTGCCCTGGTCCCGCGAACGGGCTCGGGCGGTGCGGGACAACCTCCCAAGGCGGTACAAGCCCGCTGTCGACGTCCCGGCCGGTCTGGGCCTGCGGAAGGGTGAGCTGTTCGGGTTCTCGCTCGATGACGTCGACCGCACCAAGGACCTGGCGTACATCACCCGGCAGGTTCGAGTGGTCGCCGGGAAACCGGTGTTCGCTCCGCCGAAGGGCGGTAAGTCGCGTGAGGTGCCGATCGGGCGGAAGCTGCTCGGCCTCCTCGACGAGTACGCCGAGGAGTTCCCGGCGACCGAAGTCACGCTCCCCTGGTCGCATCCAGGCGGCGAACCCACCACGGTCCGCCTGCTCATGGTGACCGGATACGGGAAGGTGCTCATAGCTGAGCGGTTCCGGGTGAACTTCTGGCTGCCCGCGCTCAAGGACGCCGGGGTGGAGAAGCCGACCAGGGCGGACGGCGTGCACGCGCTGCGGCACCTCTACGCCTCGGTCCTGCTCGATGCTGGCGAGTCGATCAAGGCGCTGTCTCAGTACCTCGGTCACACCGACCCCGGCTTCACGCTCCGGGTGTACACGCATCTCCTGCCGAGCAGCCACGCTCGGACGCGGAAGGCCGTCGACGGCTTCTTCGACGACACGCTCGGCGACCAGGCTGCATGACGGCCTGGCCACGGCCTGACACCTGCCCTGACCGGCGAACCCGCAGGTCAGGGCAGGTTCACGCTTACATGTTGATCATGTGGCCCGCGAGTCCGTGCACGGCTTCCTTGACCGCCTCACCCAAAGTCGGGTGAGCGTGCACGTTCCGCGAGATCTCATGCACCGTCAGGTCCCACTGCTGCGCCAAAGTCAGCTCCGGCAGCAGTTCGGTCACCTCGGGGCCGATCAGGTGCGCGCCCAAGAGCTCGCCGTGCGTAGCGTCGCTCAGGATCTTCACGAAGCCGACCGCCTCGCCGAGGCCGTGCGCTTTTCCGTTGGCGGTGAAGGGGAACTTCGCCACCTGGACGTCGAAGCCCATTTCGCGGGCCTGTTCTTCGGTCCAGCCGAAGCTGGCGATCTGCGGCTGGCAGTAGGTCGCGCGCGGGATCATCACGAAGTCGAGCTCCATGGTCTCGGCGCCCGCGATGGTTTCGGCGGCGACGACGCCCATGGACTCGGACGCGTGCGCGAGCATCAGTTTCGCGGTGACGTCGCCGATCGCGAAGATGTGCGGGACGTTGGTGCGGCCGCGCGAGTCGACGGCGATGGCGCCGCGCTCGGTCAGTTCCACGCCGGTCTTGTCCAGGCCGTATCCCTCGACCCGCGGCTGGAAACCGATGGCCTGCAACACCTTGCCCGCTTCGAGAACGCGGGATTCGCCGTTCTTCGACACGGTCACGCGCACGCCGGAGCCGGTGTCGTCGATCGACTCGACCTTGGTGGAGGTCAGCACCTCGATGCCGAGCTTCCGGTAGCGGCGCGCGAGTTCCGCGGAGACCTCGGCGTCCTCGAGCGGGACCATCCGGTCGAGGTACTCGACGATGGTCACCTTCACGCCGTAGTTGTGCAGCACATAGGCGAACTCGACGCCGATCGCGCCCGCGCCGGCGATGATGATGCTCTCCGGCAGCTCGTTTTCCATGATCTGCTGTTCGTAGGTGACCACGCGGTCGCTGCGCGTGGTGCCCGGCAGCAGGCGCGCGGTGGCGCCCGTGGCGATCACGCAGTGGTCGAAGGTGACCCGTTCGCCGTTGACCTCGATGGTGTTGGCGTCGAGGAAGGTGCCGTGCCCGTCGTATTCGGTGATCTTGTTCTTCTTCATCAGGAAGTGCACGCCCTTGACGCGCCCGTCCGCGACCTTGCGGCTGCGGTCGAAGGCGGCCTGGTAGTCGAAGCTGACCTTCCCTTCGACCTGGATCCCGAACGACTTCGCCTCTTTGGTCACGATGTGCGCGAGTTCGGCGTTGCGCAGCAGCGCCTTCGACGGGATACAGCCGACGTTGAGGCAAACGCCGCCCCAGTATTTCTCCTCCACGACCGCCGCGCTCAGCCCCAGTTGCGACGCCCGGATCGCCGCCACGTAACCGCCGACTCCGGCCCCCAGGACAACGACGTCATAGTGTGCACTCATACCCCGAAACCTACCCCTCACCGGGACGGTCCGAAGGGTGAGACTGCCTACTCGGGGCGCGAGCCGCGGATCTCGATCAGCAGGTCGGTCACCGCGGTCATGATCCGCTTCGTGGCCTCCTCCAGCACCTCACGGGACGGCGAGGGCGTCATGAGGTCCGAGAGGTCCACCGGCGGACCGGCGACCAGGTTCACCGTCTTGCGCGGGAAGGCGCGCGGAAGCACGGCGTCGGACGGCAGCAGGTGGTGCGTGCCCCAGTTCGCCAGCGGGATCACCGGGACACCGGTCTCCAGCGCGATCCGCGCGATCCCGGTCTTGCCGCGCATGGGCCACCCGTCCGGGTGATCCGTGAAGGTCGCCTCCGGGAAGATGACGACGCATTCACCCTCACGGACGGCGCTGACGGCGTCGCGGTACGCGTCGGACGCCGTGACCGCGCCGCGGTAGACGGGGATGTGCTTGCCCGAACGCATCACCGAGCCGATGACGGGCGCGTCCCACAGGCTCGCCTTCGCCAGGTACCGCGGCACGCGCCCGTGGGCCAGGCAGTACGCGGTCACCGTCGTCGGGTCGGCGAACGAGAGGTGGTTCGACGCCACCAGGAAACCGCCCGACGAGGGCAGGTGCTCCCCGCCGCGCACCCTGAACCGGGTGAACAGCACCAGGAACGGCCACACGACGTTGATCGCGAAGGCGAACCAGGCGCCCCGGCCGGCGCGGGCGAAGCGCCGGCCGAAGGCGATCATCTGGCGGAACGTCAGCAGGTCACCCGAAGCGGGGCTCAGCGCGGTCCAGCGTTCACGGGGTCTCAGCACCATGGACGTAATTCGTAGCCGAACCCGCCCGGGTTCGGCTGAAACCACGCGCGAACGCGGCGCGGATCACACGCGCTCGAGCACCACCACGGGGATCTCACGGTCGGTCTTCTTCGCGTACTCGTTGTAGTCCGGCCAGACGGCGGCGAGCTTCTCCCACAGCTTCGCGCGCTCCTCGCCCTCCAGCGTCCGGGCCCGCGCGGTGAACTTGTCCGCCTTGACCTGGGCCTTGACCTCGGGGTTGGCCTGCAGGTTCTTGTACCAGCCCGGGTCCTCCGGCGCGCCGCCCTTGGACGCCACGATCACCGGGTTGTTGTCGTCGTCGAACTGGTAGATCAGCGCGAACTTGCGGTCCTCGCCGGTCTTGCGGCCCTTGGTGGTGAGGATGAGGCAAGGGGCGCCCTTCTCCCAGTCGTGGCCCACCTCGCCGTCGGTCTCTTCGTAGCGACGGACGTGCTCGTCACCGAAAAGCATGTCTGAGTTCCTCTCGTCCTGGCGTATACCGGCGTCCTGCCAGTCTGACGCGAACCGGTCGGTCGCGCTGATCAACTCGTGCAGGATGCCGGGTTCGTCGAACGCGTGACCCGAGTCGCCCGCGATCTTCAGTTCCGCGGTGGGCAGCACCTGGCTGAGCTCCCACGCGGTGATGGCCGGGGTGACCACGTCGTAGCGTCCCTGGACCAGAACGCACGGGATGTCCCGGAGCTTCCCGGCGTCGCGCAGCAGCTGATCTTCGGCCAGCCAGCCGCCATGCCGGAAGTAGTGGTTCTCGATCCGTGCGATCGCGAGGGCGAACGAAGGATCGCTGAACGCGTCGATCACTTCGTCCTGAGGGCGCAGTTTGACCGTCTCCCCCTCCCAGCGGCTCCACGCGATCGCGGCGGGGCCGTGCACGGCGGGATCCGGATGGCTCAGCAGTTCGTGGTAGACCTCGATCAGGTTCTCCTGGCGGCGCGAATACGGCACCGGGGCGAGGAAACGCGACCACGCCTCGGGGAAGAGGAACGCCGCTCCCCCGCCGTAGAGCCATTGCAGTTCCTTCACCCGCAAAGTGGCGACGCCGCGGAGAACGAGTTCCGTGACGTGGCCGGGGTGGGTTTCCGCGTAGGTCAGCCCGAGCACACTCCCCCACGAGCCGCCGAAGACCATCCAGTGTTCGATGTCCAGATGCTCGCGCAAGCGCTCGATGTCGGCGACCAGATGCCACGTCGTGTTGACCGAAAGATCGGCCTCCGGGGTGGCGCAGTTCGGCGTGCTGCGCCCGCAACCGCGTTGATCGAAAAGGACGATCCGGTATCGGTCGGGGTCGAACAGTCTGCGATGTCTCGGAGTCGAACCGCCACCGGGGCCACCATGGAGGAAGATCACCGGCTTGCCCTCGGGATCGCCGCACTCCTCCCAATAGATCTCGTTGCCGTCACCGACAGGCAACATCCCTTGGACGTAAGGTTCGATTTCCGGATAAAGGCCGAGCATGCCCGCCACTATGCCCCAAACGCCAGCTTGGAGGATCGATGAAGGCCCGCCCCCACGTGACGCTGGAAGATGTGGCGCGCACCGCGGACGTGTCGCTCGCGACCGCGTCCCGCGTACTCAACGGCACCGCCACCGTCCGGGGAGATCTCCGCGAACGAGTGATCGCCGCGGCGGCCGACCTGTCCTATACCCCCAATGCTCACGCTCAGGCATTGGCCGGTGGCTCACAGCCCACCGTCGGGGTGATCTGCCACGACGTCGGCGATCCGTATTTCGCCGCGATCGCCGGCGGGGTCATGCGCGTGGCGAGTGAAAACGATCTTCTGGTGATGCTCGCGAGCACGTTCCGCGATCCGGCCAAGGAGGTCGCCTACGTTTCGACGCTGCGCGCCCAGCGCGCGTCGGCCATTCTGCTGATCGGTTCCGCGTTCGAGGACAAGGCGTGGGAAAAGGCGATGGCCGCCGAACTCGAGCCGTACCGGCGCGGCGGCGGGCACGTCGCCGCGGTAAGCAGGCATCGCGGGCTCAAGGTGGACACCGTCCAGCCCGACAACCGCGGTGGGGGCGCCGAACTGGCGAAGGCCATGCTGGACCTGGGGCACCGGCGATTCGCCGTGCTCGCCGGGCCGAAGGGCCTGACGACCGTCGTGGACCGTCTCGACGGTTTCGCGGCGGAACTGCTGGAGCACGGTGTCGAGCTGGCCGAGGACGACGTCTTCGAGGCGGCGTTCACCCGCGACGGCGGCTACGAGGCGATGGAGAAGGTCCTCTCCCGGCCGCGGAAGCAGTGGCCGACGTGTGTGTTCGCGGTGACCGACGTGATGGCCATCGGCGCGATGTCGGCGCTGCGCGACGCCGGCGTCTCCGTACCCGGCGAGATGTCGATCGCCGGTTTCGACGACATCCCGGTAGTGCGCGATCTCACGCCCGCGCTGAGCACGGTCGCGCTACCGCTGGAGAAGCTGGGCGAACGGGCCATGGACCTGGCACTCAAGGCCTCCCCCGGCACCCGGCCGCGGATGGTGCGGATGTCCGGCGAGGTCGTCCTGCGCCGCAGCACCGCCGCCCCCGCTCGCTGAAACCCTTGTGTGCGGCCCACGAGGTGACTTACCGTGGCCCGAGAAAGCGCTTTCTCACCCCCGCGCCACGGAGACCCGATGACCTTGATCGCCCTGCCCACCGCCGACGGCGGACTGGCGGAGTGGACGCCCCGAGGGGCGGAAACGCCCGCGAAACCGGCGACGCCGCCGAACTCCCGGATCGCTTACGCGGCCGCGCACGTGGTCGCCGACCCGCTCGCCCTCGCCGATCCCGAAGAAGGCGCGGCGCTGGACTGGGACACCACGCTCGCCTTCCGCGAGCACTTGTGGTCCTGCGGTCTCGGTGTCGCCGAAGCGATGGACACCGCGCAGCGCGGGATGGGCCTGGACTGGGCCACCACCAAGGACCTCATCCGGCGCACCGGGGCACTCGCCGCCGGACGGCCGTGGGTGGCGGGCGTCGGCACCGACCAGCTTCCCGACGGCGAAGCGACCGCGGGGTCCATTGTGGACGCCTGGCGCGAGCAGCTGGACCTGGTCGGCGAGGCGGGCGCGATCCCGGTCGTGATGGCCAGCCGGGCGCTCGCCGCGTCGGCCTCCGGGCCCGCGGACTACCATGCCGCGTACGGGAAACTGCTCTCCGGCGCGGACCGCCCGGTCCTGCTGCACTGGCTGGGCGAGCAGTTCGACCCGGCGCTGGCGGGCTACTGGGGCCACGGCGACGTCCGCGCGGCCGCGAAGGAACTGGGCAGGCTCTGCGCCGGGCACCCCGGCGTGATCGCCGGGGTCAAGGTGTCGGTGCTCGACGCCTCGATCGAGACCGAATTCCGCCGCGCGCTGCCCGACGGCGTCAAGTGCTACACCGGCGACGACTTCAACTACCCGGAGCTCATCGCCGGGGACGACCAGGGGCACAGCGAGGCGCTCCTGGGCATCTTCGACGCTGTCGCGCAGGTCGCCGGCGCCGCGCTCGCCCGGCTCGACGAAGGCGACAAAGACGGCTTCCACGGCCTGCTGGATCCGACGGTGGCGCTGAGCCGGGCCATCTTCCGGGCGCCCACCAGGAACTACAAGACCGGTGTCGTCTTCCTCGCCTATCTCAACGGGCACCAGGACCACTTCCGCATGGTCGCCGGCCGCGAGTCGGCCCGCTCCATCACGCATCTGGCCGAGCTGCTGCGCCTGGCGGACGCCGCGGGGGTGCTCACCGACCCGGATCTCGCCGTCGCGCGGATGCGGCCGCTGCTGGCCGCGGCGGGGGTGCTCTGATGGACCGGTTGAGCCTGAACCAGATCACCACCAAGGCCTGGTCGCTGCCGGAAGCCGTGGCGGGCTGCGCCGAAGCGGGCGTCCGCTGGATCGGCCTGTGGCGGGACAAGGTCGCCGAGACCGGTGTCGAGGAGACCGCCCGGCTGCTCAAGGAGTACGACGTCGGCGTGTCGTCGTTGTGCCGCGGTGGTTTCTTCACCGGGATCACCCCGGAAGGGTCCCCTGTGGACGGTGTCGCGCAGACCAGGGAGGCGATCGACGAAGCCGCCGCACTGGGCGCGGACGTCCTCGTCCTGGTCGTCGGCGGGGTGAACGGCGACCTGGCGTCGTCGAGGCAGCGGGTCGCGGACGCGGTCGGCGAGCTGGCGCCATACGCCGGTGAGCGCGGGGTCCGCCTCGGCCTGGAACCGCTGCACCCCATGCAGTGCGCCGAACGCTCGGTCCTGTCCACAGTGGACCAGGCACTGGCGGTCGCGCGGGAACATCCGGCCGACCAGGTCGGCGTGATCGTCGACGAGTTCCACGTGTGGTGGGACCCGCGGATCGAGGAGTCGATCGCCGCGGCGGCGGGCCGGATCGCCGGATTCCACGTCTGCGACCAGAAGGTGCCCCTGACCGACACCCTGCTCGGCAGGGCGCTGCCCGGTGACGGCCCGATCGACCATCGGCATCTGAAGGCGTGTGTCGAGGCCGCCGGGTACACCGGGCCGATCGAGGTCGAGGTGTTCGACGCCGACCTTTGGCGCCGCCCCGGTGGCGAGGTGCTCGCGGAGACCGTCCAGGCCTACCGGGACCACGTCTCCTGACGAAAGTAAGGGTCCCTCGCTGCCCTTGGTCCGCTGTCCGGGCGGCCGTGGTTTCCTAGCGTTCGCGGTATGAAACCACGGCTGCTCTGGTGGCTGGGCACAGCGCTGCTCCTGCTCGCCGTCCACACCGACTGGAACGTCCCGCTCGCGGCATGGGTGTTCCCGGTCTTCCTTCTCCACTACGCCCGTCTGGTCCCGCTCCGGCGCGCGATCCTGATGGTCGGCCTGTCCCTGCTGATCGGGCAACTGTTCTGGCTCGGGGTCACCGGCCTGCTGTTCGTGCTCTCCGCGCTGCTCGCCTTCACCGTGCTCGCGGTACTTCAGACGACGGCGTTCCTGGCCGATCGGCTGCTCGCCGACCGTGCCGGGCCGGTGAGGACACTGGTTTTCCCGGTGACACTCGTCGCGGGCGAGTACCTCTTCACGGTGATCACCGGCTTCGGGGACTTCGGCGCGCTCGGCAGCACCCAGGCCACGAACCTGCCCCTGCTCCAGACGGCGTCAGTGACCGGCGTGTACGGACTCACCTTCGTCCTCGCGTGGTTCGCCTCGGTGGCGAACACCGTCTGGTCGGAGGGATGGCAGCCGGTCAAGCGCACGGTCCTCGTCCACGTGTGCCTGCTCAGCGTGGTGTTCGCCGCCGGTGGCGCGCGGTTGCTGTTCGACGCTCCCACGACGGAGACCGTGCGGATCGCGGGGATCAGCCCGTCGTCCGAGGCGGACCGGTCGAGTTCCGACGCGCTGGAGCGCATCGGCGTGAAGTATTGGCGTGCCGAGGAAGTCGCCGCCGCCGACCCGGTCGCGGTAGGTACGGCGTTCGCGCCGGTCACCGACGATCTCGTGACGAGGACTGGGCAGCAGGCGTCGGCGGGGGCGAAGATCGTGCTCTGGCCGGAAACTCATGCTCGCGTCCTGGAACGGGATCAGGCGGCGCTGCTGAAGCGGGTCGGCGACCAAGCGAAACAAGCCGGTATCCACGTCGGGCTCGCGTACGCGCTCTACACGTCGCAGGCTCCCTACATCCGCAACGTGGCCGTGCTCGTCGGGCCGTCCGGCGAGGTGCTGTGGACCTACGACAAGACGCATCCGACGCCGATGGAGCCGATGACCCCTGGCCCGGGGAACGTCCCGACCTCGGATTCGCCGTACGGACGGCTCGCGGCGGTGATCTGTTACGACGCCGACTTTCCCGGCCTGATGCGCCAAGCCGCGGACAAGGGGACCTCGCTGATGCTCGTCCCCGCCAACGACTGGCCGGGTTTCGGCTCGTTGCACGCTGAGAAGGCGGGCTTCCGCGCGGTGGAAAACGGTTACTCCCTCTTCCGGCACTCCACCCACGGGAATTCCACAGCTGTGGACAGCCAGGGCCGGGTACTCGGGCACGCCGACTACTACCGCACGGATCAGCAGACGCTCGTCGCCGATCTGCCGGTGCAGCCGAGAACACAGACCGTGTACAGCCGTGTCGGTGACGTGTTCGCCTGGCTGTGCCTCGTCGCGGCCGCGCTCTGTCCTTTATGGACATATCGAAGGAACCGTTAGCGCCCCGTTACGGAATGCGTGGTGTTCCTAACGTCATACCCGAAAAGAACAGTGTTCAACGGTTAAGCTCCCCCGCATGCCGAAACTGCTGGTGGTGGAAGACGACGACGCGATCGGCGGTGTCCTCGAATCGACTCTCCGCCTGCACGGCTACGAGGTTTCCTGGCAGCGGGACGGCCGCACCGCGCTCGCGGCCGCGGCGGACGGCGGCATCGACTTCGTCCTGCTCGATCTCGGCCTGCCGGATCTGGACGGGGTCGAGGTCTGCCGTCGGCTGAGGGCGGAGCTTCCCGGCGCCGTCCTGGTCATCCTGACCGCGCGGCAGGAGGAGATGGACGTCGTCGTCGGCCTGGAGGCCGGCGCCGACGACTACCTCACCAAACCCATCCGGCTCGGCGAGCTGCTCGCCAGGGTCCGGGCCCATCTGCGGCGCGGGACGGCTCCGCCGGAGAGCAGGCCCGCGATCGCCATCGGCCATCTGCGGGTGGACACCGCCGGACGGCGGGTCAGCGTCGGCGGACGGGAGATCTCGTTGCGGGCCAAGGAGTTCGACCTGCTCGCCCGGTTGGCCGAGCAGCCGGGCGTCGCGGTCAGCCGGGACACGCTGATGTCGGAGGTGTGGGACGCGCACTGGTACGGCTCGACGAAGACCCTCGACGTCCACATCGCCGCGCTGCGCCGGAAGCTGACCGAGTCGGCGCCCACCCCCGAGCAGGCGCCGAGGATTTCGACGCTGCGCGGCCACGGCTACCGTCTCGAACAGCCCTTCGAGGGCTAGGGATCCGAGCGCGAACACCGCACTCGCGTGCTCAAGCCCGGATCTCGCGTGCTTGAACCCGGATCTCGCGTGTTTGGAGACCGCACTCATGAGTGCGGTCTCCAAACACGCGAGTGCGGTCTTCAAACACGTGTGTGCGGAGTTGGAGCACGCGAGTGCGGCTAGTAGTCGCGCAGGTCGGAGACCTCGTCCCGGGCGGCCAGCTGCGCGATCCGCGCCGACGCCGCCACACACGACACGATCACCACCACCGCCAGCAACCCGAAGTACCCGTGCGGCGAAGGTGATCTCTCCACCTGCGCGAGGAACACGAACAGCACGCCCAGCAGGTGCCCGGCGATCAGGCCACCGCCGCCGACCACCAGCGCGTCGCCCGCGATGAACGCCGCCACCTGGCGGCGTTTCCCGCCGAGCGTGCTCACGATCAGCAGATCGCGGCGACGTTCGTTGAGCGCCGCCCCGAACGAGGGGCCCGCCGCGGCGGCCGCGAGGATCAGGGACGCGATCAGATCCACCTCGGCCTCGCCGCAGCCGTCCTTGGTGAGGGCGGTCGAGATGGCGAACGCCACCGCCAGCGCGACCAGCACCACCGATCGCGCCAGGAGCGCGCTCCGCCACGAAATGGACAGCGCGATCACGCCCGCGAGCCCCGAAACGAGCGGCCGGAGTATCCCGCCGATCGCCCGCTTCCCCTTGCGCAGACCCAGCTCCACCAACCGCCACAACAGCATCGTGCCGCCCGCCCAGCCGAACAGCGGCCAGACGAAGGCGAGCGCGAGCAGGATGAGGTCGATGCCGTAGGGCGACCACCAGGGCGGCCCGCCGTCGGCCGGGACGAAGTACCACTCGCGCAGCACCGGGGGCAGGATGGCGAGTGCCGCGACGAGCAGCCCGGCGACCAGCAAGAGAACGATTTCCCGGACGACCGCTATGCCGGTGCCGGCCGAGAAGCCACAGGCCAGGGACAGGGTCACCCCGGTCACGCCGCCGGCGAGCCCCGCCGCCGCGGCTTCGGCGGCGGCCAGTCCGAATACCTGCCCGCCGGTGGCGCCGCGGGCGCGCAGCAGGTCCTGATCCGCCCGCAGCACCCGCGCCGAGGGGGTGGCCAGCAGTACCACGAGCACCATCGCGGGTATCCAGCGCGGTGCCGGGGTCCAGGCCCAGTCGTGCACCGCGAGCAGTGTGGTCACGATCGCGACCCCGGCCGCGGGGACACCGAGCCTGGCGGGGCGCACGCGCGCGATCCCGCCGACCCACAACGCCATCGCCGCGATCACCGGTCCCGCACCAGCTTCCCGTCGACCATCCCCCAGCGCTCGCCGAACAGCCCGGCCGGGGCCTCTTCGGCGGTGGCCACCAGCAGTCCGGCGCCCAGCTGGTCCGCGGCCCCCAGGAGCCTGCCGAGGAGCCGCTCCCCCTCGCGCTGGTCGAGCCAGCCCGCCGGGTCGTCGGCGAGGATCAGTTTCGGCGCGGGCGCGAGCGCCCTGGCCAGGACGGCCAGCCGGATCTGCTCACCGGTCAGGTCGCGGGGCGCCTTCTTGGCGAAGCCCGCCAGGCCCACCAGCTCCAGCGCGCCGTCGACGGCGTCGCGGACCGCGGTGCCGGTCCGGCCGGCGAGCACCAGCGGCAGGGCGACGTTGAGCCGGACGTCGAGATCGCGCAGCAGCCCGCCGTCCTGCAGCATCAGCCCGACCAGGTCTGGGCCCGGCGGCGACGGCTCGAAGGCGGGCCAGTCGACGGTGCCCGCCGTCGGTTTCTTCATCCCGGCGAGCAGATGCAGCAGCGTGGTCTTCCCGGCACCGGCCCTGCCGGTCACCACCGCGCGAGTCTCCGCGCAGATCTCGCAGGTGACGCCGTGCACGGCGACCACGGCGGTCAGCCCGGAACCATAGGTGTGCGCCAGCTCGTCGGTGCGGACCAGTGGTGCCGTCACGCCACTCTCACGATCCGGTGCGCGGCCGCCGCGATCTCGGGGTCGCGGGTCGCCACGACGACGGCCGTCCCGCGGGCCGCGACGGCGCACAGCAGATCCATCAGTTCGAGTGCGGCGAGCCCGTCGAGTTCACCGGCCGGCTCGTCGGCGAGGACCGTCTCAGGGGCTCCGGCCAGCACGACGGCGACTCCGGCACGCGCGCTTTCCAGCGCCGACAGCGTGCCAGGGTAGTCGTCACCGCGTCCGGCCAGGCCGACCAGGTCGAGCAGGTCGTCCGCAGCGCGGAGAGAGCGGCCGGCCAGCTGTCCCGCCAGCACGACGTTCCGTGCGACGGTGAGGTGATCGAAGAGGTTGCCGCGTCTGAGCAGCATGCCGACACCAGAAGTTCCGCCGGGGGCGTCACCGCTTCCGGCGGGCAGCACGGCCACACACTCGCCCGGGACGGCGAACCGGACGAGGGGGACGGATCCGGGCCCCGGGCCTGCCATGACGGCGGCACGTCGGCGCATGGCCCCAAGGTAAGGCGAACGGGGTCAACATCGCCTTGATCTCAGGTCAACGGACGGCAAAATATCGCGTCGGGTGGGTGATCCTCACGCTCGTCGGCCACACTCTGTCCGTGCGCCGCCGGATCGTCACTCTCACCGTGCTGGCCGCGGTGCTGGCGATCACCCTGTTCGGGGCACCGCTGGCCGTCGCGGTCGCCAGGTTCCACGAGGGCAACTCGACCCACGACCTCGAACGGGTCGCCGACACGGTCGTGCTCGACGTGACCGGCGATCTCGCCAACGGCCGGGTCCCGGAACTCCGGCCGGTCAAACCGGACAAGGACCGCATCCGCGGGATCAGGGTCGCGGTCTACACCCCGACCGGCAGGCTCCTGGCAGGCAACGGCCCGGCCAGCGAAGACCGATACGTCCGCGAAGCGCACTACACCGACATGGCGACCGGGACCCGCGAAGACGAGGTCGTCCTGGCCGTCCCGGTGCTCAGCGGACAGTCGCTGGTCGGCGTGGTCCGCGCCGCCCACCCCCGGTCCGAACTGGACGCCCAGATCCGGCTGACCTGGCTCAAGATGATCGTGCTCGCCGGGCTCGCGATCGGGGCCAGCTGGCTGATCGGGCGTCGGATCGCCACCCGGCTGGCGCGCCCGCTGGAGGAACTGGCCGCCACCGCCGAACGCCTCGGCGAGGGCGACTTCACCGTCCGCGCCCGCCGGACGGGGGTCCGCGAGATCGATCAGGTCGCCGAAGCGCTCGACGTCACGTCCGAGCGGATCGGCGAGACGCTGGAACGCGAGCGGACCTTCTCCTCCGACGCCTCCCACCAGCTGCGGACGCCGCTGACCGGCCTGCGTCTGCAGCTCGAGGCGGCCTTGGAGAGCCCCGATCGCGACCCCTACGCGACGATCCGCGACGGCATCGCCTCGGCCGACCGCCTGGAACGCACCATCGACGACCTGCTGGCGCTGGCCAAGCAGACCAGGGCCCCGCGAGCGCGGCTCGACCTGGGCAAACTCTTCGAAGAGGTCCGGCAGACCTGGCACGGCCTGCTCGCCGGACGTGGCAGGGCGCTGCGCATCAGCGGACGAGAGGCCCTCCCGGCGCGGGCGGCGGACGCGGCGGTGCGGCAGGTGCTCGCCGTGCTTCTGGACAACGCGGCGACCCACGGGCGCGGCACGGTCTCCGTCCTCGCGCGCGACGCCGGGGACGCGCTGGCCATCGACGTGAGCGACGAGGGCGCCATCCCGGACGGTCGCGATCCGTTCGCGACCGCCGACCGGACCGAGGAACACGAAGGCAACGGGATCGGGCTGCGGCTGGCGCGGAGCCTGGCCGAGGCGGAGGGCGGGCGGTTGCGGCTGACCAGCCCGTCGCCGACGACGTTCACGCTGCTTCTGCCCGCCGAACGTCCCTCACCGCAAGAAGAAGGCCCGGGCCTGGCGAGCTAGGGGGGGTTACTCGCCAGGCCGGGCCGGTAGGAGGCAAACGCGCCCCGACAGCGCGCACGGCATGCCACCTGAATGAAGACGGTAAAGACCAGCGGGCCAACAGACGGTACACGCCGGATTAACTGACACTTTGCTTTTGGATGTCACAGCGCCTTTCGGCGGCGAAAGGGATTCGGCCGCTGCCCGGCCCCGCTGAATCGATCGTGGGAAGATTGACCACATGACCACCGAGCCGGCGCCGAGATGGCGGAGACTGGAACCGGACGAACGCAAGGAGCAGATCTTCGCCTGCGCGGCCCGCCTTTTCTCCGACCGCCCGTACTCGGAAGTGTCCACTTCGGACATCGCGGCGGAGGCCGGGGTCGCCAGGGGTCTGCTCAACCACTACTTCGGTACCAAACGCGAGCTCTATCTGGAGATCATCCGGCGGGCACTGACCGTGCCGCGGCTCGCCGTCGAGATCCTGCCGGAAGGACCGCTCGAACTGCGGGCCGACGTCGCGATCGACTGGTTCCTGGACATGGTCACCAGCCAGGAGAAGATGTGGCTGGCCGCGATCGCGCCGGAGGGCATCGGCCGCGACCTCGAAGTCGAACGGATCCTGGAGGAGGCCGATCGCGAATCGGCGGACCGGGTGCTCGAAGCGGTCGGGCTCTCCCGCGAGAGCGAACACGGGCAGGAGCTGAACGCGCTGGTCCGCGCGTTCGGCGGGATGGTCAAGGCGGCGGGCCGCGAATGGCTCGTACGCGGTTCGCTCGATCGCACGCAGGTGCACACGTTGCTCAGCAAGTCACTGGTCACGCTGGTCGGCGAGGTCTTCCCAGAGATCCAGCGAGGCTGAGGCGCCGGCTGGGGTAATCGTGAGTGGCTATCCCCGCGACTGGAGCCGTGCGTACATGAAGGCCCCTCCAGCTACTTGAGGGAAGGGGTTCCTTCACGCGCCGACGCTGTGACTGCTGGGGCTGATGGTGTCGCTGGGGCCGCGGATGGCGATCGCACAGTCCGTGAAGGCCTCCTTGCCTACCCTGAGGGTAGGGAAGGAGGCCTTCACGGACCTGCAACCAACTCCCGCTACATGCTGCGGCAGGTACCTAAGACACCACTCCGACCGATACGCCATCGGTGCCATCGCTCAGGGAGAAGCCCCCGGCACCTCGAGGGGGAGGTGGGTGCCAGGGGCTTCGGGACCGGTGACGAGCACCGGTATTCCTCCACACTACGCCGATTCCCTGTCACGGCTCTGTCAAACTTCTGAGAGCGTTCAACTGGGTGAGCCTGAGTTCCAATCCGTCGAGACAGCGCCGCACGGCGTAGTCGTAAAGACGCTCGTAGTAACCGGCGGCGAGGTCAGGGTCCGCGACCAGCGCCGAAACCGACTCGCCCAGCGCCGCCATCCCCGGCAGGTCCTCGCGCGTGCGGTACGACGCGTAGCCCTCGCAGCGGTCGAGCTGGAGCGCCATCGCGCTCTCGCGGTCGTCCTCCATCGCGACGAACTGGCACGCGGTGGCGAGCAGCAGGTTGTACGCGAACGGCGACTCGGTGCCGAAGCCCGCCGCGAGGAGACGGCCGATGCCGGCGTTCATGGTCGGCACGGCGGCGGCGACCGACGGCCCGAACAGGGCCAGCCGCCGCGCCGAACCGGGATAGCGGCGCAGCACCCTCCGCACCGTCGGCAGGAACTCGTCGAACCATTCCCGCCACGGCAGAGTCTCGTCGGGCAGGGTCAGCTCGCCGACCACCCGGTCCAGCACCGCGACGACGACGGTGTCCCGGTCGCCCACGTGGTGGTAGACGACCGCGGGGTAGGCGTCGACGGCGGCCGCGAGCTGCCGCAGCGTCCAGTTCTCCAGGCCCGACTCGGCCGACAGCTCCAGCGCGGCGTCGACGATCCGGTCCCTGGTGACGGCCGGCCGTCCGGAAGCCGCGCGGGACCTGGGGCGCGAACCCGCGTCTTCGGGGAAAGTCGGCATGCGGGCTACCGTATCCGCATTCGTCTGGTCGTACGGCGGGGGCTTCCGGCAGGATCGTGCCATGCCCCGCGCGCGTGTGAACGGCCTCGAACTCGAGTACGACACCTTCGGCTCCCCCGCGGATCCGCCGCTGGTACTGGTGATGGGACTCGGGGCCCAGATGGTGACGTGGGAGGTCGGCTTCTGCGAGCTGCTCGCCGACGACGGGTTCCACGTCGTCCGGTTCGACAACCGCGACGTCGGCCTTTCGTCCTATCTGGACGATCTCCCCGCGCCGGATCTGGCCGCGCTCGCCGCGGGCGACCAGACCTCCGCGCCGTACCTGCTGTCGGATCTCGCCGCCGACGTCACCGGGCTGTTCGACGCGCTCGGGTTCGGCCGCGCGCACGTCGTCGGCGCGTCGATGGGCGGGATGATCGTGCAGCAGCTCGCGATCGACTCGCCGGAGCGACTGCTCAGCCTCACGTCGATCATGTCGACCACCGGGGATCCCTCGGTCGGGCATCCCGAGCCCGCCGCGCTCGCCGGGCTGACGCGGCCGCCGGCGGCCACCCGGGAGCGGGCGATCGAAGACGGTGTCGAGTGGTTCAAGCTCGTCGGTTCGCCCGGTCACCCGTCCGACGAGGAATTCCTGCGGATGAAGGCCACCCGGAACTACGACCGGGCGAATCACCCCGCGGGCGCGTTGCGGCAGGCCGCCGCCATCGTCGCTTCGGGTGACCGCACGGCGAAACTGCGCGAGGTCCGGGTCCCGACGCTGGTCGTCCACGGCGAGAGCGATCCGCTGATCAACGTCAGCGGCGGGAAGGCGACCGCGGAAGCGATCCCGGACACCGAACTGCTGCTGTTCCCCGGGATGGGGCACGAACTGCCGCGGCAGCTGTGGCCCGCGATCGCCGACGCGATCGTCGCGCACGCGCGCAAGGCCTGAGGGTCAGGATCCCGTCAAGAATCCCGGCGGAGACGTAGGGAAGCCGTTCACGCCCGCGACCCGTCCGGTGACGCGGTGTTCCCTGGACGGATGAGGAAAACCGAGTGTTTCGGCTTCCCGTTCGGATGTGTCGCCGTCGTCGCCGCGGCGTCGGCGGCCGGGCTCCTCGGTTCGCCGCGACATCACGTCTTTTCCTTGCTGGCTTTGAGTTTGGTCGTACTCGTCACCGGTATCGCGACGAGCGCGACCGCGACCGCCGGGACGGCGGTGATCGCTTGGGGTGTCCATTCGGGATTCACCGTCGGAACGCTGGGCGCGCTCCAGTTCACCGCCGAGACCGGCGTCGCCGCGGTCGTCTTCGCCGCCGCGACCGCGATCGGCTCACTCGCCGGAGTGGTACGGCGTCGCCTGGCGGCCACCATGCCCGAGTCGCCCCACCCCCTGGAAGGGGCGACTCGGACGCGGCTTTCCGGCCCTGCGCCTGCCCACACCCCTCCGGTGGGCGGGCACGAAGGGGATCATCGGGTACGGGAAGGTTCCAGCTGGTCCGCCCGGACCCAGGTCGCGTGAAAACCGAGCGGGACACGCTGGGGCAACAGGACCCTGGCCACGGGTCCGGCAGCGAGATCGGCGGCGTCGAAGACGTCCAGCTCCGAGCGCCCCTCACGCTCGTCCTGGACGAAGGTCACCAGATAGCCGTCGTCGGAATCGGCGGCCGCTCCGTCGCGAGGTGCGAACGGCGCCTCACTGCCCCACCGGCCAGGACCGAAACGGTGTTCCGTCTTGACGCCGGCACGATTGTCGTAGCACACCAGGCCGTCGAACTTGAGCGTCGAATCCGGCGAGATGTGCACCGCGTAGGAGAAGCGATTCCGTCCGCCGACCACCCTCGAGTCGACGGACGGAAATTCGGTGTTGTCGTCGTCGAGCTGGTTCTCCAGGCACTGCCCGGTCCGCAGGTTGAACCGGTAGCGGTGCAGCGAAGCGTCCAGCCGCAGGTACGACAGCATCTTGGCGAGCGGGGTGTGCGCGTCGGCTGCCGGGGCGGCCAATTGATCATGCGGCCGCTGCACGCGGCAGACGTCGAGGACGATTTCCTCGCCTTGCTCCCAGGAATTGACGACGTGGTAGATGTAGCAGGGGCTGGCTTCGAACCAGCGGATCTGGCTACCGTTACCGTAGCGAGGAAGCACCCCGAACCGGCTCGGCAGTGAACGGTCGAAGAGCAGCTTGTGCCGTCCGTTACGAGCCGCCTCCATGTCCTGGACCAGCGGCAAGTCCATCAGGATCGCGTAGTTCTCGGTGATCGCCATGTCATGCGGCAGGCGCGGGCCGGGGAGTTCGATCTCGGTCGTGCTCGCGACCTTGCCGTCCGCGCTGATCACGCCGTAACGCAGGTACGGCGGCCGCGGCCCGTAGTCGAACCAGAACACCTCGCCGGTGCGCTCGTCGACCTTCGGATGCGCCATCATGTCGCCGGCCAGTGTGCCGAGGAAGTCCTCCGCGCCCAGCGTCTCCAGCGACAGCGGGTCGACCGCGTACGGCGTGCCGCACAGGTACCAGGTGGAGAGCACCTTGCCGCGATGGAAGATCAGGTCGGTATTGGCGCTGTCCTTGACGTTCAGGCCGTGCGTGTTGCCGAACGGGTTGCCCTTGGGCGACTCCATGACGCCCTTCCAGAGCGCCCTGCCCGCCGCGGATTCGGCCTCGAAGGCCTTGGTGCGGATCCAGCGGTTGCGGTAGCGGGCCTTGCCGTTCTCCAGGTGGACGGCGTGGATCATGCCGTCGCCGTCGAACCAGTGGTAGCGCCCTTCCGGCTTGAACCGGGGGTTGGGCCCGTTGCGCAAGTACACGCCGTTCAGATCCGCGGGGATCTCGCCGATGACCTCGAGATCGCTCGCGTCGATCTCTTCCCCGACCGGGGCGTAGACGCCCATCAGATACGGGTTGACCTCGACTTCGCCGGCGGCGGCTGCCAGCAGCACCGGCTGTTCGGAGGTACTGGCCATGGCCGAGACACTACGATTGCTGTAGTCAGGTGTCAATAGGCTTCTACTGCTGTAGTCAGTAGTACGCTGACAGCGACACCCCCTCGGAAGGAACCACGTGACAGAGGCGACGGCGCAGCGCGTCCGGCCGGCGGGCGATCCACTGCGCCACGCGCTCGAACTGCTCGGGGACCAGTGGACCCTGCTGATCCTGCAGAGCCTCTTCCTGCGGTTCCGCCGCTACGAGGAACTCCGGCTGCGGCTCGGTATCTCCCCCACCGCGTTGTCCGGGCGGCTGCGCGCGATGGTCGAGGCGGGCGTGCTCGTCCGCACGCCGTACCGGGACGCGCGCCGCACGCGGCACGAGTACCGGCTCACCGAACGCGGCCTCGGCCTGTGGCCGCTGCTGATCTCGATCTGGGCCTGGGAACGGGAATGGGTCGAGGGACGGCGCGCCGTGCTGCCGACGCTGATCCACCTCGACTGCGAGCTGGCCACTTCGGCGCCGCTCGGCTGCGCCTCCTGCGAACGGCGGGTCGACGCCCGCGACGTCCGCGCGCGACGGCTCGACGACACCGGCGTCGTCGAAGCGACGGCGTCGAAACGCTTTCGCCGCAAGGACGCCGAATCCCTCGCGGGCGATCCGCTGATGTTCTTCCCCGACACCATGGAGCTCCTCGGAGACCGGTGGTCGACCGGGCTCGTGGTGAGCGCGCTGCTCGGGGCACGGCACTTCTCGGAGTTCGAACGCGAACTCGGCATCGGACCGAGCGTGCTTTCGGGACGGCTGTCGAAGCTCGTGGACGTCGGCGTACTCCGGACCGGGACCGCGAAGACCCGCACCGACGCGCACGACTACCGGCTGACGGCGAAAGGGCTCGCGTTCTTCCCCGCGCTGGCCTTCATCGCCGAGTGGTCGCGGGGTTTCGAGGTCCCGGGTCAGGAGCCGGACATCACGCTCGACCACGTGGACTGCGGTAACCGGCTGAAGCCGATCCTGCTGTGCGACCACTGCTGGCGGCCGCTGCTGCGCGATCGGGTCCGTTTCGGCGGCCCGGTCCAGCTGCCCACGCCGCCCAGGTGACGTAAATCGACTCGCCAAGCCGGTCGGTTCCTGACAGGGTGAGGACGTCACATGTCGTCACCTCGGAGGTAGCAATGACTGAACCGGCACCGTCCCCAGCGGATGGCGAAGAGGACGACACCAAGCGCAAGTTCCGCGAGGCCCTGGAGCGCAAGCAGGCCCAGGCCCGCTCGGGCTCGGCGCACGAGAACGGCGGCGGGAAGAACCTGCACGCGCACGGTCCGGCCGCGAACAAGCGCACCTTCCGTCGCAAGAGCGGCTGAGTTCTCGCACCCTGCCGATGCAATGAAGGGGCCTTTCATCGCAAATTTTGCGATGAAAGGCCCCTTCATTGCGCTTGAGAGCTACACCGTCAGGATCGACCGCAGTCCACCGACCTCGGCCATCCGGCGCTCGGCCAGCCGGTCGGCCGCCGTCGCCGGCGGCACACCGTCGGCCTTGGCCAACGCGAACACCGCCTTGGTGGTGTCGAAGATGGCCGTCGTCTTGCGCTTGGCGCGCGCGAAGTCGAAACCGTGCCGCTCGTCGTCGACCTGGATCACGCCACCCGCGTTGACCAGGTAGTCCGGCGCGAAGAGGATGCCGCGGTCGTCGAGCTGCTTGCCGACGCCCGGGTGTGCGAGCTGGTTGTTGGCCGCGCCGCAGACGATCTTGGACCGCAGCACGCCGACGGTCTCGTCGGTGAGCACCCCGCCCAGCGCGCACGGCGCGAAGACGTCGAGCTCGGTGCGGATCAGCGTGTCGATGTCGGCGACGACCTCGACGCCGGGGTACGCCGCGCGGGTGCGCTCGATCGCCGCGGGCGAGACGTCGGTGATGACCACCTGCGCGCCTGCCTCGATCAGGTGCCCGACGAGGATGTGCCCGACCTTGCCGACCCCGGCGACGCCGACCTTGCGGCCCGCGAGGTCCGGAACGCCCCAGACGGCGTCCGCGGAGGCACGCATTCCCTGGTAGGTACCGAAAGCGGTGAGCACCGAGGAGTCGCCGGCGCCGCCGTTCTCCGGCGAGCGGCCCGTGACGAACTCCGATTCGCGGGCGACGATGTCCATGTCCTGCACGTAGGTGCCCACGTCGCAGGCGGTGATGTAGCGGCCGCCCAGCGACTGGACGAACCGGCCGAAGGCGCGAAGCAGCGCTTCGGTCTTGTGCTTCTGGGGGTCGCCGATGATGACGGCTTTGCCGCCGCCGAGGTCGAGCCCGGCGAGCGCGTTCTTGTAGGCCATCCCCTTCGACAGCGCGAGGACGTCCGCGAGGGCGGCGTCTTCGGATTCGTAGGGGTAGAAGCGGGTCCCGCCCAGTGACGGCCCGAGCGCCGTCGAGTAGATCCCGATGATGGCCTTCAGGCCGGTGGCCTGGTCCTGGCAGAAGACGACCTGTTCATGGCCCGTTCCCTGGCCGAACACTTCGGTCACTGTGGTGACTCCTTGTCCTGGAGTGCACGCTGCTTGTGGCTCACGTGCGAAGTTCCTGCAACAAGGCACAGTCCCCGACGAAGGTCGTCCGGCGGCGACGGTGCCACATCGCAAACCTAGATCGCCCCGGTCCGTTCGCCAAGCCGGGGGCGAACTGTCTCAGCCGTCGACGACCTCTTTCAGGACGTGGAGCGCGGAGTCGAGCTGCCGGTCGGACAGATACGGTGCCGGCCCGAACCTCAGGTACGCGCCGCGGCTGTCGGTCCGGACGCCGCGTTCGCCGAGGGCGGCCCGCAGCGCGCCGGCGTCGGCGCATTTCAGCGAAAGGAATCCGCCGATCCGGTCCAGCGGCGTCTCCCGGTCACGGGTGATGACGTCCTCGGGCAGCCCCAGCTTGTCGAAGCCCTCGGCGAGGTAGCCCACCTGGTGCCGCGACACCTCCCGCAGGAACTCGGGTGTGAGCCCGTGCTCGGCGAAGAACCGGAAGACGCGGGCGCCCCGGTAGTGGCTCGTCGGGTCGTAGGTCGCTCCGGCGAACCTGTCCGATCCGGAGGCGTAGGCGGTCTGGCCGGGCCGGCGCTCGTCCGCGAGCGCGCCGAATTCGGCGTACCAGCCGGTGACGACCGGCCGCAGTTCCTGCGCGTGCGCGGGCATCCGCAGGAAGCAGTTGCCCTCGCCGAGCTGGAGGTACTTGTAGCCGCCGCCGAGGACCCAGGCGTTGGTGAGCCCGAGGTCGTGCAGCGAGAACGGGACGACGCCGAGCGCGTGGTAGGCGTCGACGACGAGGTTCACCGACTTCGAAAGGCAGACGTCGGCGAGATGCGCGAGACCCGGCACGAGGCGGGAGGTCTCGAACAGCACCGCCGAGACGAGCACGGCGGCGGTGTCTTCGGTGACCTCGGCCGCGACGCGTTCGGCCAGCGTGCCGACCGGCGCCGCCGGGACGCGGACCACCTCGACCCCTTCCTCGGCCAGCCTGCCCAGCTGACGGCGAAGCGTGTGGAACTCGCCGTCGGTGGTGACCAGCCGCGGACGGCGCGGCAGGTCCATCGCCGAGAGGAACCGGATCACCAGATCGTGGGTGCTGGCGCCGAGCGCGATGTCGCCGTGCGGGTCACCGAGCAGCGCCCGGAACCCGGCCCGCATCTCGTCCGCCTTGGCGAAGGCCCGCGCCCACTTGGTGTCGACCTCTTCGGCGGCGTCGGCGAAGGCTTCGAGAAGGCCTTCGCGCGCGACGTCCGGCCAGGCCTGGTGCGAGTGCCCGGTCAACAGCATCCGGTCCGCCACACCGAATTCCGTGTAGTGCGCCGCGAGCGCGTTGGGGTCGCGGCGGAGTTCGTCGAGGTTCGTCAAAGCCTGCTCCGCACAGCCCAGAGATCCGGGAACATCGGGGAGAAAAGCGTCGTACGCAGATAGTGCGCTCCCGACGAACCCCCCGTCCCGGTCTTGTCTCCAATGGTCCGCTCGACCATCTTCACGTGCCGATACCGCCACTCCTGCATCCCTTCGTCCAGATCGACCAGGTGCTCCGCCACGACGGACGGCCCGGTGTCGTCGCGGTAGACCCGCAACAGAATTTCTTGGAGCGCCGGAGAGGGTTCGAGTGGCTTGGTGACATCGCGCCCGGTCGGGACGTCGTACCCCTTCACCGCGAGGTAGGTGACGAAGGAGTCGAAGAGCGACGGCCGTGACATCGCGTCCGCGATCTGGGCACGCTGGTCACCTCCTTCGGGGTAGTGCGCGAACACCCGCTCGTCCCGGCGGCCGAGGACGGCCTCCAGAACGCGGAACTGGGCCGACTGGAACCCGCTCGAAGCGTCGAGTCGCGCACGGAAACTGGTGAACTGGCTCGGAGTCATCGTCTCGAGCACATCGATCTGCGCGACCACCACCTTGAAGATAGTCAGGATTCGCCTCAGTGTGCGGACGGCGTGAGCGGTGTTACCCCCTTCGAGTTGCTCCTGCAGGTAAAGCGCCTCGTGGAGAACTTGTTTGAACCAAAGTTCATACACTTGGTGGATCACGATGAAGAGCAATTCGTCGTGTTCGTCGGACCGCGGACGCTGTGCGTCCAGCAATTCGTCCAGCGAAAGGTAGGATGTGTAACTCAATGCGGCCTGAGTGTCGTTCATTTTTCTGTCACTCCATCGATATCGCGCCGACCTTGACCGCGCCGCCGGCGCGATCCCGAAAAGATCAAGAGCCTCTCCCGGTCACCTGTCACTCTTCCGTCACCTCGTCGAAATGGCGTTGCGCCGCCGGAGCCAGCGCGTGATAGAGATCGTGGAACAGGTCGACCGCGGCCGCCCGGCTCGGCGGAGCGGGCACCAGCCCGACCGGGAGCTCCGGATCGAGTGACGGGAAGGCGCGGAACGTGTGCGTCAGCCAGGTTCGGACCCGGAACGCCTCGGCGTCAGGCAGGTCGCCCGAGTATCCGCCGAAATCCCGGACGAACGCGTCGTACCGCGCGGCGAGGCCGTCGAGGTTCCAGGCCCTCGCGGCGAAGCGCCGGACGTCGAGGCTCGCCGACGGTTTCCCGAGCATCAGCCCGGCGTGTTCGGAGACGTCCAGCTCGGCCAGCAGGGCGAGCACCTCGGCCTCACGGTCGTGCGGGGCGATCCAGGTGCCGTCCTGGACCGGCCCGAATCCGAGGAAGCGCAGGCGGCGCACCAAACGTTCCCTGGCCTGGCGGCGGCTCTCCGGGATGCTCTGCCACAGCACGGTCCACTCCCCGACCTCGCGTTCGCGCCTGCCGAGCGAGAAGATCCGGCGGTCGCCGTCCTCCAGGAGCGCGATCGTGCGGCGGGTCAGCGAGTAGTGGACGAGCCTGCCCGCCTTGTGTCTCGCGAGCAGATCACGGCGGGCGAGCCTGGCCAGGGCGATCCGCGCGGCGCCGTCGGAGAAGCCGAGCCCGGCGAGCACGCCGACCAGGCCGCCGGACCAGACACGGCGGCTCTCGCGCGGCGACACGTAGGTGCCGAGCAGCGTCATCACCAGTTCCTGGGGACCTGGGTCGCCGTGGGGTGCGGCCGATTCGGGCATACGAGCAACTCTATACACCTCAGACTGCTGCGGTGTAGCTTGACTCGGGTGACGTACTTCGCGGAGTTGAGCTCACCTCAGGTCGCCGCGCTCGCGTCCGACGAGCGCGTTCCCGTGCTACTGCTGCCGGTGGGCGCCGTCGAGCCGCATGGACCACACGCGCCGCTGGGCACGGATCCCCTGATCTCACGCGGGATGTGCGAGCGCGCCGCCGCGCGGCTGGCGGGTGATCCCGGGGTCCGGGTGCTGATCCTGCCCGAGATGCCGTACGGGGTGACGCGATTCGCCGCCGGGTTCGCGGGTGGCATCTCGATCGGCGAGGAGACCCTGTACGCGCTGCTGACCGAGATCTGCGGCGCGCTCACCGAGCAGGGGCTCACCCGGATCCTGCTGGTCAACAACCATTTCGAACCGGCGCATCTGGCGGTGCTGCGGCGCGTGGCCGAGACGGCGGGCGTCGGCTTCGTCGACCTGGTCCGCCGCCGGTACGCCGAACGGCTCACCGACGAGTTCCGTTCCGGCGAATGTCACGCCGGGCAGTACGAGACGTCGCTGGTGCTCGCCGACCGGCCGGACCTCGTCGACGCCGCCGTCCAGCGCGACCTGCCCCCGGTCCACGTCGACCTGGCACGCACCGGCGTCACGGACTTCGTCTCGGCCGGGATGACCGAGGCCTACTGCGGCACTCCCGCCCAGGCGTCCGCCGAAGAGGGCGAGAAGACCTTCTCGATGCTCACCGACATCCTGGTCGAAGCGATCCGGGAACTGGTATGACCTTCAATCTGGCGACCCATTTCGTCGACCGCCTTCCCGGCGAGCGGACGGCGTTGCTGTGCGGCGACGAGGAAGTCACCTACGCGGATCTGGCGGCGCGGGTGAACCGGGCCGGGAACGTGCTGCGGGACCTGGGTGTCCGAAGTGGACAGCGGGTTCTGCTGGCGCTGAACGACGGCGTGGAGTTCGTGGCCGTCTGGTACGCGGCGCAGAAGATCGGCGCGGTCACCGCCGAGGTCTATTCCTTCCTCCAGCCCAAGGATTACGCGTACTACCTGGACTACACCGAGGCCGCCGTCGTCATCGCGGACGGCTCGACGTTGCCCGCGCTGCGTGAAGCCGGGGCGCGGAACCTGCTGGTCGTCGGCGATGTCGCACTGGAGCCCGGCGAGCACTCGTTCGACGCGCTGGCCGCATCCGCGTCGGCCGAACTGGAGGCCGCGCCGACCACGCTGGACGACGTCGCGATCTGGAAGTTCACCACCGGGAGCACCGGCTCCCCCAAGGCGTGCGTGCACCCGGCGCGCAGCGCGCTGGAGAGCTTCGACCGGTACGCGCTCGGCGTGCTCGGCCTCCGCGAGGACGACCGCGTGCTGGCCGTGCCGAAGCTGTTCTTCGGCTACGCGCGCGACCTGACCGCGCTGTTCCCGTTCGGCGTCGGCGCCTCCGGGATCGTGTTCCCGCAGCGCAGTACCGCCGACCTGCTGTTCTCCCTGATCGAACGCTACCGGCCGACGATCCTGGTCAACGTGCCGACCATGATGAGCGCGATGATCGCCCACCCTGCGGCGTCCACTGTGGACATGAGCTCGCTGCGGCTCGCGACGTCGGCGGGCGAGGCACTGCCTTCGGAGCTGCATCGCAAGTGGGACAACCTGTTCGGTGTCCCGGTGATCGACGGGATCGGTTCGTCGGAGGCGTACCACATCTATCTCTCCAACGTGCCCGGCGCTCAGCGGGTCGGCAGCCTCGGCCGCGAGGTACCCGGTTACACCGCTCGCGTTCTCGACGAGAGCGGCGATCCCTTACCGGATGGGGAGATCGGCACCTTGGAGGTGACCGGCCCGACCATCGCGCGCGAGTACCACGGCGACGCGGAGAAGACCGCGCGGACGTTCCGCGGCGACACCCTGCGCACGGGCGACCTGTTCAGCCGCGACGGCGACGGGTACTTCCACCACCACGGCCGCGCCGACGACCTGCTGAAGGTGTCGGGTGTGTTCGTCGCGCCGAGCGAGATCGAAGACTGTCTCATCGGTCATCCCGCGGTCGTCGACTGCGCGGTACTGGGTGTCACGGTCGACGGCCTGGTCGTCCCGCGGGCGTGCGTCGTCCTGGCGGAGGGCGCTTCCGCCACGGCCGAGGAACTGAAAGACCACGCTCGGGCACACCTGGCGAAGCACAAGTACCCGCGCGAGGTGGTGTTCGTGACCGAACTCCCCCGCACCGCCAACGGAAAACTCGATCGGCGCGCGTTGCGCCGGGTGGAGGCAGAGTGAGCAGGATCGTCGTCGTCACCGGCGGGACCCGCGGGATCGGCGCGGCCATCGCCGCCCGGTTCCGGGCCGCCGGGGACAAGGTGCACGCCCCCGGCCGGGCCGAGTGCGACGTCACCGACGAAGACGTCGTCGCGCGGTACTTCGACGGCCTCGGCCCGGTGGACGTGCTGGTGAACAACGCCGGGATCTCGGCGAGCGCCCCGCTGGCGAAGACGTCGCTGGAGCAGTGGCGCACCCAGATCGAGGTCAACGCGACCGGTGCTTTCCTGTGCACACGCGCGGTTCTGCCCGGTATGCGGTCGCGCGACACCGGCCGGATCGTCACCGTCGCCTCGACGGCGTCGCATATCGGCTACCGCTACACGGCCGGGTACACCGCGTCGAAGCACGCCGCCGTCGGCCTGATGCGGGCCACCGCCGCGGAACTGGCGGGCACCGGCGTCACCGCGAACGCCGTCTGCCCGGCCTTCGTGCGCACGGACATGACGGCCGCGTCGGTCGCCCGGATCCAGGAACGGACCGGCCGCGACGAAGCCGGCGCGGAAGCCGCCCTGGCCGCCGCGTCGCCCCTTGGCCGCCTGCTCGAACCCGACGAGGTCGCCCACGCGGTGACCTTCTTCGCGGCGCCCGAAGCCGCCGCGATCAACGGACAGACACTCGTCCTCGATGGAGGTGGGATCCAGTCATGAGCCCGTTCCGCGCCACGCCGCCGATCACGGCGGACTGGGAGCACTTCGAGTTCACCGTGGACGATGGCGTCGCCACGGTCACCTTGGACCGCCCCGAAAAACTGAACGCGCTCACCTTCGAGGTCTACGCGGACCTGCGCGACCTGCTGGCCGAGTTGCCGCACCGCGGCGACGTCCGGGTGCTGGTCGTCACCGGCCGGGGCCGCGGCTTCTGCTCCGGCGGCGACGTCGAAGAGATCATCGGCGAGCTGCAGAAAATGGAGTCCGCGGAGCTGCTGGAGTTCACGCGGATGACCGGCGCGGTGGTGAAGGCGCTGCGGGAGTGCCCCCTCCCGGTGATCGCCGCGGTGAACGGCATCGCGGCGGGCGCGGGTTCGGTGATCGCGCTGGCGAGCGACTTCCGGCTGCTGGCGTCCTCGGCGAAGTTCGCCTTCCTGTTCACGAAGGTCGGCCTGGCCGGCGCGGACATGGGCTCGGCGTACCTGCTGCCGCGGCTGGTGGGCCTGGGCCGGGCGACCGAATTGCTGATGCTGGGCGACAAGATCGACGCGACCCGCGCGGAGGCGATCGGCCTGGCCTCGAAGGTGGTGCCCGACGCTGAGCTTGCTTCCGAAGCTTCCGCGCTGGCTCGGCGTTTGGCCGATGGACCTGCTCTGGCGTATGGGACGACGAAGGTCCTGTTGACGCGGGAGCTGGATATGGACCTGGGGAGTTCCATCGAGCTGGAGGCGATCACGCAGGCTTTGCTGATGACGGCGAAGGACCACGGGGAGTTCTACGCGGCGTGGACGGCCGGGCGTTCGCCCCGGTGGACCGGGCGATGAAGTCTTTCCCCCGCAATTAGTCGGCTGATTGCGGGGTCTCCGAACCAGCCGCGCCCAAGAGCCGTTCGGCCAGCACCCGGCACCGCTCCCCCAGCTCCACCGGCTCGATCACCTCGAACGCGTGCCCCAGCACCACCACGTGCATCAGCAGGAAGTCGAGATCCCCGGCCCCGCTCACCACCTCGCACCGCGAACGGCCCCGTTCCCGTACCACGGCCGCCGAAGCCGGGATCTGCGCCCGCACGACCGGAGCGGGGGCGTGCACCAGGAATCGCGCCTGGTGCCGGTAGACGCGGCTGGCGATGTTCTCCTGCACGTAGGCCGCCGCGTCGGGAGACGGGCGCGGGCGAAAACGCCACGATCGCGCGGAAACCTCGGTCATCCGGTCGACGCGGAAGGTGCGCCAGTCGTCCCGGTCGAGGTCGTAGGCGAGCAGGTACCAGCGCCGCCCGGAAGCCACCAGCCGATACGGCTCGACCCGCCGCACCGCGGAACCCGAGGAGGACGAGTACGCGAAGCCCGCCTCGACCTCGTCGCGGCAAGCGCGGGCCAGGGTCATCAGTACGTCGGGGTCGATCGGCGCGCGGCTTCCGTCGAAGGCGACCACCGAACCGGACAGCGCGCTCACCTCGTGGCGCAGCCTGGTCGGCAGCACCCGGTCGAGTTTCGTCAGCGCCCGGAGCGTGGCCTCACCGCTGCCCGCGCCGGCGAGCAGTGAGACCGCGGTGGCGATCGCCTCTTCGTCGTCCAGCAGCAGCGGCGGCATGTCGTGGCCGGGCCCGAGCTGGTATCCACCGCCGACGCCGTTGCCGGCCTGCACCGGATACCCGAGCGCGCGCAGGCGTTCGACGTCGCGCCGGATCGTTCGCGGCGTGACGCCGAGCCGTTCGCCCAGTTCCGGGCCGGTCCACACCGCGCGCTGCTGCAGGAGGCCGAGCAGGGTGAGCACCCGTTCGGTCGTCCCGCGCTCGTCCTCCATGTCACCCACTGTGCCAGAGATAGCGGACCGATCCTGTCCGCTAGGCATGTCAGAGTGGTCCCATGAACCGCAAGAGCCGCGAATTCCAGGTCAGCTTCGACGCCCTCGACCCCCAAGCCCTGTCGACCTTCTGGCGTGACGCCCTGGGCTACGTCCACCCCGGCCCTCCCGGGGTGGAGGTGCCCGAAGGCACCGACCCGCTGGACGCGTGGGCCGAGTTCCTCGAGCGGGTCGGCGTGCCCGAGGATCAGCGCAACACCAGGTCGGCCCTCGAAGACCCCGACGGTGAAGGGCCGCGGATCTTCTTCCAGCAGGTCCCGGAGGACAAGATCGCGAAGAACCGCGTCCACCTCGACATCCGCGCCGCACCCGGGCTCGTGGGAGACGAGCGCATGGCGGCGCTCGAAGCCGAGTGCGACAGGCTTGTCGCATTGGGGGCGAAGCGGATTCAGCGCTTCGAGCCCGAGCAGCCGTTGAGCCTCGGCTTCATCGTGATGAACGATCCGGAGGGCAACGAGTTCTGTCTCGACTGAGTCAGACCGTCGTCACGGCGATCGCGTTGTCCTCCAGCGAGCCGAAGTAAAGCGTCCCGGCCCGCTCGCGGACGCCGACGAGCACATGGAACCCGTCGATCTCCCCGCGTAGTTCGTGGACCTGCTTCCCGTCCGGAGTCACGCCGCGCACCCCGCATTCCCGCGCGGGTGCGGGTTGCAGGGCCGTCGGCAGCGCCCGGACTCCGGCCCGCAACGGTGCGGGGAGCTTCTGCACCAGGGAAAGCGCCGGAACCTTCGGGCTCGCCACGGTGATCCAGATCAGCCCGTCGCTGCCGGTCGAGATGTTGTCGGGGTATCCCCACAGGTCGTCGACGAGGTAGTCCCGCGTGCCCGCCTTGTCGCCGGTGAGCCACACGCGCGCGACCCGGCAGGCGCCGGTCTCGGCAACGGCCACATAGGACTCGTCGGGCGGCAGCGCGACACCGTTGGCGAACTGGAAACCGTCGGCGAGCTGCTCGATCTTCCCGTCCGGCGTGCGCCGCAGGAGCCGTCCGCCGCCGGTCTGCTCGATCAGGTCGTCCCGCCATTTCTCGATGCCGAAGCGGCGCGACGAATCGGTGAAGTACACCGTGCCGTCGGAGGCGACGGCGGCGTTGTTGCAGAACACGAAGTCGAGCCCCACCGCCGAAGTCGCCAAGGTGGTGACGGGGCCGCCCGCGAGCGGCATGGTGAGCAGACCGGCCTTGGCGTCGCAGATCAGGAGGTCTTCGCCGTAGAACTCCAGCCCCAGCGGACGCCCGCCGGTGTCGCCGAGGACGTCGATCCGCCTGCCGTCCGGCGTGACGCGCAGGATCCGCCCGTCGTCGACGCCGGTGTAGATCCGCCCCTGGTCGTCGACCACGACGTCCTCGGGACCGTGCCCGTTGACCGGGATGACCGTGACCTCGCCGAACGCCATCGCGTTTCTCCTAGCGATAAGTGAGTAGTTCCGCGGCTTCCGCCTCGAAATGCGGATGTTCGTTGAACGACAACAAGGTCACCCCGCCGCGGCCGGACACCAGTTTGGTGATGCCCGCGTTCACGGTGACCCGGTTCAGCTTCAGCAGTCCCGCTTCCGGCGTGCCCATGAGCACGCCGCAGACCGTCGCGATCACGCCGCCGGAGCTGAAGACCACGGCGTGTTCGCCCTTGCCCAGCGACGCCACGACATCGGCGAGCGCGCCCTTGACCCGTTCCAGGAACCGGGGCCAGGTTTCGGCACACGGACCGGAAGCTCCCGCTGAGACCCAGGCGTTCAGCGCACCGTCCAAAGCGGCCTGATACACCCGCGAGTCGGTCTGCTGAACTCCAGCGGCGTGGTGCTTCGCGATGTCGACGTGGTCGTACTCGTTCCAGCGTTCGTCCTCGATGACGGCGATCCCGGAACCGAGCACCTTCAACGCCGTCGCGGCCGTGTCCCGTTGACGGGCGAGGGAACCCGCTCGCGCCTGAGTGAATTCGACGCCCCGCCGCAACAGCTCCTCACCGACCACAGTGGACTGTTCGAAGCCGCGCGGCGAGAGCTGGTCGTAGTTCTCCGCGCCGAACGACGCCTGCCCGTGCCGGACCAGGTAGATCGCACCCATCTACGCGTGCCCTCCTCCGATGATCCGGCGGCAGCGCCCGTCGAGGTACCCGACGAACTGCCAGAGATCCTTCAGCGCCGGGTTGGTCGTCTGCCCTTCGTGGAACCGGTAGTAGATCTGCTGGATCACCGCCGCGAGCCGGAACAGGCCGTACACCTCGTAAAACGTCCAGTCGCCGATTGCGAGGCCGGAGCGCTCCGCGTACCGCCGCACGAACTCCTCGCGCGTGTACATCCCCGGCACGTGCGTCGGCTGACGGCGGCTGAGCTTCATGACGTCGTCATCGTCGTCCTGCACCCAGTACGCCAGGGTGCTGCCCAGTTCCATCAGCGGATCGCCGAGGGTGGCCATCTCCCAGTCGAGTACGCCGACGATGTCGAGATCGTCGTCGAGCACCAGGTTGTCGAGCCGGTAGTCGTTGTGGATCAAGCAGATCTTGACCTCGGACGGCTGATTGTCCTTCAGCCACGCCATCACCTCGGCGCAGTCCGGGACGTTCTCCTTGCGCGCCTTGAGGAAACGCTCCGACCAGCCGCGCACCTGGCGCTCGACATATCCGGCGCCCTTGCCGAGATCGGCCAGGCCGGCGGCCTCGACGTCGACAGCGTGCAGCTCGACCAGCCGGTCGACGACCTTGCCGCACAGCTCGCGCGCACCGTCCGGCGGCAGCTCGAGACCGGCGGGCAGATCTCCGCGCAGGATCAGGCCTTCGAGGCGTTCCATCACGTAGAAGTCGCCGCCGAGCACGGATTCGTCGTCGCAGAAGGCGAGCACCTCGGGCACGTACGGGAAGACGGGCCGCAACCCCTGCTGGACCCGGAATTCACGGCGCATGTCGTGCGCGGACGCGGCCTTGTGCCCGAGGGGTGGCCGCCGCAGGATCAGCTCGCGATCCGGATAGGCCAGCAGGTACGTCAGATTCGAGGCGCCGCCGGGGAACTGGCGGACCTCGGGCGGCGAGTCGCCGAGCCCGGGCACCCGTCCGGCCAGCCAGGTGTGCACCGCCGCCGGGTCGAACGAGTCCTCACCGCGTACCTCGACGGTCTTGTCCGGGGCCACCGTCATCCGAACTTCTTCAGCAAAGGCGCCGGGACGAGCGGGAAGAGCTTCGAGAGCACGCTCCACGGCCACGTCGGCACGAACGCCTTCGCCGTCTCGGATTCGATCGCCTTCACCAGCGCCTGCGCGCCGGACTCCGCCCTCACGGCGCCCGGGAGCTTCGAGATGTCTTCGTTCATCTCCGATTCGATGAACCCGGGATGCAGCGTGGTGACCTTGATCGGCGTCTTCAGCAGCTCGATCCGGGTGCCCTCGGCGAAGGCCGAGATACCCGCCTTCGAGGCGGCGTACGCGGTGGCGTTGCCGGGCACACCGCGAAGCGCGAGGAAGGAGGACACGACCACCAGGTGGCCGTTCTTCTGCTTGCGGAAAATGCCGACGGCGGCCTCGATCTGGGCGGCCGCGGCGAGGAAGTTCGTCTGGAGGGTTTCGCGGTTGGCGTCGAACCGGCCGGTGCCGATCCGCTGCCCCTTGCCGAGCCCCGCGTTCACGATCACGCGGTCTAGGGAGCCGAGCTCCTCGCGGAACTCCTCGAAGACGGCGAAGACCTGGTCGTGGTCGTTCACGTCCAGCTTCCGGGTGACCACGGTGATGCCGGGGTACGCCTTCTTGAGTTCCGCGGCGAGCGCTTCGAGCCGGTCGACCCGGCGGGCGGCCAGCGCCAGGTTGCGGCCTCTGGCGGCGTACTGCCTGGCCATTCCCTCGCCGAGTCCGGAGCTCGCCCCGGTGATCAGGATGTTCTTCCGCAGGACCATGGACTGGAGCTTACCCGTTGGTAACAAGTCTGGGAGCCCCTCGGACAGGGGCTGCCCCCGGCGCCTGGAGTACGCCGGGGGCAGCCTGTCCGAAAGGGTCTTACTTGACCTGGAGCAGCTTGTTCGCCGTTCCGCCGGTCGGGTTGCTGATCTTGCCGTCCGCGGCGGCACCGACCAGGCCTTCGGCGACCTGGGCCGGGGTGGCGTCAGGGTGCGCCGAGAGGTACAGCGCGGCGGCACCGGCGACGTGCGGCGCGGCCATCGAGGTACCGCTGATGGTGTTCTTGGCGTCGTCACCGGTCGCCCAGGACGAGGTGATGTCGACACCCGGCGCGTACAGGTCCACGACCGAACCGTAGTTCGAGAAGCTGGCCTGCTTGTCGGTCTTGTCGCTGGCCGCCACCGTGATGGCCTCCTTCACCCGGGCGGGCGAAGTGGTGCCGGCGTCGGAGGACTCGTTGCCCGCCGCGAGCGCGAAGGTCACGCCCTTGTCGATGGCTCCCTTGACCGCCGCGTCCAGGGCGTCGTCCGCGCCGCCGCCCAGGCTCATGTTGGCGACCGACGGGCCCTTGGCGTTCGCCGCGACCCAGTCGACACCGGCGACGACGCCTTCGGTGGTGCCGCTGCCGTTGGCGTCCAGCACGCGGACGCCGACGATCTTGACACCCTTGGCCAGGCCGTACTCGGTGCCGCCGATGGTGCCGGCGACGTGCGTGCCGTGGCCGTGCTCGTCGTTGGGGGTGTCGTCGTTGTCGACGAAGTCCTTGCCGCCGGTCGCACGGTCACCGAAGGTGGCGTGCGAGCCGCGGACACCGGTGTCGATGACGTAGGCGGTGACGTTGTCGGCCTTCGTCGGGTAGGTGTACTTGTTGTCGAGCGGCAGGTCGGCCTGGTCGACGCGGTCGAGGCCCCACGACGGCGGGTTGTCCTGAGTCTCGCTGATCTTGAACGTCTTGTTCTGGACGACGTACGCGACCTGCGGGTCGGCGGCGAGACGCTTCGCGGCGGCCTCGTCGGCCTTGATCGAAAAGCCGTTCAGCGCCGAGCCGAACGTGCGGGACAGCGTGGTGCCGTACTGACCGGTGAGGCCCTGCGCCTTGGCGGCCACGTTCGCGGTGATCTCGTTCGCCGCGGCCACGCCCTGGCCGACCGCGGTGGGCTTGAGGACGACGATGTAGCTGCCGCCGACCGCGTTGGCCGCACCCGCGCCGCGGATCTCGCCCTGCTGCTCGGCGTTGGCCGCACCCGCGCCGAACGTGGCGACCGCCGCGGTCACACCGGCGAGGGCGACTCCCGCCACGAGGCCGCTACGGGTCTTTCGGGACTTCAGGTTCTTCCGGGACTTGCTCACTGGTTCCCTTCCTGCCGCGCCGTGCGGATCACCCGGGAGGATGATCGTTGTTGAGAGCCATGCAAGCCGGTGCGCTGGTGGCCGGGCAATGATTCACAGTTACCAGTACTAGGCCATACGGCGTAACAACGCTCGTCCGGAAAGTCGTTTTCGCCTGGCAGAAGGCGCCCCTGAAGCGTTACCTCAGACTGTTAAAGTTATTCGTGTTGTTATCAACCGGGCGGTGTCAGGGAACGGCAGACGGGGGCGGTCGGGCAGCATATGGTGGCGGGGAGCGCGGCGGACCGAGTGACCACGGACGATGAAGACCAGCCGCGTACCGCGTTCGCCACCGCGTTGCGATCGGCCATCGCCACCAGCGGCCTGAGTCTCGACCGTATCCAAGCCCGGCTCCTCGCGCGCGGCGCGTCGGTGAGCGTGACCGCGCTGAGTTACTGGCAATCGGGCAAACGTCAGCCGGAACGGCAGAGTTCGCTGTCCGCGGTCCGGGTTCTCGAGGAGGTCCTGGCGATCCCCGCCGGTTCGCTGCTCAGCCTGCTGCCGCCGCCGCGGCCGCGCGGGGCGTCGTCACGCCGCAGCCGGGCGACCACCGAGCAGCCGCTGACCTTCCCGCTCGAAGCGCTCCAGGCGCTGCTGGAGAAGGTCGGTGCACCCAACGCGCTCGAACAACACCATCAGCTGAAACTCGTCGGCCTGCACGACCTGTGCGAGATCGCCGAGGACGGCGGGCAACGCGCGGTGACCGCGCGGGCGGTGTTCCAGGCGGGCGCGGACGGGCAGGACCGCTGGTTGCTCGTCTACGCCCAGGGCGATCCGGAGGCCGGGCCGCCGGTACTGAACACACTGCGCAACTGTCACGTCGGCCGCGCCGAGGTCGACGATGAGCACGGGCTCACCGTCGCCGAGTTGCTCTTCGATCGGCCCATCGACCGCGGCGAGACGCATCTGATCGAGTACTCGCTGACCAATCCCGGACCGCCGTACCCGGAATGCCGGAACACGCATTACCGCGAGTTCCGGCGTCCCGTGCGCGAATACCTGCTGGAGGTCCGGTTCGCCCCGGGCACCGTCCCGGCCAAGTGCTGGCAATATTCGCGCCAAGGCACCTCGCCGATGGACCGGAAAGAGCTCAAACCGGACCAGGGCAACGGTGTCCACGCCGTCGCGCTCGACTTCGGCCCCGGCGTCTTCGGCATCGACTGGGAGTACTGATCGCCTCAGTGCAGCTTGTTGCGCAGCACCTTCCCGGTCGCGTTGCGCGGCAGCTCGTCGAGGAACTCCACGTCGCGCGGCACCTTGTACCGGGCCAGGTTGGCCTTGACGTACTCGCGCACGCCGTCGACGTCCAGCTCCGATTTCTCGGCCCGCACCACGAAAGCCTTCAGCCGCTGTCCGAACTCGGGATCGTCGACCCCGACCACGGCGGCTTCGATCACGTCCTCGCGTTCGACAAGGAGGTTCTCGACCTCGATCGGGAAGACGTTCTCGCCGCCGGAGACGATCATTTCGTCGTCGCGGCCGTCGATGAACAGCAGGCCGTCCTCGTCGAAATGGCCGACGTCACCGCTGGAGAGCAGCCCGTCGATGATCTCCTTGTTACGCCCGTCCGTGTAGCCCTGGAAGCTCAGCCCGCTGCCGACGAACACCCGGCCCGTGACGTGCGGCTCGGTGATCTTCGTGCCCTTTTCGTCGTACAGCGCGACCTTGCAGCCCACCGGAGCGCGGCCGACCGTGCCCGGCGCCTTGCGCCAGTCCTCGGGCGTCGCGACCGTCGCGACCGCGACCTCGGTGGACCCGTAGAGGTTGTGCACGACGTCGCCGAACGCGGCGGTCGCGCGGTTCCCCAGATCCGGTGACAGCGCGGAGCCCGCGACGAAGATGATCCGCAGGCACGACGTGTCGTACTTCGCGCGGACCTCCTCGGGCAGGTCGACGATCCGCTGCAGCATCGTCGGCACGAGGACCAGCGTGGTGCAGCGGTTCTCCGCGACCCCGCGCAACGTCTCCTCCGGCACGAACTTGCGCCGCATGACGACCTTCGAGCCGAGCGCGAAGGACAGGATGAACTGCGACAACCCGGTGCCGTGGAACAGCGGCGCGCCCATGTAGGTCGCCTCCCCGGTCCTCAACGGGATGCGGTCGAGGAACTGCGCGGAGGCCAGCGCGGAGGTGTGCGGCCGCGGCGCGCCCTTCGGCGTCCCGGTGGTGCCGCTGGTCAGCAGGATGAACCCGCCCGGTTTGGCGGGTGCGGGCCACGGGCGGTCGTCGGTGCTGGCGACCAGTTCGGTGACGATCGGGATCTCGTGCCCGGAGAGCTCGGCGTCCGAATCGACCCACGCGAGGTAGTGGTCGACGTCGCCCTCGACCGCGTCCAGCAGGTCGGTGAACTCCTGGTCGTACACGAGCGCGGTGACGCCTTCACGCTTCGCGACGTCCGCGAGCTGTGGTTTTGCGAACCCGGTGTTCATCAGCAGCAGCTTGGCGCCGAGCTTGCCCGAGGCGAGCATCGTCAGCACGAGACCGCGGTGGTCGCGGCACAACGCGGCGATCACCGAGCCCGGGCCGAGGCCGCGTTCCGACCACGCCCTGGCCAGCGCGTTCGACTGGGTGTCGAGCTGTTTGAAGGTCAGCGGGCCGAGCTCGTCGATGATGCCGGTCGCGGTCGGGTCCCGGCGGGCGGCGATCATGTTCGCGCCGGCGAACGGGCCCCATTTGCGCACCATGACCAGCGAACGCAGGCCCTCGTCGACCCGCGGGATGGGGAGCAGGCCCGCTTGGCGCATCACGTCGATGCTGCGCACGGTCTCGGTCACCTTGCCCGCCACCAGGGTGGCTAGGCCGGTGGGGTTTCTCATCCGGGCACCTCCGTTGCTGCTGCGGCGAGACACCATGCCCCGGCGGGTTCGCGTACCGGCGGTATGGGGTTGCTACTCGACAGTAGCCGACCGATAGCGCAGGCGCACTAGCCCTCCCCGCCCCACCACCACCCTCAACGGACAGCTGCGCTGACCTCCACACCCAAGTGACAGAAATGTCGGGGGGAACCACCACAATGTGAGTGTGCAGGCGATCGCAGGTCAAGAGGAGGATGGCGACTTCGCGATCGCTTTTTCCGGGCAGCCGCCGCGGCAGGGCATGAAACTCCCGGAGTTCGTCGGCGAAGTACGGCGGTTGGAGGCCGAGCACTCACCCCGTTGGGTGTTCCCGTCGGTCGACGGGACGTATCCGGCGCTGATCAAGGCGGGCGTCCGGGTGCGGCGCTGTCATGACCTGGCGCTGACCGAGGGATTGCTCCTGGCCCACGAAGGCCGTCCGCAGGAGTCGCGGAGCCTCCGTGCCGCGCTGGCCAGGGCGAACGGCCAAGAGGCGCCCGCCGACGAGCCGCCGCTCTGGGCCGAGGACGACCAGCCGACGCTGTTCGAGACGCGGGGGCCGCGGCTCCCCTCCGGTGTCACGGTGATCGACGCGGCGCGCCGGGTGCTGGCCGAGCAAGAGAAGCGGGTCGCCGCCACCGAGCGCCCGGAGCGGTTACGGCTGCTCTTCGCGGCGGAGTCGGCGAGCGCGCTGGCGGCCGCCGAGATGTCGGCCGACGGGCTGCCGTGGCGGGCGGACCTGCATTTGGCGTTGCTCGCCGACCAGCTCGGGCCCCGCGTTCCGGCCGGGCACCGGCCGAGCCGGCTGGTCGAGCTGGCGGCCGAGATCAGTGCCGCGTTCGGTGGGCGTCCGGTCAACCCCGACGCTCCGGCCAGCGTCGTCCGCGCGCTCGGCAGGGAGGGCATCGAGGTCTCGTCGGCCAGGAAGTACCTGCTGCGCGACATCGACCACCCCGCCGTCCCGCCGCTGCTGGAGTACAAGGAGCTCGCGCGGCTGCATTCGGCCAACGGCTGGACGTGGCTCGACGAGTGGGTGCACGACGGCCGGTTCCGCCCGCATTACGTCGTCGGCGGGGTCGTTTCCGGCCGCTGGGCGAGCCGGGGCGGGGGCGCGCTGCAGATCCCGAAGATCCTGCGGACCTGCGTCCGGGCCGATCCGGGCTGGAAACTCGTGGTCGCCGACGCCGCCCAACTGGAGCCGCGGGTGCTCACCGCGTTGTCCGGAGACCGGAAACTGGCCGAGGTCGCCGCGGCCACGGATCTGTACGCGAGCCTCGCCGAGGCGATGTTCTCCGGAGTGCGCCGCGTTCCGGTGCCCGCGTGGGACGACAGGGACGACCGAGACCGCGCGAAGATCGCGATGCTGTCGGCGATGTACGGCGGCACGTCCGGTGAGGCGGGACCGTTGCTGGCGTTGCTGCGCACCAGGTTCCCCGACGCGGTGTCCTATGTGGAGCGTGCCGCGCAGGCCGGGGAACGCGGTGAGCGCGTCCGGTCCCGGCTCGGCCGCACTTCGCCCGCGCCGTCCGAAGCCTGGCGAGCGCTGACCGGCGGGGTCGCGGAGGACGAGGCCGCCGAGCTGAAAGCACGCCAGGCGTCCCGCAACTGGGGCCGCTTCACCCGCAACTTCGTCGTGCAGGCGAGCGCGGCGGACATGACCGCGGTCCTGCTCGCGACCCTGCGGAGCAGGCTCCCCTCCCCCGCGCATCTGGTGTTCTTCCAGCACGACGAGGTCCTGGTGCACACCCCGGCCGAGTTCGCCGACGAGGTCTCGCAGTCCATTGTGGACAGCATGACCGAGGCGGCGCGGATGCTCTTCGGTCCCGCTTGCCCGGTCCGGTTCCCGCTGCACATCGCCGCCGTGGACACCTACGCCGACGCGAAGTGACCCCGCCCTCCATCACGCGAGACCCGCCCCCAAGCACGCGAATCCCGCCCCCAAGCACGCGAGTTCCGCCCCCAAGCACGCGAGTTCCGCCCCCAAGCACGCGAGTTCCGCCCCCAAGCACGTGCGGCCCGTTTCCACTCCACGGAACACACGTGATCAGGCGGCGAACACGCATGATCACGGGGCGACTCGCGTGATCACGGGGACGCGTCGCGTGACTGAAGGCGGGATTCGCGTGCTTGAGGGCGGGATTCGCGTGATTGAAGGCGGAACTCGCGGGGTCAGGAAGAGGCGGCGTCGTCCAGTGCCTTGATGACGCGCTTCAGCGAGACGGGGTGGGCGGTACCGAGCGTCTGGGCGAAGAAGCTGACCCGCAGCTCCTCGATCATCCACCGGATCTCCCGCAGCGCGGGCGACGAGGTGCCTGGCGGCAACGCGTCCAGCGCCGCCTGGTACTCGTTGCGGAGCCACGCGATGTCGCCGGTGCGCTGGATGTCCCGCGTCGGCTCGGTCGGGAGTTTCTCCAGCCGCCGTTCGATCCCCCGCAGGTACCGGATGACGTGCTTCAGCCTGTCCTGCCCGGTTTCGGTGACGAAACCCTTGTGCACCAAGCCGTCCAGCTGCGCGCGGATATCCGCGAGCGAGTCCTTCGGGCCGCGCGTGTCGGCCAGCCGGGTTTCGACGTCGTTGGCCGCGCGCAGGATCTTCTCGACGTTGGTCAGCACGTCGAGCACCCCGGGGTTCAGCCCGGCGCGCACCTTTTCCAGCAGGACGGCGAATCCGGCCTCGTCCCAGCGCGGGCCGCCGTTGTCGGCCACGAGCTTGTCGACCGCGCAATCCACACAGTCTTCGAGCAGTGCCGCCACGGAGCCGTGCGGATTCCGGTTCAGCACGAGTTTCGACGAGTTGCCGAGGTTGCGGGTGATGAACTTCATCGGCGACGGGATGTTCAGCCGCAGCATCCGCCGAGTGCCCGCCCACATCGACTGTTCCTGCTGGCCCGGCGTGTCCAGCAGCCGCACCGCCACGGAACCGCCTTCGTCGACCAGCGCCGGATACGCCTTGACGTCGTGCCCGCGCTGCTTGCTCGCGAACACCTTGGGCAGCTCGCCGAACGCGGGCGTCGTCAGGCCCTCACGCTCGATACTGTCGGCGGCCTTGGAGATCGTCGCGCGCACCTGGCCGCTCAGATCTCGTTTGAGAGCCTCGATGTCCTTGCCCTCGGACACCTTCTTGCCGCGGACGTCGACCACGCGGAAGGTCATCTTCAGATGTTCGGGAACCGCCGACAGTTGCCAGGCGTCGTCGGGGATCACCACCCCGCGCAACGCTTCCAGCTCGTCGGCGACGACGTGCAGCAGCGGCCCCTCGGCCGGGCCGACCCGCGACAGCACCAGTTTCGCGTGGTCGGGCGCCGGCACGAAGTTGCGCCGGATCGCCTTGGGCAGCGACTTGATCAGCTGCGTCACCAGTTCTTCCCGCAGGCCGGGGACCTGCCAGTCGAAGCCGTCCGCGGTGACCTGGTTCAACACCGGCAGCGGGATATGCACGGTGACGCCGTCCGCGTCGGCCCCCGGCTCGAACTGGTACGTGAGCTTGAAGGTCTGGCTGTCTTGGGTCCAGAAGTCGGGGTAGTCGGCCTCGCGCACGCCGCCGGCGGTCTCGTTGATGAGCATCGTCTTCTCGAAGCTCAACAGGTCGGGCTCGGTGTGGCGCGCCTTCTTCCACCAGCTGTCGAAATGCCGCGCGGAGACGACGTCGGCCGGGACGCGCTGGTCGTAGAACTCGAACAGCGTCTCGTCGTCGACCAGGATGTCGCGGCGGCGGGCGCGGTTCTCCAGGTCCTCGACCTCGTCGAGCAACGCGCGGTTCTCGCGGAAGAAGTGGTGCCGGGTTTCCCAGTCGCCTTCCACGAGCGCGTGCCGGATGAACAGCTCGCGGCTCGTCTCCGGGTCGATGCGGCCGTAGTTGACCCGGCGGTCGGCGACGAGCGGAACGCCGTACAGGGTCACCTTCTCGAGCGCCATCACCGCGCCCTGCTTGCGCTCCCAGTGCGGCTCGGAGTAGTTCCGCTTCACCACGTGCCCGGCGAGCGGCTCGACCCACTCCGGCTCGATCCTCGCGTTGACCCGGCCCCACAGACGGGAGGTTTCGACGAGTTCGGCCGACATCACGAACCGCGGCTGCTTCTTGAACAGCGCCGAACCCGGGAACACCGAGAACCGTGCCCCGCGCGCGCCGAGATAGTCGCCCTTGGCCGGATCCTTGAGGCCGACATGCGACAGCAGCCCGGCGATCAGCGACGTGTGCACGCGTTGCGGATCGACCGGGCCGGAGGTGTCGAGGGTGATGCCGAGCGGTTTGGCCAGCTGACGCAGCTGGCTGAAGATGTCCTGCCATTCGCGGATGCGCAGGTAGTTCAGGTACTCGTTGCGGCACATCCGGCGGAACTGGTTGGTGGACAACGTCTTCTGCTGCTCGGTGACGTACTCCCACAGGTTCAGGTACGCGAGGAAGTCGGACGTCTTGTCCGCGAACCGCGCGTGCTGCTCGTCCGCCGCCTGCTGCTTCTCCGCCGGCCGCTCGCGCGGGTCCTGAATGGACAGTGCGGCGGCGATGATCATCACTTCGCGGACGCAGCCGTTGCGCGAGGCCTCCAGCACCATCCGCGCCATCCGCGGGTCGACCGGGAGCTGCGCGAGCTTGCGGCCGGTCTCGGTGAGCTTCTTGCCGTCGGACATCTCGAACGCCCCGAGCTCCTGCAGCAGCTGGACACCGTCGGTGACCTGACGGCGATCCGGCGGCTCCACGAAGGGGAACGCCGCGATGTCGCCGAGGCCGAGCGAGGTCATCTGCAGGATGACCGACGCGAGGTTGGTCCGCAGGATCTCCGGATCGGTGAACTCGGGCCGGGCGTCGAAGTCGTCTTCGGAGTACAGGCGGATGCAGATACCGTCGGACGTCCGGCCGCAGCGGCCCTTGCGCTGGTTCGCCGACGCCTGCGACACCGGCTCGATCGGCAGCCGCTGCACCTTGGTGCGGTGGCTGTAGCGCGAGATCCGCGCGGTGCCGGGGTCGATGACGTACTTGATGCCGGGCACGGTCAGCGACGTCTCGGCGACGTTCGTCGCGAGCACGACGCGGCGCCCGGTGTGGCGCTGGAACACCCGATGCTGGTCCGACGACGAAAGCCGGGCGTACAGCGGGAGGATCTCGGTGTTCCTGAGGTCCTGTTTGGACAGTGCTTCGGCGGCGTCGCGGATCTCCCGCTCGCCGGAGAGGAACACCAGGATGTCGCCCGGTCCCTCATGGTGGAGTTCGTCGACGGCGTCGCAGATGGCCTGCGTCTGGTCGCGGTCCTGATCGGCGTCCGGGTCGTCCGGATCGATGATCGGCCGGTAACGGACCTCGACCGGATACGTCCGGCCGGAGACCTCCACGATCGGCGCGTCGTCGAAATGCTTGGAGAACCGCTCCGGGTCGATGGTCGCCGAGGTGATGATCACCTTGAGATCGGGGCGGCGCGGCAGGAGCTGCTTGAGGTAGCCGAGGATGAAGTCGATGTTGAGGCTGCGCTCGTGTGCCTCATCGATGATCAGCGTGTCGTACTGCCGCAGCATCCGGTCGGTCTGGATCTCGGCGAGCAGGATGCCGTCGGTCATCAGCTTGACCAGCGTGTCCTGGCCGGAGTGGTCGGTGAACCGGACCTTGTAGCCGACGGCCTCGCCGAGCTCGGTGTTCAGCTCGGAGGCGATCCGGTCGGCGACCGTGCGCGCGGCCAGCCGCCTCGGCTGCGTGTGCCCGATCTGGCCACGGATGCCGCGACCGAGTCCGAGACAGATCTTCGGCAGCTGGGTCGTCTTCCCGGACCCGGTCTCGCCCGCGACGATCACCACCTGGTGGTCGCGGATGGCCTCGGCGATCTCGTCCTTGCGCTGGCTGACGGGCAGCTCTTCGGGGAACGAGATCTTCGGGACGCTGTCCCGCCGCCGGGTGATCCGGAGTTCGGCGGCCTCGATGTCGGCCTCGATCTGGGCGGCGATCGACTCGGCGTTACGCGCTTTCCGGGCACCGTCGAGCCGGCGCCGGAGGCGATGCTCGTCGCGCGACATGAGTTCGGGCAGGCGAGCGCGCAGGGCGCCGAGCGGGGAAGGTTGAGAAGCCATGACCGGCACCAGGATAGCCGTGCGTGACGATCCGGGCCTCCGAATATGCCGGAGGCGACATCACCTGGGCATTTCGTCCTCTGAATGCGGTAGTTCGTGATACCAACTACCGCATTCAGAGGACGAAATGCGGGGGGTCAGGAGCGCGTGAGGGAGGCGGGGGTGAGGTCGGCCAGGGTCCGGTGCCCGGACAGGCCCATGGTCAGGTCGAGGTCGGCGAGCAGGCCCCGCAGCACGTGCCGGACGCCGTCCTCCCCCGCGTGCGCCAGGCCGTACACCCACGGCCGCCCCACCAGCACGGCCTTGGCCCCGAGCGCGAGTGCCTTGGCGATGTCGGCGCCGGTGCGGATGCCGGAGTCGAACAGGATCTCCAGCCGGTCGCCGACGGCGGCCACGATCTCCGGGAGCGCGTCGAGCGAGGCGATCGCGCCGTCGACCTGACGGCCGCCGTGGTTGGACACGACGATCCCGTCCATCCCGGCCTCGACGGCGCGGCGCGCGTCGTCGGGGTGCTGGATGCCCTTGAGCACGATCGGCCCGTCCCAGTGCTCGCGCAGGAACGGCAGCCGGTCCCAGGTGCTGTCAGTGCCGGTGATCATCGAGATCCAGCGCAGGATCGCGGTGGGCGGGTCCTCTTCCGGCGTCTTCTCCAGCAGGCCGCGGAACACCGGGTCGCTGAGCGGGACACCGAGCCCGATGCCCTTGATGAACGGCAGGTACGCGTGGTCGAGGTCGTTCGGGCGCCACGCGAGGGTCCAGGTGTCGAGCGTGACCACGAGCGTCGTGAAGCCCGCGGCCTTCGCCCGCGCCAGGATGCTCGCGCAGACCTCGTTGTCCGTCGGCCAGTACAGCTGGAACCAGCGCGGCCCGTCTCCACTGGCCTCGGCGACGTCCTCGATGCTCGTGGAGGACGCCGTCGACATGACGTACGGCAGGCCGACCGACGCCGCGGCCCGCGCGGCCGCCGGTTCGGCGCCCTCGTGCACGATCGACTGGACGCCGACCGGCGCCAGCAGCACCGGCGCCGGCACCGGCGTCCCCAGCACCGTCGTCGACAGATCGCGTTCGGTGGCGCCGGTGAGCATCCTGGGCACGAGGCGCCAGCGGTCGAACGCCTCCCGGTTGGCACGCGCGGTGGCGCCCGATCCGGCCGAGCCCGCGACGTACCAGAACGGCCCCGGCTCGAGGATCTCCCGCGCCGACTCCTCCAGTTTCGTGGCGTCGGTGGAGCACGGCGGGAAGGTCCCGCCGAGCCCCCGCAGGTAGATCTCGTTCTGGTAGCCGCCGAACCGTTCGGTCACCCAGGCCTCCTCGTCACGTCGCCCTGGCCGGCTCGTCGCGGCGGGTCGAGCCTCGGACAATACTCGCCGGTAGCAACCAGGTGAGTTTCTCGGAGCGGATGACCGCGACTGGACCGATCACGGCCAGCAGGAGGACGTAGCCCGCGACGAACGGCGCGACCCGAGAGTCCAGCCCGGCCGCGGTCGCCATCGCCGCGAGCACGAGTGAGAACTCGCCGCGGGTGAGCACGGTGAGCCCGATGTTCACGCCGGCCTGGCGGCCGAACCCGTGCAGCCGCGCGGCCAGCGCGCCGGCTCCGAGGTTCAGCACGATCGTCAGCGCCACCGCGATCAGCACCGGCACGACCACCGAGCCGACCGCGTTCGGATCGATGCTGAGCCCGAAGATGAAGAAGAACAGCGCGCCGAACGCGTCCCGCAGCGGGAGCACCAGCTTGTGGATACGCGGCGCGACCTTCGAACCGCCGAGCATCATGCCGACCATGAACGCGCCGATGGCGTCGGACACGCCGACCTCTTCGGCGACAGCGGCACCCATCACCGCGACACCGACGAAGCAGACGGTGAGCAGCTCGTCGTCGGCCGAACCGAACAGCTTCGACACCACCCGGCCACCCCACCGGGCGAGCGCGGCCATCACGATCAGGAACGCGAAGGCCTTGCCGAAGTCGGCGAGCGCCGAACCGAAGCTCCCGGCGCCGGACAGCACCGGCTGCAGCAACGCCAGGTACAGCGCGAGGAACAGGTCCTCGATCACGATGATGCCCATGATCAGCCGGGATTCGGGATTGTTCATCCGGCGTGATTCGAGCAGGAGCTTGGTGACGATCGCGGACGACGAGATACCGATGGCACCGGCGATGACCAGCGCTTCCCTGGTCCCCCAGCCCAGCAGGAAGCCGAACGCGAGGCCGCCGCCGATGTTGAGGATCAGGTAGATCAGCCCGGACCAGACGAGCTTGCGCCCGCCCTTGGCCAGGTCGTCGAGGGAGAATTCGAGGCCGAGGTAGAACAGCAGGAAGACGAGACCGAGCCCGGCGAGCACACCGAGTTCGGCCGGATCGTCTACAAGGGACAGTCCGGGAGTGTTGGGGCCGAAGACGAAACCGGCCAGCATGAACAAGGGGATGGTCGGCAGCCCGATACGGGCGCCCGCTCTGGCGATGACACCGGCGGCGAGGAACGCCCCGCCGACGGCCAGCAAGGCATGACCGGAACTCATGGAGACCTCCGATGGTGGCTGATGCGGCGATGTGAGAACCGGTCAGCGCGGAGGAGCCCGTGCGGGCGCCTGGGGCACCGCTCGGGTGATGACGACGGGTTCGCCCTGCTCAGGGGCGTGGCCGGCGTCCGGGAGGTCGACGGTCTCCGCTTCGGCGGGAGCGTCGGCGAGGGGAACGGCTTGCCCGCCGTGGAAGGCGGGCAGCGGATGGGTCGCGAAGACGGCGACGGGATCTTCCATCGCGGTCCGCCCGTGCCCGTGGGGAACGGTCGGCGTGACGAAGGCGAAGACGAGCAAGATCAGCAGGAAGAAGACGGAACGGTGCCGCGTGGTGGGGGCACGGTTCGTCGTCATCTGCCCGCCACTTTACCAGTCCTTTATAGACATATCGACGAGAGATCTGTCACGGCTCGCGCCACATCGGCCGCATCGGCGGCCCGCCCTCGACCGCGAAAGCCGGTCCGTGATCGCGGAAACCCAGCCGCCGGTACAGTTTCGCGCTCTCCGCGCTGCTCGCCTCCAGGTACGCGGGCACCGCACCGTAGCGGTCGAGCCCGTGCTTCAGCAACCGTGCGCCGATCCCTTGCCGCCGCGCGGTCTCGCGGACGCCGATGAACTGCGCGTGGTGGTACTCGCCGCTGGGAGCGTGCTCCGTCATCAGCTCGAACAACGCCGTCAGCCTGCCGATTTCTTCCCCGGTGAGCCCGGCGAACGCGTCGTCGTCCAGGTCCTCCTCTCCGGCCGGCGTCCAGAGGACGGCGCCGGACAGGTCGCCGGTGACGTCGCCACCGCGCGGCACTCGTCCCTGGGAAGACCCACGCGCTGACCGGGTCGTCGTGGAACGCCTCGGCAAGCACGTCGACCACGGTGTCCATTTCGGACGGTTCGGCGGCCCGGACGATCATCGTCCCGCTCTCAGCGCGACGGGTTCGTCCTCTTCGAGCGGACCGCCGATGGCGGCGTACGTCTCGGGATCCTTTGTCCGCAACACTTCCGCGCGCAGGAAGCCGGCCAGTGCCGCGACGAGCACGAGACCGGGCAGCCCCCAGCGCAACAGGAACGTCCCGGCCGGGCCGAGCAGCAGATCGAAGTTGAGCAGGATCAGCGCGAGGACGGCCGACAGCGCGAGCATCGCCGCCCCCGGCGCGATCCAGCGGCGCCAGGCGTTTTCGGCGTCGCGGCGCCGTTTGAAGAAGCCGATCACCGAAAGGGAGACGGCGATCATGATCACCACGACACCGGTGGACGCCGTCGTGCCGAGCCAGGTGAACAGTTCGGTCACCGGATCGCGGCCCGCGATGGCGAACAGCGCCACGACCACCAGCGCGAGCGCGGTCTGCGTGAGCGAACCGGCCACCGGCGCGCCGGTGCGTTTGCTGGTCTTGGCCAGTGAGCGCGGCAGCAGCCCTTCCCTGCCCAGCGCGAAGAAATACCGCGCGACGGCGTTGTGGAAGCTCAGCAGCGCCGCGCACTGGCCGGTCACGAACAGCGTGTACGCGACATCGGAGAACGTCTCGCCGAGGTGCTCGCCCGCGAGGTTGAACAGCACGTCCGGGCCCTGCGCGGCCGCGGTGGTGACGATGACGTCCGGCCCGGTCGCCACCGCCAGCGCGAGCGACGAGACGACGTAGAGCACCGCGGTGAGCCCGATCGCCGCGTACGTCGCGCGCCCGACCGTGCGGCTGGGTTCCCGGGTCTCCTCGCCGTAGGTCGCCGCGCCCTCGAAGCCGATGAACGCGGCGGCGGAGAACGCGAACACCGCGCCCACACCGGTGGTGAACAGGCTCGACGGCTCCAGCGGGGCCCAAGAAACGGTGCCGCCGGCCGGATTCGCGAACAACGCGATGTCGACGATCGCGACGACGGCGACTTCGAGGCACAGCGCCACGCCGAGCACCTTGGCGTTGAGATCGACCCGCAGGACGCCGAGCGCGCCGATGATCAGCACCATCACCAGCGCGCACAGCCACCACGGCGGCGGGGATCCGGTGAGCGTGCCCAGCCAGGTCGACACCGACCAGCCGAACAGACCGTAGATGCTGATCTGGATGGCGTTGTAGGAGATCAGCGTGACGAACGCGATCCCGGCGCCGGTGGATTTGCCGACCCCGTTGGCGACGTAGGGGTAGAACGCGCCCGCGTTGGTGATGTAGCGGCTCATCGCGGCGTATCCGACCGCGAACAGCCCCAGGATCGGGGCGAGCAGGAGGAACGACAGCGGCACACCGATGCTGCCGGTGACCGCGTAGTTGGTCGGGACCCCGCCCGCGATGGCGAACAGCGGGCCCGCCGCGGCCACCACGAAGAACACGATCTGGGCGGCTCCGAGCCGTCGATGGCCGAGACCGCGCCGCGGTCTTTGCGTACCCATGAACCCGTCCCCCCGGACGTCGGTTTGGCGCTGAAGATTCTTGATCTTGCGAGAGCCATCCCACCCTAGGGCCGGCCACTTCGGCGAGGTACGTCCGTTCAGGCTAAAAACGGGCCTCGGGTCGCAGTGGTCCGCGCGCTACCGCTACTTTGGCCGTCCCGCACTACAACGCCGGAGGGCGTGCCATTCATGCGTCGGCTGACCTTGGTCGATTCCCTGTTCTTTCTCGCCCACGACGAGTTCACCGGAAAACCCGCGCTGCGCGGCACGGGACTCGGCATCGGAATTGCCGGTTCCGCGCTCTGTGATCTCCTCCTCGCCGAGCGGATCACCGTGGAACGCAAACGAATCCGGCCGCTTTCGCGCCGCGGCCTCGCCCATCCACCGCTGGATCGGGTGTTCTCGGAAATCCTCCGCGAACCCGAGCGGCACACCGTCCGGGAATGGGTCGGCCATCTCCGCCACGATCTCGGGGGAACGGTCGCGGTGAACCTGCTCGCCGCGGGAGTGATCGACCGCGAAACCGACCGGATGCTCCTGCGGAAGAATCACCGGTATCCGCCACGGGATCTGCTGATGTCGACGGCCGCGCGCAGCAAGGTGCGGGCGGCCGTCCTCGGCACCGAACAGCCGGATCCGCATTCGGTCTGCCTGGCCCTGCTGGCCTGGACCATCGGTCTCGACGATTTCTGCGAACCGGAACTCGACCGCGCCGGCCTGCGGGCCTGGGCCGGGTCCACGCACCGGGAACTCCCGAAGGCGCTCGCCGAACTGATCTCGGGGGTGGACGCGGTGAGCGCCGCCGTCGTCTACACCGGCGACAGGCGATGACCCCTCGTGTCTGGAGGGACGACACGACCGCGGCCGGGTTCCGCCACGAGTCGTCCGCCCGAACACGCGAAACCGCCACCCGCGCACCGGCAGAACCTACTAAGCGAGCGTGGCGGTCCCAGAGGTAGTGAAGGCCTCCTTCCCTACCCTCAAGGTAGGCAAGGAGGCCTTCACGGACCGGCCCGCCTCACGAGGCCAGCAGGTCCTCCGCGGTCCGCGTGTTGATCACCCGGTCCGGCTCGATCCCCAGCTCGGTGGCCCGCGCGCAACCGTAGACCAGCCAGTCCAGCTGCCCCGGCGCGTGCGCGTCGCTGTCGATCGCGAAGTCGCAACCCAGGTCCACGGCCAGGTTCAGCAAGCGCGTCGGCGGGTCACGGCGCTCGGGACGCGAGTTGATCTCGACGGCGACCCCGTTGTCCCGGCACGCGGTGAACACCGCCTCCGCGTCGAACTCCGACTCAGGCCGCTTTCCACGGCCTCCCATCACCAACCGCCCAGTGCAGTGACCGAGCACGCGAACCCGCGGATGCCGCACCGCGGCGATCATCCTCGGCGTCATCTCCTTCGCGGGCATCCGCAGTTTCGAGTGCACGCTCGCGACGACGAAGTCCAGCTGTTCCAGCAGTTCTTCCTCCTGGTCCAGCGTGCCGTCGAGGAGGATGTCGACCTCGATACCGTGCAGGATCCGGAACGGCGCCATCGTCTCGTTCAGTTCCGCGACGACGTCCATCTGCCGCCGCAGCCGTTCCGGCGAAAGGCCGTTGGCGACGGTCAGCCGCGGTGAGTGATCCGTCAGCACCATCCATTCGTGGCCGAGCGCGCGGGCGGCCTCCGCCATCTCCTCGATCGGGCTTCCGCCGTCGGACCAGTCCGAATGGGTGTGGCAGTCGCCGCGCAACGCCGCCCGCATCGGGCCGCCGTCGGGCAGCTTCGGCTCGCCGAGCTTCTCGAAGTACGCGGGACGGCGTCCGGCGAGGACGTCTTCGACGACGGCCGCGGTCGCCTTGCCGATATTCGGCAACGCGGTCAGCGTGCCCGCCTCGGCGCGTTTGCGCAGGTCGTCGGGCTTGACCTTGGCGATCACCGAAGCCGCCTGCCGGAACGCCCGCACCCGGTAGGTCGGCTCGCCCGCGCGCTCCAGCCGGAACGCGATCTCCCTCAACGCCTGCGCCGGTTCCATGGCTACCTGTCTACCCGGTCAGCGGCGAGGCGGCAGCTCATGAAGAGCTACGTCGTGCAGCTCGCCGTCGCGGATCTCGGCGGTCTGATAGGTGCAGAACGGCTGACGCCGCCGGTCGGTCGGCGAGCCGGGGTTCAGCAGGCGCAACCCCTTCGGTGTGACCGTGTCCCAGGGGATGTGGCTGTGCCCGAACACGAGGACGTCGGTGTCCGGGAACTGTTCGTCACAGCGGCGCTCACGCCCCTGCTTACCGCCGGTTTCGTGGATGACCGCCAGGCGGACGCCGTCGAGGTCCGCCCGCGCGATCTCGGGGAGCCGCACCCGAAGGTCCTCGCCGTCGTTGTTGCCGTAGACCCCGATGAGCCGCTCGCTCCGGGCCTCGAGTTCGTCGAGCAGGGTGACCTCGACCCAGTCACCGGCGTGGATGACGACGTCCGCCGCCTCGACCTCGCGCCAGACTTGGGCCGGCAGCACCTTCGCGCGCTGAGGCAGATGCGTGTCGGCGATGAGCAACAAGCGCATCATTCGTCGCCGATGGTCTCGAGGATCCGGTCCAGGAAGTCGCCGATGTGGGCGCGCAGCAGCCCCGCCGCGCCGTCGGCGTCACCTTTCTTCGCCGCCGCCAGCACCGCCTTGTGCTCGGCCCATTCCCTGCGCCAGCTGGGATTCGCCGCCCAGCCGACCACGCTGATCAGCGCCGCGCGGTCCTTGAGGTCGTCCAGCATCGAGACCATCAGCGGATTGCCGCAGCCGCTGTAGAGCGCGCGATGGAACCGGCGGTTGAGCAGGCTGAGCGCCGCCTGATCCTTGGCCGAGATCGCCGCCGACGCTTCCTTCAACGCCTCCGCGGCGTCTTCGAGCAGGTCCGGCGAGCGGCGTCCGACCGACCGGCGCACGGCCTCGGGCTCCAGCACCATGCGAACGTCGTAGACGGACTTCGCCAGCTCCGCGTCGACCACGCACACCGAAGCGCCCTTGTACGGGCTGAAGGTCACCAGTCCCGTGTTCGACAGCACCTTGAGCGCCTCACGGACCGGCGTCTTCGACACCCCGAGCCGGGCCGCGAGTTCGGCTTCGACCAGTGGCTGGCCGGGCTTCAGCTCCCTGGTGAGGATGCCGCGGCGGATCTCTTCGAGCACCACTTCGGTCCGTGAAGCGGGCAGGCTGAAGGTCGAAGGCATGGGGCGATCATATATGAGATGCCATACTCACGGTCATGAGGAACCCTGAGGAACTCCGAAGCCACCGCTGGTTCGGCGGCGACGAACTGCGCGGTTTCAGCCACCGGGCCCGGAGCAGGCAACTCGGCTACAACCCGGAGGAGCACCTCGGGAAACCCGTCATCGCGATCCTCAACTCCTGGAGCGACATCAACCCCTGCCACATGCATCTGCGAGAGCGGGCGGAACAGGTCAAACGCGGGGTGTGGCAGGCGGGCGGCTTCCCGCTGGAGTTCCCGGTCGCGACCCTGTCGGAGACCTTCCAGAAGCCGACACCCATGCTCTACCGGAACCTGCTTTCGCTGGAGACCGAAGAGATCCTGCGGTCCTACCCCGTCGACGGAGCGGTCCTCATGGGCGGCTGCGACAAGACGACACCGGCGTTGCTGATGGGCGCGACGAGCGCGGGACTGCCCGCGATCTTCGTCCCCGCCGGCCCGATGTTGCGCGGGCATTGGCGGAACGAAGTGCTCGGCAGCGGCACCGACATGTGGAAGTACTGGGACGACAAGCGGGCCGGGCTGATCGGCGACGAGGAACTGTCCGAATTGGAGCGTGGGCTGGCCCGTTCTCCCGGAACCTGTATGACGATGGGAACCGCGTCCACCATGATGTCGGTCGCGGAGGTGCTCGGCCTGACCTTGCCCGGCGCCACGTCGATCCCCGCCGTCGACTCGGCGCACCACCGCATGGCCGCGGCGAGCGGCGCGCGCGTCGTCGAAATGGTGTGGGAGGACCTCACCGTCACGAAGATCCTCGACGAGCGCGCGTACGCCGACGCGATCACCACCGTGCTGGCGCTCGGCGGCTCGACCAACGCCGTCATCCATCTGATCGCGATGGCCGGGCGCGCGCGGATCCCCTTGTCCGTCGACGATTTCGACGCGATCGCGCGCCGGGTCCCCGTGCTGGCGAACATCCGCCCCGGCGGTGACTGGCTGATGGAGGACTTCTACTACGCCGGCGGGCTTCCCGGCCTGCTCTCCCGGCTGACCGACCTGCTGCACACCGATCGGGTCACCGTCACAGGCCGGACTCTCGGCGAAAACCTGGCTTCGGCGCGGGTGCACGACGACGACGTCATCCGTACGCGTGACAACCCGGTCGCCGCCGAGGGAGGGGTCGCGGTGCTTCGCGGCAATCTGGCGCCGTCGGGCGCGGTGATCAAGCACATCGCCGCCGATCCCCGGCTGCTCGTCCACACCGGACCCGCGGTGGTCTTCGACGACTACGAGGACTTGAAGAACCGCGTCAACGACCCCTCGCTCGGCATCACCGAGGATTCGGTCCTCGTCCTGCGCGGATCCGGCCCGCTCGGCGGCCCGGGGATGCCCGAATACGGGATGCTGCCGCTGCCGGATCACCTGCTGGCCAAGGGCGTCCGGGACATGGTCCGCGTTTCCGACGCCAGGATGAGCGGCACCGGTTACGGCGCGTGCGTGCTCCACGTCGCGCCGGAATCCCACGTCGGCGGGCCGCTCGCGCTGGTCCGCGACGGTGATCGGATCACTTTGGACGTCCCTTCGCGACGGCTGAGCCTCGACGTCGATGATGCGGAATTGCAACGTCGCCGGGCGGAGTGGACCACACCCGCCCCGCGGTACGAACGGGGTTACGGCGCGTTGTACGCCGAACACATCACGCAGGCCGACGAGGGCTGTGACTTCGACTTTCTCGCCAGAGTGGGTGAAAATCCCGAACCTGACGCCCAGTGACCACCCGACGGAGTGACCCGCTCACCCAACCGGGCGAGTTGCACGACCACAAAACGCGCCCCGTATCTTGAACCTACGTCCGGAACGTGTGGAAGGCCCGGACGTTGGATCACGACGCCCGGCTACGCCGGACCGTGGAGGGTGGAGAGTTGCCGCAGGAACCGCGCTGGCCCGAGTCCCACGCTGAGCAGACGGACATTCTCCCGGTCGTCACGCCCGGGTTCGCGGAGTCTGCCACGCCGGAGGAGCCCGCGCCACCGAAGCGCCGTCGCAGCTACCGCAAGGCCGCCTTCATCGGCGGCGGCGTGTTCGGCCTGCTGGTCGTCGCGTACGCCCTCGACGTGCTGGTCTCCCAGGGCAGCGTCCCCCGCGGCGTCACCGTCGCCGGGGTCGACGTCGGCGGGATGGACCGCGCGGCGGCCGAGACGGAGCTCCGCGGCGGCATCGAGCCGCGGCTGACCAGGCCGGTGAAGGTCGTCGCGGGCGACGCCGAGGAGTCGCTGGCGCCGAACAACGCGGGGCTGCGCCTCGACTGGCCCGCCACCCTCGACCAGGCCGGTGACCAGCCGCTGAACCCGTTCACCCGGATCGCGTCGTTCTTCTCGACCACCGAGGTCGGTGTCGTCACGCAGACCGACGACGCCAAGCTCACCTCCGCGCTGGAGAACCTGCGCGACAAGGTCGATCGCGACCCGGTCGAGGGCACCGTGCGCTTCGAGGAGGCCAAACCGGTCGCCGTCGAGCCGAAGACCGGGCAGAAGCTCGACGTCGAAGCCGCCAAGAAGACCATCCTGGAGCGCTGGGCCGGCGGCGAGCCGCTCACGCTCGCCGTCACCCAGACCCCGGTCAAGGTCTCACCGGAGGCCGTCCACGCCGCTCTCGAGCAGATCGCGAAGCCCGCCGTGGCGTCGCCGATGGTCGTCAAGGGCGAGGGCAAGGACGCGATCGTCAAACCCGAGCAGATCGCGGCCGCGCTGACCTTCGAGCCCGTCGACGGCGGCGTGCTGAACCCGAAGGTGGACAACAACAAGATCATCGAGGCCGCGGGCCCGCAGCTGAAGTCCACCGAGAAGGAGGGCAAGGACGCGCAGATCGTCTTCGAAGGCGGCAAGCCGACCGTGCAGCCCTCCGAGGACGCCAACGTCGTCGACTGGGAGCCGAGCCTCAAGCCGGTGCTCGACGTGCTCAAGCGCGCCGCTCCCCGCGAGCTGCCCGTGACCTACAAGAAGACCCCGGCCAAGGTGACCACCGAGCAGGCGAACCAGCTCGGCATCAAGGAGGTCGTCAGCGAGTTCAAGACCGGCGGGTTCGCGCCGGACTCGGGGACGAACATCCGGGTCGTGGCGCAGAAGGTCAACGGCGCCATCGTGAAGCCGGGAGAGACGTTCAGCCTCAACGGGTTCACCGGGCCGCGCGGCACGGCGCAGGGCTACGTCGAGGCCGGTGTCATCAAGGACGGCGCGCCCGGCCGCGAGGTCGGCGGCGGGATCTCGCAGTTCGCGACGACGCTGTACAACGCCTCGTACTTCGCCGGTATGAAGGACACCGAGCACAAGGAACACAGCTACTACATCAGCCGTTACCCCGCCGCGCGCGAGGCGACCGTGTTCCAGAACCACAGCGGCGGCAGCGTGATCGACCTGAAGTTCACCAACGACACGGACACCGGTGTCGCGATCCAGACCATCTGGACGCCGTCGGACATCACGATCCGGCTGTGGGGCACCAAGAAGTACACCGTCGAGTCGATCCCCGGCGGCCGCACCAACTCGTCCGAGCCGCCGACGAAGCCCGGCCCCGCCGAGAACTGCAAGCCCAGCAACGGCGCGCCCGGCTTCACCACGTCGGACACCCGGGTCATCAAGGATGCCGCGACCGGCCGCGAGATCCGTCGTCACACCAGGAACGTGCACTACAACCCGCAGCCGAAGATCACCTGCGGCACGGAGTAGCTCCTAGCGCGTGAAGGCCCCCTTCCCTCGGCTGAGCCGAGGGAAGGGGGCCTTCACGCGCTTCGCGGTTTCACCACGCGCGTCCGGAGCGGTACGCTCGGTGACTCACCCGACCTGGCGGGGGTGGTCACCTCGTGGAGTCCAAGGCGACCTTCCGGCAGATCCTCGCGGTCGGCGAACTGCGGGCGATCTGGTTCGCGGAACTCCAGTCGATCCTCGGTGACCAGGTGACCAGGGTCGCCCTGTCGGTGCTGGTGTTCGAGCGAACCGGTTCGGCGACCTGGCCCGCGCTGACCTACGCGCTCACCTATCTGCCCGATCTGATCGGCGGGCCGCTGCTCGGCGGTCTGGCCGACCGGTTCCCGCGCCGCGCGGTGATGGTCTGCTCCGACGTCGTCCGCGCGCTCCTGGTCGCGGTGCTCGCCGTCCCCGGCATCCCGTTGCCCGTGCTCGCCGCCGTGCTCGTGGTGGTGCAACTGGCCAACGCGCCGTTCACCGCCGCGCAGGCCGCGGTCCTGCCGTCGGTGCTCAGCGGGGATTCCTACGTCCTCGGCCAGTCCCTCATGAAGATCACCAACCAGGTCGGCCAGCTCGCCGGATTCGCCTTGGGCGGCGCGATGATCGCCGCGATCGGGCCGGGCCGCGGGCTGGCACTGGACGCGGTGACGTTCGGTGTCTCGGCGATCGTCCTGCGGCTGGGCGTCCGCGCCCGGGCGGCTTCGGGAGCGAGCGGACCGGCGACGTCGACCCTGCGGCGGCTTTCGGCCGGTGCCAGGACGATCTGGCACGATCGACGGCTGCGCGCGCTGGTCGGGCTGGCGTGGCTGGCAGGGTTCGTGATCGTGCCGGAAGGGCTCGCCGTGCCCTACGCCGCGGAGATCGGCGGCGGCGCGGCGACGGCGGGACTGCTGCTCGCGGCGCATCCCGCGGGGATCGTGCTCGGGGTGTTCGCCTTGGGCCGTCTGGTGCGGCCCGAAGTCCGGTTGCGCATGGTCGGCGGGCTGGCGCTCGGCGCGATCGTGCCGCTCGCGGCGTTCTGGTTCCGGCCCTCGCTCCCCTACGCCGCCGGACTGCTCATGCTGTCCGGGATGTGCGCGGCCTACCAGGTCACCGCGAGCACCACGTTCATGCGGCTGGTCCCCGACACCGAACGAGGCCAGGCGTTCGGCCTCGCCGGGTCGGGACTCATCGCCGTGCAGGGAATCGGGCTGATCGCCGGCGGCCTGCTCGTCGGCGTGCTCGGTTCACCCGCGACGACGGTCTCGGTCATCGCACTCGCCGGTCTCGTAGTGGCTGTTCCGGCCACCCGGGCTTGGCGCCACGTGGCCCCGCTTCACCCCCTTTGACCGGAACGGGGTATTCACCAGTTCTGCCCGCGCATGGAGCTCACCCCCTCCACTTCCCCGATCCGGTCACGCGTGGTGCACCCCCCGCCTACCCATACAGCGTAGTGACACCTAGTATCCAACCGATTACGTTCGTCTCCGTGGCGCTAACGAATTGGGCGCTGTGGCGGCTACCCAACCGCGGCTTGATCGGCTTCGTCCTCCTGGTGGACGTCGCGGCGATCGCCGGATCCGCCTGGTCTTTTCTCTGGATCCCGTTCACTCGGGGCGACGCACTCCCCTTCGCGATCCTGATCGTCAGTGCCGTGGCGTACACGGAGTTGTCGCGTCCGGTCGAGCGGGTGCGGGAACGGTTCGCGGGAACGCCGCACATCTCGCTCGACAGCGTGTGGACGTTCGCGGCCGTGCTGCTGGTGCACCCGGCGCTCGCCGCGCTGGTCATCGCCGTGTCGTTCTTCTACCGCTGGTTCCGCGGGCAGCCGAACCCGTTGTTCCGGCGGATGTTCTCCACCTCGGCGACCGTGCTCTCGGGGTTCGCGGCCGCCGCCTTCCTCTCCCGGTACGCGGCCCCGTTCGACATGCTCCCCCGCGACGTCTCCGCATTCGGGTCGATCGTCGCGGCGGGCGGGGTCTTCCTGCTGGTCAACACCGTGCTCATGACCATCGCGGTGCACTACGGCACACCGCACGAGCGGCTGCGCGACGCGCTGGCGAAGCCGTTCGAATACGCGCTCGAAGCGGCGACGATCGCGCTCGGCGTCATCGTCGCGTGGGCTTTGCGGGACTGGCCGGTGATGCTGCTGCTGGTCGTCGGGATCACGCTGGTGCTGCACCGCGGCGTCCTGCTGCGGCAACTGAAACGGCAGGCGCGCAGCGACGCCAAGACCGGACTGCTCAACGCCAAGGCGTGGCGCGAAGCGGCGGCCGACGAACTCGACCGCGCGCGGCGCGCGGGGCGGCACACCAGCCTGCTGATGGTCGACGTCGACCGGTTCAAACTGATCAACGACCGGCACGGGCATCTGGTCGGCGACCGGTATCTGGCGGCGATCGCGGAAACGCTGCGCACCGAGGTGCGCGGCACGGATCTGGTCGGGCGGTTCGGCGGTGAGGAGTTCGTCGTCCTGCTGCCCGGCACCCCCGCCGTCCACGCCCACGCGATCGCGGAACGGATCCGGTCGAGCGTGGCTTCGCGTGCCGGTGACCTGCCCGAGCACGTCACCGTGTCGATCGGCCTCGCCGACCGGCCGGGCGTGACCGACCTCGACGCGGTGCTCGCCGTCGCGGACCGGGCACTCTATGAGGCGAAGAACACCGGGCGGAACCGGACGTCGGGCTACCAGGTGACCGGCTGACCCGCCCCGCGCGTTTCGTCCTCTGAATGCCTAAGGGGTCCTAACAGAATGACCTTGGGGTGTGGTTTGATGCCGTGTCTCGTTGATCTTCGGTGAGAGGTGGGTTGGGTGGGGCAGCGGCGTCCGTGGGAGGTCGACGACGGTCTGTGGGAACGGATCGAGCCGTTGTTGCCGCGGGTGGAGCGTCGGTTTCGACATCC
>NZ_JBWKEB010000025.1:0-103056 GCF_056435665.1 Amycolatopsis sp. NPDC043887
AGCTCCGGGATGCTCGCCGACAAGGACGTCGCCGGGATGCCGCGCGCCGAGCTGGCGGATCTCATCCAGCAGATGACGGACCAGATGATGCAGGCCGCGCGCGACCTGCAGTTCGAGCTGGCCGCCCGGCTGCGGGACGAGGTCGCGGACCTCAAGAAGGAGCTCCGGGGCATGGACGCGGCCGGCATCAAATAGCCGCATTTCGTCCTCTGGATGCGATCCTTGCGCCTGCAAGTACCGCAACCAGAGGACGAAACGCGTGAGGGGTCAGAGGCGACGGCGCTCCAGCATGGTCAGGTCGGCATCGAAGTCCGGGAACCCGGCGGGCACCGAACGCGTGCTGACGCCCGGCGAGACCGGAGGCAGACCGGCCCACCGCCGCACGGTGTTCGTCGCTTCGGCGGCCTGGGCCGCGGGAAGCTGCGAGATCCGGGCGCCGTGGTTCCCGCCCGGCACCGTGTAGCTGTAGGAGTCCTTCGTGCCGAAGCCGAGCTTGAACGGCTCCGCACTCCACGGGTCGTTCCCGCCGTAGACGAACATCAGCCGCTTCCCCTGAGACTTCACCCAGAAGTCGATGTCCGGCATCGCCAGGTGGTCGAACCGCGGGATGTCGACCGATTCCGGCACGAACGTCCGCGACACGTTGGAGCCCGGGTAGCGCAGCAGATCCCGCAGATATCCTTCGTAGGATTCGGGGGCGCCGAGCTGGTAGGCCGCCTGGAAGTAGTACGGGACGTAGACCTCGAGGTTCTGGTCGGAGTAGGTGTTCAGGCTTTCGACGCGTTCGAACCAGGCGTAGATCTCCGCCGCCGGAGCACCCGCCTTCGGGATCGTCGCGCAGTCGGACTGCCTCTGGTACTGCCAGAAGGCGAAGTACGAGTCGATCACGGAGATCTCCAGTGACACGTCCGCCGAGCCGACGGTCTTGAACGTGTAGCCGTTCTTGGCCGCGTCGGCGGCGGCGAGCGCCGCGAACTCGGGGCGCCGGGTCAGCACGTCACGCTGGATCGCCTTCAGCGCCGACCGGCAGGCCGGATCGTCGCCGACGTTCGCCAGGAACCGGTTGTAGCGGTCGTGCGCGTTGATGACGTCGTTGGGCGCGACGTACGGGATCGTCGCGTCGACGTCGTCCGGGAAAAACCTACGGAAGTAGGTCGCCGTCATGCCGCCCTTGCTGCCGCCGGTCGCGAGCCACTTGCCCGGATAGATCCGCTTGAACGCCTCGACCGCGCGGTGCTGATCGGCGGCCGCCTGCCAGATCGTCAGCTGCTTGCCCCAGTCCGGACGGTCCGGCCGGGAGGGAGTGAAGAACCGGTACTCCATGGACAGCTGGTTGCCGTCGACGATCTGTGTCGGCTCCGAGCGATTGGGCGCTTGCGAGACGTTGTACCCGCTCGTGTACACCACGGTCGGCGACCGGAATTCCTTGTGCAGCAACGTGAACCGCTGCTGGAAGGTGCCGCGGTCCGGCCTGCGGTGGTCGACCGGCTGGGTGTAGCTGAGTTTGAAGAACCGGTACCCGGTCGGCGCCGGATTCTCCGAGACGACGGTCAGCCCGGGTATCCGCCCGAGCGCGTCCTCGATGTCTCCGGGTGCCGCCTGCGCCGCCGGGGTCAGCCCGGCCAGTGCGAGAACGGTGATCGCCAGAACCGGCCACGCGGCCGTGAGCTTCCGCATCCATGCCCTCCCCATCGGGACCTGTTGAGCGGTCGGATACTCACAGAGTCCCCGCCGGTGGGCAATCGCCTATCCGGTCGAGCCCGAAGATCAGGCCCGGCCGCTGAGCACCCGGTCGACGTAGGCCTTGATGGCCGCGAGGGCTTCGGGGGAGCTCCACAGATCGAGGACGTGGGCGTCGTCGCCGGTGCGGTGTTCGGCGATGCGCTCGTGGAACGGCCGGTGCAGCTGCGCCTTCGTGTGCGCGTACGCGGCCGCCGGGATCTCGGCGAGCTTCCTGGCCACCTCCACCGCCCGCTCGACGACGTTCCCGGGCGCGGTCACCTCGTTCACCAGGCCGAGCCGGAGCGCGTCCGCGGGCAGGTGGGTCTCGCCGAGGAACGTGAGTTCGGCGAGGACGTCGGCGCCGAACCCGGACCGCAGGATCTCCAGCGCCGCCAACGGGAACGGCACGCCGACGAGCAGCTCGGTGATCCCGATCCGGCCGGGGCCGTCGGCGAGGACGCGGCGGTCGCAGGCGGCGGCGAGCACCGCCCCGCCGGCGATCGCGTGCCCGTTGACGGCCGCGATCACCGGGCCGGGGAAACCGAAGACCGAGAGGAACGCGTCCGACAGCGCCGGCAGGAAGTCCTCGAGATAGTCCGCGCCGCCGTCGTGAACACGCCGCAGGTCGACACCCGCCGAGAAGATGCCGCCGGTCCCGGTCAGCACGACACCGCGATGGCCGCCGAGCTGGACGTCTTCGAGCCGGACGACCAGTTCCTGGCAGAACTCGGTGTCGAGGGTGTTCGCCTTGCCGTGCTGAAGGGTGACGACGGCGATCCCGCCTTCGTCGTCCACGCGGATCGAGGAGGTGGCCATGGCCTCGACCGTACCCGAGCCCGCGAGGATCTACAGTGGACCGCTGATCGCGCTTTCGGGTTGCCGCAGCCGGGCCGCGGCGTGGAGTTGTCCACTCACCCAGCCAGATCAGCGGTCCGCCTCCGCGAACCCGAGCCTCCGGCCGAAACTTAGCCGGAGAACCTCAGCCGGGGAGCCACCGCTCAGTCCCGGAGGCGCACGGTGACCGTCGGGCTGAAGGACCGCTTGCGGTTCCAGCCGGTTTCGGCGCCGATGCTGAGCTGGATGGCGCGGTCGGCGGGCGCCCAGTAGCCGGTGCGCACGAAGTAGGCGTCCATCGAACACAGCCTTGCACAGGACTTGCGGTTGCAGATCGTTTCCCAGCCCCACTGCCTGCCGCTCTCCTCGACGCCGTTGCGCCGGACGAAAAGATGCGGATTGCCGATTTCGCGGCAGTAGGCGCTGCCCTCGGAGATGTAGAGGACCCCGTCGATCTTGTAGAACCGATTGTTGTCGAGAAGCGTTACCTGGCCCGAGACGGCGAATCCGACCCGGCCGCCCTTGCCTGCGGTCATGGTCCAATCAAGAGAGAATTCTTGGACCGGGGTCTCGACTGACTGGGTCATGGTGACATCCCCGCTTTCCGCTCGCGTCGGCACCTTTCCACTGAAGATAAGGATTTCCCGGAGGCCTCCGAAGATGAATGCGAGGTTTTCACCCAATGAGTCGATGATCCGAAAATCAATGTTCTCATGCGCATGAAACACCGATTACCGGCGCTAATGGGTGAAGGTCGCCACGGCCAGTGAAAACCGGGGCCCACCAGGGAAGAGGATTTCGTCTTCCCGGTGGACCCCGGTGATTTTCCGGTACGGAAACGCTCTCAGCTGGTGATGTCCTTCGTCGCGAACCGGCGGCCCGCCAGAAGGAAGAACACCGTGCCGTACAACGCCGCGGACAGCATGCCGTTGGCCATGTTCGTCCAGTCGATGTCGGTCGAGATCAGGTCCATCCACGAGAAGGCGAAATGCGTCGGAAGGTAGTCGCGCAGCCCTTCCAGCGCGGTGATCTGGTCGAGGATCTGCGAGACGATCGCGACGATCACCGCCCCGCCGACGGCGCCCAGCGGGGCATCGGTGGCGACCGAGAGCAGCATCGCCAGACCGGCCACCCACGCCAGCTGCAGGATGATGTAGATCGTCGCGAGCCCCATGGCGATGAGACTGTCGCCGAACGACACCGCGTCCCCGGTCGGGCTGATGGCGTCGCCCGCGCCGTACCAGATGACGCCGACCACCAGCGAAACCAGCGGTAACAGGATCAGCGCGACCGCGGACAGGATGCCCGAGACGATCGCCTTCTGCCGCAGCACCCGATGCCGGGGGACCGGCATCGCGAGCAGGTACTTCAGGCTCGACCAGGACGCCTCGCTCGCGATCGTGTCGCCGTAGAACAACGCCACGATCATCGGGAGCAGGAACGTCCCGGAGACGAACAGCGCGAGCACCACGAAGTTCGGCGCGCTCGCGGTGGCCAGGTCGACGAAGCCGCCGCTGCGGCGGTTCGGGTTGGCCTGCCCGATCTCGAACGCGATCACCAGGATGAACGGCAGCAGCGCGACGAACCCCAGCATCAGCTGGGTCCGCCGCCGTTTGAGCTGCCGCTTCAGTTCGACGCCGAGCCGCAGTGTCCGGTCGGCGCGGTACCCCGCCACCGCCCCGTCGGGGCCGACCTCGGTCGGTTCGTGCGACGCGACCTCGGTCAGCTCCAGCAGGGCCGCCGGATCGGTGTGCACGCCGTGATCCGCCCGGGTCGCCGGGCCGGAACCATTGGTCTTACTCACCCTTCGAGTCCTCTCCGACCAGCTGCAGGAACGCGTCTTCCAGACGGCGCCGCGGCCCGGCCTGCTCGACCGCGACCCCGGCCCGCACCAGGACGGCGACCGCCTCGGCGCGTGCGAGACCGTCGAGATCCGCGTGGACCAGTTCGCCGTCGACATCGACGCCGGAAACGCCGCCGACCTTCCGCAGCGCTTCGGCCGCTTCGGCGGGCTTGTCGACGCGGAACGTCGCCTCGCCGCTGGACGCGGCCAGTTCGCCGACCTCACCCGAGGCGACCAGCATGCCGCGGTGCATCACGACCACGTGCGTACAGGTCTGCTCGACCTCGGCCAGCAGGTGGCTCGAGACCACCACGGTGCGCCCGGTCGCCGCGTAGCGCTGGAGCACCTCACGCATCTGGTGGATCTGTGGCGGGTCGAGCCCGTTGGTCGGTTCGTCGAGCACCATCAGCTCCGGCAGGCCGAGCATCGCCTGCGCGATCGCGAGCCGTTGCCGCATGCCCTGGCTGTAGGTGCGGACCCGCCGGTTCACCGCGTCGCCGAGCCCCGCGATCTCCAGTGCCTCGGCGAAATGCGCCTTGTCCCTCGGGCGGCCCGTGCTCGCCCAGTACAGCTCCAGATTCTCCTTGCCGGACAGATGCGGCAGGAAGCCGGAACCCTCCACAAAGGACCCGATCCGGGACAGCACCGGCGCGCCGGGCGCGATCAGGTGGCCGAATACGCGGATGGTGCCCGCGGTCGGCGTGATGAGCCCCATCAGCATGCGCAGGGTCGTCGTCTTGCCCGCGCCGTTCGGCCCGAGCAGGCCGAGCACCTGGCCGGGTTCGACGCGGAACGACAGATCCTTCACCGCGACGAACCCGCCCGCGTAGGCCTTGCGCAGACCTTCGATCACGAGCGGCGTCCTCGCCAGGCTCTCGTCGACGTCGTGGGCACGGCGGCGGCGGAACGCGGCGATCACGGTGATCGCGATCCCCGCGAGCAGCGTTCCGGCGATCCCGAGCAACTGCGCGGTGGGCGCGCCCGCGCCGACCGAGTCGCCGGGAACGACCGGCACACCGAGCCGTCCGCCGTCCGCCAGCCCGATGCGGAACACGGCGGGCTCGACCGGCGTCGCGAACGCCTGGTCCGTCGTGCCGACGACCAGCCGAAGCGTGTGCCCGGCCTCCAAGGGACGCACGATGCCCGGCAGGGTCACCGTCACCTCGACCGGGCTGCCGTCGGCAGGAAGGCCCGAGACGCGGAAGGGCGCGACGGCGTTGGCCGGAAGTGTCCGGACACCTTCCGAGTTGACGTCGTAGAGCTTCGCGAACAGGACGGCTTCCTTCTGGGGAGCCGCGGCGGAAGGATCGGCCGAGACCTGCAGCCGGACCGTCGACGAACCGGCCGCGATCGTCTGCGCGTCGAGCGGCGGTGTCGCGAACTGCGCGGCCTGCCCCGGCGGGTCCAGGCTGAACAGGCCGGAAAGCCGGGACGAACCCGCCACCGCCCCGTTCAAGCCGGGGATCCCGCTCACCGCGGCGGGATTGCCGCCGGCGGGCCGCACGACCGGCTGGGCCGGGCCCGCCAGGGTGAACTGCCGCCGCTCGGTGGCGTCCCCGGTCGCTCCCGGGTACGCCGGTGCGGTGACCGTCCGGACCGAGGGGGCGCCGTTGGCCCGCAGCGTGCCCTGGATGTCGTAGCTGAACCCGGTACCGGGATCGGTGCCCTGCCCGGTGAGGGAGAACTTGAGGAAGTCGGCGATCTGCGCGCGCAGTTTCTGCCCGGGCTTCCCGCCGTCGTGGCCGCCGGTGTACCAGATCGTGCGGACCTTGCCACCCGCCGCGGTGATCTGCCGGGCGGTCGCGTCGGACTGGTCCAACCCGAACAGCGTGTCACTTTCGCCCTGTACCAGCAGGGTCGGCACGGTGATCTTGTCCGTCACGGACGCGGGGGACACCCGGCGGAGCAGGTCGACGGTCTTCTGGCTCGCCTTCCCCGTGGTGGCGAGCTCGGTGTAGGCCTGGCAGACCTCGGCGGTGAACCGTCCACAAGGGTCGGCCGGGCCGGACGGTGGCCGCTGCCCGTTCTGGCCGCCGAGCGGCAGCGACTGCGCCGCGGCCCCCGCCGCGCCCGTGCCCTGTGCCGCACCGGATTCGCTCGTCTCGTCACCGGCTTCGGGCGCGTCGTTGGCGGGGGAGCCGCTCTGCGCCGCGCCGGAACCGGCGGAGAAGAAGATGCCCGCCCACGACTTCTTGAAGACGCCGTCCGCGGTGAACGCGCCGGCGGCCGGGGTCGTGGCGTTCGGCGCGGCCGGAGCGGCGGCGTTCGGGAAGAGGCCTTGCGCGAGATCGTTGTAGGTGATCACCGGCGCGATCGCGTCGACCCGCTTGTCGGTCCCGGCGAGCAGCAGGGAAAGCGCGCCGCCGTACGAAGCGCCGGACACGGCCACCTTCGGGTCGCCGTTCTCGCTGAGGACCTCGGGCCGGGCGGCCAGACCGTCGATCAGCTTCTTGGCGTCGGCGACCTCCCGGTCGGGGTCGTTCAGCGCGATCTTCCCGGTGCTGCGGCCGAAACCGCGCGCGGACCAGGTAAGCACGACGAAACCCTTGTCGGCGAGTTCGCGGGCTTCGGTGGCGACACTGTTCTTGTCACCGCCGAAACCGTGGGCGAGCAGGACGGCCGGAGCCGGGGTCTGTTCGGGCAGATACGTGGTCGTGTCGATCTTCACGACCTCGGACGAGCCCGGGGTTTCGGGCAGGTCGAAGGTCGCGTCCTGGGTTCTGACCGCGGACGGGGCGGGTTCGCCGTTCGTCCACACGACGGCCGCGGCGGCCAGGACCACCACGACCGCGGCGAGCGCGGTGAGTTTCGCGCCTCGCGTGCGAGGGAGCGGGATTCGGGGCACGGAATGACCGTATTTCACCGAAGCTGAGAACCGCTTCCCCGGCACACACGGACCACACAAGCGTGCCGTTAAGCCGCCACCGGAACGGGTACTCAAGGAGCGAGAAGAGGTGGGTGTGACGGGAGTTACGCCATCATCTTGGTGACAAGGGCAACCTTAACTGGCGTCATGCGTACAGACAGGTCAGACTGGACCAGCTGTGAGGGGAGTATTCCTTCGCGGCGGTGTCGTCAGCACGGTGGTCTTCGCAGGCCCCCGGCACCGTCGGCCGGTTTCGCACCGGCGGAAGAGACCTCCGGTTAGTTGCTGCTGTGCACTTTCCGGAGGGTTGGTTACATGTCTGTTCCCCTGTGGCTATGGATCGCCACGGTCGGCGGTCTGCTCGCGCTGATCGCACTCGACCTGGTCATCGTCGATCGCAAGCCGCATGAGGTCACCACCGGCGAAGCCGCCAGGTGGGTCATCTTCTACATCGCCGTGGCCGTCGCGTTCGGCGTCGGCGTCTGGGTGTTCGCCGGACATGACCCGGGGGTCCAGTTCTTCACCGGGTACATCACCGAGTACTCGCTGAGCGTCGACAACCTGTTCATCTTCATGATCATCATGACGTCGTTCAAGGTGCCCGCGATCCACCAGCACCGGGTGCTGCTGATCGGCATCCTGCTCGCGCTCGCCATGCGAAGCGTGTTCATCGCCGTGGGCGCCGCGCTGATCGCGCAGTTCGTCTGGGTCTTCTTCCTCTTCGGCGCCGTCCTCATCTGGACCGCGATCAGCATGGTCCGCAACAAGGACGAAGAAGAGGAATACGAGGAGAACGCGCTCACCCGCTGGGTGCGCAAGCTCTTCCCCGTCACCGACGAGTGGCACGGCCACAAGTCCTTCGTGAAGAAGGACGGCAAGCGCTGGATCACCCCGATGTTCCTGGTGATCGTCGCGATCGGCAGCGCGGACCTGCTGTTCGCGGTCGACTCGATCCCCGCGATCTTCGGTATCACGCAGGAGGCCTTCCTGGTCTTCACCGCCAACGCGTTCGCGCTGATGGGCCTGCGCCAGCTGTACTTCCTGCTCGGTGGCCTGGTCACCAAGCTGGTGTACCTGTCCTACGGTCTCGCGGTGATCCTCGCCTTCATCGGCGCCAAGCTGTTCCTGCACGCGCTGCACGAGTACCACGTCGTCCCGGACTGGCTGGACATCAACAACTGGGTCTCCCTGGGCGTCATCGTCGTGGTCCTGACCGTGACGACGGTGGCCAGCCTCGCGAAGGCGAAGAAGCTGGAAGCCGCTGAGCAGGAGTCTTCAATCAGTAGTTAGAGCTGCTAAGGATCGGGTACCGTCGGGGCCGTGCGTCCCGTTGACATCGAAGCCCTGACGGTCCCCGGCATCCTCGCGCTGCACGGCGACCTGCTGCTCACCGCGGTGAGCAGGCCTGATCTGAAGACGAACAGCTACCGCGGAGCCCTGCGCAGAGTCGATCCGGGTGGCGGCGGAGAACGGGCCTGGACCCACGGGACCAAGGACTCCGCCCCCGCCATCTCGCCGGACGGCCGATGGGTCGCGTTCCTCCGGGCGGGAGAGGGCTCCGGGCGTGCGGCCAAGCCGCAGGTGCACGTGATGCCCGCGGCCGGTGGCGACGCGAAGCGGATCACCGGCCTGCCCCTCGGCGCGGGTGCCCCGGTCTGGGCACCCGATTCCCGCCGGATCGCCTTCGTCGCCCGTGTGCCCGAGCCGGGCCGCTACGGCAGCGAGAACGCGGACGGCGAAACGCCGGAGCCGGGCGAAGAAGCGCCGCGGCACATCACGAACCTCTTCTACCGCGTCGACGACGTGGGTTTCCTCAACGACCGTCCACAGCGTCTGTTCATCGTGGACGCCGTCGCCGCGTTGGACGAGGAGCCGCCTGCCGAGCTCACGCCGCTGACCGACGACCGGGCCGACGTCGACCATCCCTCGTGGACGGTCGACGGCGAGCAGGTCCTGTTCACCGGCCCGCGTGACTGGGCCGCCGAGGACACCGTCCGTACGGATGTCTACGCCGTGCCCGCGGGCGGTGGCGAACCCCGGCTTCTGGTCCGGACCATGGGCACAGCGGACCGGCCGGTCGTCGCCCCTGACGGCTCGATCCTGTTCTACGGCAACGAATTCCCCGGTCTGGAGGACGTCGCCCGCAACACCGGGCTCTGGCGGGCGCCGTGGCCCTCCGGTGACGAGCCCTCGTCCCCGCGCCGGCTGACCGACGTCGAAACGGTGGATTGCGACAACGCCGCGGGGCCTCCGGTCGTCGTCGGCGACGAGGTCCTCGTCGTGGTCAGCACCCGAGGTGCCGCCGAGCTACGTGCCGTTCCGCTCGACGCCGAACTGGCCGAGCTGAAGTCTCTGCGCCACCTGGCGGGTGAGCGCACCGCGGTGAAGTCGTTCGCCGTCGACGGCGAACGGATCGTCGCGGTGATCGGGACTCCCGAGAGCTCCGGCGACGTCGTCCTGCTTTCGGACGGTGAACCGCGCGTGCTCACCGACTACTCGAAGGCGTTGCGGGACAACGGGATCCTGCCGCTGGAGGAACTGAACGCGACCGCCCCGGACGGCTACCCGGTCCACGGCTGGGTCGTCCGGCCCGAAGGAGACGGGCCGCATCCCGTGGTCCTGATGGTCCACGGTGGACCGTTCGCGGCGTACGAATGGAAGGTCTTCGACGAGGCGCAGGTGCTCGCCGCCGCGGGCTACGCCGTCGTTCTCGGCAACCCGCGCGGTTCCGCCGGCTACGGCGAAAGCCACGGCCGGAGCATCGTCCACGGCCTCGGCACCGTGGACGCGGACGATCTGCTGGCACTGCTGGACGAAGCGCTCAAGCTGCCGAATCTGGACGGTGACCGGGTCGGCGTGATGGGCGGCTCGTACGGCGGTTTCATGACCAGCTGGCTCGCCGCGCACCACGGCGGCCGGTTCCGCGCCGCGTGGAGCGAGCGCGCGGTCAACGCCTGGGACTCGTTCGTCGGCAGTTCCGACATCGGCTGGTTCTTCGCCGGGGGCTACGCCGGCGACGACATCGAAGAGCAGCGCAAGCGCAGCCCGCTGACTTACGCGGGGAAGATCGACATCCCGTTCATGGTCGCGCACTCCGAGCAGGACTGGCGTTGCCCGCTGGAGCAGGCGCAGCGGATGTACGTGGCACTGCGGCAGAACGGCGTCGCGGCCGAATTCCTGCTGTTCCCCGGCGAGGGACACGAACTCACGCGTTCCGGGCTGCCGCGGCATCGGGTGCAGCGGTTCGACGCCGTGCTGGAGTGGTGGGGCCGTCACCTCTGATCTTCGGTCCCTGGACTGCAATGAAGGGGCCTTTCATAGCAAAATTTGCTATGAAAGGCCCCTTCATTGCACGAGAGGTCAGCTGAGAAGCGTGTAGTTCAGCTCTTCGCACACCCGGCCGAGCGGCACGTCGAGCCCCGGATGGTCCAGCGGGAGCAGCACGTCCGGCGCGACCGGCAGCGAATCCCCGGCGGGCGGGTCCCACAGCGCGAGCGCGGGGCCGCCGGAGTCCATGGACGACCGGTACCAGACGCCGTCAAGGTCACCGAAGGCGGCGCGGATGGCGCGGGCCCAAGCCTGGGTGATCTTCTTCGGGCCGCTGGAGATCTCCTGCGAGGCGCCGACCCTGGTCGGCCACAGGCCGGCGAGGTCCAGCAGCCGCAACGTGCGGGTCGGCCGGACGACGACCAGACGCGGGCCGCGGGACTTGCGGTCGACCGTCGACGTGGTCTGGAAGACCTCCGCGATGCTGGTGCGCACGGTGAGACCGAAGTACAGGACGCCGTTCCCGGGGTCGGTGACCGGACGGCCGCCGCGACCGGAGGTCTGCGGGTCGAACCGGCCGTGCGGGAGCGGGCCGGTGTAGCGGAACGAATTCCACTGCTGGGGGTGGTTGCCGTGCGCGGTGAAGATCCTGACCAGCCTGGTGCCGGGGTGCACCGTCACCACGTCGTTGGTGCGGTGCAGCTCCTTGACCAGGACAGAGCGTGCGGGCGGCAGGGGGAGCCGGGCCATACCTCGGGAGTCGTCCGTCCTTGTCGGGTGATCTTGCTCGGTGGGGTCAGCCTACGGCCTACCCCCGACTGAAATTTTCCGTCGTCGGGCAAGGATCTCAGAACGGCGAGCCGAGTGTGGCCACCAGTCTCGCGACGTGCTCGGGGTCGCCGCCGGAGAGGAGCCATTGGCGCGGGGTGGCGGGGTGCTCGTTGATCACCAGATCGGCCTGCGGAGTGCTCATGAACGCGGCGACGACGAGCGCGGGCTGATCTTCGGGGACGGCGCGCAGCACGACCTCCAGGCCGGGCAGCACCCCCGAACCGGCGAACTGCCAGGCGGGCAGTCGCCAGCCCTGGTCCTTCCAGCCGGTGAGCCTGCCCTCCTTCAGGCGGTGCCGGATCCTGCTGTCGTCCACGCCCAGTGCCTTCGCCGCTTCCAGCACGCTCAGCGCGGAATCGGCGAGTACGGCGTGCGCGGCGACCGTGCGGGCGCGGAAGTCCGGCTCGTCCTCGCCCCGGGGGGAGAGGTCCAGGCCGACGTCGGTGAGCGCGGCCCGCTGGTCCGCCGAGAAATAGTGCGACGGATCGGGGTTCGGTGGAGTCAGTCTCCGCGCCGCGTCCTCGACGAGGTTCAGGAACTCGTTGGCGTCGACCTTCAGGCCCGCCTTGGCGAGAACGTTCTCGAGCGCTATGGACATAGCGCCTAGGGTAACGCGTCTGTGCGGGTTCGTGCGGTCTCATCTCGGTTTCGTGGGGGAATTCACCAGAGATGAACACAGAGTGCACGGAATCAAACACGCGCAGTAGGCAATGTCGCCATAGTCTGCCCGGATCGGGCGAGCTTGTCCAGGAGTTCGGCTTGACAGGTGGTAAACGGGAACTTACCTTCCGAAAGGTAAACGATTTCTTCCCACCGCTTCGGAGAACCCGGCTGGTGTGGGCCGGCTTGGGGGAACAAGGGGGTGGGGCGTTCCTGGGCGGCCGGTGCGAACCGGTCGCCCAGGCACGTCGTGCACCTGGGATCTCCGGGCGTCAGTCGCGCCGTGAACTCCGGCGCACGATCAGTTTCGCCTGCAGCGTGGTCGTGGTGGCCTTGCGCGTGCTGTCGCCGATCCGGGCGAGCAGCAGCTCGGCGGCGACCCTGCCCACCTCGTTCGCGGGCTGGGCGACCACCGTCAGCGGCGGGTCGATCAGCGTCGTCCACGGCGCGTCGTCGAACGACACGATCCCCACGTCCTGTCCCGATCGCAGACCGCGTGCGGCCAGTGCTTCCAGGACGCCGATCGTCATCGTGCTGTTGCCGACCAGCAGCGCGTCCGGCGGCTCGGGCTCATCGAGCAGGCTGAGCGCGGCGAGCCTGCCGCCCTCGGCGCGGAACTCGGCCCGCCGGGTGAGCGCGTTCTCCTCTCCGACGGCATCGGTGTAACCGGCCAGCCGGTCTTCGGCCGTGCGCACCCCAGGCGGCCCGCTGACGCAGGCGACCCGCCGGTATCCACCATCGAGCAGGTGCCGGGTGGCGTCGCGGGCGGCGAGCCGGGTGTCGACCAGCACCTGGTCGCCGGTGTTCTTCAGCAGTGGCCGGTCGACGGCGACCACGGGAGTGCCGCGTTCGGTCAGCCGGTCGACGTTGGTGGCCCGGCCAGTGGGGGAGAGCACCACGCCGGCGACCCGCTCCTGGAGGGCGACGTCTATATAGCGCCGCTCCTTCTCCTCGTTGTCGTCGGCGTTGCACAGCACCACCGAATAGCCCGCCGTCTGCGCGATGTCCTCGACGCCGCGGGCGATCGCGGTGAAGAAGGGGTTCTCCACGTCGGAGATGATGAGCGCGAGTACCGCGGTCTCCTGACGGCGCAGATTCCTCGCGAGCCCGTTCGGGTGATATCCCAATTCGGCCGCGGCGGCCTGCACCCGTGCCGCGAGCACCGGGTCCACAGTGGACTTCCCGTTGAGCGTTCTCGACACGGTCGCCGTCGAAACCCCGGCCTTCGCCGCCACGTCGTTGATGGTGGCCACCGTGACCTCCCCTTCCGCAGGTGTGTTGACACCCTCGCACGGGAAGAATAGCTTGACCGACAATCGTTACCATCCGCTGATCGCGCTACTCGCGCGGAGGAGTTCGGAGGCGTCGTGCGGGAACCGGGCCTGGTGCTCGGCATCGACATCGGCACCTCCAGTTCCAAAGCCGTCCTCGTCGATTCCCGGGGCACCGTGGTGGCGCGGGCAGCTCGGCCGCACGAAACATCCCGCCCGCATCCCGGCTGGTTCGAGCACGACGCGGAAACCGTGTGGTGGCAGGACTTCGTGGCGTTGGTGAGGGAACTTTCGGCGGGCGCCGGGGATCATCCCATCATCGGAGTGTCGGTCAGCGGGATCGGGCCGGTGTTGTTGCCGGCCGACGCTTCCGGGAAGCCCTTGCGCCCGGCGATCCTTTACGGTGTCGACACCCGCGCCTATGACGAAATCCGGGAATTGAACCGCGAATTCGGCGAAGAATCCATTGTGGAACGCGGCGGGAGCGCACTCGGCTCACAGGCCGTCGGGCCGAAATGGCGCTGGCTGGCCAAAAACGAGCCGGACGTATTCGAGCGGGCGAAGCTCTTCTTGATGGCGAGTTCGTTCCTCGTGCTGCGCTTGACCGGTGAATACGTCCTCGACCATCATTCGGCGAGCCAATGCGATCCGATGTACGACCTGCGCGAGGCTCGTTGGGCGGCGGACCGGGCCGCCGCGATCGCCCCCGGCGTCGAGCTGCCGAGGCTCGCGTGGCCGACCGAGGTCGCCGGTTCGGTCACCGCCGAGGCAGCCGCGGAAACCGGCCTGCCGCAAGGGATCCCGGTCACAGCGGGGACGGTGGACGCCTGGGCCGAGGCGACCAGCGTCGGGGTCACCGCGCCCGGGGACACCATGCTCATGTACGGCACCACGATGTTCCTGATCCAGATGCTCGCCGATCCCCGCCCCGGGCAGGGGCTGTGGACGACGCGTGGTGCCTTCCCCGGCAGCTACTCGCTCGCCGCGGGGATGGCCACCTCCGGCGCGATCACCGATTGGCTGCGGGATCTCGTCGGCGGCGAGTTCGGGGAACTGGCCGCGGCGGCGGCCGGGGTCCCCGCCGGCAGCCGCGGTCTGCTGATGCTGCCGTACTTCGCGGGAGAACGGACACCTGTGCCGGACCCGGACGCGAGGGGGGTCATCGCCGGGCTCACCACGTCCCACGATCGTGCCGATCTGTACCGCGCGGCCCTGGAAGCCGCCGCGTACGGCGTTCGGCACAACCTCGAAGCCATGCGAGAGGCCGGTGGGGGCACCGGCCGGTTCGTCGCCGTCGGTGGCGGGACACAGGGCGGGGTGTGGACGCGGATCGTCAGCGACGTCGCGCGGATCGACCAGGAGATCCCCGCGGAAACCATCGGTGCCGCGTTCGGAGACGCCGTTCTCGCCTCGGTCGCGCTGGGCTGGGAACCGGATATCGAAGCCTGGAACCCCGTCGCCGAGATCGTCCGCCCCGGCGCGGACGCCGAGGTCTACGACGAGTTCTACCCGCGTTACCGTGACCTGTACCGGTCCACTGTGGACATCGCTCACTTCCTGGCACGGAAGAACTCACTCGCTTTCAGCCCGGAGAGCTCCCGGCAGTCCCGGCTCAGGTGAGCCTGATCGGCGTACCCTGCCGAAAACGCCAGCGAGGCGAGATCCGGCGCCGTTCCCGCGAGGCCGATGGCGCGCTGGAACCGGGTGACCCGCAGGTACGTGGCGGGGCCGTAGCCGACCGCGAGGGTGAACCGCCTCCGCAACTGCCGCTCGCCGGTGGTGAACCTCTCCAGCGCGGCCGAGACCCGGGGCGCACCGCTGTCCAGTCTGGCGATGAGCTCCGAAATCTCCCGGTCGGCTCGTCCGGTTCCGCGCCGCACGGCGACGGCGGTCAGCGAAGCGGCACCTGAGAGCACCCGTTCGGCCAGTAGTTCGCCTTCCCTGCCCCACATGTCGCCGAGGGGGACACGCTGATCGCGTAGCTCGTCGGCACCCAGGCCCAGGATGTCACCCGCTCTGCCGGGGGCGAACCGCACGCCCTTTGCCCGTTCGCCGGTCTCCCAGATCCAGGCCGCGGTGTCCGGCCCGGCGACGAAGACCTCGCCGCCGCTCTCCACCAGGTCCACGCAGCCGTCGGGCACGATCCGCTTCGGTGCCGTGCCCGTGTCCTCCCACAGGCAGCGCACCATGCCTGCCAGCTCGCCGGGCGCCGTCGTCTCCCGATACACGGTTGCCATGATGCCCCTGACCTACGACAGAATCAGGCCGTGTCCGAAGCAGAGATCGATTCACTGGCCTGGATCCACGTCCGCGACCGCCGTCTGCTGTCGGTGCGGACCAAGGGCAAGGCCAAGTTCTACCTTCCCGGGGGCAAACGTGAGCCGGGCGAGGGCGACGTCGCCGGACTGTGCCGGGAGATCAAGGAGGAGCTCGGCATCGAGCTCGACCCGCAGAGCTTTCGCTTCTTCGCGGTGCTGAACGAGCAGGCCGACGGTTTCGCGGACGGCCGACGCGTCCGCATGACCTGTTACACCGCCGGCCATCGCGGAGAGCCCGCGCCGGGCCGCGAGATCGCGGAGTCCGCCTGGCTGTCGTCTGCCGACGCGCATCTCTGCCCGCCGGCGGGGCGGCGGATGCTCGGGCTGCTCGCCGAGGCGGGTCTCGTCGATTAGGCTGAGATCACTCAAAGTGAGCTGTTCGGCTCACTGTGCTTACGCCGATCGCCTCATAACCAGGGATTCTCCACTCAGTGGGACACCCAAAAGGGTGAATATCGGGTTTCTTCCCGATAACGGCTAACGCGGAGTCACCTTCGTGCGAGAAGTAGACGACGCGCTCGACGGAAGCGCGCTCGGACGAGAGAAGACCTCTCCATGGGTGTTCCCACCGCGACCCCTCCGGCATCGGCGCCGGTGCAGGGTGCCCCCGGCAGGCTGAAGCCGCTGGGGACCGTCGTGGTCGTGCTGGGTGTGATGGCCGTCGCCGTCACCCTGACCAGCTACGTGCTTCCGAAGGCGTCGAGGCCTGTGCAGAGCCCGCCCGTGCCACAGGTCGAACAGGCCGTGGCTGCCGTGCGCACCGTGATCCACTCCGTCGTCTACGAGCTTTCCGGCGCGGAGGGCGCCCAGAACGTCACCTACGTTGCGCAGGGTTCGGAACTCATGCAGAAGACCGAAGTGACGGCGCCGTGGAGCACCACCTTCGAGCGCAGGAGCGAGGAAGGCCGCGACGAGTTCTACAGCCTGTCCGCGCAGGGGTCGGGCAGCGGCGCGCTGCGGTGCCGGATTGTCGTCGACGGCGTGGTCGTCAGCGACCGCACCGCCCCCGCCGCGGGCGCGCCGGTCACCTGTACCTCCTGACCCTGCGGCAGGATCATCCGCGTGACGGATGGTGCGATCGCGTTCGGCCCGGTGCTCGCCGTGGTCCTGGCCGTGCTCGCGATCTTCGGCGCGGCGGTGGTGCAGTTCGGGCGGTTGGGGCAGGGCAAGGCGGTGCTGTTCGCGGCCGGACGCGCCGTCGTGCAACTCGCCGCCGTGTCGCTGGTCATCGTCGGGATCCTGAAATCAGGCTGGCTGACCGGCGGTTTCGTCCTGCTGATGTTCACGATCGCGGCGGTCACCTCCGCACGCCGGATCGGCGTGGCGAAGGATCTGGCGTGGGTCGCGCTCGCCATCGCCTCCGGCGTGGTGCCGGTGCTGACCCTGGTGCTCGCGACCGGGGTGGTCCCGTGGCGGCCCATCGCGATCGTGCCGATCGCCGGCATCGTCATCGGTGGCGCGATGTCCGCGACCTCTCAGGCGGCCAGGCGGGCCCTCGGCGAACTCGTGTCACGGCACGGCGAGTACGAAGCCGCGTTGGCGCTGGGATTCCTGCGCCGCCCGGCCGCGCTGGAGATCTGCCGCCCCTCGGCGGGACACGCGCTGATCCCCGCCCTCGACCAGACCCGGACGGTCGGCCTGGTGACCTTGCCCGGCGCCTACGTCGGTGTCCTCCTCGGTGGCGCCGGGCCAGTGCAGGCCGGGGTGACCCAGGTGCTCGTGCTCATCGGGTTGCTGGCCGCCGAAGCGGTCGCGGTCCTGGTCGTCGTGCACCTGGTCGCGGCGGGCCGGATCAGCCGAAAGGCGACTGAAGATGCGACGTGTCGTTGAACCGCCGCACCATCCAGTCTTCGCCCGACACCACCAGATGCGAGATCGAGCCGTTGTCCACGCCCAGGAACGCGAACCGGTTCTTCGCGCCGCTCGCCTGCGCGAAGACCTCTCCGATGACGCCGCCATGGGTGAACACGGCGATCCTCCGGTCCGGGTTGGCCGCCGCGAGCCTGCCGATGGCCGCCCTGATCCGGCCGCCGAACGACTCCATCGTCTCCGCGCCGGGAATCACGTCCCAGCGCTGTTCACGCCACAGCTGCTCGACGATCGGGTGACCTTCGTAGGTGTAACGCCGGAAAAGCCCGTTCTCCCAGTCGCCGAGGTGGATCTCCCTCAGCTCCGGCTCGACCTCCGGCGTGAGCCCGAGCTTCGCCGCCAAGGGCGCCGCGGTCTGCGGCGTCCGGCGCAGTGTCGTCACGTACAGCGCGGAGATCCGCTCGTCCGCGAGACGGCGCCCCACCCGCTCGGCGTGGTCCCTGCCCTCCGGCGCGAGATCCGGATCGGCCTGCCCGTCGACGAGGTCGAACGGCGCGCTGCCCTTCGCGGGCGCCGATTCACCGTGGCGGACAAGGAAGATCTCGGTCGCGCCCGGCGGAGGTGAGAACCGGTGCTGGCGGTATTCGACTTCCTGCGCAGGGGTGCTCATGCTTCGGACGATACCCAGGTCGTGTCCGGTGAGTCTTGTCCGCGGTCTTCGCGCCCAGGTGGTCCCTGACGGCACGGGCGGATGCGGCCGAATACGACCCGGTACGAGGCCGATCCGCCCGCACCGCCAGGAACCACTTTGATCACTAAGCCCATCGGACAAGACTCACCGGACACGACCTCTAGCCCAGCTGTTTGTCCACGAAACACCAGCGCCAGGTCTCGCCGGGTTCGTGGCTGCGCATCACCGGGTGCAGGGTGTCGTGGAAGTGCTCGGTCGCGTGCTTGCCCGGTGAGGAGTCGCAACAGGCGACGTTCCCGCATTTGACGCATTCGCGCAGGTGCACCCAGGTCATCCCGTTCTCGACGCAGACGGCGCACAAGTCCGGGGCGCTGGGTTCGATCGCGTGCCACTCCTTGGTCAGATGTTTGCACGATCCCGCCGTCGCGGCGGGGGTGCGCAGTTCCCGATCGGAGTCCGGCACGGTCTCCTCCTCCCTGTCCAGCATGGATTCCTCGATGTCGAGGCGTTCGAGGATCCGGCGCAGGACGTCATCATCGGCCATCCCGGAGTCGCGCGCCTCCAGGAACTTCTCCCGTTCGACTTCGAGCAGCCGCAGCCGCAGGCGGCGGTACGCGTCGCTCGGCGTTTCGGTCAGCGCGCTCTGCCTGCCCAGTTCCTCCCACGCCGAGTCCGAGCGGTGCTGGAGCCGGCTGCGCAGGCGTTCGACGATGTCGTCCGGGTCCTCGGGAGTCCGGATCTTCTCCAGTTCTTCGAGCGCGGCCCTGGTCATGTCGTGGAGCACGGCCGCCTCCTGGAGCGCGTCCTCGGCCGGGTCGGGCGGCGGCAGTTTCAGGCGGCGCACCAGCACCGGCAGCGTCGTCCCGTGCAGCAGCAGCGTTCCCGCCACCACGACGAACGCGACCAGGACCAGCACGGCCCGCTGCGGGGTGTCCGCGGGCAGCACGAACGCGGCCGCGAGCGTGACGACACCGCGCATGCCCGCCCACGCGATCACGGCCGAGTACCGCCACGGCCAGGCGTGCCGGCGGAATACCCGCCGCGCCAGGCCGATACCCGCCATCCAGACGATCCGGGTGACGATGGTCGCGGCCAGGGTGGCGGCGCAGATCAGCACCAGTTCCAGCGCGGTCAGCCCGCTGTCGCCGACCTTGGTCATGATCCGGCGGACCTGGAGCCCGATCAGCAGGAAGACGATGTTCTCCAGCAGGAACTGGATGGTCTGCCAGTTCAGCCTGCTGGCCAGCCGGGAGCGGCCCGAAAGCATGCTCGGCGCCTTGTGCCCGAGGATCAGCCCCGCGACGACAACGGCGATCACGCCGGAACCGTGGATCGCTTCGGCGGCCAGATAGGCGACGAACGGGACCACCAGCGAAAGCGCGGTGTCGGTGACCGGGTCTTCGAGGCGGGTGCGGATCAGCGCGGCGAGCGCGCCGACGGCGAACCCGATCACCAGCCCGCCGCCCGCGGCCAGCAGGAAGTCGCCACCGACCTGCAGCAGGCTCACCGAGCCCGCGATGGCCGCGATGGCGGTCCGCAACGCGACCAGCGCGGCCGCGTCGTTGAACAGGCTTTCGCCCTCCAGCAGCCTGGTCAGCTTGCGCGGCATCCCGACCTTGCGGGCGACGGCGGTGGCCGCGACCGCGTCGGGCGGCGCGACCACCGCGCCGATCGCGAGCCCGGCGGCCAGCGGCAGACCGGGGATCACCAGCCACGCCACGACCCCGACCGCGATCGTGGTGAAGATGACGAGCCCCACCGACAACAGCAGGATCGGCCCGCGGTTGCGGCGGAAATCGATGAGCGACGTGCGGATCGCGGTGGCGTACAGCAACGGGGGAAGCAGCCCCAGCAGCACGACCTCCGGGTCCAGCTCGTATTCCGGGACGCCCGGCACGTACGAGGCGGCGACCCCGACGGCGATCAGGCACAGGGGTGCCGACCAGTCGAGTTTCCGCGCCGCGGCGGTGACCAGGAGGACGGCCACCACCAGTGCCACTAGTTCTACCGCGATCTCCACGCCGCTCATCATCACCCGGGAGCGTCAGAGCGCGCGCACCGAGGCCGGGCTACCGCTCCTCGAACCGCACCAGATTGCCCGCCGGGTCGCGGAAAGAGCAGTCGAAGGCGCCGTAGGACTGTTTCATCGGTTCTTGGACGACGTCCGCTCCCGCCGCCTGGATCCGGTCGAAGGTGGCGATCAGGTCCGGGGTGGAAAGCACGATTATCCCGTGGACGCCCTTGGCCATCAGTTCGGCGATCGTGGCGCGTTCCTCGTCGGTGATCTCCGGATCGGCGGCGGGCGGGCGGAGCACGAGCGACGTCTCCGGCTGCCCCGGCGGGCCGACCGTGGCCTGGCGCGGGCCTTGGGCACGCACCTCGAAGCCCAGGATGTCGCGATAGAAGGAAAGTGAAGCCTCGAGATCGTCTGCCGGGAGGTAGGACGCCTGAATCGAGAGAGTCATACGACTCAAGGTAGGTCGGCGCGCGGCGGCGTCGCTTCTCGATTCCTGATCGGTCGCATGACCTGTTTGACGACGCAGCCGGGCATGCCCCGGCCGTCCTCCGCCGCCTGTTTGCGGTACGCGCTCGGCGAGATGCCGACCAGTTCGGAGAACCGCGTGCTGAACGTGCCCAGCGACGAGAAACCGACGTCGAAGCAGACCTCGGTGACCGACATGTCCCCGCGCCGCAGCAGCATCATGGCCCGCTCGATCCGGCGGGTCATCAGGTAGCTGTACGGCGATTCGCCGTACGCGGCGCGGAACTCGCGGCTGAGGTGCCCGGCGGAGACGTGCACGCCGCGGGCCAGCGCCTCGACGTCCAAGGGCTGCGCGTAGTCGCGATCGATCCGGTCGCGGACACGGCGCAGCATCGCCAGGTCCCGCAGGCGCGGGTCGGGTTTGCCGGTCACCCGGAAAGCGTAACCCACGCCCCGACGGGAGAGGCCCCCTCGCCGGGTGGCGAAGGGGCCTCGGGCGACTCCCGGTCTAGAGGGTGATCTTGTCGATGTTGGGACCGCCGTTCGCCGTGGTGGCGACCGCCTTGATCTTGTTCGCACCCGCCGCCAGTGTCACCTTGACGGTTCTGGTCGTCCAGTTCGGCCAGGCCCCGGTGCCGCCGAAGCCGACACCGGAAGCGCTGATCGAGCCGTTGACCGAGAAGTCCAGCGGCCGGTTCGCCGTCGTCCCGTTCGCGTAGCGGACGACCACGTCGTAGGTGCCCGCCGCCGGGACGTCGACCGTCCATTCGACCGAGCTGCCCGCGACGTTGTCGTAGTTGACGAAGCCGGTGCCGGTGAACCCGGCGTGGTTCGACTCCACCGCGCCCCGGTCGATCGTGGCGTCCTCGGCCTGGTAGTCGACCGGGGTACTGGGGCCGGAGCCGTCGGAGGGAACGGTCTGCGTGCCGGTGTTCCAGCCCGAGACGCGGACCGAAGGCTTGGAGCCCTTGAGATCGGCGGTGCGGTACTTCGCGGTCAGCGTGGTCGTTTCACCCGGCCACAGGCTGACCGCGTTGTCGTTCCACTCCACCGGAAGTACCGGCTTGCCCGCGGCGTCCACGACCTTCGAGTCGACGTAGAACGCCGGGAGCTTGCCGCCCGAGGTGTTCTTCAGCGTCACGGTGGTCGTGGTGGTGCCGTCGGCGCCGGCGACCGACTTCGCCGTCGCGCTGACCGCGGACTGCCCGAGGTTCTTCAGGCCGGACAGGTCGGCGTAACCCGACTGAGGCGTGTAGTACCAGTCGCTGCCACCCCAGTTCAGCGTGTCGGCCTTGGTGGAGAGCCAGTACACGTTCCGGCTGACCTCCTTGCCGGACGAGTCGGTGAGCACCAGCTTCGCCAGGTACGTCGTCGACAGTCCGCTCACCGCCGGGACGGTGACCGCGGTGGCCTTGGCGCCCAGCGCGCCGACCGACAGCCCGGTCTTGGTGTTGCTGTACTTCTCCGTGCCGTCGAGGTTGTACAGCTTCGTGGTCGCCGTCAGCCCGCTCGCCGCGTTCGACGTCTGGTTGATCACCACGACCGACCGATTGTCGTGCGAGTACTGGATGTGCAGCGGCTCGTTGGCCTTCTTCGCCCCGTAGTAGGCGCCGTTCTGGTCCATGTAGGCGTCGAACAGCTGCCAGTGCAGCGAGGTCCACGGACTGTTGAGCATCCAGTAGATCAACCCGGTCGACGGGTTGGTCGAATCGGTGTAGTTGCGCGAGTGCGATTCGAACTCCGCGCGGACGTTCTCGTACTGCGCGAGCTGCGCCTTCCGTACGAAGTCGGTCAGATCCGCCGGCGCGCCGTAGCGCTTGGTGAGCGCGTTGGCGAACAGCTTCAGGTTCGCGAACGTCGTCGACGAAGAACGGTGGTACTGGGGTGCCGACGGGTCCTTCCACATCGTTTCCAGTTCACTGGCCGACATCATCCGCTTCAACGTGTCCATCGTCGGGATGTCGACGCCCGCGCTGGTCTCGGAGTTGAAACTCCACGCGCCGCCACGGTCCTTCTGCGACTTGTCGTACCAATAGACGGGCGGGACGTAGTCGTACGGGCCGTTCATCTTCATGCCGGAAGCGCCCGTGATCGGGGATGGCCTCTTCGACGCAGACGGGATCACCGGGAGGGCGAAGTCGGCGGCCTTCATCGCGTCGAGGTAGCCCTGCTCGATCCGCCGGTCCGGCGCGAAGTCACTGCCGATGTGGAAGGAGATGACGCTCGGGTGGTCACGCAGGCGCTCGGCCTCGGAGAACATCGACGCCTTGGCGATCGGGTAGTCCGACTCGACCCACGGCTCGCCCTTCTCCTCGCCGTTGACGTGCCCTTCCCATTTGTCGCAGCATTCCCAGCCGGGCATGGTCAGCACGCCGAGGTCGTCGGCGAGGTCGAAGAACTCGTCCGGCTCGATGTGGCCTTCCAGCCGGACCGTGTTGAGTCCGAGGTTCAGCACGTACTTGAGCTTGTCGGCCGCCGCGGTCTCGTTCCAGCGCAGGAACAGGTCCGGCGTGTAGCCGCCACCCCTGATCAGCAGCGGTTTGCCGTTGACGCTGTACTGCCGCCCGCCGCTGGAGTTCAGCGGCGCCTTGACGTCGCGGACACCGAACTTCGACTTGGAGGTGTCCGACGGCGTTCCGCCGGCACTCGCGGTCAGGTCGAGTTCGTACCGGTGCTGGCCGCCCATCCCGGCGGGCCACCAGAGGTCGGGTTTGTCGAGGCCGACCACGCCGAAGGTGACCGTCTTGCGTTCCTTGGCGGCCAGCGAGACCGTCTGGGTGATCGGCTTGCCCGCGACGGTGCCGGCGACGGTGGCCTGCACCGCGTTCGCCGAGTCGTTGCGGACGTCGGCCTTCACCGTCAGGTCGGCGCGGTCCAGCGAGGAGTTCAGTTTCTGGACGACGTGGGCGCTGCGCAGCGCGACCGGGCCGCTGCGGCGGACGAGGACGTCGCGCACGATGCCCATGTTCTGGTCCGGCGGGGTCTGCGCCCAGTCGATCCAGCCCATCGAGAGGTCGTTATCGGGGTCGTTGGGGTAGACCTTGAACGCGACGCTGTTGACGCCTTGGCGCACGTGCGCGGTGATGTCGAGGTCGTGGCGGGTGTAGGCGCCGTTGACCTGGTCCTTCGTCGCGATCCTGGTGCCGTTGACCCAGACGTCGGCCTTGGAGAGCACGCCGCTGAAGTCGAGGTACGTGCGCTTCGAGGTGTCGTCGACGTTCAGATCCGTGCGGTACCACCACGGCACCGAGAACTGCGCGGTCGGGACGTTCTTCATGTTCGTCGAGTAGAACGGGTCGGCGTACTCGCCGTTCTGCAGCAATCCGGCGTAGACCGTCGAGCGCGACGACACCGGGTACCAGCCGGCTGTGGGGAAGCCCGGCTTCGACACCGCCGAGTCGTCGCTGACCTGTGCCGAAGACTGGATCACGTAGCCGGGGATCGGGGTGGCGTTGCCCGCGGCGGCGCCGACGGACAGGGGGACGGCCACTTCCGCTCCGGTGGCGGCGGGGGCGGTGGTCACCCCGCAGACCGCGGCGGCCAGCGCGGTGACGGTCATGGCCAGTAACGGGATCCGGGTTCTCTTCTGCCGAAAACTCACGAGCGCGCCTCCTCGGGCACACGGCGGACCTTGGCGAAATCGTTAAGAAAGTTCCCTAACAATATTGGGGGAGATAGTAGCCGCCACGTCACGCGGAGAACAGACCTTGCACCGGGTTCGTCAGCGATGGAAGCTCCGCCGGACGGCGGCCGCGCGCAGGCAGAGCAGGAGCGGAAGGGACGCGTCGTCACGCAATCTCGACGGCAGTGAGGGCGCGTCGGCCAGGTCCACCCCGTCGGAAAGGTCCTTGCCTAGCGCCGCGAGGTCGACGTCGAGCATGGTCGTGCCCGCGCTGTACAGCTTCTCGGCGCCGCGCGTACGACGCGTCAGCAGGGTGGCGCTGTCCACGGAAAGCTCGGTGATCCCCAGGAACTCCGGCTTCGCGCCGCGCTCCATCCAGCGCGCGAACCCGGTCAGTCTGGTGGAGGTGATTTCGCCGGGCAGGAGGCCGGTCTCCTCGCGGAGTTCCCGCTCCATCCCGGCGATCACCGCGGTGCGCAGCATCCGGCGGCGTCCGCCGTCGGGGGTGTCGAGATCCTGGGGTTCCAGCGAGCCGCTGCCCGACGGCGCGAGCAACAGCGCGCTCGCGGAGTTCCGGCCGGACTGGCGCACCACGACCAGTTTGCCGTCGGAGGTGAACGCGATGGTCGAGACGCCGACCAGATCGGCCAGTTCGCTGCTCGCCAGCGTGCGCAGGCTGCCCGATGAGTCGGCGAGTTCCTCGCGGCGGAGGTCGTACTCCTCGCCGGTGTCGGTCTTGGTGATCCGCAGCGTCGAAAGTTCGTTGGAGCACACGGCGTCGAAGAACCGCGCTCGATGCAGCCGGATCGGGGCAGGCGTGGCGCCCGCGGCGGGGAGCGGTTCGCCGCGCATACCGACGATGGCGCCGTTGAACAGCAACCGCCCCTTCGCGCGCAGGGGGAGAACGTGCGGCGCGGTCGCCTTGAGCTTGGGCGGCAGGCGGTACGGCTCCTCGGCGACGACGATCCGAAAGTTCCCCGCTGTCAGTGCTGCGTCGATCGCGTCGCTGACCAGCGCCGTTCCTCGCGCGGGCACGGAGAGGTACGCCGCTCCCGGGTAGGCGGGCGGGGGCGGCAGTTCGGCGGTGGGGAAGGGGGCGGCGATCGCGCTGAACTCGAACCCGGCCCATCGTGCCCGCAGCAGCCGGAGATCCCTGACGAACGTGGTGGTGCCCAAAGCCAGTGCCAGTACCGAAAGCGCGATGCCGAAGGCGCTGGGCAGTATTGTCGCCACACCCAGGACGACGCCGACCCCGGACGCCGCGACCGGCCACTCACGAGCGGCCGAGTAGGCGAAGTGGTCGGCCTTCGCCCTCGCCCGGCGGGTCAGTTTTCCCATCGCCACCTTGTCTATCACGGCAGGGGCGGGTGATTCGCCGGGTTGGCGGAAGTGGGACTCAGCCGACGGGAGCCACGTAGATCCACTGCCCGTCGACGCGGACGAAGTGGCTGTTCTCGTGCATGCTGTCCGCCCGGCGATCCTGCCGGTAGTGGGCACGGAACTCCACGGTGCCCTCGTTCTCCAGCAGTCCGCCGCCGGTCTTGCCGAGGATCTCCAGGAACGTCCAGCGTTGCCCGGGATCGAGCTCGAGATCGGCGGGCCTGGTCTTCGGGTGCCAGGTCTTCGTGAGGTATTCGGTGTCGCCGACGGCGAACGCGCTGAACCGCGACCGCATCAGGAGTTCGGCGGTCGGCGCGGTCGCGGCTCCCCGGTGGAAGCGGCCGCAGCACGCGCCATAGGGCTCGCCAAGGCCGCAGGGGCAACGGGACTCGTCGGTGATCACGCCGCCGATTGTGTCACCGCGCCGCCGCGGTGGTTTCGAGGTCTCGCGCCTGCTTGAGCCAAGCGGTGAACAGGGCGGCGTCGATGTCTTCGACGGAGCGCAGCTTGACGTGCGCCATCTCCCGCGCGCTCGCCTCCAGCCTGCCGGACTCGTCGTCGACGAGCTGCCCCTTCCACAGGGCGAAGGTGACGTACGACGAGTAAGCCTTCATCAGGCAGACGAGGTTCTTTCCGACGGCTTCGCCGGCGCTCCACGTCGGGGAGGCGTGGTACATCGCCTCGATGGAACCCGGCAGGGCGGCGTTGACGATCGGGCGCAACGCGCTGGCGACTTCGCGCAGGTTCTCGGGCAGAGCGGCGATGTAGTCGCCGACGTTCGCGAACTTGGCCATGACTCGTACTCCTTCGGTCGGTGTGGTGTACAGCCAACCACCGAAGTTCAAAGTTGTCAAGACAAAAAAATTAGTCGGTGAGTCTGAATGTCTGACCTCGTGTTTCCAGCGCCTCGCGGATGATGCGGAGCGCTTTGGGGCCGACGCCGTGCAGGCTCGCGAGCTCGGCTTCGGTGACGCGGGTGAAGTGCTCCAGCCGCGTGTAACCGGCCGCGGTGAAGGCGCGTGTCGCCGGGTTGCCGATGCCGGGCGGCAGGTCGGTCTGATCGTTCATGGGTGTCCTCTGCGGTCGTGTCCGGCCTGGCGCCTCCATTGTGGACCGCTGGTGCGGGTTCAAGGTGCGGGGAACTCGACGGCGACGTCGACGGCGGTCTCCAGCGTCGCTTCGCTCGGTCGTCCTGAAGCTGGGGCGGATTCGGCGATCACGACCAGCTTCTTGGCCAGACGGGAGTCGTAGTTCTTGCCGGTGAAGCGGCTTCCGGGCGGTGCCTCGCCGAAGAGCACGACGTTGCCGGTGCCGTCCTTGTCGACGAGCCGTTTCAGGTCGCTTGCCTCGCTCGACTTCGGCATCTTCACCCACGCGACGGACACGGTGATGGTGTTCCCGGCGCCGTCGTCGACAGTGACCATCATGCGATCGAGATCCACGCAAGGATGGCGCAGGAAGAAGCGCTGGACTTCGCCGAAAGAATGCGGCCCGCAGGTGAGTTCCCGCTTGGCGGTCTTCTTCAGCTGGCGCCAGCCCAGGCGTTGCCATGTTTCGGAATGGCGGCCCTTCTGCGCGGATTTCTTGCTGGAGCTTTTGCCTTTGAGGGCTTGGCTCGCGGCGGAATCCAGGGAGGCGGCAGTGCCTCCGCCAATGCCGTTGGTGGCGGCAACGACCACTCCTGCCGTGGCCATCGCGCCCGCACCGTACTTGTATTTGATCCAACGGCCGTCCGGGCCACGTGGTTGATTCACCATGTTGCGCTCCGTCCCCTCCCAAGTCCGGAACGGCCGATCTTGCTCCGGGTTTTGCGGAATAATCGAGAGCTCTTGCGTTAATACGCTCGAACGGCGCAGTCGATGTTCGGGTTTCCGCCGGTACTGAACAGTTTCAGGGACGATAAAGGGTTCGTCGCCAGTGGGCGCTCCGCTGAGGAATACCTGCTGAAGCGCGGCTTGCTCGGGCGGCTGTCGACGGGTGCGGTCATCGCGTCGTGCATCTGGTTGAGCTGGTGGGACGCCGTGACTGGGTACGTGAAGGCCCGGTTCATGTACCCAGGGGCAAGGAAGTGGGCCTTCATGTACTTCAACCGGAGCGAGATCGCGGTGTTCTCCGCGGAGCATGGCGAGGGTGCCTACCTCGTCCAGCCGCTGAGGTTATCGCGTTGAAGGGAAGAATCGGCAGGTAGTGAAGGGCTCCTTCACTACCCTCAGGGTAGGCAAGGAGGCCTTCACGGACCGTTGGTTGCTCACGAGACTCAGGTGGCGCATTGACCTCTTGAATCCGCTTTGGAATGCCGCAATAAATCGAACAAGCGTTCGTAATTTGAGCGACGAGCGAAACGCGTCAGCAACACTGAAGTGTGATGTTGCCTCGCGCGGCGACCACGCAAAGAAAGGGATGACACAATTAGTCGACTAAATGCGTCCGGAATACGAAGTGAGTGGTCGCGCCCCTCGCGAAAGGCCGTCGCTTCCGGGGCGACCGGGAAGGGTTCCTCGACGCCGGGACGCGGCGAAGTCCACCGAGGATCACCAGGGCCAGCCCACATACCGGGACAGGAAATATCGTCGCCGCCGGCCCGTTGACCCGGGGAAACGAGCAAGGTCACGGAAGGGGATCGGCGATGAGCACAAGCCTGGACACAGTCACGCGGGACTGGCAGAGCTGGAAGACCCAGCGCGAGCGCGATCTCGCCGATCCGCTCGGCTGGCTCGCCCTGGTGTCCCTTGATTGGCTCGAGGACAAGCCGCGCGCGTACGAGGGGCTGCCCGGCCTGTGGTGGCAGGACGCCGACGCGGCGTACCTCGAACCTCAGGGCGCGGATCTCTCGCACGACGGCGAGCGGATCACCGGTGTCCGCCGCTTCGAGCTGATCAACAGCGGTGCGACCACCAGGGTCGTCGCCGGCGACATCGAGATCGAGGTGGCGCGCCGCGGCGGGTACCTGATCCGGACGCACGACCCGAAGGCGCCGGTGCTGAACGCTTTCCGCGGTGTCCCGGCGTACGAGCCCGACGCGGCCTGGGTGCTGTCCGGGACTTTCGAGCCCTTCGACGAGCCGCGGCCGACCACGGTCGGTGCGGTCGTCGAAGGGCTCAGCCACGTCTACGTCTCGCCGGGCATCGTGCGTTTCGAGTACGACGGCGTGGAGCACGCGCTCACCGCGTTCAACGGCAAGAAGGACGGCCTGCTCATCCTGTTCACCGATGCCACGAGCGGCGTCACCACCTACGCGGCGAACCGGTCGCTCGCGGTGCCGCCTCCCGCGGACGACGGGTCGGTAGTCCTCGATTTCACCCGCGCGACGAATCTGCCCTGCGCGTTCACCGATTTCGCCACGTGCCCGTTGCCGCCGGCGGGCAACGACCTGCCGTTCGCGGTGGAAGCGGGGGAGAAGCTGCCCTACGAGCGGCAGGGCTGAACGGTCGCGAGCGCCGTCATCGCCTCCTGTTCGCGCCGGGCCAGCTCGGACAGGAGGGCGGACGCGTCGTTCAGCCTTCCGGCATCGCCGGTTTTTCCTGCCTGTGCGAACAAGTCCGCGACCTCTGTCCATAGTGGAGTGATTTCCCGGTATTTCTCATACGCGGTGAGGAGACCGGCATCGTCGACGATGGCCGCGCCTTCTGCGAGGAAGTCACGGTAGATCCGGCGGAAGAGTGCCCCGCCGGTCCCTGCCCGCTCCATCAGGACGGCGGCCTGCGGAAGGTCGCGCGCCGGATCAGTGCTGCGCTCCAGCCATTTCCGCACCTGGACAGCGGCCTTGCCGATCCCGCGATATCCGAGGTTCGAGATGGGCGGATTGAGGAACCCCGCCGCGTTGGCCCGGACGGCCGTGCGGATGGCGTCGGCGAGCGGAACCAGTGGCTCGTCCGCACCGATGGTGAACGAGCGGTTCTTCGCCGTCATCGGGCCCTTCTCCCCGCGGGCGCGTTCGAGGCTCTCCAGTGATGTCGATACGGAGCCGCCCTGCTGTGCCGTGTCGACAAGGAAAGCGTGCTCGTCGTCATAGCCGTACAAGGCGGCGAAGTGCCCTCCGAAGTGGACTTTCGACGTGAAGTACTCCAGGTGGTACGAGTCGAGTTGCAGACCGACCGGCACACCGGCGTCGATCTCCTCGGCCACGTTCCGCCACGCCGTGCGCGCCGAGGTCGTTTCCTTGACCCGCAAGGACAGCCCGAGCCGGTCGGTCAGCTTCCGCGTGATCTCGACGGGCTTGCTGCGCCCGCCGAGGAACGGGAACGGCAGGTTCTTCCCGTCCCAGTAGAGGAAGCCCAGGCCTTCGCCGAGTCCGAACAGCATCGGCTCGGACAGCTCGATCCCGGCGTGCCGCAGGATGACATGGAGCGTGCTGGTCTCGCAGTGCTCCCCGCCCGCGGACGCGATTCCCTCGATGATCACGAGGTCACCGGCCAGGCGATCTCGGTGCGGTAGGCCTCGGGTGCGACTCCCGGCCCGGGCGCCACCAGGTACAACTCTTCGGCGGGACCTGCCGGGACGCGATCGCGTTCGGCGATCCAGCGGCCGAGCGATCGGTACGCGGTCTCGACGTCTTCGTAGCCACCTTCGTGGATCGTCGCCACGAGCGGTCCACCGGGAAGCTCGGCGGAGCCGATCGCCCCGTCGTCCCGCACCGGCCCGCCGACCGGGACGAACAGTTCGACGGTCAGCTCATCGGGATCGTCGGTGACGTAACGGGCCCCGGGCGGTCCGGACGGTGTGACCCCTTGCGCGCCCAGGGCCGCGAACAGCCGGGCGTAGGCGGGGCCGATCAGTTCGGCCAGACCGCTCAACGGCGTCCGGATCGACAGGCGGGCGATCGGTCGCGGTGCGCGCACGCGTTCGTAGACGTGCAGCCACCGTGTCGGTTCGGCGAGCATGGAGTCGAGTCCGTCGGTGATCGCCGCGAGTTCGGCGGCCCGTGCCGCCACCCGGTCGTGATGCCGTTTGATCGCGGCCTTCACCTCGTCCGGGTCGCCCGCGTCCATGATCGCGGCGACCTCCGCCAGCGGCACCTCCAGTTCCCGCAGCCGCCGGATCAGGCCGGCGCGCGCGAACTGTTCGAGCGAGTACCGGCGGTACCCGGTGCCAGGATCGACGCTGGCGGGTACCAGCAGCCCGATCCGGTCGTAGTTCCGCAGCGCGCGGACCGACAGCCTGGTGGCGTGCGCGAACACGCCTATCGGCATCAGGGTCGTCATGGGACCAGCCTGAACCCTATCCCGGGGAGAGGGTCAAGCCGGTACTCACTCCAGTGACAGCCGATCGAGATCCGGGGCGGACGCGTGGTCGTTGTGGAGTTTGATCGTGTTCGCCCCCGCCGTCAGCTCGACCGGCAACGACGCCGTGAGCTGGGTGTTGTTGCCGGCGCCGTCGACCTTCACCTCGATCGGCGTGCCGCCGTTGACCGTGACGAAGTACGAGCGCGGCCCGTTGACGGTGAAGTCGATGTGGAGGGTGTAGCGCCTGGTCTCGGGCACGGTGACGTCGTCGAACCGCACGAACGAACTCGGGTCGCCACCGATGTTGCGGACCTTCTGCCCGCCCGAGCACACCCCGCAGTTCGTGACGCCCGCGTCGCCGACGTCGTTCGCCGAGTCTTCGGCCTCCCGCATGAAGACCCGGTCCGCCGGTCGTGGGCTCACCCGGACCGGCTTGCTCACCGTTTTCGCCCGGCCGAGCAGGTCGAACGACGCGGTGACCGGGATGTCGGCCGCGGTGACACCTTCGGGGGAGACCAGGGTCCAGGAGGCTTCGAGCTCGTTCCCGACCCGCATCGACGCTGTGCTCGCCGGAGCACCCTGCAAGGTCCAGCCCACCGGGACGACGGGTGCGAGGCCGACCTGCTTGATCGTGTCGTCGGCGTCGAGCCGCAGCTTCGCGGTCACCTGAAGGGACTGCCGTCCCGGCGCGAGCCATTGGATGCCGCCCGGTTCGACGGTCAGCGTCGTTTTCGGCGTGTAGGACGACGGTGGCAGGAGGGCGATCGCGATCCGGTCAAGGCCCGGCCCCGAGGAGGCGTCGCTGAACACCTTGACGGTGTTGGCGCCGGCGTTCAGTTCGACGGGGATCGCCGTCGAAGTCACGACTCCCGGCGTTCCGGCGTCGATCACGGTCCCGACGGGGGTGCCGCCGTTGACACTCACCGCCACCGACGTCGCGGGACCGCCCACGGTGTCGAGCTGGAGCCGGTGGCTTCCGGCTTCGGCGGCCGTCACGTTCGGATAAGTGACCGAGTTGCGCGGGCCGCCACCGAGCCCGGTGACCTGGAACGATCCGGAGCAGGATGAGCAATGGCGGAGCCTGGCACGGCCGTCGTGGTCGTTGCGGAAGGACTCCGCCTCCAGTGGGACCTGTGCGCCCAGCGCCGAACTCGGGTAGCCGTACGCCACCTTGATCTCGTCGATCGCCAACTGCTTGTAGAAGGGTTTCGCCTGAGGCCCGGACCAGGTGTTCAGCACCTCGAGTTTGACGAACCGGGCCTGCCGTTCGCCGAAATCGATGAACTGCACACCACGGGCGCTCGGCATCGCGCCGGTGCGGACCGGTTTGCCCCAGTTCCGCCCGTCGTCGCTGACGTAGACGCGATAGTCCTTGATCCGCGACGAGTCCTCCGGCCTGCCGAACGACTCGCGCGCGTGCGTCGGCGACATCTCACGCTGATTCACCGCGAGATAGGTGGCGGTCCGTCTCCTGCCGAGGTCCAAGGTCAGCGAGACCGGCTGCTTGCCGTCGGCGTCCCAATGGTTCTCGAAGCTCCCGTCGACCAGGTTCGACGCCGGATGCCCGGCGCGCGAGGACGAAGCGGTCGCCTTGATCGTGTGGGAGTCGTGGAAGTACCGCTGCCCGGCCGTTTCCACCTTGAACACCGTGTCGTAGGTGTCCCAGTCCTTGATGTCCACAATGCTCAGATAACCCCCGGATTGGCTGAAGCGCAGCGACTTCCCCGTGCGCAGGTCGGACACGCCGGTCACCTTGTATCCGTTGTCGCGTAAGCGGAGCAGGTCGGTGCGCGGCCGCGTCACCACGTGGAGGTACTGCGTTCCCGCGCCGGGCTCGACGGTGATGACGCCGTGCGCACCGTCGTTCCAGAACCCGGGCTGCATCCCGCCGTACATGTACCCGCCGCCCTCCTTGCCCTGCAAGGAGGACCTGATCGGGGGCACCCAGCTCGCCATGAAATTGTTGTACGCCTCCTGTTGCGGCGGGAACTTCCCGTTCACCATCGGGGTTTCGGCCATCAACGACTTCATCGACGAACCCGCGTTGGTGATGTAGCGCCCGGTGGACAGCCGGAAGTCGACGGCCTGATCGGTGCCGTCGTACCACCAGCCGCCGTTGGTCGGCAGCTTGTAGTCGGCCTCGGTGAGCCTCGGCATGGGGGTGAAGGCGGCCTGCGGATAGTCGTACGGCGGTGTGATGCCGGTCTTCTGCTCGTTGCTGACGGTGTCCATGATCGGGGTGTCCTCGTTGTTGTTGCTCAGCAACCAGGACGGCCGTTTCTCGCGGATCTGTTCGTAAAGCTTGTTCTTCTCCCAGTAGTCGTTGTCGTTGTCGATCCAGAACCCGGCGAGGTCCGCGTAGCGGTCCATGACCTCGTGGAAGAGGTCGTAGCTGTACTCGCCGAAGCCCGGGCGGGTCGTCAGGTCGACTTGCTTGCCCTTGTAGGCGGAGTACGCGGCGGAATCCAGTGACTCGACACCGGTCTCCTTGTGCCACTGGGGATCGTCGGTCATGTAGAGGATCGTCCGGACGCCCTTCGCGTTGCCCGCCTTGACGAGCTCGCCGAGGAGGTCGCGGCGCGTGGAGCAGCTGCCCGGGATCGCCGACGGCCACGGGCGCGCGTAGCCCAGCCTGCTGTGGAAGGTGGCGAGCACGATGTAGGAGGCGCCCAGCTTGCGAGCCTCGTCCACCCAGTAGTCCGCGCTCCAGCCGCCGTCGGTGACGGCGCGTTCCCAAGCGGCGCAATCAGTGTGGCGTGGTGCGGTGAACATGCCCCAATGGAGGAAAAGTCCGGCGGTGGCTTCGCGGAGCCACTTCTGCCGGGGATGGTGCACCTCCGCGCTCGCGGTCGTCGTGGTGAGCAGGCTCGTCAGCAGGGCGAGAACTATGGCGAGCCAGGCGATGCGATGCGCTCGAACTCTCATGACCATCCGCTCTCATCCAAGGCGTGGGGTTCCCGAGAGATCCGATGATTGTCGCAGAAATGTCGATGGTCAAGCCCCGATGAGTGGGACACTCATCAAGTCATCGGAGGTATTTCGCGACTAAGCCCTCTCGTCTGCAGTACGAGAGGGCCTGTCGGTCGTGACTCAGATGTTGAAGCCCGGATGAGTCGCGAAGGCGTTGTCGATCACGAGGTTCCCGCGCTGGCGGGCGCGTTCACGCAAGGCCGACGTCGTGCGGGCGCCCTGGGCGTAGAACCACCACAGGTAGAGCGCGCCGTACATCCAGGCGCCCTCGTAGCCCCAGGTGGAGTCGGCGCCGCTCTTGCCGGCGCCGAACACCGAACCCGCCGGGAAGTTCGCGTTGTGCGGCTTCCCGCCCTGGTGCCGCGATTCGTGGATCAACGTCTCGGCGCGTCCGGGAACGTCCTTGGAGTACCAGAAACCGAGGTACAGCTCGATCCGGTCGTCGACGAACGCCCCTTTGAACGAGCGCGCGATGGCGCTGCCGTCGCCGCAGAGCGAGCGGAGGTCGTCGCAGTTGTCGCGGACGTACCGGCGCGCCCAGTTCAGCATCGCCCCGGAATAGGCGTCGTTCTGGTAGTCCTGTGCCGAATAGGTCAGCAGGTAGCACGCGTTGAACGTCCGGGCGAGCGGCTTGTCGGTGTTGCACGCGTCTTCCCAGCCGAAGCCGTCGTCCCAGTAGTCCTTGTTGCCCGCGAAACCGTAGGTGTTCCAGAAATAGTCGATGTAGGTCTGATTGCAGATCGAGGCTCCGTAGAAATTGTCCCCGGTCACGTTCTTGTCGGGCACGGTGTAGCTGCAAGTGGCCATCGGTGATCACCTGTCTGTAGAAGGAATGGATGGGGTTCAGGAGCGCGGGGGCTCCGGCGGTGGCACGTCGTCGGCCCGCGAGTCCTTCACGTACCGGCCGCCGACGGCCTGGGGGACACCGCGGACGTCGACCCGCCGGATGTTCAGCAGGCGCTCGTCCTCGGTGCCGCTGAGTTCCTCGCGCACCCGCGCGGTGAGCTCCGTGTCCCCGGTCGCGGCGATGGCCTGGACCGCCGCGCGCCGGACCGTGAACACCTCGTGCCGGACCTGCCGCAGCAGGAGCTCCTTTGCCGCGCTGTCACCGGCGGATGCCAAGCGCGCCAACGCTTCCACGGCGGTGGTGCGGATGATCACCTCTTCGCCGACGGTGCTGATCCCGTGCGCGGGATCGTCGGAACGCTCCGGCGGGATCGGCTGGCGCAGCACGTTCTCCAGTACCGAAACGGCGGCGGTGTGCCTCAGATCGGTGAGCAGTTGGACCAGGCCCCAACGCTCCAGGTACTGCTCCTCGGACAAGGCGTCGTACTGCGCTCCGAGCGCCGGGACGACGTCGTCCGCGCGTTCGCGAAGCCGGTCGAGGCTCCGCTGGTAATTGCGCTCGGCGTCCTCGCCGGACGCGGCCATGGTTTCGGCGGCCTGGGTGACCAGTTCGCCGATTTCGCTGTTCGAGAAGCTTCCGAGGCCCGAACTACCCGGGCCCGCTTCGAGATTGTCGCCACCCGGGCCCAAGGACGGGGTGTCGGGATTGCGTGGCATGAGGTTCTCCTTCGCAGCGGCGGTGATGCTGACGGAAGGAAGGAACGCGTGCCGGCGCGGCAGATACCTGATTTTCCGAAAATTCGCCCGTTGGGGCGGAACGTGATTTTCACCGCGGGAATCCGAAAAGGATTTTGCTCACCGAAACGGGATGGTCGTCGAAAAGCCTTCACGGATTCCCGCTCGTGCTCAATGGCGGACGTCGATGACGACGCGGTTCGGCGAAGTCAGGGTGAACGCGGTGACCGGCGTCCTCGACCGGACGCCGAGACCGATGGACAAGGTGCCTTCGTAGTCGCCGGTGACCGCGACCGCCATGACGTTGCGCAGATTCCGGGTCCGGAATTTCCGCGGTCCGGGATAGGTGGGATTCCCGGCGTCGTCGTGCGCGGCCGCCGGGGTCGCGGTGACCGCGATGAAGAATTCCCCGGTCAGCCAGACGATCTCGCCGGAACCATCGGCGATCAACTCGTCGACGAGGTCGTACCGGACGGCGGGAGCCGGACCGGCGCTCAGGTCGAGTACGACCCGGTCGAAGCCGGGGTTCTGGCCGGTGCGGATCCCGGTCATGGCTGGGATCTGTCGCGCCGCCGCGGAAACCGGTGTGACCGCGGCGATGGCGCCGGTCACCATCACGACGGTGGCGGCGAGTGCGCGTCGTAGGGTGATGGTCATGGCGATGACCTCCTGCCGGAGAGTTGGTTCAGGAAAGACGCCCCAGATCCCGATCGGTTGTATTCTTCGCACTATCGTTACTGATCGCCGAATACGCGTCGAACGATCTCGAGGTCGGCGGGAAAATGGTTTCTCACGCGCTCCGCGAGCCAGGCCAGGTAACGGAGATCGCTTTTCGCGGAAGCGATGAGATGGGTGAATTTCCGGTCATCGTCCCGGTAGCTGTCGTGCTGCGAGTCGAAGACGCACTGCACGTCCGTGGTGCCGCCGCCCCAGCAGAGTGCGCCGAGAAGGTATTGCTCGACAACGAGGTTGTAGTCCTCGAGCGGCGCGAGCCGTTGCCAGGCCGTCTGGTTCTCGGCCGACTCCACCATGCGGATGGCGAGATCGGCGTAGCGGCGGAGGAAGGGAATCGCCGTGCCGCCGACGACTCCGGTGCACAGTGCGGCGTCCCCGGTGTAGCCGCTGAATTCCTTCGGCAGGAAACCGCCGGTGCTCCGGATCGCCGCGGCGACGGCCGAGGGCCGGTAGTAGCCGGCATCACGAACCGGTGCGTGCTCTGGATTCTGTGCGACGACCTCTCCGTCCAGCCCCTTCGCCGGAAATCCGGGCCAGAGGAACACGTCGTTGTCGATGTGCAGGAACGGCTCATGCTGCTCGCGGTACGCGTGCAACTTCCCGAGCGCCCACCATGACGGGTCCTGCCCGGCGAGTCCGTTCAGCGTCAGGGAGATGTCGTCGAAGGGCAGCCGCAGCCGGTCGGCAAGCAGTTCGTGACCCCAGTCGTCGGTCACCAACGCCGTCGTGGGGAAGAGGCGGGACGCGAGCCGGAGTGACAGGATCCAGGACAACGCGTGGAAGAAGTCGCTGGGCCAATGCCTTCCGCGCCGGCGCCGGTACGGGACGCTCCAGAACGACCAGACCGCCCGGCGGATCGGTCGCGCGGTCCTGTCACCTGGACGGACCACGCGGACCGGCGGATGACGCCAACCCGGCTCGCCGATCTCGCCGTATCCGCTGTGCCGGGGGATTCCGGGCGCGAGCAACCGGCCGCCGATGGCGACCGCGGTGCCGGGGTCGTATCCGTAGTACGGCATCGCGCTGTGGTTCGGCTCCGGAAGATCGAACGTTACGACGGCCATTTGTCGAACCCGCCGGATGTGGTGTACTAGTACACCTTGGGTGCGACGACCGGTGAAAGCCCTTCGCCGGTTCTGATCTTTCACGGTCAGGAGGAGTCTCTTGTCGTCAAGCGCGGGGGCACCGAGCCGATTCTCGGAGCGTCAGGCGTTCGCCTGTCAGCCGGTGTTCCTGGAACGCCTGCTCGTGAGCGTGGAAATGCGGCATGGAAGGGCGTATCGCCGGTTGGCGGTGCGAACTGTCGTCGCCTGCGAGAACGGCGTCGACGGCTACGCGGCGCGGGCTCCAGCCGGGTGGACCGAGCCGGTTCCCGTCAAAGCGATCTTCGGCTGCCGCGTCGAGACGTCGGCGGATGCTGTGGACCTGCGCTTCCCGAAGCCGCTCCGTAAAGGAGAGCGGCACGAATTCGTCTCCCTCGTATGCGACGACGATCTGGACGGAGAGAGACGGTGGATCAACGTCGACGTCGACCATCACGGGATCGCACCAGGTGTCGTCGACGGTGAAGGCAAGGTCAAGGGAGGGCTCAACGTCAGCATCACGTTCGACGACCACGTTCCCGAAGCCTGCTGGTGGTACGCGGAACAGACCCAGTGCGAGCGCGTGATCCGGCCGCCGGCCGGCGATCGGCGTCTGCTCGAAATCCGGCGTGGCGTCGTGGAGCACACGTTCGCGGGGCCTTGCCGGCCGCGTGAGCAGTACGGCATCGCTTTTCGCTGATGGTGCAGGGGAGTGAACATGGCCGATGACGTGGGCTTGGAGTCGCTGCTCGACTACGCGCGAGAGGACAGGGTCGGGCTCTCTGTCGTGGCCGCCGTGGCGGGAGCGAAGGTGGGCGAAGGCGCGACCTTCGCGGAGAGAACCGCGGCGTTGCTCTTGGTAGTGGGCGCCTTGATGGACCGAGGCGCGGTCCCCGGCGACCTGGTGGGCGCGGATCACGACTTCGTGGCGTGGCCAGGGTCGAAGGACGCCGTTCTGTCGCGGCTGGCGTGCGAGGTCAAGGCGTTGGGGGAGCTTCCGGCGACAGGGGAGCTTTGCTGGATCCATGATCCGGCCACCACGGGGTAACGTTGCTCGAGTCGAGTCAGAGGTCGGCGGCAGACCTTCGTGCCACATGTTCGATGTGGTGGGAGGTGGCCATGGCGACCCAGCGAGAGACTGAGCCGGCGGTTCTCCCACCGGTGCGCCGGCATCGTGTCAGTTCATTGTCTCCCCATGAGTAGCCCGGTCCGGCGAAGTCGTTTCTTTCGACAAGCTCCTCGACCAGATCTGTGAATCGCTCGGCGGGATCGTCGCCCTCTTCGACTTTGCGGCGCAGCAGTACGGACTTGCCCGGCACGGTGTAGCAGAGGTACGGATTAGGGGTTCTCGGGTTGCCGTCGGACCTCGGCGGCAGTGGATGCGTCACGCCATAGTCGCCGTAGTTGACCCCGTTCGCACTGGCGTGGTCTGCCTCGTTCCAGAAGGTGACTTCTGGGCGATCGCGTTCGGTCGTCACGTAGGTGGTTCGCTGGGCTGGGATGGATCCGGCCAGAAGCGTGGTCGTGGCAGGGCCGAGCAGATCTGACAACGCCGAGGCCGTTTCGGCTGCCGCGATGGCTTGGCCTGGGCGGACGGTCTCGACGAAGCCAGCGTCGAGAATCGTATGGATGCGCCCCGGTCGCGTGCCCGTCGACCTCATGATCGAGTCGATCCGTCCGAGGACTTCGTGTAGTGGCCTGCCCGAGTGAGGAAGCCGGATGACGATGTCGCGATCCTGATGTTCGAGCAGAAGACGTACTCTGCGTAACTCGTACTCCGAGGCGTCGAGAGAGACGACGGGAATCAAGTAGGCGACGTCAGGTGCGAAGAGCCCGAGCTCGGCCTGGGCCGCGAACTCGATGGCATGGTCGAGGAACTCGAACACCCCTCCCGGCTGCTGTGCGAGCGGGCTGCCGGCTGCCAGCCAGGTGGTGTCGATCCACAAGGGGCGGCCGTAGGACGCGGCCCGTACGGCTGCTCGGACGAGCACTGGGAGGATCCTGCCTCCGGTCGGAGCCACGGAATCGAGCAGTTCGACCATCACACGTACCTGTGTGTCCTGAGGGGAGCGCAGGCTGCTCAGAGCGTTCAATTCTCCGACCTTGGCCTTGACCGCGACCAGCGGACGAACAGGATGCATCCGCCTTCCTCCCTGTGGGCGGCGACATTGTCCGAACTTTCTCAGTATCAAGCAATGTCGTGTTCGAGGCCGTCCTCCGAGTAGGTGGCAGATATTGCGCTCTGTGAGTGATCAGGTTCGTTACGTGAAGTAGTTCGGCGGTGCAGCTCATCGAGCTACGCTTGGCACACCCCGCAGCTGTAATGGATGCCGTCGAGGCTGGCGAGACTTACCACCTCACGCGTAACGGTGTTGAGGGTAGCTGAACTGCGGCCAATACCGAGGCAGCTCAGCTGCGGCGGGAAGCTGATGAGTTCTTCGGTACCGAAGATCGAGTGGACTATGGCGACGCCTGGGATCGGTTTCGTCACTGATCGTCCTGAGACAGGCGTACTCGACACCTGTACCTACATCGACTTCGGTCTGCTCCTCCCCATAGCACTCGCAAGCTCCCGGAGCTGACTGCTGTCACCGTGGCTGATTTGCATCAGGCGGTTACGACGGGCGAAGGACGCCGCCCGACGGCATGTACGGAAATGCTCGGTGCCGCCATCGTCGATTCACCCCGTTGCCGCTCGATGGCGTCGCGGATCGGGCGCACGGCGTCGCCGCAGCCCATGGTGATCAGCACGTCCGAGGATTCGACGGCATCGGCGGTGAGCGCCTTGGAATCTCGGCGGAGATGCCGGTGCCGACCTCGCGCATGGCCTCCACAGCCGGGTTGATCTGGTCGGCGGGCAGAGCCGGCCGAGCGAGCCTGAACCCGGTCGCCCGCGAGGCGGGGTGAGGAATGCGGCGGCCAGCTGGGAGCGGTCAGCGTTGTGGACGCAGGCAAACAGCACCGACGGCACTTGGCCACTTGGCGCCAGGTGACACTTTGTGCCTCTTGTGGCCCCTGTGCTCGTGTTCCGAACGTGCTGCAGTGAGGGGTGGCCGTGTCACGCCTTTCCCGTGAGGAGGAATAACGTGAGGAAACCTCAACGATGGGGAGCAGTGGCGCTGCTTCCGCGACGTCGTGCATGGGGGCTGCGGGCCTTCGGTATCGGGGCCGCAGCGGTGGTGGCGGCAGGGTTGGTTGTCAGTGTTCCGGTGCGGGCTGTCGCTGCCACCACGGTCACCGACCTGGGCACCCTGCCCGGCGGTCGCTCCAGTGCCGCTGTCGAGAGCAATGCCGAGGGTGCGGTCAACGGCCAGCCACCCTCTGCGTCCTACCCCAGGCGCGCGGTGCGGTGGGATCCGGCGGACCGGATCACCGAGCTGGGCACCCTCGGCGGCGGCGAGAGCCGTGCTCGTGCGATCAATGATGACGGCACGATCGTCGGCTGGGCGCGCACGGCCAGAGGCGACAACCACGCGGTGCGGTGGGACCCGGCGGGCCGGATCACCGATCTGGGCACCCGGCCCGGCGGTCGCTCCAGTGTCGCTGTTGGGATCAACGACGCCGGCACGATCATCGGCGAGGCGTCCGCGGGCGGCGGCCATTCTCACGCGGTGCGGTGGGACCCGGCGGGCCGGATCACCGATCTGGGCACCTTGCCCGGCCGTCCCGAGGGCACTGCTGTCGCGGTCAACGCCGATGGCATGATCGTCGGCACGGCGACCGTGGCCAAGGGCGAGCCCCGCGCGGTGCGCTGGGACGCGGCGGGCCGGATCACCGATCTGGGCACCCTGCCCGGTTACACCGGCAGCACACCTGTCGGGATCAACGCCGACGGCACCGTCGTCGGCACGGCGACCGTGGCCAAACTCCAGCCCCGTGCGGTGCGCTGGGACCCGGCGGGCCGGATCACCGACCTGGGCAGCCTGCCCGGCGGCCGCTTCAGCCATGCCACCGGAATCAACGACGACGGCACGATCATCGGCCAGGCGTCCGCGGGCGGCGGCCATACCCACGCGGTGCGGTGGGACTCAGCGGGCCGGATCACCGACCTGGGTGCCTTGCCGCCTCGCCATCCCGAGAGCAGTGCTGTCGGGATCAACGCTGACGGCGTGATCATCGGCAGGACTTCAGAAGCCACTGGCGAGTCCCGCGCGGCGCGGTGGGACCAGATGGGCCGGATCACCGACCTGGGCACTCTCAGCGGCGGCGAGAGCACCGCTTACGCGATCAATGACGACGGCACGATCATCGGCCAGGCGGAGCTGCGGAGCGGCTATTCCCGCGCGGTGCGGTGGGACTCGGCGGGCCGGATCACCGACCTGGGCACCCTGCCCGGCCACAACGACAGCAGCACTGTCGGGATCAACGCCCACGGCACGATCATCGGATGGTCGGACAGGTTCAACAGCCGGCAGCACGCTGTGCGATAGCACAATGCGCCTACACCCGCTAGGCACAACCCCTGGCCTCGCCGACATAACCTGTTGCCTCACCAGCCTCGGGAGCGCCATTCGTCGATGTGCGGTTTCTGCTCGCCCAAAGTCGAGTCGTCGCCGTGTCCCGGGTAGAACCAGGTGTCGTCGGGCAGAACGTCGAACAAGCGGGACTTCACGTCATTGATCAAAGAGGTGAAGTCCTCCGGCGAGTTCGTCTTCCCGACGCCGCCGGGGAACAGCGAGTCGCCGGTGAACAGGTGCGGGTGCCCGTTCGGGTCGCGGTACAGCAGCGCGATGGAGCCGGGGGTGTGGCCGCGCAGGTGGATCACGTCGAGGGTGATCCGTCCGACCTTGATCGTGTCGCCGTGTTCGACGAGGAAGTCCGGCGGGATCGGCAGCGGTCCGGCGTCCAGCGGGTGGGCGGCGGTGTTCGCGCCGTTCGCGCCGGCGACGGCGCCGAGGGCCTGCCAGTGGTCCTGGTGCTGGTGGGTGGTCACGACGGTCTTCAGCGCGGGGCGGTCGGGGCCGTGGCCGATGAGGTCGGAGATCCGCTCCGGGTCGTTCGCGGCGTCGATCAGCAGCGCTTCGTTCTCGGCGCGGCAGACGAGCAGATACGCGTTGTTGTCCATCGGGCCGACCGACAGCTTGGTGATGGTGAGCGCGTCCAGGGTGCGACGGGCGGCGTCGCCGCCGGGGTCGACATGCCCGGTGTAGGTCTCGACGATGTTCACACCGCACACGGTAGTCGTTCGCCTGCAATCGGTTCCACCCGCACAGGCGGCGCACAGGTGCAGGACGTAGGCTCGCGTCGCCCCGCCAGCCGAACCACAGGACGCTCGTGCCCGACGCCTCGCCACGCGCCTCGCGCAAGATCAGCTGGGACGTCCTTCGCGTTGTCGCAGTCTTCGCGGTCATGCTCGGGCACGTCACCCATCAGGGGGCGCTTCTGCATCCCGAACTGGTGGGGTACCCCTTTCGGGTAACCGCTCAGTTCGGCGCGGCCATCCTCCTGGTGATTTCCGCCTTCTTCGTGTGCGCGAGCCTGCGCAAGGGGAGGCCAGGGCGATGGCTGTGGAACCGGGTCGCGCGGCTGGTGCCCGCGTACCTGGTCGCGGTGGTCGTCACCTATGTCGTCGCCCGGTACGCGACGATCCGGTTCAGCGGCTTGCCGTTCCCGCCGGGTCTGTCCGGATTCCTGTTCGGCGTCCCGCAGGGCCCGCCGTCCGATCCGTCGCCCTGGTACGTCCCCACCGGCGCCGATCTGCTCGCCAACCTGGGCATGGTCCAGGAATGGGGCTGGCGGTACGAGCTCTTCTACTATCTCGACGGCGCCTATTGGACGCTGCCGGTCCAGGTCGTCGCCTTCACCGCCGCCGCTCTTCTGTGGCCGCGCCGGTGGCGCACCCACCGGCTCACCGTGGGGCTGCTCTGGGCGCTGATCCTGGTTCCCCTGTTCCTCCGGTTCGTCGTGTTCGACCCGGTTTCCACGCCGAAGCTCGTGGAGACCTTCTACTACGGCCTGGGCCTGCACCGGGTGCACGTCTTCGCCATCGGGATCGCGATCTGGCTGTGGGCGAAACGGAGCCTGGCGCACTGGCATCTCGCGCTGTTCGTGCTCGCCGCCTGCGCGGCGCAGGACCTGCAGGTCTTCCCGTTCCACCAGGCCCTGCCGAATGATCCGGAGCGCTGGCCGTCGGCCATCGGGTTCGCGATCATGCTGCTGCTGGTGTGCCTGGCCGCGCGCGGACCGGACTGGCGGTTCCCCGGTCTCGCCAGGATCGCCCCGGCTGTCACCTGGCTCGCGGGCATCTCGTATGGTCTCTATCTGGTGCACCAGGAACTCGGTTACATCCTGGCCCGTGCCCTGCTGAACGCCGGTGTCCCCGGCTGGCTGCGGCTCCCCCTCGTGCTGGCCGCCGCCGTTTTCGGGGGCTGGGCGATCACCGCCGGTGTGGAACGGCCGGTCCACCGGTGGCTCACCGCTCGCCGGGATCGCCGCGAAAAGCTGGGAAAATCGCAGGTCAAAGACTCGGAACCGGTTTCTGTCGGTGGTGCCTCGTAGCATGGAAGCGGCCGCCCGTGCAGCTATCGACCGGGACGGCGACCGCAGCTGAGAATGAAACCTGAAGGGACCCTGGCGTGGCTGATCGCCTCGTTGTTCGCGGCGCCCGCGAGCACAACCTCCGCGGTGTGGATCTCGACCTGCCCCGCGACAGCCTGATCGTGTTCACCGGTCTGTCCGGGTCCGGGAAGTCGAGCCTCGCCTTCGACACCATCTTCGCCGAAGGGCAGCGCCGCTACGTCGAGTCGCTGTCGGCGTACGCGCGCCAGTTCCTCGGCCAGATGGACAAGCCGGACGTCGACTTCATCGAGGGCCTTTCGCCCGCGGTGTCGATCGACCAGAAGTCCACCTCGCGCAACCCGCGTTCGACCGTCGGCACCATCACCGAGGTCTACGACTACCTGCGCCTGCTCTACGCCCGCGCCGGCAAGGCGCACTGCCCGCAGTGCGGCGAGGCGATCAGCAAGCAGACCCCGCAGCAGATCGTCGACCAGGTGCTCGCGATGGAGGAGGGCACCCGCTTCCAGGTGCTCGCGCCGGTCGTGCGCGGCCGCAAGGGCGAGTACCTCGACCTCTTCGAGAACCTGCAGCAGCAGGGCTACGCACGGGTCGTGGTCGACGGGACGATCCACCCGCTCACCGACCCGCCGAAGCTGAAGAAGCAGGAAAAGCACCAGATCGCCGTCATCATCGACAGGCTCTCGGTGAAGACCAGCTCGCGGCAGCGGCTCACCGACTCCGTCGAGACGGCGCTCCGGCTGGCCGACGGTCTGATCGAGCTCGAGTTCGTCGACCTGCCGGAGAACGACCCGCATCGCGTGCGCGGCTTCTCCGAGAACCTGGCCTGCCCGAACGGCCACCCGCTCGCGATCGAAGACCTCGAGCCGCGGTCGTTCTCCTTCAACGCTCCCTACGGCGCCTGCCCTGACTGCACCGGTATCGGCGTCCGCAAGGAGGTCGACCCGGAACTCGTGGTCCCGGACGACGAGATGTCCCTCGGCGAGGGTGCCATCGCGCCGTGGGCGGGCGGCCAGAGCGCGGACTACTTCATCCGCTTGCTCGAGTCGCTTGCGGAGACCATCGGCTTCCGGATGGACACGCCGTGGCGCAAGCTGCCGGCGAAGGTGCAGAAGGCCGTTCTGCACGGCGTCGACGAGCAGGTCCACGTCCGCTACAAGAACCGCTACGGCCGCCAGCGTTCGTACTACGCGAGCTTCGAGGGCGTCATCCCGTTCCTCGAGCGGCGCCAGGAGCAGACCGAGTCCGAGTACATGCGCGAGCGGTACGAGGGCTACATGCGCGAGGTGCCGTGCCCGGCCTGTCAGGGCACGCGGCTCAAGCCGGAGATCCTCGCCGTCACCCTCGAGCACAAGACGCAGGGCGACCGGTCGATCGCCGAGGTCTGCGCCCTCTCGATCGCGGAGGCGTCGCAGTTCCTCGACGAACTGGAGCTCGGCAAGCGCGAGCAGGTGATCGCCGGCGCGGTGCTCAAGGAGATCCAGGCGCGGCTGCGCTTCCTGCTCGACGTCGGCCTCAACTATCTCTCGCTCGACCGCGCTTCCGGGACCCTGTCCGGTGGCGAGGCGCAGCGCATCCGGCTCGCCACGCAGATCGGTTCCGGTCTGGTCGGCGTGCTGTATGTGCTGGACGAGCCGTCGATCGGGCTGCACCAGCGCGACAACCACCGCCTGATCGAGACGCTGGTCCGCCTGCGGGACCTCGGCAACACGCTGATCGTCGTCGAGCACGACGAGGACACCATCCGCTCCAGCGACTGGGTGGTCGACATCGGCCCGGGCGCCGGTGAGCACGGTGGCCACATCGTCCACAGTGGACCGTACAAGAAGATCCTGCGGAACAAGGAATCGATCACCGGCGCGTACCTGTCGGGCCGCACCAAGATCGAGGTGCCGGCGATCCGGCGCCCGATCGACAAGAAGCGGCAGCTGACCGTCGTCGGCGCGCGCGAGCACAACCTGCGCGGTCTCGACGTGTCGTTCCCGCTCGGCTGCCTCGTGTCGGTCACCGGTGTCTCGGGTTCCGGGAAGTCCACGCTGGTCAACGACATCCTCGCGACCGTGCTGGCGAACAAGCTCAACGGTGCCCGCCAGGTCCCCGGCCGCCACACCCGCGTGAACGGGCTGGCGAACGTGGACAAGCTGGTCCGCGTCGACCAGTCTCCGATCGGCCGCACCCCGCGGTCCAACCCGGCGACGTATACCGGCGTGTGGGACCACGTGCGCAAGCTGTTCGCCGCGACCACCGAGGCGAAGGTGCGGGGCTACCAGCAGGGCCGGTTCTCGTTCAACGTCAAGGGCGGCCGGTGCGAGGCCTGCGCCGGTGACGGCACGATCAAGATCGAGATGAACTTCCTGCCGGACGTCTACGTCCCGTGTGAGGTCTGCAAGGGCGATCGGTACAACCGCGAGACGCTCGAAGTGCACTACAAGGGCAAGACCGTCTCCGACGTGCTGAACATGCCGATCGAGGAGGCGGCCGAGTTCTTCGAGCCGATCAAGGCGATCCACCGGCATCTGGCGACCCTCGTCGACGTCGGCCTCGGCTACGTCCGGCTCGGGCAGCCCGCGCCGACGCTGTCGGGCGGTGAGGCGCAGCGCGTCAAGCTCGCCAGCGAACTGCAGAAGCGGTCCACCGGCAAGACGGTCTACATCCTCGACGAGCCGACCACGGGTCTGCACTTCGAGGACATCAGCAAGCTGATCGGCGTGATCAACGGGCTGGTGGACAAGGGCAACACGGTGATCGTCATCGAGCACAACCTCGACGTCATCAAGACCTCGGACTGGATCATCGACATGGGTCCCGAGGGTGGTTCCGGCGGGGGCACCGTGATCGCGGAGGGCACGCCGGAGCACGTCGCTTCGGTGGAGGAGAGTTACACCGGACAGTTCCTCAAGACCGTTCTTGCGTGAGGGCTCGTGAGTGGTAAGGACGGTTCTAACCGTCCTTACCACTCACGAGGTCCAGCACCGGCGAAGCGGGCCCGTAGTAGAAGGCGCGCAGCCGGTACGAGGCGCCCTCTTCGCCCGGCATGGTGGCGAGCCCGGCCGACGTCGTCCCCGGATCGGAGACCTCGATCGGCACGAAGTCGGCGGCGCCGGGTTTCTTGATCTCCACAAGGAAACCGTCTTCGTCGCTGGAGCGATCGGCCCAGCTGAACCGCACCATCTCCTCCGGCGCGGGCTCGGCCCGGAACGACGCCGGAGCGGCAGAGCGGTCGCCTGCCCGCAGGGACACGGCGGGTCCGACCGCGGCCGGAGTGGCAGGCCCGGAAACCGTGACGGCGTTCGAAACGGCGCCGTAGAACGGCCGGATCCGGTAGTAGAACCGCGTTTCCGGCATCAGGTCCGGATGCCGGTAGGACGTCCGCCTCGGCGGCACGAACTGCAGGATCGTGTATTCGCCGTGCGGATCGGTGGTGTACTCGACGATCCGCCCCGCGGCGGCCGGATCGTCGTCGGGCCAGCTCAGGTCGACGTTCACCGGATCGCTCAGTGTCGCGGTGAAACCGGGCTCCTCGCCGCATCCCGACACGAAAGCGAACACCAGCAGCAGAACGGCCACGAGTTTCCTGGGCACGCCCAGACCCTCCCGGGAATCAGGCGGCGGCGGAATCCGGAGGCGTCAGCATACGAGCGCGTCCGATGATCGACAAGCCCCCGGTTGAACCGCATCCCCGTGCCGTCCGTGTGGGAGGCAAGAGGAGGCGGCCATGGAGAACCGAGGAGAGGCCGGTGCCGATGCACAGTTCGATCGCGGCGCGCGCCGAACGATCCACTCTGGCCCTGCGGGTTGCAGTACTGTCCTCGCCGACCCAGAAGACCGTCGGGAGGACGCGAGTGGCGATCGGAGGCCGGCGGCCCATGAAGGCCAAAGGCGAGGACTTGGTCCGGCACTTGTACGCCGAACACGGGCGAAGCCTGCTGGCGTACGCGACGAGGCTGACCGGGGACCGCGCGGCCGCGGAGGACGTCGTGCAGGAGACCCTGGTCCGGGCCTGGAAGCACGCCGAAGACCTGGAGAACGACGCGAAGGGATCGGTGCGGGGCTGGCTGCTCACGGTGGCCCGCAACATCATCACCGACCGCGCGCGGGCCAGGGCGGCGCGGCCACCGGAAGTGGCGGAGCCGGAGGAAGGCGTGCCCACCCCGGCGGTGGAGCGGGATCACGCGCAGAGCGTCGTGGACTCCATGGCCGTGCTGGGGGCGATGGACGGCCTTTCCACGGAACATCGTGAGGTACTGGTGGAGATCTACTACCGGGGCCGGACGGTGGCCGAAGCGGCGAGATCCCTGGGCGTGGCCCCGGGTACCGTTAAGTCGAGATCTTATTACGCGTTACGGGCGCTCAGAGCCGTGATGGCGGGACCCGGGAAGGAGGTGGCGCGATGAGCGCGGTCGGACACGACCAGGGCCAGCTCGCCGCCTACGTCCTCGGCGGGCTCACCCCGGCGGAAGCGGCGACGTTCGAGACGCATCTGGCGAACTGCCCCACGTGCCGGCGTGAGGTGCGCGAGCTGTCGGAACTGCGGTATCACCTCGACGAGGTGCCGCCGGAGGCGTTCCTCGAAGGACCTCCCGACGGGGGAGATCTGCTGCTGCAGCGCACGCTGCGTCAGGTTCGCGAAGAAGAAAGCACCCAGGAACGCAGGCCGCGGCGGCTCCTCGCCGTGGCCGGTGCGGCCGTGCTGGTCGTGGTGGCGCTCGGCGCGGGCGTGCTGGTCGGACGGCAGACGTCGCCCGAACCGTCGACGGTGGCTCTGCCGGTGCCGACGGCGACCGCCCCGGTGCCCGGCACCCGCGATCTCGCGGCGACCGACCGGGACACGGGCGTGCAGCTGGCGGTGCGGGTGGTTCCGGCCGCGGGCTGGGTGCGGCTGCATGCCAAGGCCACCGGCGTCCGCGAAGGCGAGAAGTGCGCGCTCGTCGTGGTGACCAAGAGCGGAGAACGGGTCAACGCCGGCAGCTGGCTCGTTTCGGAGAAAGGGCAGCGCGAGGGCACCGGTGTCGACGGTTCCGCGTTGGTCGCCCCTGGCGACGTGGCCTCGGTCGACGTCGTGACCACGGACGGCCGGAACCTGGTGTCGGCGCGGGTATGACCGATTCACTCGCGGGTCGCGGAGGCGGTTGGTACCGCTTCCGCGACACGTGGGTGCTCCCTGCCTCGCCCAAGACGGTTTTCGACGCCGTCGTCGACCTGGCCGCGTATCCGCTGTGGTGGCGCGATGTCCGGTCGGTCAGCCAGGTCGACGAGGACACCGCCGAACTCGTCTGCCGGTCCAGGCTGCCGTACGCGCTGACCGTCCGGATGCGCCGGGACCGGCAGGACGAGCGCGAGGGCCGGGTGCGGGTCCTGCTCAGCGGCGATCTCGAAGGGATGCTGGCCGGCGCGCTGATGGCGGTGGGCAGCGGCACCAGACTGGAGATCACGCAGGAGGTCGAGGCGCGGAAGCCGTTGCTGCGCAAGCTCGATCGGATCGCGCGGCCGGTGTTCCGGATCAACCACGCGCTCATGATGCGGCGGGGGCAAAACGGATTACGGGGATATCTGGGAGCGGCCGCAGGTTAGGCTCCCGCCATGCGTGTCGCCACCGTGCAGCCGTACACCGTCCCCGCGGATCTTTCCGCGAACATCGCCGAACACGCGAGACTTCTCCGGATCGCGGACGCCGATCTCTGCGTCTTCCCCGAACTTTCCTTGACCGGCTTGGAGTTCGAGGCGCTCGCCGCCGATCCGGGACTCTGGCTGTCCTCGGACGATCCCCGCCTCGAACCGCTCCGGGAGGCGTGCCGGGCCAGTGGTGTCCATGCCGTCATCGGCCTTCCGCTCGTGGAGGACGGACGGCGGTTCATCGGTTCGCTCGTCCTCGGCCCGGCCGGGGAAACCGTTGCCACCTATGCGAAACGCACCCTGCACGGCAGCGAGGAAGAACTGTTCGAACCAGGCGCGCGGCAGGTGATCATCGAGGTCGGTGGCAGGCGTCTCGGCCTCGCGATCTGCCTCGACGCGGCGAACCCGGACCATGCGCGGGAGCTTGCCGAGGCGGGCGCCGAGGTCTACGTCCTCAGCGCGCTCTTCAGTGAGGGCCAGGAACAGCGGCTGCTCGACCAGGTCGGCGTCGCGGCCGGGTATGGGATGTGGGTCGTGCTCTCCCAGTTTTCCGGCAAGACCGGCGGGATGGCCGCGTTCGGTGGCAGCGGGGTCTGGAAACCCGGAGGCGCCGCCGAGGTACGCCTCGGCGGCGAGGTCTCCGAGTGGGCCTACGCGACGATTGCTTCCTGAACTTTCCGGGTGCGAAGGAACACCATCGCGGAGAAGACGGCGAGAGCGAGCAGTCCGGCGCTCAACGCGTACGCCGTCCGGTAGCCACTGGTGAGCGCCTCGGGAATCGCGGTGCCCCCGGCCAGGAGCGAGCCGGTGCGGGACGCGGCGGCGGTCGCGAGCACGGCGGTCCCGATGGCCGCGCCGATCTGCTGCGTGGTGTTGATCAGCCCTGAAGCGACCCCGGTGTCTGCGGGGGCGACGCCGGACATCGCCTGTCCCATCAGCGCCGGCATCGCCGCGCCGAACCCGATGCCCATCAGGACGAGCGCGGGCAGGACGTCCGTCGCGTAGTCGCCGTCCGCCTCGACGGTGGCGAGGAAGCCGAGCGCCAGCGTGACCAGGGAAAGCCCGGTGACGAGTACCGTTCGTGCCCCGAAGCGGTGGTTCAGCCGCTCGGCGAAGACCAGGGACATCACCGCGATCGAGAGCGGGGCGGGCAGGAAGGCGAACCCGGTGCTCAGCGCGTCGAGCCGGAGTACGCGCTGCAGGTAGAGCGCGGTGATGAACTGGAAGCCGAACAGCCCGGCGACCATCAGCACCATAACCGTGTTCGCCCCGGACACCGCGCGGAGGCGGAAGATCCGCAGCGGCAGCAGCGGTTGACGGGCCTTCGCTTGCCGGAGCACGAATCCGGCGAGAAGCAGCAGCGACACCGCGAGCAACCCGAGCGTGCGGGCGTCGGCCCAGGTGTACTCCTCGGCCTTGACGATCGTGTAGACCAGGAGCATCAGCCCGCTGGTGACCAGTCCAGCGCCGGTGACGTCGGTGCCGCCGCGCAGCCCGGGGCCCGTGTCGTCGGCGAGCAGCCGGACGGCCAGCGCGATCGCGATCGCGCCGATCGGCAGGTTGACGAAGAACGTCCAATGCCAGTCGAGCAGCTGGGTGAGCGTTCCGCCCGCGATGAGCCCGATCGACGATCCGGCGGCCTGGGTGAAGCTGTAGACGCCGATGGCCTTCGCCCGTGCCCGCGGTTCCGGGTAGAGCGTGGTGATCATGCCGAGCACGACGGCCGACGCCAGCGCGCCGCCCGCGCCCTGCAGAAAACGGAACACGATGAGCTGCGCCTGGTCCTGCGCGATTCCGCACAGCAGGGAGGCGAGCGTGAACAGGCCGAGCCCGGCGAGGAAGACCCGTTTCCGGCCGATCAGGTCGCCCAGTCTGCCGGACAACAGGAGCAGCCCGGCGAACGCGATCAGGTAGGCGTTGACCACCCAGGCGAGGGTGGACGGCGTGAAGCCGAGGTCGTTCTGGATCGCGGGCAGCGCGACGGCGACGATCGAGCCGTCGAGGACGACCATCAGCGAGACGGCGCAAAGGACGGCGAGGGCGAGAGCGCGCTGTGGCATGAAGAATCCCATTCGGAAGAGTTCCCCAGGTGATGCTTTGGTGCATCACTTGTAACAGCGCCCATCTTGTGTGACTCTGTTCCTCGCCGGAAGGAGGCACTTTCATGTCCCAGGGGAACACCGATGTGACCGCGCAGGCCACGGTCGTCGATCCGGAAAAACTCGAGGTGTGCACCGTGCTCGAGGTGATCAACCGGATCAGCGGCAAGTGGGCGATCGGCATCCTGCTGGAGGCCACGCGCGGTCCCGTGCGGTTCACCGAACTCGAGCGGTCGGTGGAGGGGATCAGCAGGCGGATGCTCACGCTGACGTTGCGGAACCTCGAACGTGACGGCCTGCTCGTGCGCACCGTGTACCCCACGGTGCCGCCGAAGGTGGAATACGAGGCCACGCCGATGGCGAAAGAACTCTATGCGTCGCTGAGCGGCTTGCTGAGCTGGGCCGAGCGCCACCGCGACTCGATCGCCGCGTCCCGCGTGGTCTACGACGAGAAGGTCAGCGCCTGACGCCTGCCGCGTGCACGGCGCGCTGGACGTGCGAGCACAACAGGTCGAAGTACATCCTCTGGAACGGCAGGTCCGTGCTGTTCTTCACGGACCAGCTTTCCCAGAGCCCGCCCGGCCGCAGATAGCGTGACGTGTACGCGGTCGTGAGGTCGGCGTCGATGTGGTGCAGGGCCGCGAGCGCCCACTCCTGGTCGTAGCGCAGATCCGGCCGCGCGAGGTAATGGTCCAGATAGGACACGAGGATCTCGGCGTCGGCGATCGTGCCGAACCGGGCGAGCGCGAAACAGTAGCCCTGCCCGGCGAAGACCAGTCCGCTCTCCAGCAGCAGCTCCCGGATACGCCCGCGCCAGGCGGTGCGGCGGGCGACGCCGATCAGCCAGGCCGCCGTGATCCGCGGCCTCCAGTCGGCCGCGAGCAGGTCGCCGAGTTCGTCGTCGGTGATGCTCCGCGCGTCCTCGACCAGGTCGCGCAGGAAAACCTCGCGTTCGGGGTCGCTCATCATCCCGGCGAAGTTGCCGTGCAGCAGCTTGGAGTACCGCGAGACCACGTAACGGTCGATGGCGTCCGGCATACCGGTGAGTTTCCCAGAAACGAAGAACCGCGGTGCGAGGACGGGGGACCCTCGCACCGCGGTTTCGGTTCTTGCCGTGCGCTAAACGCGTGCCACGGCCTTCTCCCTGTCTCCGTCACTGTCCTCGTGGGGATCCGAGGCGTGATCGTCGATCAGGGTGGCTTCGTCGAACGGGGCCTGGCCGCTGAAGACCAGGTTGGCCTGGTCGCGGTCGAATTCCTTGGTCCACGTGCCGACCAGGACAGTCGCGACGGCGTTGCCCGCGAAGTTGGTCAGCGCGCGGGCCTCGGACATGAACCGGTCGATGCCGAGGATGAATCCGACGCCGTCGACCAGTTCCGGCCGGTGCGACTGGAGTCCGCCGGCGAGGGTGGCGATCCCGGCGCCGCTCACGCCCGCCGCGCCCTTCGACGCGATGATCATGAACAGCAGCAACGAGATCTGTTCGCCGACGCCCAGCGGCTGGTCCTGCGCGCTGGCGATGAACAGCGTCGCCATGGTCAGGTAGATGGCCGTGCCGTCGAGGTTGAACGAGTACCCGGTGGGCACGGTGATGCCGACGACCGGCTTGCTGACCCCGAGGTGCTCCATCTTCGCGATCAGGCGAGGCAGGGCCGATTCGGACGACGAGGTCGACAGGATCAGCAGGAATTCGCGGCCGAGATAGCGCAGCAGGGTGAAGATGTTGATCCGCGCGCCGAGCCACAGCACCGAGCCGAGCACGCCGAACACGAAGACCAGGCAGGTCAAGTAGAAGCCGATCATGATGACGGCGAGGCTGCGCAGCGCGCCCCAGCCGGTTTCCCCGACCACCGCGGCGATCGCGCCGAACGCGCCCACCGGGGCCGCCCACATGATCATCGCGAGGATCCGGAACACCAGCCGCTGGATGTGCTCGATACCGCGGCGGATCGGTTCGCCCTTGGTGCCCAGCTTCTGGACGGCGAACCCGGCGAGCAGCGCGACCAGCAGCGTCTGCAGCACCTGGCCTTCGGTGAAGGCGGAACCGAAGCTGGTGGGGATGATGCCCATCAGGAAGTCGACGGTGCCTTCGCCGCCCTCGGCCTGTTTGTGCGCCTTCGCCGCGGCGGCGGGGTCGAGGTGCAGGCCCTCACCCGGGTGCAGGAGGTTGCCGACGACGAGGCCGATCGCGAGCGCGAACGTCGACATCATCAGGAAGTAGCCGAGCGACAGCAGCCCGACCTTGCCGACCTTCGCGGCCTTCGCCACCGATCCGATGCCGAGCACGATGGTGCAGAAGATGATGGGGGAGATCATCATCTTGATCAGGTTGACGAAGCCCGTGCCGAGCGGTTTGAGTTCCTTGGCCAGACCCGGCGCGGCGAACCCGACGATGACGCCGAGGACCACCGCCGCGATCACGGCCAGGTACAGGTAATGCATCTTGTCGCGACGTCGTGGCGCCGCTTCCGGCGTTGTAGGCACCTTTGCCTCCAGCTCAGGGGTCTCCGTGGGATCGCCGGTCACTATCACCCGGCCAGGTGAGCTGGGTCACGGTTGTGTTCATTGAGTTCGCGCGAGCGGTTTCCGGGGAATTCCGGCCGGGCGCGCTGAGCGGCCCCGGGAGCGGTGTGCTGGTATGAGCGGGTGCCCTCGACGACGCGGATCCGGACCAGGCGCGGCAGCCTCGCCCGCCAGCTGCTGATTCTGCAGCTCGTCGTGCTCTTCGTGCTCGTCGCGGCGGGGGTGGCCTTCGCCTATCTCGATTCGGTGCGGGCCACCGAAGACCGGGCGCGGGACAAGGTGACCGCGGTCGCCGAGTCGGTGGCGGACGCGCCGGGCGTGCTGGCCGCACTGTCCACATCGGAGCCCACCGCGACGTTGCAGCCGTTCGCGCAGAGTGTCCGAGCGGACACGCAGGTGGATTTCGTGACCATCATGGACAAGAACGGGATCCGCTACACGCATCCGAATCCGGACCTGATCGGGCAGCCGTTCATCGGCAACATCGGCGAGGCGCAACGCGGCGGCCGGGTGCTCGAGACCTACGCCGGCTCGCTCGGGCCGTCCGAACGCGTCGTGGTGCCGGTGCACGGTGCCGCCGGACAGGTCGTCGCGCTGGTGTCGGTCGGCATCACCGTCGAAGCGATCGACGCCGAACTGCGGGAACGCCTGTGGCCGCTGATCGGGGTCGCGGTGGCGGTACTGGTGGTCGGCGGGATCGGCAGCTACCTGGTCAGCGCCCGGCTCCGGCGGCAGACCAGGGGGATCGCGCCCGAGGAACTGAGCAACCTGTTCGAGTACCACGAAGCCGTCCTGCATTCCGTGCGCGAGGGGCTGCTGCTCGTCGGCGGTGACGGGCGGGTGGTGCTGTGCAACGACGGAGCCCGCGCGCTGCTGGGTGTCACCGACGATCCGGTGGGCCGCGAACTGTCCTCATTGGACATTCCCGAAGATCTCGTCGAAGCGTTCACCTCGGGGGAGGAGCGCACCGACGAGCTCCATCTCACCGAGGCCAGGGTGCTCGTCGTCAGCACGTCGCCGGTGCGCTCGCGCGGTAAGGCGATGGGCACCGTGGTGATCCTGCGCGACCACACGGAACTCCAGGCGCTGACCGGGGAACTGACCACCGTGCGCGGCCTGGCCGAGGCGCTGCGGTCGCAGGCGCACGAGGCGGCGAACCGGCTCCACACCGTCGTTTCGCTGGTCGAGATCGGCCGCCCCGAACAGGCCGTCGAGTTCGCGACCGAAGAACTCGCGCTGGCGCAGGAACTCACCGACCGCGTGGTCGGCGCGGTCGCCGAACCGGTGCTCGCGGCGCTGCTGCTCGGCAAGGCGGCGGAGGCGAGCGAGCGCGGCGTCGAGTTCACGATCACGCCCGACACCGTCATGGAGGACGCGGACACCGGCGTCCCGCCGCGGGATCTGGTGACCATCCTCGGCAACCTGATCGACAACGGCATCGACGCGGCGGCGGGGAACGCCGGCGAAGGCGGGCGGCCCGGCGTCGAGGTCACCGTGCGGTCCGACGCCGAGGGGCTGCTGCTGCGGGTCGCCGACACCGGCCCCGGCGTGGAAGACGTCGAGGACGTCTTCCGGCGCGGCTGGTCCACCAAACCGGAGGACGGCCACGGGCTCGGACTGGCACTGGTGGGTCAGGCGGTGCGACGGCACAGTGGGACGATCGACGTCGGCCGCGACGAGGGCGCGGTGTTCACCGTGTGTTTGCCGCCGAAGGAGCCGACACGATGATCAAGGTGCTGGTCGTCGAGGACGAACCGGTGGCCGCCGACGCGCACCGCGTGTACGTCGAGCGGATGCCCGGCTTCACCGTGTCCGGCGTCGTCCACTCCGGCGGAGACGCCCTGCGGTTCTGCGAACGCGAACCGGTCGATCTGGTGCTGCTGGACTTCTATCTCCCGGACACGCACGGTCTCGCCGTCTGCCGGTCGCTGCGCGCGGCCGGGCTCCCGATCGACGTCATCGCGGTGACCTCGGCGCGGGATCTGGCGCTGGTGAAGGCCGCCGTGTCGGTCGGCGTGGTGCAGTACCTGCTGAAACCGTTCACTTTCGCCTCGCTGCGGGAGAAACTCGAGCGCTACGCCGAGTTCCACGGCGCATCGGGTGAGGTGACCGGGCAGGCCGAGATCGACCGCGCGCTCGGCACCCTGCGCACCACCGAGCGGCAAGTCCTGCCGAAGGGGATGAGCGCGCAGACCCTGGATGCGATCACCGAAGTCCTCGCCTCGGCCGCGGACGGCCTCTCCGCCGGAGCGGCCGCGACCGCGATCGGCGCCTCCCGCGTCACCGCACGCCGTTACCTCGAATACCTCGCCGACAACGGCCTCGCCCAGCGTGAGCCCCGCTACGGCCAGGTCGGCCGCCCCGAGGTCTGGTACAAACCGAAAACCGTATAACGGCCTATACGTCGACTCGCGGGCTACCTTGGGCATCGTGAAGATCGGCGAACTCGCGCGGAAGACCGGGGTCAGTGTCCGGGCGCTGCGCTATTACGAGGAAGAGGGCTTGATCAGCCCAGGCGGGAAGGCAACGGCTACCGCGACTTCTGCGAAGGCTCGGTCGAGGCGGTCCTGCGGATCCGCGAAGTCCTCCCGTACCTCGACGGACGAGGGGAAGTCCGGCCGAAGGAGCCGTGCGAGTACATGATCGGCGAGGTCGCGCGGCAGTGGGAAGTGCTCGATCGCCGGATCGCGCTCATGACCAGCGATCGCGACGCCCTCGACGCGTACCTCCGCGACTTGACCCGCACGCAAATGTGAGGGATTTAGCGTGCGGACATGACTTCGATGCGCGCGCTGCGACAGAGCTCCTCGAACGGTCCCGAAGACCTTCATTTGATCACCGACGCACCCGTTCCGGTGCCGGGACCAGGCGAGATCCTGCTGAAGGTCACCGCCGCGGGGGAGGGGGTGACCGCGCCTGTCATCGGCGACCACGTCGTCGGGACCGGTGTCGGGGCCTTCGCCGAGTACATGGTCATGTCCGCGGCCGCGCGGTCCCGGTACCCGAAGGCTGGTCGGACGACCAGGCGATCGGGCTGATCCTGAACTGGGTCACGGCGCTCGCCGCGCTCAAGTCGCTGGGCAGGCTGGCCGCCGGTGAGACCGTGCGGGTGGACGCGGCGGCAGGCGGGGTCGGTCAGGCCGCGGTCCGGCTGGCCAAGCATTACGGGGCGACCGTCATCGGTGCCGCGTCGCCGGACAAGCACGACTCGGTCCGGGTGCTGGGCGCCGACCGCGCGGTCGGTTACGGCGAGGAGACGGGGGAGGTGGATCTCGTGCTCGAATCGGTCGGCGGGACCACGTTCGCCGCCGGTCTCGCCGCCGCCAAGCGGGTCACCGGACGCGTCGTGGTCTACGGTGTCGCCGGGGGCGAGGTCGCGATCACGAACCGGGACTTGAACTTCCGGCATCAGATCCACGTGATCGGACTGCATCTCGGCGTCCTGATCGAGCACGCGCTCGCGAACCTCGAAGCGCGAGCGACTTCGGGCAAGCTCGTGCTGCGGCCCTGAACGAGGGTGGCCGAACATAGTCGTATGCGAACACGTGCATGTCAATAGAGCGAAAGTGTTGGTAAATCACCAGCTGGTAGAAGCGACGAAAGTTGGTGCCAAGCCTCGGCCGGGACTCCTAAATTCACGAACCATTCCGTTGTCCTCACAAGGAGTGGGTCCATGGCAAGGAAGTTCTTCGTCTCCGCGTCGGTGAGCTTGGCGCTGCTGGCCGTCCCGGTCACCGCCGGTCAGGCCACGGCGGCGGTTCAGCCTGCTCAGCAGACCGCGGCGGCGACCACGGTCTACTACGACGCCTCGGGAGCGCCCAGCTTCCGCGCCGCCATCCAGGCGGGCGTGGCGAACTGGAACAACTCGGTGTCGAACGTGAAGCTGCAGGAGAGCTCGTCGGGCGCCACCCTGCGCTACACCGAAGGCAACGACCCCTCGGGTTCGTACGCCGAGACCGACGGCCACGGCCGCGGCACGATCTTCATCGACTACACGCAGGCGCGGGAGTACGACCAGACGCGGATCGCCGCGCACGAGACCGGCCACGCGCTCGGCCTGCCGGACAACTACCAGGGTCCGTGCTCCGAGCTGATGTCCGGCGGCGGCCCCGGCCCGTCCTGCACCAACGCGAAGCCGAACGCCCAGGAGGTCTCGCGGGTGAACTCGCTGTGGGCCAACGGGCTCGTCGCGGCGGGCGCCATGCAGCGCATCTACAACTGACGCTCGTAAGTCCGTGAAGGCCTCCTTCCCTACGCTCAAGGTAGGGAAGGAGGCCTTCACGGACGTCTAGCCCTGGAACTCGTAGGCGCCCGCATCGACCCGCGCGCCGGCGAAGACCGGGTTGCCGTCGACGTCGTCGTTGCCGCCCGGCGTCACGACGGTCATGTGGTCGTTGTCGACGAGGTCGTTCTGCGTGACCTCGGTGCCCTCGGCCGACGGCGCGATGTACACGCCCGCGCCGGCGCCCGTGATCAGGTTCGACAGCACCTTGTTGCGGTCACTGGACACCTTCACCCCGGCCCAGGAGCAGCGTCCCGCGTCGGCCGCGACGCCGATCTGCAGGTCCTTCACCACGGTGTCGTTCCCGGGAAGATCGACACACGCCTCGGCGTTGCCCTTGACGACCGGCCGCGCCCCGGTGCCATACGCGCCGATCGTGACACCCGAACCCTTGACGGTGAGGCCGCCGGACCAGGCACCTCCGCGACGCAACAGAACGGTGTCGCCCGCCGCGAACGTGGTGGCGGAGACTTTCGCCAGTGACTTCCACGGGGTCTGCTGCGAAGTGCCGCTCGCGGTGTCATTACCGGAGACCTGGTCGACGTAGTAGGTCTTCGAGGCGGCTTCGGCCGTCGTGAACCCGGTGCACGCGACGGCGGCGAGCAAGGCCACGGAAAGCAGTTTCCAGGACATCCCGCGGACGGTAATCACCTGGCGCACAAGGGTCGTACAAAATCCTCGGCGCCTCTAGCATGAGCCGATGCGCCGGGCGTCGAGGATTCTCGTACCGGCCGCGTTGCTGTTCAGCGCCGTGGTGGCGAGCAGCGGGATCGCGTCCGCGCCGCCGCCGGTGGCTCCCGTCGCCGGTCTGAACGAGCTCTGGAACGACTACGGCGACCAGGGCGGCCACTGGACCGGCGGGGATCGCACGGTGTCGGTGCCGCTGCCCGACGGCCGTACCGCGTGGCTGTTCTCGGACACGTTCCTCGGCACGGTGAACCCCGACCACAGCCGCCCCCGGGACAGCCCGATCGCCCGCAACACCCTGGTCGTCCAGCGTCCGGACGGCACGCTGGGGGAGACGCTGCACGGCGGAACCGCGGACGAGCCGGAGGCATTGATCGGGCTCGCGGGTTCGGGTGAGCACTACTGGGTCGGCGACGGAGTCGTCGAGGGCGATGTCCTGCGGGTGCTCTACAACCGGTACGAGACAACGGGGCCAGGCGGCCTCGATTTCCGGAGCACCGGGACGTCGCTGGCCACGTTCCGGTTGCCCGCGCTGACGCCGTCCGAGCTGCTGGTGATCCCGGTGAGCGAGAAGGTCGCGTGGGGATCGGAGCTGCTCGAAGACGGCGGGTACACCTACCTCTACGGTGCCGAACAAGGCCATCTCCGGCTCGCCAGGGTGCCCGTCGGGAACCTTCGCGGACCTTGGCAGTTCTGGACCGGCGCCGGTTGGTCGTCCCACGAGGAGCACTCGGTCCGGATGCTGTCCGGGATCGGGACGGCGTTCTCGGTGACCCGTGTCGGCGGCGAATACGTGCTGATCACCATGGACACCAGCCCCGGCTTCAGCCCGGTGATGCTCGCCTACACCGCGAGTTCGCCGACCGGCCCGTTCGGCGATCCCGTCGTTCTCCACCGGGCACCCGAAGCCGGCGACCGGCGCATCGTCTACGACGCGACAGCGCATCCGCAGCTGAGCCGTCCCGGGAAGCTCACGGTGTCGTACAACGTGAACAGCCTCGACCACGGCGACAACTTCGAGGACGCGCGGATCTACCGGCCGCGGTTCGTCGAGGTCGCCTGGCCGCCGGTACTACGCTTCATCGGGTGATCGAGATACTCGACGATCTGGACGTCCTCACCCGGCCGGATGTCGATCCGCGCGGCCTGAGCCTCGCCGGTGTCCGTTATGGGGCGAAGGCCGCCGATACCGTCGCCCGCGACAGCGTCATCGAGGTCACGCTCTCGCCGATCGTCCACCGCGTGATCGCCGGAAGCGGCCGGGCCACGGAGTACTACGGCGCGGAGGGGGAGCCCCTCTCGCGTGAAGAGGTGGTCGAGAGCGTCGTCGAAACCGAGGGAATCGTTCACTTTTCCGGCAAGTTCAGCTGCCGGATCGTCGACGGGATGGTCTCCGGGTTCGCGTTGTACGGCGCCGGGCGTGGTCTCCTCGCCCACTTCGGGTACCTGCGCTCCCGTGACGAGTTCCTCGAAGTGTTCGGCACGCCCGATCTCGCCGAGGAGAGCTTTGATTGTGGCGAGCTGATGGGATACCGGCATCGCTACCGGGCTGCCGAGAAGCAGGTCTTCTGGGACAGCTGGGACGAGCACGTGGGCTGGTTGAACATCGGCGACTTCGATTCTCGCTGATCACTCGAGCGCGCGGCCTCCTGGCGCTTCGATGGTCAGGGGAACCGACGTGTCACCGGTGAGCTGGTTCAGCCGGGACATGGTCCGGTCCAGTTGCTCCGCCAGCCGCGGGATCGTGCTCGACGGGAGATAGGCCTCCGCGCCGGCGTCGAGAAGACGGCGTACCGGGCCCTCATACTTGACCCCGAGCTCAGCGTCTTCGATCTCCGTGATCACGATCCGCGCCTTCGGGTACAGCGCACGGAAGTTGCCGATCAACTGCGGGCTGCCCGGCGGGACCAGCAGGACGTCGACGCTCGGGGGAGCCGAGCGCAAGTCCAGGACGAGGTAGCCGGGGCCGAGCCGCTCGGACAGCGAATCCCTGGCCGCCGCCGACAGCTTCATAGCGGTCGCCACGACCGTGATGCCGTCGGAGTCCGCCGAACGCACCGGTTCTTCGCGGACAGCGCCGGAAATCGTTCCGATCGTCTCGCCGTTCCGCGTGATGAGCACGTCCTCGCCAGGGCGGAGGGTGTCGATGAGTGCTACGAGTTCTTCAGGAAGCTGGGTGGCGTCGACCCACCGTGCGGACTGATCACTCATCACCCCATGATGGCCCGCTTCCCTGCACCTGCCGCAAGGAAGGGGACCTCATACACTTCGGGTGCGCGGACCGTGTGGATTTCGGGACGTCAGATGCCCCGAAATCCACACGGTCACCGAGAGGACCGGCGTGCCCCGACCGGAATGCCGCGGCCGTGAGTGGCGATCCGGGGTCAGGGCCAAGAGCGCCTCAAGTACCTACTGGATTTGGCTGGGCTTATCGTTGGGTCAGGTGCACCAGCGACCACAGCAGGCACAGCGGCCGCGCGTGAAGGCCCCCTTCCCCTTGGGTCAGCCGAAGGGGAAGGGGGCCTTCACGCGCTTAATGCGGGCGCCGAGCCCACGTGCTTACCGCTGCCGCGGCCGCCCCGGAACTCCAGGCCGCGTCTGCCAGGGATGCGGCCCGTCGAGCGGCCGGTACTCGACGCCCAGCGCGTCCAGTCGCGGCAGGTGGTGGTCCCGCAAACGCGGCAGGAACTCCGCGTAGTCCCGCCCGTCCGGATCGCTCCACGCCACCTCCGCGAAGGCGCACAGGCGCGGGAAGGTGACGTAATCCACCCGCCGCGCGGTGTCGAGATGCTCCGACCACACCTGCGCCTGCGCGCCGAGGATCGACTTCCCCTCGGGAAAATCGGCGGGCACCGGCTCGTAGCCGTAGAAGCTCTCCAGCGTGCTCAGGTACCCGACGGGGATCGGTTCATCGGGGTGGTCGGACTGCCGGTGGTCCAGGTACACGTGCTCCTCGGGGCACATGACGACGTCGTGGCCCGCGGCCGCCGCGCGGGCACCGGCCGCCTCGCTCTGCCACGAGCCGATGACCATCGGCGGAAGGTCGCCCGCTTCGAGCACTTCGTCCCAGCCGAGCGGACGACGCCCCCGATCGACCAGGTGCCGCGCGATCTCACGGACGAACCGGCCGTGTTCCTCGGTCGCGCCGGGTACTTCGTCACCGCCGAGCGCGATGACCTCGGACGGGAAGATCTCCAGCACGTGGTCGAAGACCCGCTTGAAGAAGTCCACAGTGGACTTCTCCGTGTTCAGCAGCGACGTGCTGATACCCCAGCTCGTCCACACCTCCCACGGCTCGCCGGTTTCCGGGCCGAGCTCGGGGTACGCGGTGATCGCGGCCCTGGCGTGGCCGGGGATGTCGACCTCCGGGACCACCGTCACCGAACGCGCCGCGGCGTACGCGACGATCTCGCGGAGATCGTCGGCCGAGTAGAACCCGCCGTGCGGACGCCCGTCCCGTTCCGGACCGTCGTGCCGCCCGACCATGGACGACTTCCGCCAGCCGCCGACCTCGGTCAGCCTGGGGGACTCGGGGATCTCGATCCGCCAGCCCTGATCGTCGGTCAGGTGCAGGTTGAGCACGTTGAGCTTGTGCGCGGCGATCAGGTCGATGAACCGCAGCACCTCGGCCTTGGTCCGGAAGTGCCTTGCCACGTCCAGTAAACAGCCGCGCCAGCCGAACCGCGGGTGGTCGGTGACCACGCCGCACGGAATAGTCTGCTGTCCACTGTGGATCGACGCGGCCCGGAACGCGTCCGGTCCGATCAGCTGCCGAAGGGTCTGACGGCCGTAGAACTCGCCTGCCGCGTCAGCCGCGTGCAGTGTCACGCCGGACGGATCGATCTCCAGCCGATAGCCCTCGGCGGGCAGCAGATCGTCACAGCGCACGTCCACTTCGGACGGTACTGGGCAGTGTCCCGGCAAGGGTTCCACCGAGACGGGACGGGGGAGCAAGGTTTCGAAGCCAGGCATGTCAGCCCTTCACCGCGCCGCCCATGACGGACACGAGTCGTCGTTGCACGAGAATGAAGAACACCAGCACCGGGATGGTCATCAACGTCGAACCCGCCATCACCGCGCCCCAGTCGGTGTCCTCCGGTTTGAAGAACACCAGGATCGCCAGCGGGAGCGTCTGGTTCTCGGTGTTGGAGATGATGAACGTCTTCGCGAACAGGAAGTCGTTCCAGGCGTGGATGAACGCCAGTACGCTGATCGCCACCAGGCCGGGCGCCACCAGCGGGAAGAGGATCTGCCAGGTGAACCGCATCCTGCTCGCTCCGTCGATCTTCGACGCTTCTTCCAGCTCCTGCGGCACCGCGGCGACGAAGCCGCGCAGCATCCAGATCGCGAACGGCAGGCTGAACGCCAGGTGCACCAGGATCAGCGAGCCGAGGTGGTTGGTGCCGAACGCCGGCGCGACGTCGCCGACCGACCGCATCAGGAAGAACAGCGGGATGGTCAGCGCCTCCACCGGCACCATCTGCGCCACCAGCACCATCACCAGCAGCACGGTCCTGCCCTTGAAGTTGAACCGCGTCAGCGCGACCGCCGAGAGGAACGAGAGCAGCAGCGACAACGCCACCACCACGACGGCCACGATCACGCTGTTCAGGAAGAACATCGCGAAACCCTCGCCGCTGAGCACCCGTTCGAAATGCTCCAGGGTCGGCGTGAGCGTCCAGGGCCGGGGGTTCTCCGCCTGGATCTGCCCGGTGGGCTTGAACGCCGAAAGCACCATCCAGTACACCGGGAACGCGACCATCCCGGCGATCACCACGCAGACGATCTCGGCGATCAGCCTGCCGGGCCTGCGCACCCGGCGGCCCGTCGTCACACCCATCCCGCGCTCCGGCGTTGCGACCGGACGTACAACCCGGTGATGGACAGCAGCAGCAAGGTCATCACGACTCCGAGCGCCGCGCCGAGACCGTATTCCTGTCCGGCGAAGGCCTGTTGATAGGCGAAGACGTTGAGCACGAGGTTGCGCCCGGCCACGCCGCCGCCGTTGGTCATCACGTAGATCTGGGTGAAGATCTTGAAGTCCCAGATGATCGACTGGATGGTGGCGATGGTCAGCAGCGGCCGCACCATCGGCAGCGTGATCGACCACGTGGTGCGCCAGGTCGACGCGCCGTCGAGGTACGCGGCCTCGATGACCTCCTCCGGCACCCCCTTGAGCCCCGCGTACATCGTCACCATGACGAACGGGAACGAGCACCAGATGACCTCGGCCGCCACCAGCCCGAACGTGCTGTAGGTGTCGAACGTCCAGGAGTGGTTCGCCATCCCGGTGAACCCGATGCCCGAGAGCACCTCGTTCACCAGGCCGAAGTCCGCGTCGAACAGGAACAGCCAGACGTACGATCCCGCCATCGCCGGCGTCGCCCACGCGGCGAGCGCCGCCAGGAACAGCGGGACCCGCGCCCACGCGCGGACCCGGGTCGCCAGCACGGCGAGTCCCGTCCCGAGCGCGAGACTGCCGACGACGCAGACCGCCGTGAAGCCGAGGGTCTTGGCCAGCACCTCCCAGAACTGAAGGTTCTCCAGCAATTCGACGTAGTTGCCGAAGCCGAGGAACACCAGCGGGGCGTTGCCGACCGCCTGCGGCTGGCCGTAGTCGTAGAACGAGATCAGGACGAGCTGGTAGATCGGGTACACCAGCATCGCCAGCAGCAGGATGCCACCGGGCGCCAGGTAGAGCAGGGCCGCCCGCCCGTCCCGGCGACGGCGGGGTGACCGCCGTGCCGGGACGGCCGGAGCCGTGGTGCGGGGGATTTCTTTCGTGACCACTTAGCCGAACGCCTTGTTCATCTCGGCGGCCGCGGCGGCCAGCGCGGCCGCGGGGTCCTTGCCGCCGGTCGCGATCTGCTGGATCGCGGTGGGCAGGACGTTCTGGGCGTCGATCTTCGACCACGCCGCGGTGGCGGGGACGAACTTCGTGCCCGCGGTGAGCGTGTCGACGAACGGCTTGACCGACGGGTCGCTCGCGGCGACCTTCTGCTGGACGCTGCCGAGGGTGGGCAGGTTGCCCATGGCGACGTACATCTTCTCCTGGTACTTCGCGCCACCGAGGAGTTGGGTGAACTCGACCGCGAGGCTCTTTCGCTTGGTCGCGTTGAACACGCCGAGCAGGTTGCCGCCCGCGAACGCCGGGGCGATCTTGCCCGCCTCGGTGCCCGGGATCGGGATGATCGCGTACTTGCCCTTCACCTGGCCGGCCTCGACGGCCTTGCGGTTGAAGTCACCGCCGATGGACATCCCGGCCTTGCCGCCGGCGAACGCCGTGATGCTCTGCGTTCCGGTGAGGTTGGCGCACTGCTCGGGCGGGCAGATGTCCGCCTTCAGCAGGTTCGCGTACGCCGCGACCCCGGCCTTGGCCTGCTCGGAGTCCACAGTGGACTTCCACTTGCCGCCGTCCTGCTTGGCGATCTCGCCGCCGTGCGCCCACAGGAACGGCAGCATCGCGTAGGTGTACTTGCCGCCGACGGAGATGCCGTACAGCTCCGGCTTCCTGGCGCGGATCGTCTTCGCGGTCTCGGTCAGCTCCGCCAGCGTCGCCGGCGGCTTGAGGCCGAGTTCGGCGAAGAGATCCGTGCGGTAGTACAACGCGCGGATGCCGGTGAACCACGGAAGCCCGTAGGTCTTGCCGCCGGACTTCGCGGTCTCCAGTACCGCGGGCAGGATGTCGGCCCCTTCCTTCCACGACGAGAGATCGCCGGTCAGGTCGGCCAGCGCGCCGGTGGCGGCGTAGCTGGACACGTCGGTGTTGCCGAACTCGGCGACGTCCGGCGCGCTCGCCGGATCGTTGAAGGCGCCCGAGAACTTGTCCGCACGGCCCTCCACCGGAATCCACTGGACGTCGACCTCGACGCCCGAATGCGCCGCCTTGAACTCGGTGATCGCCTCCTTGACCGCCGCCTCCTTGGGCGCGCGGTTGGCCTCGTCGAACAGCCAGACGCGGATCGTGCCGGTCTTCTCGTCACCGCCGCTCGCGGCGGGGGTGTTCTGGGCCGGCGCGCAGCCCGCCACGAGGCCGACGGTCGCGAGGCCCGCGATGAGGACGCGAGTTCTCATGGGTTCTTCTCCTTAGGCGAATAAGACGGAATTGACCTGGGGGAGCGCCAGTTTCCCGGCGACGGCCCCCGGAAGACCGGTACCGGGATCGCGCGGCAGCCAGCTGAGCGTGCCGGACTTGTCGCTCGAGACGTAGAACCAGCGCTCGGTCGGGTCGAGCGTGAGGTGCCGGGGATAGATGCCGCCGACGGCCGTGTTGCGCAACAGTTTCAAGGACTTCCCGTCCTCGCCGACGCCGAACGACGCGATCGTGTCCGAGCCGCGCACCGACGCGTAGACGAACCGGCCGTCCTTCGACGTGATGATCTCGCCCGGGTACTGCTTGCCGGGCGTGATCGGCGGGACCGCCGCGACCACCTGTCCGGCGGACAGTTTCCCGGTGGCCGGGTCCCACGCCGCGACGGTCACCTCGGCTCGCAGCTCGCCGAGGATGTACGCGTACTTGCCGTTCGGGTGGAACGCCAGATGCCGCGGCCCGGCGCCGGACGGGAGCTTCAGCTGCTGGTTCAGCGTCAGTTTCCCGGTCGTGGTGTCGAGTTGGTAGACGTAGACCGAATCCGCGCCGAGGTCGACCGCGAGCACCCACCTGCCGGTCGGATCGTTGACCACCTGGTGCGCGTGCGCCTGACGTTCGGCGCCCTTGTGCTGGGCCAGATCGACGACGTCGCCGAGCTTCCCGCCCGCGAGGATCGGGAGGACGACGACGCTGCCGCTGCTGTAGTTCGCGGCCAGCACGTACTTCTGGCTCGAGTGGACGCTCAGATGGGTCGGGTGCTGGCCCTTGGCCGACGTCTTGTTGAGCAGCTTGGGTTTCGCCGGATCGGCAAGGCTGAACGACGAGATCTGGCCGTTCTCGTCCTCATTTGTCACGTAGAGCGTCTTGCGGTCGGCGCTGATGTCGAACCAGGAGGCGTTGCTGACTCCCGGAATCGTCCGGTCGATGACGAGCGCGTTGCTCGCCGCGTCCCGGTGAGCGACATCGAGCCCGTGCCCGGAACTGGTGTAGCTGCTGACGTAGATGGCCCCGGTTCCCTTCGGTCCGCAGGATTGTTCGGAGGCGTTCGCGAGGTGGGAACCGAGAACGGTGGTGAGTCCAGCCGCTCCGACGGCGCCGAGGAAGGTGCGTCGATCCAGTCCGGTCATCGTGATCTCTCCCAGTCGTCAGGTGGTTTAAACCACTGCCATGAGCAATGCTGCCACGCCGAAACCGGAAACGGAAAGGACGGTTTCCAGGACGGTCCAGGTTTTCAGGGTCTCTGGCACGGTCATGTTGAAGTACCGCGAGATGATCCAGAAACCGCCGTCGTTCACGTGCGAGGCGATGATCGAACCCGCCGAAATCGCGACGACCAGCAGCGCGAGCTGTATCTGCGAATAGCCCAGCGTCGCCACCGTCGGTGCGACGATGCCGCTCGTGGTCACGATCGCGACCGTCGCCGAACCCTGCGCGATGCGCATTCCGCAACTGATCACGTACGCCGCCAGGATGACCGGGAGACCGGCGTTGTCGAGGGAACCCGCGACGGCCTTGCCGATCCCCGTCGCGGCCAGCACGGCGCCGAAGAACGCGCCCGCGCCGACCACGAGCAGGATCATCGCGACCGGGCGCAGCGACTTCGCCGAAAGCTCGCTCAAATCCTTGCCCGTCAAGCCTCGGCGCAGGCCCAGCAGCCACGACGCCAGCAGTACCGAAATCGTCAGCGCGACCGCCGGGGTGCCGACGAACGCGGCGACACCGGCGAGCGCGGAGTTCTTGGGAAGCCAGATGCTGCCGAACGTCCCGGCGAGGATCAGGACCAGCGGGACGGCGATGATCGCCAGCACCAGTCCCAGCGACGGCGGATTCGCTTCCTTCTCGCCTTCTTCCTCGGCGACCAGGAATTCCGCGGGAACCCGCACGTCGACGCGCTTGCCGATCCACGTCGAATACAGCACACCACCGACCAGGAACGCGGGGATACCGCACACCAGGCCCATCAGGATGATCCAGCCGAGTTCCACGTGCAGCAGACCGGCCGCGGCCACCGGGCCGGGGTGCGGCGGGAGGAACGCGTGCGTGATCGAAAGTCCGGCGAGCAACGGCAGCGCGTACAGCACGAGCGAGCGGCCACCCTGTTTGGCGGCGACGTAGACCAGCGGCGCCAGCACGAAGATACCGATGTCGAAGAAGACCGGGATACCGAAGACGAAGCCCGCGAGACCCATCGCCAGCGGGGCCCGCTTCTCACCGATGGCCCGCAGCAGCGCGCCGGTGAGCACCTTCGCCCCGCCCGATCGCTCCAAAATGGACCCGAGGATGGTGCCGAGTCCGATGATCGCGGCGATATGGCCGAGGATCCCGCCGAAACCCTTTTCCAGCAGGGAATCCGACGCCTTCTGCGCGGAGCCGACGATCTGGACGACCGGCAGGCCCGCGGCCAGCGCGGTCAGCAGGCCGACCACGATCAGCGCGATGAAGGGCTCGAGTTTGACTTTGATGATGAGGAACAACAACACCGCGATGGAGACGGCGGCGAGGGTCAGGAGACCTCCCGTCGTGTGTTGGAGCCAGTCGATCATCGGGCACTCCCGGGGTTCCGCAGTGAATGACCGGCGAGGGCGCCGGTCGGTTGACCATCGTCGATGGCGGCGACACCGTTGACGAAGACATAGGGGATACCGGCGGCCTGCTGCCGCGGCTCGTCGAACGTGGCGGTGTCGGCGACGGTTTCCGGGTCGAACAGCACGAGGTCCGCGGCGTAGCCGGCGCGGACGAGACCCCGGTCGGTCAGCCGCAGGCGGTCCGCCGCGCGGCCGGTGAGGTGGGCGACGCATTCGGCGAGGTCGAGGACGCCGAGTTCGCGGACGTAGCGCGCGAGGTAACGCGGGAACGTGCCCCAGGCGCGGGGATGCGGCCGCGCGCCGACGAGCAGCCCGTCGCTGCCGCCGGTGTGCGTGCGGTGGCGCATGATCGCCTGGACGTTCTCCTCGTGCCCGACGTGCATCAGGCAGGACGTCCCGAGCTTCTCCGAGATCAGGACGTCGAAGTACAGCTCCGCGGCCGGCCTGCCTGCTCGCTGCGCCGACGCGGCGACGGAATGCCCGACGAGGTGGGCGTTCTCGTCCCGGCGGACACCGTTGATCTCGATGGCCTCCCAGTCGATCGGCACCCCGTGGGCGCCGTCGGATCCGGTCTCCTCGATCTCGGCGCGGATCCGCTCGCGGGTGTCCACATCGGACAGCCGGGCCAGCGTGGCGTCGAGCCCGCCTTCGGTGGCCCAGCTGGGCAACAGCGCGGAAAGATACGTGGCGCCGGGAAGGTAGGGATAGGTGTCGAGGGTGATGTCGCAGCCGTCGTCGAGCGCCCGGTCGAGCAGCTCCAGCAGATCCGGCGCCTTGCCCTTGTTCACGGAGAAGTTCATCGTGGCGTGCGCGAGGTGCAGCGGGCAGCCCGAACGGCGGGAGACGTCGACCATCTCGCCGAACGCCTCGAGCGCGCCCTTGCCGTAGCTGCGATGGTGCGGGCTGTAGAAGCCACCGCGCTCGCCGACGACCTGGCACAGCTCGACGAGTTCTTCGGTGGTCGCGTACATGCCCGGCGTGTAGGTGAGCCCGGACGACATGCCCATCGCGCCCTCGGCCAGCCCGGTCGCGATGAGTTCCTTCATCGCGTTCATCTCGGCTTCGGACGCGGGCCGGTCCTCCCAGCCGACGGTGAGCATGCGGACGGTGCCCTGCGGCACGAGGTAGGCCGCGTTGACCGCGACCCCCGTGTCGAGGCGGTCGAGGTACTCGCCGACGGAACGCCAGTTCCAGTCGAAGCCCGCTGGATCGTCGTTCCAGCCGGCGAGCTGCTGGCGCAGCGCCGCGAGGACGTCGTCGTTCACCGGCGCGTAGGAGAGCCCGTCCTGCCCGAGCACCTCGGTCGTGACGCCCTGGGAGAGCTTCGCGAGGTGATCCGGATTGGCGAGCAGCTGAAGGTCGGAATGCGAATGCATGTCGATGAACCCGGGCGCGAGCACGAGTCCTTCGGCGTCGATGGTGCGGCGGCCCGCGAGCGAGCCGGGTTCGGCGACACTGGCGATCCGGCCGTCGGTGATGCCCACGTCGTGCCTGGTGAGCGGATCCCCGGTGCCGTCGGCGACCAGTGCGGAGCGGACAACGATGTCCATGGCGATTCTTCCTCTGCGGCGGTGGAGGACGGATCAGAAATTGTTGACGTAGCTGAAGATCGACCTGTATAGGTGACCGAACGTGTGAACCCGCCCCGGCCGAAGGCCCCGCTATCGCGGTGGTAGGGCGCCTTATCCGCGTCCATGACGTGGGTGACCAGGCGGCGCCCTGCCGACGTCGATCGCGGTCGCGGGTTCACCAGCGGACACTCAGAAATGGGTGCGGACGAAATCGAGCACGGTCTCGCCGTCGGGGCCGACGACCGGGATCAGGGGCCATTTGTCGAAAACGGTGCACGGATGCGACAGGCCGAGGGCGATCCAGTCGCCGACCTCGACCGGCGACGACGCGGGCAGGGTGAGAAAGGCGTGCTGGTCGTTCATCTTCTGGATGGAATGACCTTCGAGCGCGGACGGTGGTCCGTCGCCCTTGCGGATCAGGCGCGGCTCGGGCATGCCCTCGTCGAACGAGGCGTCCCGTTTGCCGATGGTCAGCAGCGCGAGTTCGTCCGTCGGCTTCGACGTGACCTGCGCCCAGGCGCGCAGCGCGGGACGGAACGAGGCGACGCCGTCGATGCGCGGCTGCTCGCCCAACGGCGAGATCACCCGGTAGAAGCCGTCGTCGTGGGTCACATAGGCGCCGCTGCGCAGGATCGGCAGGACGTCCAGGCCGCCCCAGTCCTTGGTGAGCTCGTCGGCGACGCGGTCGAAGTACGCGCTGCCGCCGCCGGTGACGATGATCCGGCCGGCCTCGTCGAGCAGGCCCTTGGCGTGGAAGGCGAAGACGAGTTCCCGCAGACCATCCACATAGGAGCTGATCAGCTGGAGCGACTTTTCGTCGGTGTGGTGGGAAAGCGCGCCTTCGTAGCCGCCGGATCCGCGCAACCGCAGAGCCGGGCTCGCGTGCGCGGCTTCGGCGACGGCGAGAGCGGTCTCGGTGTCGCGGACACCCGTGCGGCCGCCCTCGGCGCCGAGTTCGACCAGGACGTCCACCTTGCGGCGAGCGCCGCGCAGGGCTTCGGTCATCAGCTCGACACCGCGGACCGAGTCGACCCAGCAGACGAACTCGAAGTCGTCGTCGGCGTCGAGTTCGGCGGCGAGCCACTTCAGGCCCGAGGGGTCGAGCAGCTGGTTCGCCAGCAGGATCCGGGAAACGCCGAATGCGCGGTAGATCCTGAGGTGGCCGGCGTTCGCGCAGGTGATGCCCCACGAGCCGTGCTTCAGCTGCCGCTCGAACAGTTGCGGCGCCATCGTCGTCTTGCCGTGCGGGGCCAGCGCGACCCCACGTTCGGCGCACCAGCCCGCCATCGTGCGGAGGTTGTGTTCGACGGCCTCTTCGTCGAGAACGACGAACGGGCCGAGAAAGCCGTCGTCGAACAGCTTGGCGCCGCGGGCGGCGGCCTCGCCGATCGTGAGACCGGACAGCGAGGGCGCGACCGAGCGGAAGCGCCAGTCGACGCGCTCCTCCCGGACGGCCGCGACCGCGGCGGAATCGATGGTGCCGGCTTCGAACATGAGGTTCACCTCGGTTGCGTATGTTGCAACGGACGTTGCGCATATTGCGTGGAATAGGTGTAGCATCCGGTCCGCTAGAGGTCAACGGGGTGACGACGAGGAGACGCGGAAGTGACAGGTGAGCCTTGGCCGCCCGGGAATCTTTTGATCTTTTGGGGTCGCGCCCTTTCTGCCGGAGGCCCCGTCATCGCGATGGCAGGGCGCTTACCGATCGCGAGGCGATGCGATTCCGTGACGTGCGCCCTGGCAGCGGGATGGCGGTCGGCGCGATGAAGAGCACTGACGTGTTGTGCATCGGGGAGTCGATGGCCTTGTTCGTGCCGGCCGAACCCGGGCCGCCCGACGAGGTACGTAAGTGGGTGCGAAGCATCGGAGGCGCCGAATCGAACGTCGCCTGCCACCTCCCGGCGCTGGGTTTCACCAGCGCGTGGGTGAGTGCCGTCGGCGACGATCCGTTCGGCCGCGCGCTGGTGCGTGAGATCGGCGAAGCGGGGGTGGACGTCAGCGGGGTCGTGGTCGACCGGACACGCCCGACCGGGCTCTACATCAAGGAAAGCGGTGCTGACGGCAGCCCCGTGCGCTATTACCGCAAGGGCTCGGCCGCGTCCGGAATGGACGCCGGATTGCTGGGGAAACTCGATCTCGACCGGGTGCGCGTGATCCACCTGTCCGGGATCACGCCCGCCCTGTCGGACGGCTGCCTCGACCTGGTGCGGGCGCTGATGGAACGACCGCGTGGCGACACGCTGGTGTCGTTCGACGTGAACTTCCGGCCCGCGCTGTGGACCGGGCGCGACCCGTCGGTGCTGGCCGGGCTGGCCGCTTGCGCCGACATCGTGCTGGCCGGCGAGGACGAGGCCGAGCGAGTGTGGGGGACCGGTGACCCGGAACGGCTGCGCGCCGCGGTGCCGGGGCCGAAGACGCTGGTCGTCAAGCATGGGGCACGCGGCGTGACCTTGATCGACGGCGACGAAGCACCGCTGTTCTCGCCCGCGCTCCAGGTCGACGTCGTGGAACCGGTCGGCGCCGGTGATGCCTTCGCGGCCGGATTCCTCGCCGCGACCCTGCGCGGCGACGACCCCGCGACCCGGCTGCGGCGCGGTCATCTGCAGGCCGCTGCCACCCTGCTGACCCACGACGACGTGGGCCGGCCGCTGCCCGCGTCCGTCGTCGAAACGCTCCTCGGGGCGGATGAGGCAGCATGGGCGGCGGCCAAGCTGACGGACAAGGGAGTGGTGGGCGGATGAGCCAGAGCCTGGACAGGGCGCTCACGCTGCTGAGCGGGCTCGCCCGTGAGCCGAAGACACTGGACCAGCTCGCCGAGGAGATCGGCGTGCACAAGTCGACCGTGCTGCGCCTGCTGCGCACCCTGGAGGCGCACCACTTCGTACGCCGGGAGGGACAGCGGTACTACCGGCTGGGCAGTGCGCTCTTCGACCTCGCACAACAGGCGCTGGAGGATCGCGACGTCCGCCGCACCGCGCAATCCGCGCTCGCCGGGCTCAACGCGCGCACCGGGCACACCGTGCACCTCGCGTCCTATGAGGACGGAGAGGTCGTCTACATCGACAAGTTCGAGGGCAGGCATTCGGTGCGGATGTACTCCCGCATCGGGAAACGCGCGCCCCTGCACTGCACCGCCGTCGGCAAGGTGCTCGTCGCGGCGATGACGCCGGAGAAGCAGGCGGACGTGGTGTCGAGGATCGACTTCTTCGTCCGGACGCCGAACACGATCACCACCCCCGAGGCCTACATGAAGGAACTCGCGCTCGTCGCCGACCGCGGCTACGCGGTGGACAACGCCGAGCACGAGGACTTCATCCACTGCGTCGCCGCGCCGGTCCGCGGTCCGGGCGGCGTGGTGCTCGCCGCCGCGTCCGTGTCGGTGCCGAAGGTACTGCTGGACTACGACGGCCTGATGGGGCTCGTGCCCGAGCTGATCGCCGCCGCCGAAGAAGCTTCCGTCCACAGTGGATGGACGGGGAACCGAAAGGGGAAGTTGGAATGAGCAAGACCGCGATCAGCACGGAGAACGCGCCGAAGCCGGTGGCCGCGTTCTCGCAGGCGGTCCGCAAGGGCAACATCCTGCAGGTGGCCGGCCAGGTCGCCTTCGACCCGGCCACCGGCGCCATCGTCGGCGAGACCGTCGGTGAGCAGACCGAGCAGACCTTCAAGAACATCGAGGCGGTGCTCGAGGCCGCCGGTTCGAGCCTGGCCGACGCGATGATGGTGCGCGTGTACCTGACCGACGTCGACCACTTCGGCGCGTTCAACGAGGTCTACAACAAGCTGATCGGCGAAGCGCCGCACCCGGCCCGCACCACCGTGTACGTCGGCCTGCCCGCCGGGCTGCTGGTGGAGATCGACGTCCTGGCCGTGACGGACTGACCCCGCGCCTCGTGAGTGGTAAGGACGGTTCTAACCGTCGTTACCACTCACGAGGGGACCTGGGCCAGCCTGAACGTGCCGTTGCCGGCGTTCTGGTGTCCGTGAAGGCCTCCTTCCCTACCTTGAGCGTAGGGAAGGAGGCCTTCACGGACCCGCGATCGACCGGCAGTCACCTCCGGTAGGTACGCAAGACATCGTTGGTTCTAACCGTCCTTACCACTCACGAGGTCACAGGACGCTCGTGTAGCCGTTCAGCGCGGGCTGCCCGCCCAGATGCGCGAAGAGCACATTCGACTCCCGCGCGATCTCCCCGCGCGAGACGAGATCGATCAGCCCCGCCATGGACTTGCCCTCGTACACCGGATCCGTGAGCACTCCCTCCAACCGGGCCAGCGTCCGGATCGCGTCCAGTGTGGACTCGTCCGGGAGGCCGTAGATCCCGGCGTGGTAGCGCTCGTCCAGCTCGACCTCCTCGATCTCGCCGGCACCGATCAGTTCCGCGGTCGCCCTGGCGATGCGAGTGATCTGATCGCGTGTCTCGGCCGGTTTCGCCGACCCGTCGATGCCGAGGATCCGGCGCGGCTTACCGGAAAGCGCGGCCCCGGCGACCATCCCGGCCTGCGTGCTGCCGGTCACCGAGCAGACGATCACCGTGTCGAAGAAGACGCCGAGTTCCGCCTCCTGCGCTTCGAGTTCGACGATCCACTTCGCGAAACCGAGCCCGCCGAGACGGTGGTCCGAGCCGCCGGCCGGGATCGCGTACGGCTTCCCGCCGCCGGCTTCGATTTCCTTGACCGCGTTCTCCCAGCTCTCTTTGAAGCCGACGCCGAACCCTGCCTCGACCATCCGGATGTCCGCGCCGAGGATGCGCGAGAGCTGGATGTTGCCGACTTTGTCGTACATCGGGTCGTTCCAGTCGACCCAGCTCTCCTGCACCAGCACGGCCTTGAGCCCGGCCCGCGCGGCGGCCGCGGCGACCTGGCGGGTGTGGTTCGACTGCACGCCGCCGATCGAGATCAGCGTGTCCGCGCCCGAGGCCAGCGCGTCGGCGACCAGGTATTCGAGCTTCCGGGTCTTGTTGCCGCCGAACGCGATCCCGGAGTTGACGTCCTCGCGTTTCGCCCAGACCTTCGCCCCGCCGAGATGAGCGGTGAGCCGCTCCAGCGGATGGACGGGGGAGGGGCCGAACAGCAGTGGGTAGCGCGGGAAATCGGCGAGGGTCATGGCGTCTCCAGAAGGTCTTCGAGTTCGGTCCAGATGGTGGCGGTGATCGCGCAGGCCGCGTCGACGTCGCCCGCTTCGATGGCGTCGGCCAGTTCCGCGTGGCGCTGGACCGACCGGTGGGCGGGCAGGGAACCGAAGCGGGCGTACTCGAGACGTCGCAGCAGGGGTGTGTAGCGAGCCAGCGTCGCGGCGATCGCCCGGTTGCGCGCGGCGGCCACCGGGACGTCGTGGAGTTCGTCGTCGGCGGCGATCGCGGCCGCGATGTCCCCGGCGGCGATCGCGTCGGCGAACCGGGCGTTGGCCACGCGCATCGCCGCGACCTCCACCGGTCCCATCCGGGGTGCACCCGCCCGGACGGCGAACTCGTGCAGCGCCCGGACGAGCTCCAGTGCGTCACGGACGTCGTCGGGAACGAACCCCGCGACGCGCGTGTAGCTCTGTGGCTTCGACTCGACGAGACCGTCCTCGACGAGCCGCAGCAGCGCTTGGCGCACCGGGGCCCGGGAAAGCCCCAGCTGATCGGCGAGGTCGCCGTCGCGCAGGTTCGTCCCCGGCGGCAGCGTCCCGTCGATGATCGCCCGCCGGATGCTCTCGTAGGCCTCGTCCCGGAGGAGGGACCTCGGTACTTTCGCCAACCCACTCACATCTGAAATGTTAGTTGGCATCGGCCGGTTCGGAAAGGGGGCCGATGCCATGAAAGGTCCTTTCCTTGCGAATTTCGCAAGGAAAGGACCTTTCATGGCACGCCAGAGGGGGCGGGAAGACCTAGTAGACCGGCCCCGTGTACTTCTCACCGGGTCCCTGACCGGGAGCGTCGGGCACGGCCGAAGCTTCGCGGAACGCCTTCTGCAGCGACTGCAGGCCGTCGCGCAACGGGCCCGCGTGCAGGCCGAGGTACTCTGCCGAAGCGGTGACCAGCCCGGCGAGGGCGGTGATCAGGCGGCGGGCCTCGTCGAGGTCGCGGTGCGGTGAGCTGGCCGGGTCCTCGTCCGCGAGGCCGAGGCGTTCGGCGCCGGCGGAGAGCAGCATGACGGCCGCCCTGCTGATCACCTCGACGCTCGGGATGTCCTCCAGGTCGCGGACGTCCGGGGAATACGGGGGCTGCTGAACGGGTTCATCTGACACGTCTGGTACCCTTCCACGAGCGACCAGCCCTCGAGCGATCGGGGGTGGCAAGTGGAGCCCCGCTCCCACCCGTGTCACCGCCGCAACACCAGGTGTCCGGGTCCGGTCTCGCCAAGACGATTTCGGGCGTCGAGGCGGTGTGTTCGGTTCTGGAGATCGAACACGATCGGAAAGAGTGGGCCCCGCGTACCGCACGGTACCGGGGCCTTAGGTATGTGGGCACCAGGTCGAAACGGTAGAAGAATTTACCTCGAACCAGGGAGGCCCCATCAGCGCCGAGACACGCATCAACGACCGAATCCGGGTACCGGAGGTCCGCCTCGTCGGGCCGGCCGGTGAACAGGTCGGCATCGTCCGGATCGAAGATGCGCTGCGGCTGGCACAGGAGAACGATCTCGATCTCGTCGAGGTCGCCCCGCAGGCACGCCCGCCCGTATGCAAGCTCATGGACTTCGGCAAGTTCAAGTACGAGAGCGCGCAGAAGGCCCGCGAGTCCCGCCGCAACCAGCAGCTCACCGTCATCAAAGAGCAGAAGCTGCGGCCGAAGATCGACCAGCACGACTACGAGACCAAGAAGGGTCACGTGTCGCGCTTCCTTGCGGCAGGCAACAAGGTCAAGGTCACGATCATGTTCCGCGGTCGCGAGCAGTCCCGGCCGGAACTCGGGTTCCGCCTGCTGCAGAAGCTCGCCGACGAGGTGACCGAGCTCGGCTTCGTCGAGTCGTCGCCGAAGCAGGACGGTCGCAACATGATCATGGTGTTGGCCCCGCACAAGAACGTGAAGCCGCAGAAGGCCGCGAAGGCAGCCAAGGACGAGTCGTCCGAGCCGCCCGCCGACGCGTAGCGCCGACCAGCACATGTCAGCGGCACACCGGGCAACACCGGTGTGCCGCCGCACGGAAGAGGACAACGTAATGCCGAAGATGAAGACGCACAGCGGGACGTCCAAGCGTGTCCGCGTCACGGGTTCGGGCAAGCTGCGCCGCCAGAAGGCCGGCCGCCGCCACCTGATGGAGAAGAAGTCCAACAGGCTCACCCGTCGCCTCGAAGGCACGACCGAGATCGCCAAGAACGACGTCGGCCGCGTCAAGCGCCTTCTCGGCCGCTGACACCCCGCACTTTTGTAAACGCCGGGCGCGCCAGCGCGCCCCCAGATCGACAGGATGGACCCAGTGGCACGCGTCAAGAGGGCTGTCAACGCCCAGAAGAAGCGTCGCGCGACTCTCGAGCTCGCCAGCGGCTACCGCGGCCAGCGTTCGCGGCTGTACCGCAAGGCGAAGGAGCAGACGCTTCACTCGCTGAACTACGCCTACCGGGACCGTCGTGCCCGCAAGGGTGACTTCCGCCAGCTGTGGATCACCCGGATCAACGCGGCGGCCCGCGCCAACGGCGTGACCTACAACCGGTTCATCCAGGGCCTCAAGGCCGCTGGTGTCGAGGTCGACCGCAAGATCCTCGCGGACCTCGCGGTCAACGACGCCGCCGCGTTCACCGCGCTGGCCGAGCTGGCCAAGGCGAACGTGAACACCGAAGAGAAGAAGTCGGCCTGACCGGCGACAGCGCTCTTCACCGACCCGGGGCTGCCCCGTTCACCGAACGGACGCCCCGGGTCGTTGCTGCGCGCAAGCTCACCCGCCGGGCCGAGCGCGAGAAGACCGGCCGGTTCCTGGCCGAAGGCGCGAACGCGGTCGAAGCCGCGCTCGAACACGGCGGCACGGTGTACGAGCTGTTCGTGACCGAACGCGCCGCCGCGCAGCACGAGCGCCTGCTCATCGCCGCGCGTGAGGCGGGTGTCCCCGTCTCGCCGATCACCGATCGCGCGGCAGACGGGTTGTCCGAGACCGTGACACCGCAAGGCATCGTCGCGGTCTGCGCGCTCGTCGACCGTCCACAAGAGACCGTCCTGAAGCCGGGCGCGAACCTCGTCGTCGTTCTCGTCGATGTCGCGGACCCCGGCAACGCGGGCACCGTGATCCGGGTCGCGGACGCCGCCGGCGCCGACGCGGTCGTCCTCGCCGGGGACAGCGTCGACCCGCACAACGGCAAATGCGTCCGCGCGGCCGCCGGCAGCCTGTTCCACCCCGCCATCACGCGGATCCGGGACGTCGACGCGGCCTTGAAGGCCTGCTCCGTCGCCGGACTCCGCACCGTCGGCGCGCACGGCTACGCCGACACCGAGCTCGACCAGGTGACCTTCGACGAGCCCACCGCGTGGGTCTTCGGTAACGAGGCGCACGGACTGCCACGGGCGGTCCTGAAGACGGTCGATCTCGCGGTGAAGATCCCGATGTACGGCCGGGCGGAGAGCCTCAACCTCGCGACGGCCGCCGCGATCTGCGTGTACACGAATGCGATGGCTTCGCGGGCCGCCACCACGTAGAGTCGCGGGCGTCACGCCGTCGCATCACGACACCAAGGGAGCTCTCATGGAACGCAGTGTTCGTTCCAGCACCTTGTTTACGGCGTAGGGCGCGGATCTCGCACGTCCGAGTGACGGTGTGCCCAGCCCGAGGGTGATCGGGGGCCGACGTTCGCTGTCCCATAGAATTCAGCAGCTGCTAAACCCATGTGTGCGCTCGCGTGCACCGGACCAGTCCCAGCGGACGCCGAGGAGTTATGTCCGAAGCCAACGACAAGCAGGACCCCCAGGCGGGAACGCTCGCGCCGGAAACGTTGACGGCCGCCGTCAAACAGGCCGAGACCGATTTCGCGGCCGCGGCGGATCTCGACGCGCTGGCCGCGGTCAAACCCGCCCACCTCGGGGACCAGTCTCCGCTGCTGCTCGCCCGCCGCGAGATCGGCGCCCTGCCGAAGCAGGAGAAGGCCGAGGCCGGCAAGCGGGTCAACGAAGCGCGCCAGGGCATCCAGGCCGCGTTCGACGCGCGCCGAGCCGTGCTCCAAGCAGAACGTGACGAAAAGGTGCTCCGTGAGGAGGCCGTCGACGTCACGCTCCCGTGGGACCGCGTGCCCCGGGGCGCCCGGCACCCGATCGCGACCCTGTCGGATCGGATCGCCGACGCGTTCATCGCGATGGGCTACGAGATCGCCGAAGGCCCGGAACTCGAAGCCGAGTGGTTCAACTTCGACGCGCTGAACTTCGGCAAGGACCACCCCGCGCGCCAGCTGCAGGACACGTTCTACCTCGGCGAGGAGGACTCCGGCCTGGTGCTGCGGACGCACACCTCGCCGGTGCAGGCCCGCACGCTGCTGCACCGTGACCTGCCCGTGTACGTCGTCTGCCCCGGCCGCACCTACCGGACCGACGAGCTCGACGCCACGCACACCCCGGTGTTCTCGCAGGTCGAAGGGCTCGCGGTGGACAAGGGCCTGACGATGGCGCACCTCAAGGGCACCCTCGACGCCTTCGCCCGCGCGATGTTCGGCGGTACCTCGAAGACCCGCCTGCGCCCGCACTTCTTCCCGTTCACCGAGCCGTCGGCCGAGGTCGACGTCTGGTTCGAGGAGAAGAAGGGCGGACCCGGCTGGGTCGAGTGGGGTGGCTGCGGCATGGTCAACCCCAACGTCCTGCGTGCCTGCGGCGTCGATCCCGAGGTCTACTCGGGCTTCGCCTTCGGCATGGGTATCGAGCGCACCCTGCAGTTCCGCAACGGAATCCCGGACATGCGCGACATGGTGGAGGGCGACATCAGGTTCACCCTGCCCTTCGGAACGGAGGCCTGAGTGAAGGTCCCAGCCAGCTGGCTGACCGAACACCTCGACGTCGACGAGGAGGTCACGGCCCAGGATCTGGCCGACGCCTTCGTGCGCATCGGCATCGAGGTCGACGACGTCCGGAAACTCGAACCGGTCACCGGCCCGCTCGTGGTCGGCCGCGTCGCCGAGATCGAGGAACTCACCGAGTTCAAGAAGCCGGTCCGCTTCTGCCGGGTCGATGTCGGCGAATCGGGTGACGACACCGACAAGCCTGTCGAGAACCTCGACGATGACGAGGACGACGACGAAGGTCCTTTCGAGGACGACGGCCCCACGGGGATCAAGACCCGCGGGATCATCTGTGGCGCCTCGAACTTCGCCGAGGGCGACCTGGTCGTCGTCGCGCTGCCCGGCACCGTGCTGCCCGGTGGTTTCGAGATCGGCGCGCGCAAGACCTACGGCCGCCTCAGCGACGGCATGATTTGCTCCGCGAGCGAACTCGGCATCGGTGACGACCACTCCGGCATCCTGGTGCTGCCGCCGAGCACGGCCAGCCCCGGCGAGGACGCGAACAAGCTGCTCGGCCTCGAAGACACCGTCCTCGAGGTGACGCCGACCCCGGACCGCGGGTACACCCTGTCGGTCCGCGGCCTGGCTCGCGAGCTGTCGAACGCGCTCGACGTCCCCTTCGGCGACCCGGCGTCCATCGAGGTCCCCGAGGCCGAGAGCGATGTCTGGCCGGTGCACCTCGAAGACACCGAGGGCTGCAAGCGGTTCGTGCTGCGCCGGGTCAAGAACCTCGACGCGACCGCGCCGACGCCGTGGTGGATGCGCCGCCGCCTGATGCTGTCGGGTATCCGCTCGATCTCGCTCGCGGTCGACGTGACCAACTACGTCATGCTCGAACTCGGGCACCCGCTGCACGCGTACGACACCGGGTCGGTCAAGGGCGACCTGGTGGTGCGAAAGGGCAAGCCGGGCGAGAAGCTGACCACTTTGGACGATGTCGAGCGTGCGATCGACACTGACGACGTGGTGATCGCGGACGACACAGGGATCATCGGGCTCGCCGGCACGATGGGCGGCGCGTCGACCGAGATCACGCCGGAGAGCACCGACGTGCTGCTCGAGGCGGCGCACTGGGATCCGTCGTCGATCAGCCGGACGGCCCGCCGTCACAAGCTGTTCTCCGAGGCGGCCAAGCGGTTCGAGCGCTACACCGACCCGCAGCTGTGCGCGGTGGCCGTCGAGCTCGCCGCACGCCTGCTGCGTCAGTACGGCGAAGGCTCGATCCTGCCCGGCCGCACCGACGAGGGCGGCGTCGAGCCGAACCCGCCGGTGACCATGCCGATCAGCCTGCCCGACCAGGTGGCCGGCGTGCGTTACGAGCGCGGCGTCACGGTCAAACGGCTCTCGCAGATCGGCTGCAAGGTCAACGTGGGCACGGCCGAGGACGGCACCGCGCTGGTGACCGCCGTCCCGCCGAGCTGGCGCGGTGACCTGGTGCAGCCCGCCGACCTCGTCGAGGAGGTGCTCCGGCTGGAGGGCTACGACAGCATCCCGTCGGTGCTTCCCGACGCCCCGGCGGGCCGTGGCCTCACCGACACGCAGCGCCGCCGTCGCTCGGTCGCGCGTGCGCTTGCGGAGAACGGCTACGTCGAGGTGCTGCCCTTCCCGTTCATCTCGGACTCGGTCTGGGACGCGTTCGGGCTGCCCGAGGACGACGTCCGCCGCAGCACCGTGAAGGTCCGCAACCCGCTGGAGGCGGACAAGGACCGGATGGCGAGCACCTTGCTGCCTGGGCTGCTGGATACCTTGCAGCGCAACATCTCCCGTGGTTTCAAGGATGTCTCGCTGTTCCACATCGGACAGGTCGTGCTGCCCGGGCCGAACCCGATCCCGATGCCTTCGCTCGGGGTGGACCGGCGCCCGACCGACGAGGAGCTCGCGGTGCTGGAGGCGGCGGTCCCGCCGCAGCCGCTGCACGTCGCCGTCGTGCTCGCGGGCCAGCGTGCCCGTGCCGGCTGGTGGGGTGCGGGCGAGCAGGCGAACTGGGCCGACGCGGTGCAGGCCGCCCGGCTGGTGGCGCAGGCCGCCGGTGTCGAGCTGACCACGGCCGCGGCGGACCAGCCGCCGTGGCACCCCGGCCGCTGCGCGCAGCTGCGGGTGGGGCAGTGGCCCGTCGGCTACGCCGGCGAGCTGCACCCGAAGGTCGTCGAGGCGCTCGGGCTGCCGCCGCGCACCGTCGCGATGGAACTCGACCTGGACGCGATCCCGATCCCGGACGGCCGTCCGGCGCCGCGGATCTCGGCGTACCCGCCGGTGCTGCTCGACGTCGCCCTCGTCGCCGAGACCAGCGTCCCGTCGGCCGACCTGGCCGAGGCGCTGCGTGAAGGCGCGGGCGAACTGCTCGAGGACATCACGCTGTTCGACTCGTACCAGGGTGAGCAGCTGGGCGAGGGCAAGCGTTCGGTGGCGTACAAGCTGCGGTTCCGTGCCGCGGACCGCACGCTGACCGTCGACGAGGCCACCAAGGCCCGCGACGCCGCTGTCGCGGTCGCGGGTGAACGCTTCGGCGCGAGCCTGCGGGCCTGACCCGAAAGTCCCGTGAAGGCCCCCTTCCCTCGGCTCAGCCGAGGGAAGGGGGCCTTCACGCGCTTCAGGTGTGGCAAAGTGAGGACTTGTGTCACGTCCAGACGGTCGGTCCAGTATCCAAGACATCGCCCGCGCCCGGCTGAGCGACGGTTTCGTCGGCAGGGTCGGGGAACGTGAGGACTTCCGGAGCAATCTGGGGCTGCCCGGAAGCGACCGGCGCCGCCGGTATCTGTACTCGGTGCACGGTCTCGCCGGGGTCGGCAAGTCCTTCCTGCTCGACCAGCTTCGCGGTATCGCCGAGGAAACCCGCGCCGCCGTCGGCTTCGCGGACGACCGGCAACAGGATCTGCCCGCGACACTGGTCAAACTGGCGAAGGACCTCGCTCGCGCCGGGCACGAGATGCGCCGGTTCGAGAAACGCCACGAGTCCTACCTCAAGGCCAGGGAACGGCTCCACAACGATCCGCAGGCTCCGGCGGCAGGCCGCGAGCTCGTGACGAAGACCGTGGTCAAGGCCGGCCTCGGCGTGGCGAAGACCCTGCCCGGCGGAAGCATCGCCGCCGACGCGATCGACGCGGACGCGACGGCGAAACAGCTGGAGCAGTTGCAGGTCTACCTCGCGGCGAAGTTCAAGCGGAAGGCCGATGTCCAGCTGCTCCTGGAACCGGCGGAAGAGCTGACCAAACCGTTCGTCGAAGATCTCTGGCGTATTCCGGAGACCCGGCAGATCGCGCTGTTCTTCGACACCTTCGAACGGACGGCGCCGGTACTGGAGACCTGGCTGCTCGACCTGTTCGGAGGACTGTACGGCGATCTCCCGCAGAACCTGGTGTTCACGGTCGCGGGCCAGTTCCCGCTGGACGAGGCGAAATGGAACCGGCACGCGCCGCTGGTGCGCGAGATCGAACTCCGGCCGTTCACCGAGCCGGAGGCGCGCCGCCTGCTCGCCGAGCACGGGATCACCGACGAAAAGGTCGTCGAGATCGTGCTGCGGCTGACCGACGGCCTGCCCGTTCTCGTCGCCATGCTGGCTCGCGGGAACCCCGCCGAAGCGGACGCGGTCGGCGATCCCAGCGACGACGCGGTCAAGCGGTTCCTGCACTGGGTTCCCGAAAAGGCCAGAAAGGACATCGCCGCCACGGCGTCGTTGCCCCGCTTCCTGGACGAGGACGTCATCGGCGTGCTGACCGGGAAGGAAAGCGCGGGGGAGATCTTCCGCTGGCTGCGGGAACTGCCGTTCGTCGGGCGCCGTGAGCTCCCGGTGCGCTATCACCCGGTGGTCCGCGGCCCGATGGTGCGCATGGAACGCGGCCGTTCACCCGGCGAGTTCGCCGAACGTCACCGCAGGCTCAGCGAGTACTACGAAGGCCGGTGCGCCGAACTCGGCTTCAGCCGCCACCGCGATGCGTGGAACGACGAGCGCTGGCAGAAGCGAAAGCTCGAACAGACCTACCACCGGCTCTGCGGCGACCCGGCCGAGGCGCTGCCGGACGCGCTGCTCGGCGCCGCCGAGATGATCACCACCGGCACCGCTTCCGCCCGCGTTTGGGCGCGCATGATGGAGCAGGCGGGTGCCGACGCGGACGCGCCAGCGGTCCTGGGCTGGGGGCAGCGCCTGGCCGCCGCGGTCGGCGACGGTGAGATCCCGGTGCTCGACCTGCTCGCCGGTGCGGGCGAACTCGACGCGGCCCGGCTTTCCACCGTGCTCCGGCGCCGCGCGTGGGCCTACGAAGGGCAAGACGACGTCGCCGCGGCGAAGCGGGACTTCGACCGGGCTGTCGATCTGAACCCCGCCGATCCCTATGCGTGGAGCGATCGGGGCAACCTGTTCCGCAACGAGGGCGACTGGGAACGGGCGCAGTCGGATCTGGACAGGGCGATCGAGCTCGATCCCACCTACGCCTACTCGTGGCGTGGTCGCGGTTCGGCCAGGGCAGAGCTCGGCGACCTCGAGGGTGCGATGGCCGACCTCGACGAGGCCGTCCGTCTCCAGCCCGATCACCGGTGGGCCTACACCATCCGGAGCGAGGTGCACTTCAAGCGCGGCGACGTCCGGAAGGCGATCGACGAGATCGACATCGCGATCTGGCTCGATCCCGACTACGCCTGGGCCGTCCACTACCGGGCCACGCTGTTCGCGGAGCTCGGCGACAAGGAAGAGGCGCTCGCCGGCCACCGCGCGGCCGTCGCCCTCCGCCCGAAGGACGTGTTCTACCTGACCGAGCTCGCGTCGTTCCTCGATCAGACCGGAGACGTCGACGCCGCGTCGGCGACTTTCGACGCGATCGTCGCGGCGGACCCGGACAGTGCCAGTGCCCATGCGATCCGGGCGGCGTTCCACCACCGTGGCAAGCGGCACCGGCTCGCCATCGACGGCTTCACCACCGCGCTCCGGATCGACCCGGACTACGAGTGGGCGTACTACATGCGGGGCCAGGCGCACGACGGCCTGGAGGACCGCGTGGCAGCGCTCGCCGACTACGAGCGCGCCATCGAACTGGCCCCCGAAGACGCCGAGAATCACCTCCAGCGAGGAATAGTGCTCAGCCGCCTGGGAAGGAATGGCGAAGCGCTGGAGGCTTTGAGCCGCGCGATCGAACTCGAACCCGGTAACGTGCCGGCGTACGCTCGGCGCGCGATGACGCACCGGAGGTCCGGCGATCATCCGGCCGCTCTCGCCGACATCGACGTCGCGGTCGCGGCGAGCCCGGAGATGGCCTTCTTCCACACCACCCGGGGGGACATCCTCAGAGGTCTCGACCGGCACGAGGAAGCCCGCGCCGCGTTGGACGAGGGGGTCCGGCTGGGACAGGACGAGGGATACGCCTTCTATCGGCGTGCCCACCACCGCCTCCTCTTCGGCGAGTTCGAGGGCGCTTTGTCCGATGTGGACAGCGCGCTGGCCGCCGGTGACGACGAGACCGGCGCCCTGCGCGCGGACATCCACCGTCAGGCGGGTGAGTACGGCGAAGCCATCCGGGAGCTGCGCGAACTGGTCGTCTCGGATCCCGATGACGCCGATCACCGCGAGAACCTCGGGGAGGCTTTGCTGTTCGCGGGGGAGACGGACGAGGCGATGGAGATCCTGCGTCCGCTAGCGCCGGAGTCCGTGTGGGCTCGCAATCTCCTCGCGATCGCCTGGCTGAAGGCTGGAAGAACTGAGGAAGCTCACCAGTCCTTCGCCGCCGGCCTCGACGAAGCAGTCAAGCGGAACGCGGCAGAAGACCTCGGCTGGGAGGACCGGGTTCAGCCGCTCTTCTATCTCCTCGCCCTCGGACGTCACGCCGACGCGACACGTGAACTCAGGGCATTGCTGGAGAAGGAACCGCCCCGCGAGACGCGACTCATCCTGCTCCGCGACCTGAAAGACCTTCGAGAGCTGATGCCCGAACTCGGCGGAGAGATCGAGGAACTCATCGCCCTCGTTCCCCGGCCGGTGCTCACTCGCCCAGGTGCTTGAGCGCCTCCTTCCTGGACAGCGTGGACAGCGCCGGATGCGCGGTGACGAAGGCGCGCACCCAGTCCGGCTCGGTCTTCGCGTACTCGCGCAGGGCCCAGCCGATCCCTTTGCGCAGGAAGAAGTCCTTGTCGTCGATGTTGGCTTCGACCGAGCGGGTGAGCAGGTCGGTGTCCGTTCCGCCCTTGGCGCCGATCTGGCAGATGACCGACGTGCGGCGACGCCACCTGTCCTCGTCGTAGGCCCAGGTCAGCATCAGCGTGGTCACCGTATCCGGCTCCGCCCGCAGGATCGGCCCGACCCGGCGGATCGCGACTTCGTCCACGTAGTCCCACCAGGCGCCCGTCACGATCATCTCCTCGTACAGGCCGAGCAGATCGCCGTCCTGCCAGCGGGCGTAGGCACGGTGACCGGACAGGGCGATCGCCGCATAGCGCTCTTCACGGAATTCCGCTTCACGCCACAAGGTGAGAACCGCCGTCGAGAAACTCACTCGATCGGGTAGCGGATGTTCGGCGTAAACCCGCTTCAGCAAGGCCGTCCGAGGCGGGGACGCCACCCCGAGGAACGGCATCTCCGACTTCATGTACGCCCGCATCGACGGAGCCTTTTCCGGATCGGCCAGTCCGGCCAAACCGTTGCGAACCGCCGAAACCAGGCTTTTCACCTCGTCCACGCGTTCTCCTTTCCCCAGTGGGCGCCGCGAGCGTACGACAGGGGACCGACAAGACGGATATGCCCGGATCGGACCCCGTTCTCAGACCGGATACCGACTAAAGAGGGATGGCGGTCAACGTGTCGGTCAGCGAGATTGAAGCCGGTTCTCGGTAGCTTCGGCCCGACCGGGTCGAACGCGGACGAAAAGGAACACAGTGAAGAAATTCGTTGCCGCCCTGGCGGTCGCGGGGATCGGCGTCGGCACCATGGCGCTCGCTCCCTCCGCCACGGCCGCCTCGGCGTCGGACTTCGATCCGAAGCCCATCTCCTGGGGAGCCTGTACCCGCCCGAGCCTGGTCAAGGCCGGCGCGGAATGCGGTTTCCTCGAGGTCCCGTTGGACTACGCGAAGCCCGGCGGGGAGAAGATCTCGATCGCCGTCTCGCGCGTGAAGCACAAGGCCGCCAAGTCGCAGGGGGTCATGCTGGTCAACCCGGGCGGACCCGGCGGCTCCGGCCTCGGCCTCTCGACCCTCGGCAGGGCCGTCCCCAAGAAGGCCGGTGAGGAGTACGACTGGATCGGCTTCGACCCGCGCGGCGTGGGAGAGAGCAAGCCGTCCCTGACCTGCGACGGGAACTACGCCTCCTACAACCGCCCGCAGTACGTGCCGACCACGCGCGCCATCGAGACCGCGTGGCGTGAGAAGGCGAAGGGCTACGCGAAGGCGTGCGCCAAGAACGGCGCGATACTCGACCACATCAAGACCATCGATGTGGCGAAGGACGTCGACAGCCTGCGCAAGGCGCTGGGCGAGAAGCAGATCAACTACTACGGCTTCTCCTACGGCACCTACCTCGGGCAGGTCTACAGCACACTGTTCCCGCAGAACGTGCGGCGGATGGTGTTCGACGGCACCGTCGACCCCCGCGACGTCTGGTACAAGGCGAACCTGAACCAGGACATCGCCTTCGACAAGAACATCAAGATCTACTTCGGCTGGCTCGCGAAGTACGACGACGTCTACCACCTCGGCAAGACCGCGGCCGCGGTCGAGAAGCTGTGGTACGCCGAGCAGAAGAAGCTGTACGACAAGCCCGCGGGCGGCGTCATCGGCGGGTCCGAGTGGACGGACATCTTCCTGCAGGCGGGCTACTACGTGTTCGGCTGGGAAGACATCGCGAACGCGTTCGCCGGCTGGGTGCACAAGGGTGACTGGCAGACCCTGAAGGGCCTGTACGACGACTCCAACCCGCCGGGCCAGGACAACGGCTACGCGGTGTACGCGGCCGTGCAGTGCACCGACGTGGCGTGGCCGCAGAGTTGGCCCCGCTGGAAGTTCGACAACTGGGTCACGCACTTCCGGGCGCCGTTCGAAACCTGGGGCAACGCCTGGTTCAACGCGCCGTGCCTCGACTGGCCCGCCAAACCGGGCAAGCCGGTGGAGATCGACGGGAGCAAGGTCCCCGGCATCCTGCTGGTCAACGAGGAGAACGACGCCGCGACGCCGTACCCCGGCAGCCTCGAGGTCCGCAAGCGCTACCCGAACTCCAGCCTGATCAGCGCTCCGGGCGGCACGACGCACTCGGGCTCACTGTCCGGTGTGTCCTGTGTGGACGACAAGATCGCGGACTACCTGCTGACCGGAAAGCTGCCGGTGCGCAAGCCGGGCAACGGTTCGGACGTGCAGTGCTCCCCGGTCCCGGCGCCGGTTCCCGCCGGTGCTTCCGCGGCCGCCAAGTCCGACCTTCCGTCCTCGGTCACCGAAGTGAAGAAGGAGGCGCTGGCTCAGGCGCTGCCTTTCTGAGTTTCTCGCTGGAAACGCCCCGGTCCGGATTTCCTGGACCGGGGCGTTTTCTGTGACGAGAAGGTCGAACGCTTCGTGTCGCGTTCGTGGGCGGGCCGGTGTCGCGAAAGCCACTTTGGGGACGTCTGGTGTCTCGAAAGTGGCTTTCGCGACATGGCCGTTGAGGTTGGGGCGTTTGGTCGCTTCAGGGTGTGGGTGGCGGATCGGGAGCCGGTCAGGTTTCCAATGCCGCATTGGAAGCGCTCAGTGTCCCCAATGCGACATTGGGGACACTGAGCTGCGGCCCCGGCGTGTGTCCGCTAGCAGTGGCTCGTCATCCGCATGCTGTGGATGCGGTCGAAGAACGCGGCGTCGAACGACCCCTCGGCGAACCACCAGTGCCACACGTTCTTGACGGTGCCCTTGACGAACTTGGTGTCACCGCCGTGATGGATGGGCCCGAGGACGATGCCGTTGCTGTCCAGGGTGTTCACCCACATCAGCCACGCGTCGTTGCTGTCGCTGCTGACGATCGTCGCTTCGAACGAAGCGCTGCCGTTGCGTCTGAGCGTCCATTTCGCGTTGTCCATCGTGCAGTCGCCTGCCTGGATGCGACCCCAGGTGAACCAGCAGGAATCCGCTCCGGTGCAGGTGGCCTGCGCGGTGGCGGACGCCGCCGTCCCGGCCGAGGCGGGCGTGACGAAGACGGCCCCGATCGTGAACACGAGCATTGTCACGAAAAGCGCCATCCGGCGTGCTTTGGTTTTCATGTTTCCTCCCCGAAAATCGTCGATCCGTGCCGGCCGGTCATCCGTCGTGAAAGAACCGGTGAGCAACGCTAAATCGCGGGTGAGCGCGGTCTGGATCACTTAGGTGCGGCAACAGGGGTGGCCGATAGTGCGTGAGCGGCACCCTCGCGGTCCGGAAAGCGATGAAAGTTCCGGTCACGCACCGAGTCCCCTCACCGCGCCGGAAAACTGTCGGCGCCGCCCGTTAGCGTCTCCGGCATGACCATCGTCGAAGAGCACCGGACCGAGATCCGCGTGCAGGACACCGTTTATCGCATCGAGGTCGCCGCCCGTGAGGGTGGCGGCGCGGCCGGGGAAGACCGCTGGGTGACCGTCATGGTCGGCGGAGCCGGACCGCAAGAAGAGCCTGTCGCCGAAGGCAGGCTCGATATGGACGCCGAAGCCGTACCGGCCTTGGCGACCGTCCTTTCCGACACCCTCCTGGCGTTCGCCGGGCGGGGCAACGCCAGGAACGGCCGCCGAAGATCGGCGGACCGCCCCGCCCAGCAGGGCTCGCCGTGGTCCGACGAGCTGGACGCGGAACTGGAAAGCCGTTGGCTGGCCGGGGAAAGCGTCGAGGAGATCGCACGGCGGTTCGAGCGGACACCGGGCGGGATCCGGGCCCGGTTGCCCAGGGTCGGTTGCGACCCGGAGCGCAGGGGCGCGTATCTCCCGATCCCGCCGAGCAGGCGAGAGGGAGGTGAACCCGGCTGAACCAGTGCGGTCGCGAGGGCGGGCAAGTCCTCGCGACCGCCGTCAGTCCACTGTGGACTTCGTTCCGCGCCGAGCCCTGGCCGCCATCTCCCTGAGATGATCGATCAGTTCCGGCGGTTCGTGCACGGTGAATTCGCAGCCGAGCCCGAGGATGCGGAACGCGAGCCAGTCCAGGGTGTCCGTGCCCGCGTGGAAAACGCAGCTCTCGTCGTCGATCGGTTCCAGCTCGCCGGATCCCTCGCCGATCGCGGGGGAGACCTGGCCGATCGGCGCGTGCAGGGTCACGCGTGCGCTGTAGGTGGGAAGGAGGCTGTACATCTTGTCGGTGACATAGGCCGCCACATCCTTCGCGGGTGGCTGTCTCGGCGTCGCCCGGCCACCGGTCGCCCGCGGTTCCGAGATCCGGTCCGCGCGGAAGATCCGCCAGTCGTCCCGGTCGAGGTCGTAGCCGAGCAGGTACCACCGGCGTCCGGCGGAGACGAGCCGATGCGGTTCCACATGCCGCCGGGATTCGGTTCCGTCGCCGGTGCGATAGGTGAACCGGGTCCGTTCGGTGTTGGCGATCGCGCCCGCGAAGACCGTGAGGTGTTCCGGGTCCACCGCGGACCCGGCGCCGGGGATCGGCACGGTCGCGGCGCCCAGCGCGCCGACCCGATACCGCAGCCGCGACGGCAGCACCTGCTCGAGTTTGGCCAGCGCCCGCACCGAAGACTCCTCGATTCCCGAGATCGCCTGCCCGGCGGCACTCCGGAGACCGACCGCGATCGCGACGGCCTCCTCGTCGTCGAGCAGCAGCGGCGGCATCGCCGTACCGGCGGCCAGCCGGTAACCGCCTTCGGAACCTCGCGACGCTTCGACGGGGTAACCGAGCTCACGCAAGCGGTCGATGTCGCGCCGGATGGTCCGCGGACTGACCTCCAGCCGGTCGGCGAGCTCGCTGCCAGGCCACTCGCGTGGGGTTTGCAGGAGTGACAGCAGGCTCAGCAGCCGGGCGGGCGTGTCGGTCATGCGGTCAAGGATGCCCGTACTAAGTGGTCACCATCGGAAGTCCTCCGGGGGTATTCGACGGCCCAGCTTCCCGCTGGACGCACGGCCGCGAGGCCCGAGTACAACCCGGTACGAGGACCTCGCGGCCGCACGCCCAGCGGAAACCTGGATCCGCCGAATACCCCCGGAGGACTTCCGATGGCAACCACTGAGTCCCGAATCGGGTGAGCCACACGACTTTGTTTGATTGAACTTGCATGGGAGTGCATAATCATGCGTATGACGGTGAAGATCGCGGTGGCCGGAGCCAGCGGGTACGCGGGAGGCGAACTCCTGCGCCTGCTGCTGACCCATCCCGAAGTCCAGATCGGCGCGCTCACCGCGGCCAGCTCCGCGGGGACGCCGCTCATCCAGCACCAGCCGCACCTCGCGCCCTTGGCGGACCGTGTCCTGCTGGAGACGACCCCGGAGACCCTGGCCGGGCACGACGTCGTCTTCCTCGCCCTGCCACACGGCCATTCCGGCGCCATCGCCGCGCGGCTGGTCCCGGACGTCCTGGTGATCGACCTCGGCGCGGACCATCGCCTCTCGGACGCGGCAGACTGGCAGCGCTGGTACGGCGGCGACCACGCGGGGCAATGGCCGTACGGGCTCCCCGAACTCCCCGGTGCCCGCGAGCGCCTCGCCGGGACCAAACGCATCGCGGTCCCCGGCTGCTTCCCGACCGGCGGTTCGATCGCGCTCGCCCCGGCGCTCGCCGCGGGCCTGGTCGAGCCGGAGGTCAACGTCGTCGCCGTCACCGGGACCTCGGGCGCGGGCAAGAGCCTGAAGCCGAACCTCCTCGGTTCGGAGGTGATGGGTTCGGCCGCCGCGTACGGCGTCGGCGGTGCCCACCGCCACACCCCCGAATTCGCGCAGAACCTTTCCGCGGTCTCGGGTGAGCGGGTCAAGGTGTCCTTCACTCCCGTGCTGGCCCCGATGCCGCGCGGGATCCTCACCACCGCGAGCGCTCCGCTGAAGACCGACCTGGACGCCGATGGCGCCCGCGAGGTCTACGAAAAGGCGTACGCCACCGAGCCGTTCGTCCAGCTGCTGCCCGCGGGCCAGTGGCCGTCCTCGGCTTCGGTCGTCGGCTCGAACAACGTCCAGCTGCAGGTCACCGTCGACGCCGACACCCGGCGCCTGATCGTGGTCGCGGCCATCGACAACCTGACCAAGGGCACCGCGGGAGGTGCCGTCCAGTCGATGAACATCGCACTGGGCCTCCCGGAAACCACCGGACTACCGACCGTAGGAGTCGCTCCGTGACCGTCACCCAGCCGAAGGGATTCCGTGCCGCGGGCGTCGCCGCCGGAATCAAGGCCGAGGGCAAGCTCGACCTCACGCTCGTCGTCAACGACGGGCCGCTGCAGGTCGCGGCCGGCGTGTTCACGCGCAACGTGATCAAGGCCGCGCCCGTCCTGTGGTCGCAAGAGGTGCTCAAGCAGCAGCGTCTCAAGGCCGTCGTCCTCAACTCCGGCGGCGCGAACGCCGCCACCGGCCCCGGCGGTTTCCAGGACACCCACAAGACCGCGGAGAAGGTCGCCGAACTCCTCGAAGCGGGCGCGATCGAGGTCGCGGTCTGCTCGACCGGGCTGATCGGCGAACGGCTGCCGATGGACGCGCTGCTTTCCGGCGTGGACACCGCCTTCGCCGGCCTCGGCACCGGTACCGACGCCGATCTCGCCGCCGCCACCGCGATCATGACCACCGACACCAAGCCGAAGCAGGCCGCCGCGAAGCACGACAGCGGCTGGAGCGTCGGCGGGTTCGCCAAGGGGGCGGGCATGCTCGCCCCGAACCTCGCGACGATGCTCTCCGTCCTCACCACCGACGCGGTCGTCACGCCGGAAGTCCTGGACAAGGCCCTGCGCGCCGCCACCGGCGTGACCTTCGACAGGCTCGATGTCGACGGCGGTACTTCCACCAACGACACGGTGCTCGTCCTCGCGTCCGGCGCCAGCGGCGTCGAGCCGACCGAGGCCGAACTGACCGAGCTCCTCACCGCGGTCAGTCTCGACCTCGTGCTGCAGCTGCGCGCGGACTCCGAAGGCGCGACCAAGTACGTCGACGTCACGGTCACCGGTGCGGCGAACGAGGCCGACGCCATCGCCGTCGGCCGCACGATCGCGGAGGACAACCTGGTCAAGACCGCGCTGTTCGGTTCGGACCCGAACTGGGGCCGCATCGCCATGGCGCTGGGCCGGGTACCCGCGAAGATCGACCCGGAGAAGGTCGCCATCGCGATCAACGGCGTCACCCTGTTCGCCGACGGCACGCCCGCGGCGGACCGCTCCGAGGCCGACCTCTCGGGCCGGGACATCCAGATCGTCGTCGACCTCGGTCTCGGCGAAAACGGGGCGACGATCTACACGACCGACCTCTCGCACGCGTACGTCGAAGAGAACAGCGCGTACTCGTCATGAGCCCTTCCGAATCCACCGTCCCCGCGGACGAGCGGCTCGCGACCGCCGCCGAGAAGGCTTCGATCCTCATCGAGGCCCTGCCCTGGCTGCAGCGATTCCACGGCGCCACCGTCGTGGTCAAGTACGGCGGCAACGCCATGATCGACGAGAGCCTCAAGCAGGCCTTCGCCGAGGACATGGTCTTCCTGCGCATGGCCGGCCTGCGTCCGGTGGTGGTGCACGGCGGCGGCCCGCAGATCACCGCGATGCTCAACCGGCTCGGCGTCGAGGGCGAGTTCAAGGGCGGCCTGCGTGTCACCACGCCCGAGACGATGGACATCGTCCGCATGGTGCTGACCGGTCAGGTCAGCCGCGAACTGGTCGGCCTGATCAACGCGCACGGCCCGTACGCGGTCGGCATCTCCGGTGAGGACGCGCGGCTGTTCACCGCCGAGCGCAAACAGGCCACTGTGGACGGTGTACCGGTCGACATCGGGCTCGTCGGCGAGGTTTCCGAGGTCAACCCGGACGCGGTGCTCGACATCGTCAACGCGGGCCGGATCCCGGTGGTGTCCACCGTGGCCCCGGACGTCGACGGCATCGTGCACAACATCAACGCCGACACCGCCGCCGGTGCGCTGGCCGCCGCTCTCGGCGCGGAGAAACTCGTCGTGCTCACCGACGTCGAGGGCCTGTACGCCAACTGGCCGGACCGCGGTTCGCTGGTCGACCGGATCCGCGTGGACCGTCTCGAAACCCTGCTGCCCGGCCTCGCCAGCGGCATGATCCCGAAGATGGAGGCCTGCGTGCGCGCCATCCGCGGCGGCGTCCGTCGTGCGCACGTGATCGACGGCCGCATCGCCCATTCGGTCCTGCTGGAGGTCTTCACCTCCCGCGGCATCGGTACCATGGTCTTCCCCGAAACGGAGCTTCCGTGACCACGTACAAGTCCAATGTAGACGGCCAGGAGCACTGGAAGTCGTCCCTCATGGACAACTACGGCACCCCGGCGCTGGCCCTGGTCCGCGGCGAGGGGGCGAAGGTCTGGGACGCCGACGGCAAACCGTACGTCGACCTGCTGGGCGGGATCGCGGTCAACGCGCTCGGCCACGCGCACCCCGCCGTGGTCGCCGCGGTCACCGAACAGGTCGCGAAACTCGGGCACACCTCGAACCTCTACGTGAATCCGGTCGCCGTCGAACTGGCCGAAACCCTCCTGGACGTCGCCGGCCTGTCCGGCAACGCGAAGGTGCTGTTCGTCAACTCCGGCGCGGAGGCCAACGAAGCCGCGCTGAAGATCAGCAGGCTCACCGGCCGGACCAAGATCGTCGCCTGCGAGGGGGCCTTCCATGGGCGCACCATGGGCGCGCTCTCGCTGACCGGTCAGCCGTCGAAGCGGGACGCGTTCGCGCCGCTGGTCCCGGGCGTCACCCACGTTCCCTACGGTGACGTCGACGCGCTTCGCGCCGCGGTGGACACCGAAACCGCGGCGGTGTTCCTCGAGCCGATCCTCGGGGAGGCAGGCGTCGTCCCGGCGCCGGACGGCTACCTCCAGGCGGCGCGGGAGATCACCAAGGCGACCGGGACCCTGCTGGTCCTCGACGAGGTACAGACCGGCATCGGCCGCACCGGCGCGTGGTTCGCCTTCCAGCACACCGGCATCGTCCCGGACGTCGTCACGCTGGCCAAGGGACTCGGCGGCGGGCTGCCGATCGGCGCGGTCATCGGCGTCGGCGAGGCAGGCGAGCTGATGAAGCCAGGTCAGCACGGGACCACCTTCGGCGGCAACCCGATCTGCTGCGCCGCCGGGCTCGCCGTGCTCAGGACCATCGCCAAGGACAACCTGAACGATCACGTTTCCGCACTGGGCAAGGACATCGCGTCCCGTGTGGAGGAGCTCGGCCACCCGCTGGTGTCCCGGGTCCGCGGTGCGGGGCTGCTGCTCGGCATCGCGTTACGCGAACCGGTCTCGGCGACGGTCGCCAAGGCCGCGCAGGACGCGGGATACCTGGTCAACCCGATCGCACCCGACACCATTCGGCTGGCACCGCCGCTCATCCTGAGCGCCGAAGAGGCCGCGGGATTCCTCGAAGCCCTTCCCGGGGCGCTCGATTCCACCACCACCACCACCACCACCTAGGACAGAGACGAAACGCATGCTCCGCAACTTCCTTCGTGACGACGATCTCAGCCCCGCCGAACAGGCCGAGATCCTGGATCTCGCCGACCAGCTGAAGGCCGAGCCGCTCAGCTCCCGCGCGCTGGAGGGCAAGTCCGTCGCGGCGATCTTCGAGAAGAACTCCACCCGGACCCGGTTCTCCTTCGAGGTGGGCATCGCCCAGCTCGGCGGGAACCCGGTCATCGTCGACGGCCGCTCCATGCAGCTAGGCCGCGAAGAGACCATCGAGGACACCTCACGGGTGCTCTCGCGGTATCTGGACGCGATCGTGTGGCGGACGTTCGCCCAGAAGCGCATCGACGCGATGGCGTCGGCGGCGAGCATCCCGGTGATCAACGCGCTCACCGACGAGTTCCACCCGTGCCAGGTGCTCACCGACCTGATGACCATCCGCGAGCGCAAGGGCAAGCTCGCCGGGCTCACCCTGGTGTACCTCGGCGACGGCGCCAACAACATGGCGCATTCGCTGCTGCTGGGCGGGACCACGGCCGGGATGCACGTCCGCGTCGTCTCGCCGGAGGGCTTCCAGCCGGATCAGCAGGTCATGCTCGACGCGAAGCACCGGTCGTCGGAGACCGGCGGCAGCACCACGGTCTTCACCGATCCGTACGCCGCGGTCGAAGGCGCGGACGTCGTCGTCACCGACACCTGGACCTCCATGGGCCAGGAGAACGACGGTCTCGACCGCGTCGGCCCGTTCCGCGAGCTGCAGGTCAACGCCGCGCTGATGCGCCGCGCCGCGGACGAGGCGATCGTGCTGCACTGCCTGCCCGCGCACCGCGGCTGGGAGATCACCGACGAGGTCATCGACGGACCGGCCAGCGCGGTCTGGGACGAGGCCGAAAACCGTCTCCACGCCCAAAAGGCGCTGCTGGTGTGGCTGATGGACGAGAAGCGACGATGACCGGCAGCAGGGTCACCCGGCAGGCACGGATCACCGAACTCGTGTCCACGATGGCCATCCGCAGCCAGACGGAGCTCGCGAAGCTCCTGGCGGCGGAAGGTATCGAAGTCACGCAGGCGACGCTTTCGCGGGACCTCGACGAACTGGGCGCGGTCAAGCTCCGGGGTGCGGATTCCGGCGCGCCGGTGTATGTCATTCCCGAGGACGGCAGCCCGGTACGCGGGGTGCAGGGTGGCACGTCGAGGCTTTCGCGGTTGCTCGCCGAACTGCTCGTTTCGGCGGACTCGTCGGGCAACCTGACGGTGCTGCGCACCCCGCCGGGCGCGGCGCAGTTCCTGGCCAGCGCCATCGACAGGGCGGCGCTGGAGGAGGTCGTCGGTTCCATCGCCGGCGATGACACGGTCGCGGTGATCGCGAGGGAACCGTTGTCCGGCAAAGACCTGGCCGAGCGCTTCATGGCGCTGGCCCGACGGTCGTCCACAGTGGACGGCGGTGAGGAGACCGAAGGTGACGCCTGACGGGTTCGCCTTCCCGGACGACCCGGAGAAGCTGGTCATCACCTTCGACGAGGGTGTGCCGGTGGCCATCGACGGGGAGACCGTGACGCTGCTGGAAGCCTTCCAGCAGCTGAACCGCCGTGTCGGCGCCTTCGGGCTCAGAGGACGCGAGATCTACGAGGGACCGGCCGCGGTAGCGCTGGTCACCGCGCACGAGGAACTGCAAAAGGTCAGTACCGGGCGGGTGTCCGGCGAGGTGCGGCTGGTCCTGCACCGCGGCAACGCGGTCGTGAACTCCGCGCGCGACGAGCGCGCGCTGTACGACTTCACCACAGGCGCTACCTTCGACCGGTCAGTCGCCTGAAGAGAACCAAGGAATCCGAGGAGTGTTGTGAGCGGGAATGAGCAGCCGGTGCAGCTGTGGGGCGGCCGGTTCGCCAGCGGGCCGGCGGAGGCGATGGCGGCGCTGAGCGCGTCGACCCATTTCGACTGGCGGCTGGCGCCGTACGACATCGCCGGGTCGCGGGCCCACGCGAGAGTGCTGCGGAAGGCGGGGCTGCTCACCGACGACGAGCTGACCGGCATGCTCGCCGCGCTGGACACCCTCGCGCAGGACGTCGAGTCGGGCGCGTTCACCCCGACCGTCGCCGACGAAGACGTCCACACCGCGCTCGAACGCGGTCTGCTGGAGCGGGCGGGCACCGAACTCGGTGGCAAGCTGCGGGCGGGCCGTTCGCGCAACGACCAGGTCGCGACGCTGTTCCGGATGTGGCTGCGGGACGCCGCCCGGCGGGTGGTCGCCGGCACGCTCGGCGTCGTGGACGCGCTGGTTTCGCAGGCGAAGAGGCACCCGGACGCGATCCTTCCCGGACGCACGCATCTGCAGCACGCCCAGCCAGTCCTGCTGGCGCACCACCTGCTCGCGCACGGTCAGTCGCTGCTGCGCGACGTCACCCGGCTGCGTGACTGGGACGCTCGCACCGCCGAGTCGCCCTATGGCTCCGGCGCGCTCGCGGGTTCCTCGCTCGGTCTCGACCCGGAGGCAGTCGCCGAGGAGCTGGGCTTCGTCACCAGCGTCGAGAACTCCATCGACGGCACGGCCTCGCGGGACTTCGTCGCCGAGTTCGCCTTCGACGTCGCGATGCTCGCGGTCAACCTGTCCAGGATCGCCGAAGAGGTGATCATCTGGAACACCGCCGAATTCGGCTACGTCACCCTCGACGACGCCTGGGCGACCGGCAGTTCGATCATGCCGCAGAAGAAGAATCCGGACGTCGCCGAGCTGACCCGCGGCAAGGCCGGGCGGCTCATCGGCAACCTGACCGGCCTGCTCGCGACGCTCAAGGCGCAGCCGCTCGCGTACAACCGTGACCTGCAGGAGGACAAGGAGCCGGTCTTCGACTCCGTCGAGCAGCTGGAACTGCTGTTCCCGGCGATCGCGGGCATGCTCGAGACGCTGACCTTCCACACCGACCGGCTCGCCGAACTGGCGCCCGCCGGGTTCACCCTCGCCACGGACATCGCCGAATGGCTGGTGCGCCAGGGCGTTCCGTTCCGTGTCGCGCACGAAGCGGCGGGGGAGAGCGTCCGCGTCGCCGAGGCCCGTGGTGTCGGCCTGGACGAACTGACCGACGAAGAGTTCGAGAAGATCAACCCGGCACTGACGCCCGCCGTGCGCGAGGTGCTGACCGTCGAGGGCTCGGTGAGCTCACGCAACGCCCGCGGCGGTACCGCCCCGGAGCGGGTCGCCGAGCAGCGGGACCGGCTCGTCGCGCGGGTCGCCGAACACCGCGCCTGGCTGAGCTGACCTCTCGCGTGAAAGCCCCCTCACTCGGCTCAGCCGCGTGAAGGGGGCCTTCACGCGCTTCAAGATCGCTTCGCGGTCTTCCGGAGCTTCGCGCGCACCGCGCGGGTGGCGACCGGTCCGAGCCCTTCGAGGACGTCGACCAGGACAGCCAGCTGTCCCAGCGCGCTCAACGCCTGCTCGGCGCCGTCCGGATCGACCGACTCGAACAGTGTGAGACCGAGGAACCCGGCGGAGACGGCGTGAGCGAGTCCTTCGGTTTCCACCAGTTCGAGCACCGGCGAACCGGCCAGCACGCGGTCCAGGGTCCCTTGGACTTCGCGGACCCATTTGTCCAGCGCCTGCCGCGTCGCCTCGGCCAGCCGTCCGCCGCCCTGCGCGCCGGCGAGTGCCTGGGCGAGGACCGTCATGTTCCCCTCGGCGCGTTCCTCCGCGTGGATGACCCGGCCCAGGTCCAGCAGTTCGCCGAGCGTGGTCACTTCGGCGAACCGGTCACGGAAGTGGGCGACGCGGCTTTCGGTCGCCGTCACGCAGGCCTGCGCGATCAGCTCCTCGACACTGCCGAAGTGGTAGAAGATCAGCGCCTGGTTGGTACCCGCCGCGGTGGCGACGGTCCTGGCCGAAACGGCGGTGATCCCGTTGGTGCGGATCGTCTCCAGCGCTCCGTCGATCAACCGCTGTTTCGTGCTGGGCCCGTTCATCAGTCCAGGACCTTCTCACGCAGGGGCTTCACCGCGCCGCTCACCCCCGGCCGCAGATCGACGAACCGTGCCTCGAAAGCGCCCCGGTAGCCGAACAGCGGCCCGAACCGCCGGTTCGTCACCTGGATCTCGATGCGGAAGAGTCCGCTCTCCGCGTCGAACCACTCGTCGACCTCGGCCACACCGACGACGGATCGCGGCACCACACACCGAAGCGGGCCCTCGCGGATCCGGAACTCCTCCGACCGGATGCGGAAGCCACCGTCCGGTCGCACCGTCAGGTCGAGATCGACGGCGAGGTGCTGATGCGTCCCCAAGTAGTCGACGATCTTCCCGCGCTCGGTGCTGTAGATCATCTGAGCGTCGAACCGGCGTCGCCGTTCCGGCAGTTCGAAGGTGCGTACGAACGACACCGTCTCCCTGCCGAGCGAGTCGACGTACGGATAGTTCTCGATGGTGAAGGGGACGTTGCGGCCACGTTCCGGGAACAGGATGTGCCTCGACGCGCCGAGCCGGAGGAACGGCGTGGTGAACGCGGCGCCGCGCCAGATCTCGTCCATCACGCCGACGCCGATCATCCCGACGCCGTTCTCCGTGCTCAGCGACAGCCGTTCACGCATTCGCGGATGCAACGACTCGAAGTCGGTGCCCAGCGCTTCTCGGAAGATCATGCCTGCTCCAGGGTGTCGAGGATGCGGGGCGTGACGCCGTCCTTGCCCGGCCGCGGGCTCCGGCGGCAGCGCCCCGCCGAGGGCGAGAGCAACGGGAGCTGTTCCGGCGGCCCGCCCGTCTCGAGCCACAGACGGAGCCTGTCGAACGACCAGGCCGTCATCCAGCCGAAGAGCGGCCGGAACAGCAGATCGGCGAACCTGCCGAAGACACCCCATCGAGTGGTGTAGTCGAAGCCGGTGACGAACCGGACACCGCCGTCGACCGGGGTGTAGCGCCAGTAGCCCGAACCGGACCTGATGAGCGACAGTGGGTCCGCGGAGGCGAACCGCAACGCGGACGTCCGGCCGCCGTCCGGCCGCGTGCTCTCCCCGGCGTGTGTCCCGGTCCCGCTGACGACGAACCCCAGGAACTCGGTCGTGTACCGAAACCGTCCCGGCGAGCCCGCGACCGGTTCGATCCGCGCGAAGCGGAGATCCCACCGTGCGTGCAGACGCGGATCCTGCGTGTACCGCCACAGCGTGTCCAGGTCCGTCCGGATCACCGTTTCGACGTAAAGCGCTCTTCGGCTCATGGAGCCCCCTCCAGTATTGAGCGTCCGCTCAAACCACTGTAAAGCATGTTTGAGCGACCGCTCAATACTCGGTCCGGTTAAGGTCGGCCTGGGAGAACGCGACGTAAGGGGAGTGCGGCACGTGGAAACCGGCAGACAGTTCACCCGGCGCGAGCTGGCGCTGGATCCGGTGGAGCTGTCCACACTCCTGCTCGGCGCGGTGATCGAAGCGACCGGTCCCGACGGCACGGTCGCCGTCCGCCTGGTGGAGGTCGAGGCCTACCGAGGGCTCGACGACCCCGCGTCGCACTGTTATCGCGGCAAGACGCCGCGCAACGCGGTCATGTGGGGACCGGCGGGGCACTTGTACGTGTACTTCGTCTACGGCATGCACTTCTGCGCGAACGTCGTCGGCACCGAAGACGGGCAGCCGGGCGCCGTGCTGCTGCGTGCCGGGGAGGTGGTGTCGGGTGCGGATATCGCCAGGGCGCGCAGGCCGTCGGCACGCGGCAACGGCGAACTCGCGAAAGGCCCGGCCATCCTCACCTCGGTGCTCGGCATCGACCGTGCCGAGAACGGCGTCGACCTGACCGACCCGGCGTCACCCGTCCGGCTGTTCTCCGGAGAGCGCGTTCCCGGAGCGGACATCCGTACCGGGCCGCGCGTCGGTGTCGCGATGGCGATGGACACGCCGTGGCGGTTCTGGATCGACGGATCGCCCGCGGTCTCCACCTACCGCCGTGGCGGCAAGCGACGGGCGGCCGCCCCCGGCCGATAGTCGGTTGACCTGGTGCGGGAGGATCTACAGGCGTGAGCGAGCACATCCTTGACGAGTTGACCTGGCGCGGCCTGATCGCGCAATCCACCGACATCGACGCACTGCGGCGAGACCTCGACCAAGGACCTCTCACGCTCTATTGCGGATTCGACCCGACCGCGCCCAGCCTGCACGCCGGCAACCTGGTCCCGCTGCTGATGCTCTCGCGCTTCCAGCGCGCCGGCCACCGGCCGATCGTGCTGGCTGGTGTCGCGACCGGGATGATCGGCGACCCGCGCGACACTGGTGAGCGCACGCTCAACACGCTGGACACCGTCGCCGAGTGGGCGGACCGGATCCGCGGGCAGCTGGAGCGCTTCGTCGACTTCGACGACTCGCCGACCGGCGCGGTCATCGAGAACAACCTGAACTGGACCGGCAAGCAGACCGTGGTCGAGTTCCTGCGCGACGTCGGCAAGCACTTCCCGGTCAACATGATGCTGAACCGCGAGACGGTGAAGCGCCGCCTCGAGGCCGACGGCATGTCCTACACCGAGTTCAGCTACCTGCTGCTGCAGTCGCAGGACTACCTGCATCTGTACCGCGAGTACGGCTGCAAGCTGCAGATCGGCGGCTCCGACCAGTGGGGCAACCTCGTCGGCGGCGTCGACCTGATCCGCCGGACGGACGGTGGCCACACGCACGCGCTGACCGCGCCGCTGGTCACCGACACCGAAGGACGCAAGTTCGGCAAATCCACCGGCGGCGGCAGTGTGTGGCTCGACCCGGAGATGACCTCGCCGTACGCCTGGTTCCAGTACTTCGTGAACGTCGCCGACGCCGACGTCATCCGCTACCTGCGGATGTTCTCCTTCCTCGGGCAGGAGGAGATCGCGGCCCTGGCCGAGGACACCGAGCAGCGTCCCCACCTGCGGTCCGCGCAGCGGAAGCTGGCGGAGGACTTCACGACCCTGGTGCACGGTGAAGAGGCGACCCGCCAGGTCATCGCCGCGAGCCAGGCGCTGTTCGGCAGGGGAGAGCTGCGTGAGCTCGACTCGGCGACTCTCGACGCCGCGATGGCCGAGGTGCCCAACGGCAAGGTCGACCCGAACGGCGAGTCGACCATCGTCGACCTGCTGATCGCCGCCGGGCTCGTCGACAGCAAGGGCGCCGCGCGCCGCACCGTCAAGGAAGGCGGCGCGTACGTCAACAACACGAAGATCGCCGACGAGGAGTGGAAGCCGTCCGCGGACGACGCTCTGCACGGCCGCTGGCTCGTGGTCCGCAAGGGCAAGCGCAACGTCGCCGGCGTGCGCGTCGGGGGCTGATCGCGGCCCCGGCCCGAAACAGGGCCGCTGACCTGCGGAAACGCAGTTAAGGTACCCCCCTGTTTCGGGCCCTTCCGGGGCGTGTAAAGTTCTCCAAGTCGCCAGGGAAACCGGGTGGCCGACCGGGACACGAACCAAGCTCTCGCTCAGTGCGATTGAGTGGGTGTCTCACCAAAAACTGCTAGGAATGACTGCTTCGGATAA